>NZ_JBGFFX010000009.1:0-213706 GCF_041224955.1 Erwinia aeris | reverse complement strand
CAGCGATATCGTGAGGACGCAGGGCCAGATAGCCGGCGAGAAGGCGAAGCTGGACCCGAAACTGCTGGCGGCAGCCGTTGCGGGCGGTGCGGCGCCGTATCTGGCGGAGCTGATACATAAAGCGACCACCACCACGGATGCAAACGGCAAAGAGGTGGTGAACGTCGAGGCAAACCTGATAGCGCACGCGGTGCTGGGCGCGGCGGGCGAGTATATCGCGCAGCAGCTCTATCCGGGCGTGGACCGTGCAGACCTGAGCGAGGAGGAGCGTCAGACCATCAGCGCGCTGGGGACGCTGGCGGCGGGGCTGGCGGGCGGGCTTGCCGGGGGCAGTGCGGGCGGTGCGGTGACGGGCGCGCAGGCCGGGAAGAATGCGGTTGAGAATAACTGGCTGAGCAGCAAACAGATAGATGCCTGGTCCGCTGAAATGAAGTCCTGTCAGGCTGGAGGCGCTGACTGTGGCGGCATTATCAAAAAATACGAAGAGCTAAGTACCACACAGCAGAAGCAACTAATAAGCGACTGTGCAACCAACCCGACAACCTGTCAGCAGAAATACGGCGACGTGCTGGCCGACAGCATGGCGGTGAAGCATGCAATAGATCGGGCAATGGGCGAAGACATCCCGATCAAGATGGTCTACGATCTGACGGCGACCTGGGCGCACCAGATGGACGCGGACGGGATCGTTGCCAGCAATAAAATGTCTGAGCAGGTCATGGCGAAATATGGCCTCGATCAAGCTCAGGCTGATATTATTGCGGGCGTAGCGTTAAGTGCGCTGGGAGGCGTGAGTAAAGGAAGTAAACTTCCTACAGCTGCCGCAAAAAATATCGTTATTGTTGACCCCGGTAAGAAAGGTGCGTGGAATAAGACACTGAATAAACCAGAACCCAATACGGTCTATCAGGTTGATGGAAATAAAACCTATCATACTGATGATTTGAGCCGCACAACAAAGGTGAATGCCTCACTAAGCCTGTCCAAAAATGACCGAAACACCTATCAGCAATGCAAGGCTGGTAAATGTGGTAATAATGGTGATGAAGGTGGTCATTTAATTGCCAGCATATTCAATGGACCTGGTGAAAAGCTTAATATTTTTCCTATGGATGGAAATCTTAATAAAAGTCAATGGAAAAAAATGGAGAACTCATGGGGTACCGCATTGAAAGAAGGCAAAACGGTTGATGTCAATATTCAACCAATATATTCAGGTAACAATATAAGGCCAGATAGGGTAATTGTTCAGTACTCAGTTGATGGAGGTAGACCTGTTAACGTTGATTTCAAAAATTCCCCAGGAGGCAAATGATGCAGGATAAAAATTTTGAGCAAAAAATAGGTCAAATTTTGTATGAGTGTGGACCTGGAAATGCAAAAAAAATCATAGCAAGAGCTAAAATCTTTAATGAAAATGATGGTGGGGAATATGAATTCGATTATTTAGATGAAAATGGAGAACTGGGCTGGTTTTCCCCTGATGGAAGGGCTGTTGCTGATTTGACAGATGCTTTACTTGCTTATAAGTCTTTCTTTTTAGATAACAATTTGACTAATGGTAAACCTGTTTGGACAGGCTGCGAAATAACGGTCGATATACAAGCCGGAAAAATAAACATAAATCTTCAATATGATGACTAATAAAGATCCCGGCCAGGCCGGGATTTTACCTTATAACCAGTCAGTTACCTCAGACAGGCCGCCACTCAACCATCCCATCCGGGATCTTCCGTGGCCGCTTCTGCGGTGTGGCGATCGAGCTGATACATAAAGCGACCACCACCACGGATGCAAACGGCAAAGAGGTGATTAACGTTGAGGCAACCTGACAGCGCACGCGGTGCTGGGCGCGGCGGTGGCGCAGGCGTCGGGCGGTTCGGCGCTGGCGGGAGCGTCAGGCGGCGTGGCGGGCGAGTATATCGCACAGCAGCTCTATCCGGGCGTTGACTGTGCAGACCTGAGTGAGGAGCAGCGTCAGACCATCAGCGCGCTGGGGACGCTCGCGGCGGGGCTGGCGGGCGGGCTTGCCGGGGACAGTGCCGGCAGTGCGGTAACAGGCGCGCAGGCCGGGAAGAATGCGGTTGAGAATAACTTCCTCAGCGCCACATCCTCAGACAGGCTTGATAAGGCTATTGAGAAAATCAAACAGGGTGATAAATCACTGGCGGCGGCTAATGAGCTGATAAAGCTTGAAAATGCCGACAAACGCAGCGATGCGCTGGTATCCAAATTCACTAAAGACCCTGCCCAGATGAACAGCACAGAGCGGGCTGAGCTGGCAGGTTATCTGCGAGTTTACGCGGCTGAGATGGAGAAGGAATACGGTCCGGCCGTGTCGCAGGAACTGGTTAAAGGACTGCTGTCGGAACAGAACTATGTGAAACGAAATCCTGACTCTGAAGCGATGAGCAAGGCTCAGTCGATAATGAATACCTGGGGTTACCATAAATCGAACGCCAGTATTAGTGATGCGCCACTGATATTTGGTGGAAGCGTGCTGGGAATGACTGTGAAAGGTATGGCAGCAAATGCAGCAATCGGTGTGGGAGTGAATGCTGGCGTTCAGCTTGCCGGAAAAGATCCGTTCAGTTACGTCGATGTCATTATGGCGGGAGTCACAGCAGCCGCGACAACAGGAAAAGGCATCATTGCTTCAGCTCCTATCAATGTGGGCGGTGCAGCGATAGGAAGCGGGATTAAGGGAGAAGAACCGCTTAACTCTATGGCTGGTGCGGCTGCGGGTACTGTCATTGGTGGCGTAGGCGGTAAAATAATAAAAGGGGTCGGCTCAAAGCTTGGAAAAGATGCAGTGTCTGATTTAACAGGTACGGTTCTTGGTGGTTACATAGGTGAGAAAACAGGGAATGCTGTAAAAGATGAACTCGATAAAAAGGATAAAACCGATGCTAAAAAATAATCTATTTAGTTTGGTCAAACTGATATTGTGTTGCCTGACTTTATTTTTCATTGGCGATGTTATAGCTGAACTACTTGCATCTGTAATTTTTTATTTTAAAAAGGGCTTTTTCCCCTTTAGTTGGAGTGATTTTTTTTCATCTTTCTTTGAGTCTGGATATGTCGGTGGCCTCATTTTGGGTTTTGGGATCTGGATAAAAATCTGGTTAAAGGAGAGAAAAAGCCAGAAAGCTCCACCTGAATGAATGCTCGATTCCAATCCCAGTAGCCAGGCTTGTAGTTGAGAATAATGCATTAAACGTTAAGCAGAATCAGTCCCGTGTTCAGGAAATGATACAGTGTCAGGGTGACAAGTCTTGTGAGGGAACCGTCACTGAAAAATATAAGCAGATTTCAGCCGCACAACAGAAGCGAGTTGTTGAGTGTACGGGCGCTAAGGACTGCGTTGATAAGGCAAACGAAGTCAGCAGATTGCAGACCGAATATGCTAACCGCACCAGTGAGCTGCTGGAAAAAGCGCGAGCTAATAGCGGACTGAGCGCGGCAGATCAGAACGAGCTTTCAATCCTTCAGGTGACAACTATCCAGCTTGAAGCAGACAGAAATGCGGCGATTCATAATGCATTGATGTCTGGTGATTCACCTGAAGCGAAGCAGCTTGCGATGAATTCGCTGGCTCAGGCTGTGGGGATGAGTGCTGCAGGGATCGCTGCTGGGCTCGGGAAAATTAATACTGGTACACAACCAGGAAATCGAATAGAACAAACACTTTCCCCTGAGAAAAATTGGGAGAACGCCCGAAATAAAGCATTGGATATTGTCGGTAATCTGGGTGCTGATTCTAAACCTGTGATTGGGCGGTTGGAAGTAAGTGCTGGAAATGGGAAAGTTATTGGGCGGCAATCCAGCGACGGTAAAATTGGTTGGCGTGTTGATTATGATCCAGACAAAGGCACTCATATTAATATATGGAATTATTCTCAAGGTAAGGGGCCAGGAAAAGCGGTTAAGCAGGTCATACCATTTGAGGGTAACGAAAAAGTTTTTGAAACGATATTGAAGCAGCTAAACAGGTAGAGAACATGACGTTATTTGAAGAGTGTCAAAAAGCGCTTAGTGCTGATTTCGAAATTATTGAAGGCCAGAAAAAGAAAGAAGTTGTTGATATCCTTAATAAATATCCTTTTGCAAGTGGATCCATTTCCTGGTCGGAAATTGACCATTCCGATCATGAAAATATTGATGATTTACTGAATAGAAGTCCTATGAGAAATGCTGATGTATTCGTTCTTGTAGATGACGCAAATATTCCTGTTTTCAGGACAAATTTGAGTTTAATTGCTGAAAATATCTACGATGTTACAGCTTTATCACCAAGGTTATTCATTTTCAATGATGAAATAATATTGCAGCCTTTATTTCCAACTGAAATGTTTCGTTTGGGAATAATGCTTAAATAAAAGGCAGTCTGCAGATCATGGCGGGAAATACCCGCCTGGCGAGTAAAAAAAACTATTTTTTTAATGACGTATCGGCAAGAAATTTAGTACAATCCCATCTCAAATACAGGGATTTAATCAACTCAGTAAAAAAGGGAATGAGTAATGAAAGTAAAAATTACCGCATTGGCATTAGTTTGTAGTGGCCTGTTGGTCAGCACCGGCGTATTGGCTGACAGCCATACTTTGTCGGTTGGCTATGCACAGAGCAAGGTCGAAGATTTTAAAAATATTCGCGGCGTCAACGTTCAGTACCGCTATGAATGGGATTCACCCGTCAGCATTATCGGTTCCTTTAGCTATATGAAAGGCGATGACAGCTATTCTGAAAGGGTTGAGGCTTTTGACGATATTAGCGGTTATGATGGCAAAACGGATGTGAAATATTACTCGTTTATGGCTGGCCCGGCCTGGCGTATTAACGACTACGTCAGCCTCTATGCCCTTGCCGGTATGGCGCATACAAAAGTAGAAGACAAAACGACCTATCTTTCTGCGTATTCAGAAGAGGATAATGCAAGCAAAACGTCGTTTGCTTATGGTGCTGGCGTGGCTATTAATCCGACAGACTATCTTTCCGTAAATATCGGTTATGAAGGCACGCGAGTTAAATTCAATGATGACGTAGCGATAAACGGTTTTAATATCGGTCTTGGGTATCGTTTCTGATTTCTCCCTGTATGAACCCCGGCTAAACTGTCGGGGTTTATTACCTCGAATAGCTATTGAAACGAAATGATTCAATTAACAATGAGCGTAGAAAATGTTTTTTGGTGATCCTTATCGTTTTGCCATATTTGCTGAATGTATTCCTGACTGGAATCCTCCTTCAGGCTCTTTCTACAATGGGCTTTTCTACTACAGTATTGACGGCAACTTTTTCCCGCAGGATTTAAGGACGGCAACGCTCTGTGTGGATGTTAATACACTCCTGGATCCCGCTAATGCCCTGTACACGCCGCCGATAAATGCAGAGGTGTTCGCTATGCCCGCGCCTGACGCTTTCAAATATTTATATAGTCTGACCTGGCCAGAAAGCACGGCAGAGGAGGAGTACCCGGAAGGGGATCCTGTTTACCGTGCAGATACAGAAAATATTTCCGAAAGCGGCGCCTCTGTTTTTGCTGTTTCCGATGGCAAGATGGTCAGGATCCTGGCAGCCAGAACGCAGCGCCTTGTGCAAAAAAAGGATAGCGACCGCTATGAATGGGTCGATAAAAAGGCACTGAACATTGCTGAAATCACCCTTGCCAGCAGTGAAATAGCGGCAATTCTGGATAAAATAAAAAATTATTATTCTTCCCTTACGCCATTACCTGAATAAGCTTGTCCTGACAAGCCAGGATGGCTTACACAAAGCCCCCGTTACTCCGCCTGAACACTGGTGCATCGTCGCTATCCTGCAACGCGCCGGGGAAATCCTTTATCCACTGCTTCACCTTTTTATGATTGATATGCGCTACGCTCAATCCCTCAACACAGCCCCACAGCTCGCGGCCGTTTTGCGCCGTGATCACAATACATTCCGGCATCACGCGTACTTTCAGCGGCATCCCTTCGGCAAAGCCTGCCTGCTCTATCCACTCGCCGCGTAAAAATATTGCTCGGTGCGCGGCGCGGCTGTAAAACTCGCAGCGAGTGGTCGGCTGCGGCGCTTCAGTTACGCGCGGTTCTGACTTACAATCCTTCTTAGCCATGATTAACTCCCAAACAGTTATTTGTGGTTAGCGGTGATAGCGGGCTCCACCCCGTTATTACCGCGCTAAAAACATCTCTCTTCTCCTTCTTCCTGTCTTCCCTCATTGCTTAAATATACGCCTTCTCCTGTGCAAACTCGCTGAAAACGCAACGATAAAATGCGAGGCAGTTCCACAAACTGCATTAATGTTTTTCTCTGACGTACCTCGCTTGGTTAATATCTTTTTTTACCATTGCTGAAACCGATTTCTGTGCCGGACGACAGGCTATTCAACGATAAATAACGGCAAGTCGGGGCGGACAGGCAATCCTCGCCAGACGGTCAGCGGCGGAAAATCGGCGATCGGCGTCCGACTGGTCAGCGACCCGTTCTCCACTAAACTCATTAAGGTAGTTGATAGATCCCCTTTATAACGGCAAGGAGAACGGCATGTCTGAACAAAGTGAAATGACTAACGTGTTCGCCAGTAAAATGCGCGACGCCGATCTGAACTTTATCGCTAATATCGCCAGTAAATTGGGCGTCGGCCTGGGCGTTACGCTGTTTGTAAAAGGCGCGCTGGTAACGGGCAACACCATTTCCGGTAAGGAATATTACGAGAAAATCGTCGAGTTTTTTGGCGACGCGCAGGAAGGCACGGTAGAGCAGGCGATAGCGAATTATTTTAAACGCACCGGCGAGGCGTACTACACGCCGGAAGATGACGACGCGTCAGTGCCGCTTAATTTTTTGCATCTGAAAGATGTCGCCTTCCGGTTAGGATCGGAAAAGTTCTCGCATCATAAAAACGGGCTGTTAAGGATTAAAATAGAAGAGATAGATGGCTTTATGTTGGGCATTTCGTCGAACGAAGAATAGCGCGGCGTGCAGAGTTTTAGCGGAGAATAATCGTGTTAGCCTGTTATGCTCAGGCTAACCGTGCACCTGTTCGGTAAAGCACGCCGTTGCAGCCTGCTGAGGGCAGGCGGCAACGGCAGCAGACGCATCAGGCGGCGTTTTCCAGCACCTGCGTCATAAAGTCGCGCACCCATTTCACCCGCAGCTTGCGCTCGGCGAGGTCGCGCACAAACTTCAGCTTCGTTGGGCCGTCAAGCCGCCAGTTCTGCGGCTCTTTTTGCAACAGGCCAATCAGCCAGGACGGGTCGGCTTTGTTTTTCTCCGCAAACTCGATAAAACCGCCTTTCTCGCTCGCTTCAACGCGCCGGATGCCAATTTTCTTCGCCAGCAGGCGCAGCGTGGCGATATCCAGCAGGTTGCGCGCCGGGTCCGGCAGCTGGCCGAAGCGGTCTATAAGCTCCACTTTCAAATCGTCCAGCTCGCCTTCCTGCTGCGCGCTGGCGATGCGCTTATAGAACGACAGGCGGGTATTCACATCCGGAATATAATCGTCCGGCAGCAGCGACGGCATCCGCAGTTCGATATCGGTCTGGCTGTTGGTCAGATCTTCCAGCGACGGCTCACGGCCTTCCTTCAGCGCGTCCACGGCGTTTTCCAGCAGCTCCATATACAGCGAGAAGCCAATCGTCTCCATCTGGCCGCTCTGATCCTCGCCCAGCAGCTCGCCCGCGCCGCGAATTTCCAGATCGTGCGTTGCCAGCGCAAAACCGGCGCCCAGATCCTCCAGCGAGGCGATCGCCTCCAGACGCTTGTGCGCGTCGGTGGTCATCGCTTTTGGATGCGGTGTCAGCAGCCACGCATAGGCCTGATGATGCGAACGGCCCACGCGGCCGCGTAGCTGATGCAGCTGCGCCAGGCCAAAATGGTCGGCGCGCTCGATAATAATGGTATTCGCGGTCGGGATATCGATGCCGGTTTCAATAATCGTGGTGCAGACCAGCACGTTAAAGCGCTGATGATGGAAATCGTTCATCACCCGTTCCAGATCGCGCTCGCGCATCTGGCCATGCCCCACGGCGACGCGCGCTTCCGGCACCAGCTCCGCAATGCGATGGGCGGCTTTTTCGATGTTCTCCACATCGTTGTAAAGGTAATAAACCTGGCCGCCGCGCAGCACTTCACGCAGGATAGCTTCGCGTACCACCAGATTATCGAACTCGCGGACAAAGGTTTTCACCGCCAGACGACGGGCAGGCGGCGTGGCGATAATCGACAGGTCGCGCATGCCGCTCATCGCCATATTCAGCGTGCGGGGGATAGGCGTCGCGGTCAGCGTCAGAATATCAACATCGGCCCGCATCGCCTTGATGCGCTCTTTATGGCGCACGCCGAAGCGGTGCTCTTCATCCACAATCAGCAGCCCCAGATCGCGCCATTTGATTTCGCTTTGCAGCAGCTTATGGGTGCCGATCAGAATATCAATTTTGCCTTCACGCGCTTCTTCCAGGATCTGCGCCTGCTCTTTTGCGCTGCGGAAACGGGAGAGCATTTCAATGCGCACCGGCCAGTTGGCGAAGCGATCGCGGAAGTTATCGTAATGCTGCTGGGCGAGCAGGGTGGTCGGCACCAGCACCGCAACCTGCTTGTGGTTCTCTACCGCGAGGAAAGCGGCGCGCATCGCCACTTCGGTTTTACCAAAGCCGACGTCGCCGCACACCAGGCGATCCATCGCCAGCGGCTGGCACATATCGCTGAGCACCGCGTTAATCGCCTGCGCCTGATCCGGCGTGGTTTCAAACGGGAAACTGTCGCAAAACAGCTGATACTGCTCGCGATCGTGCTTAAAGGCAAAGCCCGCTTTTGCCGCTCGCTGAGCATAGATATCCAGCAGCTCGGCCGCCACGTCGCGGACTTTTTCCGCTGCTTTCTGCCGCGCGCGCGACCAGGCATCGCTGCCGAGCTTGTGCAGCGGCGCGTTTTCGTCCGCGCCGCCGGCATAGCGGCTAATCAGATGCAGCGAGGAGACCGGCACGTAGAGTTTGGCGTCTCCGGCATAGGTCAGCATCAGGTATTCCGCCGTGATGCCGCCGGTTTCCAGCGTGGTCAGGCCAATATAGCGGCCGACGCCGTGCTCAAGATGCACCACCGGCTGGCCGGGATGCAGCTCGGCCAGGTTGCGGATCAGCACGTCCGGGTTGATAGAGCGGCGCGTGTCCTGACGGCGGCGGCTGACGCGCTCGCCCAGCAGATCGCTTTCGCAAATCAGCGCGCGATTGCGCAGGCTGTCGATAAAGCCGTGCTCGCTGGCGCCGACAATCAGGTAAGCGCCGGGCTGCTCCGCCTCATGCAGCGCGTGAATGGTCTTCGGCACCAGCTTGATGCGGGCCAGCAGCTCCTGAAGCGCCTCGCGACGGCCTTCGCTCTCTACCGAAAAAATCACCGGGCCGCTGAACGATTCCAGAAAACGACGCAGCGCATCCAGCGGCGCTTTCGCCTGCGCCTGGACGGCCAGGTCGGGCAGCGGCTGATAGCCCAGGTTAGTGTTGACGGCTTTTTCCGGCAGCGCCTCGTTTTTCAGCTGCACGCGCGGCCAGTTTTTCAGCTCGCTGAACAGTTCGTTGGTGCGCAGCCACAGCTTTTCCGGCGGCAGCAGCGGACGCATCGGATCGACGCGACGGTTTTCAAAGCGCGCCATCACTTCCTGCCAGAAGCGTTCCGCTGCGCCTTCCAGATCGCCGGTGTTAATCAGCAGCGTATTGGCTGGAAGATAGCTGAACAGCGCGGGCAGCGACTGCTCAAAAAAGAGCGGCTGCCAGTATTCGATACCGGACGGCAGCGTGCCTTTGCTGACCTGCTGGTAAATGTGCTCGGCCTCGCGTCGGACGTCAAAGTGCTCGCGCCACTGGGTGCGGAACAGCTCAATGGCCGCTTTGTCCGTAGGAAACTCGTGCGCGGGCAAAAGATTGATCGCCTCGACCTCTTCCAGCGTGCGCTGGCTGTCGACGTCGAACAGGCGCAGGCTGTCGATTTCATCATCGAAAAAGTCGATGCGGTAAGGCTGCTCGCTGCCCATCGGATAGAGGTCCAGCAGCGCGCCGCGCGTGGCGTATTCGCCGTGCTCCATCACCTGATCGACGTGACGGTAGCCTGCCTGCTCCAGCTGGGAACGCAGCGTATCCCGCGACAGGCGCTGGCCCTTGCGCATCACCAGCGCATGGCCATGCAGAAAGCTGTGCGGACAGACGCGCTGCATCAGCGTGTTAACCGGCAGGATCAGCACGCCTTTTTCCAGCGAGGGCAGATTATAAAGCGTGGAGAGACGGGAAGAGATGATTTCCTGATGCGGCGAAAAGCTGTCGAAAGGCAGCGTTTCCCAGTCGGCCAGCGTTAATACCGGCTCATCGGTAAACTGGCGGATTTCATCCTGCAGCCGCAGCGAGGTTTGCATATCCGGTGCGATAAGCATCACGGGGCCGCCGTGTCGCGCCAGGATTTCAGCACATTCCACCGCACAGGCGGCACCGGTTAATTGTCCCAGCTGGCGCTGGTCGCCTGCTTTTGCTGGCAGGGTATATCGGGCTTGTTCAGGCATAGTCAGTTAGTCGGTCTCTTCACATAAAGGGAGAGCAGAAAACGACGCGTTTCCTGTTCGGCTAACCGAGTATACCTCTATTTCGGCGATTGTTGGGTGTAGTGCATTCTGGGTCGGTCAATGTTTGCCCAAATGAGTTCTTTTTCGCCGTGATAGCTGTGATTGCCATCGTCCCACTTCACGTAATAGCCCGCCGGCGCATCGCCCTGTTCAAACACGTTGACGACCAGTCCTTTAATTTCGCCCGTTTTATGCCGGACAATACTGCCTTTTTCATACTTTGACATTATGACCACTCCCGCCTTTACTCTACGCTGCTCCCTTTAAGGGATAATTAAGTCTATGCCCTTTTTTGCGTAATAATTGAGTAATTAACGGTCGTTTTTAGTGTGATATTTCGCCAATAAAAGCGCGTGTCGCAAGAGATAACAAAACTTAGCAAAAGAGTCAGCGGCTTAGAGGTTCCATAACGCCGGGCTAACCTTTATCATCTTCGATCACTTTTTGCCTTATTACCGCCAGAAGACGGATTACATGTATCAACCTGTCGCGTTATTTATCGGCCTGCGTTATATGCGCGGGCGAGCATCAGACCGCTTCGGGCGGTTTGTATCCTGGCTTTCCGCCATCGGCATCACGCTGGGGGTGCTGGCGCTGGTCACCGTGCTGTCGGTGATGAACGGCTTTGAACACGAGCTGGAAAAAAGCACCTTAAACCTGATGCCCCAGGCGCTGATTAGCAGCGAGAAAGGCTCGATCGACCCGCAGCAGGTGCCGGCGGATTCGCTGCAGCTGAAAGGCGTCAGTCGCGTCACGCCGCTGACCACCGGCGACGTGGTGCTGCAAAGCGCCCGCAGCGTCGGCGTCGGCGTTATGCTGGGCATCAACCCTGACGAGCCGGATCCGCTGACGCCGTATCTCGCCAATGTGAAGCAGAGCGACCTACAGCCCAATCAGTACCGCATTATCGTCGGCGAACAGCTGGCGGAACAGCTTGGGCTGAAGCGCGGCGACCAGCTGCGGCTGATGGTGCCGTCCGCCAGCCAGTTTACGCCGATGGGGCGGCTGCCCAGCCAGCGCCTGTTTACCGTTATCGGCACGTTCGCCGCCAACAGCGAGGTGGACGGCTATCAGATCCTGGTCAACCAGCAGGACGCCTCGCGCCTGATGCGCTATCCGGCTGGCCATATCACCGGCTGGCGGCTGTGGCTGGACAAACCTCTCCAGGTGGATACGCTCAGCGAGCAGAAGCTGCCGGACGGCCTGGTCTGGAAAGACTGGCGCGAGCGCAAGGGCGAGCTGTTCCAGGCGGTGAAGATGGAGAAAAACATGATGGGGCTGCTGCTCAGCCTGATTGTCGCCGTCGCCGCGTTTAATATCATCACCTCGCTGGGCCTGCTGATTATGGAAAAGCAGGGCGAAGTGGCGATCCTGCAAACTCAGGGGCTGACCCGCCGGCAAATTGTGCTGGTATTTATGGTGCAGGGCGCAACCGCCGGCATCGTTGGCTCGCTGGTCGGCGCGCTGCTGGGCGTGCTGCTTGCCAGCCAGCTGAATAATCTGATGCCGCTGATCGGCATCTTCCTGGATGGCGCGGCGCTGCCCGTCGAGATTTCCGCCGTTCAGGTGGCCACCATTGTTGTTATCGCGATGGCCGTGGCGTTGCTTTCCACGCTCTATCCCTCCTGGCGCGCCGCCGCCGTTCAACCCGCTGAGGCTTTACGTTATGAGTAACCCGATTCTGTTGCAGTGCGACAACCTGTGCAAACGCTACCAGGAAGGCAGCGTCCAGACAGACGTCTTGCGTAATGTTTCTTTCAGCGTGGCGCCTGGCGAAATGATGGCGATTGTTGGCAGCTCCGGCTCCGGCAAAAGCACCCTGATGCACTTGCTGGGCGGGCTGGATACGCCAACCTCCGGCGACGTGGTGTTTAACGGCAAGTCGCTGAACGGCATGTCTTCGTCGGCAAAGGCGGAGTTGCGCAACCGCGAGCTGGGCTTTATCTATCAGTTCCACCATCTGCTGCCCGATTTCAGCGCGCTGGAAAACGTCGCCATGCCGCTGCTGATTGGCAAGGCCAGCAAGGCGCAGGCCGAGGCGAAAGCCATTGATATGCTGCGTGCGGTTGGTCTGGAAAAGCGGGCGGCGCACCGGCCTTCCGAGCTTTCGGGCGGGGAACGGCAACGCGTGGCGATTGCCCGCGCGCTGGTAAACAATCCGCGTCTGGTGCTGGCGGATGAGCCGACCGGCAACCTGGACGCGCGCAACGCCGACGCCATTTTCGATCTGCTGGGCGAACTGAACGTGCGTCAGGGCACCGCTTTTCTGGTGGTGACGCACGATCTGCATCTGGCGAAGCGGCTTAACCGCCAGATGGAAATGCGTGACGGCGTGCTCAGCGAAGAACTGACGCTGGCGGGCATGGCGTAATGGCAAGTTCTCTTTCTCTGCTCCTGGGCCTGCGCTTCAGCCGTGGGCGCCGTCGCGGCGGTATGGTATCGCTGATTTCAGCGATCTCTACGGTTGGCATTGCGCTGGGCGTGGCGGTGCTGATTATTGGCCTCAGCGCCATGAACGGCTTCGAACGCGAGCTGAATAACCGCATTCTGGCCGTGGTGCCGCACGGTGAAATCGAACCGGTCAACCAGCCCTTTACCGGCTGGCAGTCGCTGCTGCCGAAGGTGGAGCAGGTTCCGGGCATTGCGGCGGCTGCACCCTATATCAATTTCACCGGCCTGATTGAGAGCGGCGCAAAGCTTCAGGCGATCCAGGTTAAAGGCGTCGATCCGCAGCAGGAAACCAAACTGAGCGCGCTGCCTGCCTATGTGCAGAATAATGCCTGGCAAAGCTTCGGCGCGGGCAAGCAGCAGATTATTTTAGGTCAGGGCGTCGCCAACAGCCTGAAGGTAAAGCAGGGCGACTGGCTGACTATTATGATCCCCAACAGCGATCCCGAACATAAGCTGCTCCAGCCGAAACGCGTGCGCCTTCAGGTCAGCGGCATTCTGGCGCTGAGCGGGATGTTGGATCACAGCCTGGCGCTGGTGCCGTTGCAGGATGCGCAAAATTATCTGGCGATGCGTGACAGTGTCACGGGCATCGCGCTGAAGATGACCAATCCGTTTGCCGCGCAGAAGCTGGTGCGGGACGCGGGCGAAGTGACGCACGCCTATGTCTATATCCGCAGCTGGATTGGCACCTACGGCTATATGTACCGCGACATCCAGATGATCCGCGCCATTATGTATCTGGCAATGGTGCTGGTGATCGGCGTGGCCTGTTTTAACATTGTCTCCACGCTGGTCATGGCGGTGAAGGACAAGAGCGGCGATATCGCGGTGCTGCGCACGCTGGGCGCCAGGGACGGACTGATCCGCGCTATTTTTGTCTGGTACGGGCTGATGGCTGGCCTGCTGGGCAGCGTCAGCGGCGTGGTGGTCGGCGTGCTGGCGGCCTTTAACCTGACGCCGATTATCCACGGTATCGAAACCTTAACCGGCTACCACTTCCTGTCCGGCGATATCTATTTTATCGATTTTCTGCCGTCAGAAGTGCACTGGCAGGATGTGGGCATCGTGCTGCTTACCTCGCTGCTGCTGAGCCTGATCGCCAGCTGGTATCCGGCCAGACGCGCCAGCCGCATCGATCCGGCGCGCGTGCTGAGTGGGCAGTAGCATGTATTACGGCTTTGACGTCGGCGGCAGCAAAATCGCGCTTGGCGTCTATAACGAGCAGCGCCAGCTTATCTGGAGCCAGCGCGCCGCCACGCCCACGCATGATTACGCGCAGCTGCTCGACAGGCTGGCGGCGATGACGGACGAAGCCGATAAGTTCTGCGGCACGCGGGGCAGCGTCGGTATGGGCATCCCTGGGCTGCCCGTGCCGGATGACGGCACGGTCTTTACCGCCAACGTGCCGGCGGCGCAGGGACAGCGCCTGCAGGCGGATCTGAGCCAGCGGCTGGGGCGGGAAGTGCGTATTGATAATGACGCCAACTGTTTTGCGCTGTCGGAAGCCTGGGACGACGAGTTCAAAGCCTATCCGGTGGTGCTGGGGCTGATCCTGGGCACCGGCGTGGGCGGCGGGCTGATAGTGGAAGGCAAACCGCTGACCGGACGCAACTTCGTCGCAGGCGAGTTTGGCCATATGCGGCTGCCGCTGGATGCGCTGGAAGTGCTGGGCCGCGACGTGGCGCAGCCTCTCTGCGGCTGCGGCAAGCGCGGCTGTATCGAGCCGTGGCTTTCCGGGCCGGGCTTTGCCCGCCTGTGGCGGCTGCATAATCAGTCAGATCTCAGTGCGCCGGAAATCGCCAGCCGTTATTATCAACGGGACGAGCAGGCCATAGCCCATACCGCCCGCTATCAGGCGCTGTTGGCCGTTTGCCTGGCAAACTGGCTGACGCTGGTGGATCCGCATCTGGTGGTGCTGGGCGGCGGGCTGTCTGGTTTTGGCGCGCTTTACGACGGGCTGGAGCAGCAGGTGGCAACGCATCTGCTGCCGCGAGCAAAGCCGCCGCGTTTTGCCAAAGCCCGCCATGGCGATGCAGGCGGCACGCGCGGCGCCGCTTTTTTGCACATTAAGGATTAGAGGATTTAACATGCGTACACCCCGTCGCCGGCTGAGACTGGCTCGCTACAAGAAAACCCGACGCAAGGTGCAGCAGCGTTTGCGTCAGCGCATTTTCGAACGCGACCGCAATCTGGAGATCGCCATGCATCCTTTACCGCGAGTTGTTGTCCTGACCGGCGCAGGTATCTCTGCCGAGTCGGGGATCCGCACTTTCCGGGCTGCCGACGGCCTGTGGGAGGAGCACAAGGTGGAAGACGTGGCGACGCCGGAAGGCTTCGCGCGCGATCCGCAAAAAGTGCAGGCGTTTTATAACGCCCGCCGTCGCCAGCTGACCAGCGGTGATATCCAGCCCAATGCGGCGCATACAGCGTTGGCCGAGCTGGAGGCCGCGCTGGGCGACCACTTTCTGCTGGTAACGCAAAATATTGATAACCTGCACGAACGCGCGGGCAGCCGTAACGTTATCCATATGCACGGCGAGCTGCTGAAGGTACGCTGCGTCTCCAGCGGCCAGGTGCTGCACTGGCAGGAAGACGTTAAGGAAGACGATCGCTGCCACTGCTGTCAGTTCCCGTCGGTGCTGCGGCCGCACGTGGTGTGGTTTGGCGAAATGCCGCTACAGATGGATGAGATCTATCAGGCGCTGGCGCAGGCGGACTACTTTATCGCTATCGGCACCTCCGGCCACGTCTATCCGGCTGCGGGCTTTGTGCATGAGGCGAAACTGCAGGGCGCCCACACCGTCGAGCTGAACCTGGAGCCAAGCCAGGTCGGCAGCGAATTCGAAGAGAAAGAGTACGGACTGGCAAGCGAGGTGGTGCCGGAATTTGTGCAGCGTCTGCTGGCGAAGATCAAGTAACCCATGCCATATGGGACGGCAACCTGCCGTCCTTTTTCTGCATGGCTTTTGCGATTGTGTATATGATTGCCGTTACGTTTCTCAGGCAGAAATAAGGCTCAGGCGGGATTTCTCCCCGCCTTTTTTCGCTCGTGTTACGCCACGACTTCAGAAATCCACTTCACTGACGTGATATTGGTGAAGTTTGCCACATCACCCACAATCTCATCGATATGGCCTTCCATGCCTTTTTGCAGATCCTCGACAGAGCGGCAAACCAGATGGCAGGCGGCAACATAGGGTGCTGGCGTACCTTCAGGTGTGCCAATGATTTTGTCGATGGAGAAGGACACCAGATAGTCGCCCATCCTTGCCTGGATCAGCGGCAGATGCACATCGCGATAGTAGTCATGATCGAACTCACCGTTTTCAACGTTCGGGTATAACACGCTATATTTAATCAAATTTCACCTCTTTGGTTGCGCCCGGCACGCAGCGCGCCGGGTAATCCTCATTATAGCGAGGAGGCCCGCAAGGTGATTAGCGCTCTGAGTCACGACTGTATCTGTGCTTTGCCTTTGGCAGCGTGGCTGATACAGCAGGCCGTGCGCATAGTCTCTGGCGCAACGGCAGTCACGCCAGCCGGTAAAATAGCGCTCAAATCGGCAACCCGTCTTAGCGGCGTGGCAAACAAAAAACCAGATGCGCCACTATCCCACCCACCAGCCCCCAGAACGCCGCGCCAATCCCCAGTAGCGACAGGCCCGACGCCGTGATCAGAAAGGTAATCACCGCCGCGTCACGTTGTTTATCCTTCGCCAGCGCGCGCTGCAGGCTGCCCGCTATTGTTCCCAGCAGCGCCAGCCCGGCGAGGGTATGAATAAGCGCAGGCGGCAGCGCGCTGAACAGCTGACCAATCGCGCCGCCAAACAGGCCCGCCAGCAGATAGAAAAAGCCTGCGCAGACCGCGCCCCAGTAGCGACGCTGCGGATCGGGATGCACGTCCGGCCCCATACAGATTGCCGCCGTAATGGCCGCGATACAGACGGAAAAACCGCCGAAAGGAGAGAGCAGCAGCGAAGCCAGCCCGGTCCAGCTCATCAGCGGCGAAACGGGCACCGGATAGCCTGCCGCTTTCAGCGTGGCGATGCCGGGTGCATTCTGTGAGGCCATCGTCACTATAAAAAAGGGAACGCCAATGCCGAGCAGCGATGACCAGCTAAAATGCGGCGCGATAAATGCCGGCACGGCAAAGGTCAGCGGCTGCTGCGAAAGGTGGATCTCTCCTTTTATCGCCGCGACGGCCAGACCCACCAGCAGCGTCAGCACAATGGCGTAGCGCGGCAGAAAACGGCGCGCTAACAGGTAAGCCAGGCACATGCTGGCCGTCAGCGTAAAATCAGGCTGCAGCGAGGCGAAAGCATCCAGACCAAAACGCAATAAAATACCCGCCAGCATGGCGGCGGAAATCGCCTGCGGAATATGGTTCATCAGGCGTGCAAACAGGCCGGTCACGCCGCAGAGAAAAATCAGCCCGGAAGCAAAGATAAATACGCCGATGGTTTCCGGCATCGGCGTGCCGGGCAGGCTGGTGACCAGCAGCGCCGCGCCCGGCGTGGACCAGGCCGTCAGCACGGGCGCGCGATAATAGATCGACAGCCCAATTGAGGTCACGCCCATTGCCAGACCCAACATGCTTAGCCAGCCGCCAGTCTGCGCCGCCGTTGCGCCGGCGGCCCCGGCGGCCTGGAAAATAATGGCGGCAGAGCTGGTGTAGCCCACCAGCACCGCGACAAATCCCGCCACCACGGCAGGAAAAGCCAGGTGACGTAAAGAAAAGGCAGGACGCATGATCCTCTCCCGATTGACCGTTATAACGCACAAGCTAGCACTGTGCGCTATAACGCACAAGTGTTATGCTAAGGAAAAAAACGGGGGAGTTTTGATGCCACAAACACTACCGGAACCTGGTCGTATTCTGAGAGCGCTGCGCCTGGCGCGCGGCTGGAGCCTGACGGAAGCCGCCGTGCAGACAGGCGTCAGCAAAGCGATGCTTGGCCAGGTAGAACGCGGCGAATCCAGCCCAACCGTGGCGACGCTATGGAAGATAGCGACCGGTTTTAACGTGCCTTTCTCGCATTTTATTGCCGACCCAGCCCCTGAGAGCGCCTTTCTTCGCAGCGTAGGAACCGATGGCTGGCGACAGCAGCATACGACCATGCAGGCCAGCCCGCTGTTTCCCTTCGATCGCCAGTTGGGTTTTGACATGCTGGTGGTTGAGCTGGCCGCCGGCGCGCTCAGCGAGTCTTCCGCCCATGAGCGCGGCGTAATTGAACACGTTGTCGTTATTGAAGGCGAACTCCGGCTGGCGACCGGCGCGCAATGGCATACGCTTAAAGCAGGCGAAGGGCTGCGTTTTCAGGCCGATACGCCGCACAGCTACCGCAATGACGGCACAGCGCCGGTGCGTTTTTACAGTCTGATCCACTATCCGTGCGCCTTTAGCCTTCCGGGCGGGGGCGCGCCGAAGCCGCAGGATCCGAGCAGGTAACTGACCTGACGCAATAAACGTCGGGCAAAATAACAGATAATAACCGTCCGCACTCAGAGGGAAGGCAGATGACAAATTTACTCGAACGCTTCTTGCACTATGTTTCATTCGACACGCAGTCCAAAGCACATGTTCGGCAGGTTCCCAGTACGGAAGGGCAATGGCGGCTGGCTCGTGAGTTAAAACAGGAGCTGGAAGCGCTGGGGCTGAGCGACGTCACGCTGAGCGGGCACGCCATCGTTATGGCGACCCTGCCTGCAAACGTTGCCTGGCCTGTACCAACCATCGGGTTTATCGCCCATATGGACACGTCGCCGGACTTTACCGGTAAAAATGTTAATCCGCAGATCGTTGAGAACTATCGCGGCGGCGACATCGCGCTGGGCATTGGCGATGAGGTGCTGTCGCCGGTGATGTTCCCCGTGCTGCACCGCCTGACGGGCCACACGCTGATCACCACCGATGGTAAAACGCTGCTGGGCGCGGATGATAAAGCGGGCGTGGCGGAGATCATGACGGCTATCGCCCGGCTGAAAAGCGAGAACGTGCCGCATGGCGATATCCGCATCGCTTTTACCCCGGACGAAGAAATAGGCAAAGGCACCAGCTGTTTCGACGTGGCGGCTTTTGGCGCCGAGTGGGCCTATACCATCGACGGCAGCGATCTGGGCGAGTTTGAATATGAGAATTTCAATGCCGCTTCCGCTACCGTGAAGATTGTCGGCAACAACGTGCATCCCGGCAGCGCTAAAGGCGTAATGGTCAACGCGCTGGATCTGGCGATGCGTTTTCACGCCGCCATGCCGGAAAAAGAGGTGCCGGAGCAGACTGAAGGCTATGAGGGCTTTTACCATCTGCACGGTATCAAAGGCAGCGTGGATAAAGCGGAGCTGCACTACATCATCCGCGATTTCGACCGCGACAGCTTTGAAGCCAGAAAACAGGTGATGAAAGATATCGCCGCCACGCTGAGCGAGGGCAAACAGCCGGGCGTCAGCATTGAGGTGCAGACGGAAGACAGCTATTACAACATGCGCGAAAAGGTCGAAGTGCATGCGCATATTATTGAGCTGGCGCTACAGGCGATGCGGGAAAGCGGCGTGGAGCCGGTGACGAAGCCGATACGCGGCGGGACCGACGGCGCGGCGCTGTCGTTTAAGGGACTGCCTTGCCCGAACATTTTTACCGGCGGCTATAACTATCACGGCAAGCACGAGTTCGCCTCGCTGGATATTATGGAAAAAACGGTGACGGTGATTATGCGCATCGCGGCGCTGACGGCGGAAAAAGCGAAAAAATCCTGAGCAAGTAAAAACGGCCCTGAAATCAGGGCCGTTACGGTTATTCTTCTTCGCTGAAGTACCAGTAGCCGCTGTTAACCAATGCCGCCAGCTGCGCCAGGAAAGACGGATCGTCCAGCGCCTCGCCCAGATCCGCCGCGTGCACGGAATGCTGATTCGCTAACACCCGCAATGCGTCCGGCCGCTGCGATTCAAGCTGCTCGCCGTTAACGAACACGGCATCGCCAATAGACAGCACGCGCAGGCCGCCCAGACGTTGCAGGCTGTCGCCCTGTTGCAGCGCGTCGTAAATCTCATCCGGCTGGTAAGGGGGTTCCGGCGGCGCCACATCCAGTTCGTGGCGGGACTGGGAGATAAACTCGCCAAACCACTGGTTAAAGTGTTCCGGCTGGTTAATCACTTCCAGCATCATTTCGCGGATACCGTCCAGCTCCTGCGGCAGAATTTCTGCGGTATTTTCACGCGCTGGCACGTCCGGATCGGTAAAGCGACGGCTGCCCAGCTCGCGCGACAGCACATAGTCCGCAAAGCCGCTAATCAGCTCGCGGCCGCTTGGCGCGCGGAAGCCAACGGAATAGTTAATCGCGCTTTCCAGCGAGTAGCCTTCGTGTGGGAATCCTGGCGGAATATAAAGGATATCGCCCGGTTCCATTTCCTCATCAATAATCGCGTCGAACGGCTCGACCTGTAGCAGGTCCGGATGCGGACAGTGCTGCTTCATGGCCACTTTTTCGCCCACGCGCCAGCGGCGACGGCCGGTGCCCTGAATGATAAAGACATCGTACTGATCCAGATGCGGACCAACACCGCCGCCGGGCACGGAGAAGGAGATCATCAGATCGTCAGTGCGCCAGTCCGGCAGAAAGCGGAAAGGGCGCATCAGCGCGGCCGAAGGCTCGTGCCAGTGGTCGACCGCCTGCACCAGCAGCGACCAGTTGTTTTCGCCAAGGTGGTCAAAGCTTTCAAACGGCCCGTGCGCGACCTGCCACTTGTCGTTGTCATGACTGACCAGGCGGCTGTCGACCTCGTTTTCCATCGCAAGACCGGCCAGCTCGTCCGGCGAAATAGGATCGACAAAATTTTTAAAGCCGCGCTTGAGCACGACGGGACGCTTTTGCCAATAGCGCTGGATAAAATCGGGCCAGTTGAGATCGAGCTGATAATCCATAATGGGTCTTCCTGAAACGCTGAATTTCATCGATTATAACAGTCGGAAAGGATGGCAGGGAAAAGCATTTGCGGCCGTCGCCGCAAATAGCCGCCTTCAGGGTTTTTCGCCGACCACTTCCTGACGGCGGAAGATGGCTTCCATTCGGGCGCCGCCCAGTTCGCTGGTGGTGGCGATGATATCGCCGGCATACTGCTCCACGATATCGCGCGCTACGGCCAGACCAATGCCCTGGCCGGGACGCAACGTGTCGGCGCGCTGACCGCGAATAAAAATCATATCGCGTTTGCTTTCCGGAATGCCCGGCCCGTCGTCTTCCACGATCAAATGCAGCTCATCGTCGGTCTGGCGCCCGCGGATTTCCACAAATTCCAGGCAGTACTTGCAGGCATTATCCAGCACGTTACCCAGCACTTCCATAAAGTCATTTTGCTCGCCGACAAAGGTAATTTCCGGCGAGATATCCAGCGTCAGCTCCACGCCTTTCAGCTGATAAACCTTGTTCAGTGCCGAACAGAGGCTGTCCAGCAGCGCCGGCACGGAATGCAGCTCGCGCTTCAGCACGTTGTGATCGGCCTGCATGCTGGCACGGTGCAGATAGTAGCCGATCTGCTGCGAGATGCGGCTGATCTGCTCCAGCATAATAGGTTCGGCCTGCTCGACGGAAAGGTTGCGGCCGCCGCGCAGCGAACGCAGCGTGGTTTGCAGCACCGCCAGCGGCGTTTTCAGGCTGTGGGTCAGATCGCTGAGCGTGGTGCGATAGCGGGTGTAGCGCTGACGCTCGTTATCCAGCAGGAAATTCAGGTTGCGCACCAGGCTTCGCAGCTCCTGCGGCGTTTCGTCGGCCAGGGTTTCGCGCGTGCCGTGCTCCAGCTCGCGCAGCTGTGCGGCCAGCAGGCCTATCGGCCGCAGGCTCCAGTGCGCGGCCAGCCACAGCAAAGGAATGACCAGCAGCAGGTTGACCAGCAGCACATAGCTGAACCACGACCATACCACGTCGGAATGCTGCAGCTCCTGAGGAATAGAATCCACCACGACCACGGTCAACGCCGGAAGGGTCGGCGTCGCCGCGTAGCGGTTTACCGCTACCGAGTGGGTAAAAGTGTCGTTGTTATCGTCGTCATAGGCGGTCAGCTTATTTTGCGCTTCCTTATTATCGCCCAGCGCCTGGCGACTGATGTTGTTATCGGCATCAATTTCATAGAAATCAGCGCGCTTAAGCCATTCTCGCTTGATGCGAGAACGGATCTCCGGCACGTCGCGCAGCTGCCACAGCAGCTTGCCGTCCTCGTTATAGATAAAAACCAGGGTAGGGAAGTTAAGCGATACCCGCTCGGGCTGGGCAATGGTTAACTGGTTATTCTGCCACTGCGCCAGCGTAAAAAAGAGATTGCTCTCCGCGCGCATTACCCGGTAGGTGTTTTTATCAAAACTGACCACGTAGCCGACAACGGCCACCATGCCATAAGAGAGCGACAGGATCAGCACGACCGCCGCCGTAGCTAACAGAAAGCGGGCGCGCAGTGAAAAAGGCGTATCAGGACGAAGTAACGTCATTAAAGATCGAACCGATAACCCTGCCCGCGGACGGTGGTGATCACATCCTGCGGCCAGACGGCCTGAATTTTTTTACGCAGGCGCCCCATCAATACGTCGATGGTGTGGCTCTCACGCAGTTCAGCGTCGGGATAAAGCTGGAGCATTAGCGAATCTTTGCTGACGACCTTACCGGCATTGCGGATCAGCGTTTCGATAATGGTGTATTCAAAAGCGGTCAGCTTAATTTGTTGCTCGTTGACGCTCAGCTCGCGCCGCGACAGATCGACCTGAAAAGGCGCCAGCGAGATGATTTGTGAAGCCAGGCCGCTGTTGCGCCGCATCAGCGCCTGCATACGGGCCACCACTTCTTCAATATGAAAAGGCTTGGTCACGTAGTCATCGGCACCGGCTTCCAGCGCTTCTACCTTAGCCTGCCAGCCTTCGCGAGCCGTCAGCACCAGGATCGGCTGTTTGACTTCCAGACCGCGCCAGCGGCGGATCATCGTCATGCCGTCTTCATCCGGCAGGCCTAAATCGACCAGGGTAATATCGGGGGTATGTTCGGTAAGAAAATAGTCAGCTTCTTTGGCATCTTCCGCCGCATCTACCTGATGGCCCATTTCGCGCAGCTGCACGGCCAGATGATGACGCAGTAAGGGATTATCTTCCACAATCAATACGCGCATAACATTATCCTTTCAGTAGATTCGGTCAAAGACCGGGGCCGATTACGATCTGAGGAAAGTATAGGTTAAAGCAGCTAAACAATAGATTAACACAGGCCGACTTGCGTCGGCCTTCTGATGTAGCGCGAACCAGACGGCGCGCGGAAAATTACGGCAGCTCGTCGACCATCTGCACCGCGCGGCCCAGATAGTTGGCCGGCGTCATCAGCTTCAGGCGGGTTTTCTCTTCTTCCGGCAGCGCCAGCCCGTCAATAAAGGCTTTCATCCCCGCGGCATCCACGCGCTTGCCGCGCGTCAGCTCTTTCAGTTTTTCATAAGGTTTTTCAATACCGTAACGGCGCATCACGGTCTGGATCGGCTCCGCCAGCACCTCCCAGTTGTGATCCAGTTCGTCCAGCAGACGATCGCGGTTCACTTCCAGTTTGGACACGCCTTTCAGCGTCGCCTGATAGGCGATCAGCGCATAGCCCATGCCGACGCCCAGATTACGCAGCACCGTGGAGTCGGTCAGATCGCGCTGCCAGCGGGAAACTGGCAGCTTGCTTGCCAGGTGCTGCATCACGGCGTTAGCCAGACCCAGGTTGCCCTCGGAGTTTTCAAAGTCGATCGGGTTGACCTTGTGCGGCATGGTGGAGGAACCAATTTCGCCCGCAATGGTTTTCTGTTTGAAATGATTCAGCGCGATATAGCCCCACACGTCGCGATCGAAGTCGATCAGAATGGTATTGAAGCGCGCGATGCAGTCAAACATTTCGGCAATGTAGTCGTGCGGCTCGATCTGGGTGGTGTAGGGGTTCCAGGTAATGCCCAGCGAGGTGACGAAGCTTTCGCTCATCTGGTGCCAGTCCACTTCCGGGTAGGCGGCGATGTGGGCGTTGTAGTTGCCGACCGCGCCGTTGAGTTTACCCAGCACCTCGATGCGCTCCAGCTGACGCAGCTGGCGCTCAAAGCGGTAGGCGACGTTCGCCATCTCCTTGCCGAGCGTGGAAGGCGTGGCGGGCTGGCCGTGCGTACGGGAAAGCAGCGGAATATCGCGATACTGTACCGCCAGGTCTTTAACCGCCGCGATAATTTTGTTCCAGTAGGGCACGATGACTTCACGACGCGCAGTGTTAAGCATCAGCGCATGCGAGAGGTTGTTGATATCTTCAGAAGTACAAGCGAAGTGAATAAATTCAGATACGGCGTGCAGCGCGGCAACCGGCTCTACTTTCTCTTTCAGGAAATACTCAACCGCTTTGACATCATGGTTGGTGGTACGCTCGATGGTTTTAATACGCGCGGCGTCTTCTTCGTTGAAATTAGCGACAATGGCATCAAGGTAAGCGTTTGCGTCAGCGTCAAATGCAGGAACTTCCTTGATCTCTGCGCAGGCGGCCAGTTTCTGTAACCAGCGTACTTCAACCTCAACGCGGAATTTCAGCAGGCCAAATTCGCTGAAAATAGCGCGCAGCGGGCTGACTTTGTCGCCATAACGGCCATCAATAGGGGAGACGGCAGTCAGAGAGGATAATTCCATCAGTGTAACTCCTGAAGATTAAAGAGGTTGGGGACAACGGGATAAAATTTGTTTCGCCTCTTTCACAAGGCGATTGCGTGAAAACATCAGCTGCAGGCGGCCGCCGCCTACCTGATGCCAGAGTACGGCGGAGCGAATACCGGCCAGCAGCGCGGCGCGGACTTTGCTCTGAATTTGCGAGTTTTGCAGCACGGCGGGCGAGCCGGTGACCTGGATACGCGGGCCAAGCGGGCTAATCACATCCACATAGATGGCGGCCATAGCGCTCAGCAGCGTATCGGATTCCAGGTCGTAATGCGCCAGCTGGCGATCCAGCTGCGCAATGCGTTTTGAGAGTTCGTCCAGCGCGGTTTTACTGGCGCTCAGCTTGCGCTCCAGCACCATCATGCTCAGGGTGTAGCGCGTCAGCTCCGCGCCCGCGCCGTGACGGCTGCTGCTGTTCAGCACGGCAATCAGCGTCTCCAGCCCGAAGCGCAGGTTCTCTTCTTTGCCACCGTAAACGGCGAGCGTCGAGGAGGGGTTGAGATCGACCACGCTCGACAGCGACACCTTTAGCGACTCGGGCGGGCAGTGTCCCTGATGCGCCAGCTGCTGCACCAGGTGCGCGCCCTGGCAGATGCCCGCGAGGGCCAGCGTAATGTCGTAATAATTTTTCGCCACGGTAACTCCTGTATGCGCCGCCGGACAGAGGCCCGCCCGGCATAACCTTTTTAAAGCGGCAGACGCTCTTCGATAATGCCGCCGCCCAGACAGATTTCACCCTGATAGAACACGGCGGACTGGCCCGGCGTGACCGCCGCGACCGGCTCGTCAAAACGCACTTCCAGCCGATCGGCACCCAGCGGCGTTACCGTACAGGGAATATCGCTCTGGCGATAGCGGGTTTTCACCGTGCAGCGCATTGGCGCGGCGATAATTTCGCGGTCGACCAGATGCAGCTGCTGGGCGATCAGCCCGACCGACATCAGGCGCGGATGGTCGTGACCCTGCGCAACCACCAGCAGATTGTTCGCCACGTCTTTATCCACCACGTACCACGGCTCTTCGCTGCCTTCTTTGGTGCCGCCGATCCCCAGTCCTTTGCGCTGGCCCAGCGTGTGATACATCAGCCCCTGATGCTCGCCCACCACGTCGCCTTCCGTACTGACGATAGCGCCGGGCTGAGCAGGCAGATAGCGCCCCAGGAAATCGCGGAACTTGCGTTCGCCGATAAAGCAGATGCCGGTAGAGTCTTTCTTCTTCGCCGTCACCAGTTCCAGATCTTCGGCAATGCGGCGCACTTCTGGCTTGGTCAGTTCACCAACCGGAAAGAGGCTCTGCGCAATTTGCTCATGGCCCAGCGTGTAGAGGAAGTAGCTTTGGTCTTTGTTGTCGTCCAGACCGCGCAAAAGCTGGCTCTTGCCGTCAACGTCGCGGCGACGCACGTAGTGACCGGTAGCGATAAAATCCGCGCCCAGATCTTCGGCCGCGAACTCCAGGAAGGCTTTGAATTTGATCTCTTTGTTGCAGAGAATATCCGGGTTAGGCGTGCGGCCAGCCTTATACTCTTCGAGGAAATGCTCGAACACGTTGTCCCAGTATTCCGCCGCAAAGTTCACCGTATGCAGGTGGATGCCCAGCTTGTCGCAGACCGCCTGCGCATCCGCCAGGTCTTCCGCTGCGGTACAGTATTCCTCACCGTCGTCCTCTTCCCAGTTTTTCATAAACAGGCCTTCAACCTGATAGCCCTGCTGTTGCAGTAACCAGGCGGAAACGGAGGAGTCCACGCCGCCGGACATACCGACGATCACTTTTTTACCGAATGACATGAGAAATACCCGACTTTGAGTTGCAGTTAAAGGCTGCACTTTAAAATTGCGGCATATTCTACCACGCGTCGGCGGCGGGCGCATCCTCGCTAAAGGGCCACTGGAACGCGCTCAGCACCTCAAGCGGATAGCGTACGCCCTGCTGATAAATCCGCAAACTTTCGGCAACCAGCGGCGAACGGAGCTTTTTCGCACCGATAATCGCCTCCGGCGGCAACCATAATGCGCGATCGATATCGCGATCCTGAGGGCTGGTCGGCAGCATTTTCGGTAAATCCAGCGCGAACAAAAAACGCAGAAACGGCGTATTGTCGGGCGCGATCCATTGATGAAGCCGCAGAAAAACCTGAGGAACGGCCTCCAGGCCCGTCTCCTCGTACAGCTCGCGCGCGGCGGCCTGCAGCAGGGTCTCGTTGGCTTCCAGGTGGCCTGCGGGCTGGTTCCAGGTGGCGCGGCCGCGCACCATTTCCTCAACCACCAAAAACTGGCCTTCCGCCTGAACGACGGTGGCTACGGTAACGTGCGGTTTAAACATGCTGACTCCTTGCAGGCTTAGAGGGGAAAGTCGCCGGTGACGTCGCGCCATTCGCCGGGCGATAAGTTTTGCAGCTCCGTATTGCCCATAGCAAAGCGGATCAGACGCAGGGTAGGGAAGCCGATATGGGCGGTCATGCGCCGCACCTGACGGTTCCGACCCTCGAATAAAGTGATTTTCAGCCAGCTGGTGGGAATAGCCTTGCGCTCGCGTACCGGCGGGTTGCGCGGCCAAATCCACTCCGGCTCCTCGACGATTTCTACGCCAGCGGGCAGCGTAGGGCCATCTTTCAGATTAACGCCATCGCGCAGCGGCTGAATATCACGCTCGCCCGGTGCGCCTTCCACCTGAACATAATAGATTTTTCCGGTGCGTTTGCCCGGCTGCGTCAGCTTAGCCTGCAGCGCGCCGTCGTTGGTCAGCACCATCAGGCCTTCGCTGTCGCGGTCCAGACGGCCGGCAGCATAAACGCCGCTAACGGGAATAAAATCTTTTAACGTGCTGCGGCCTGCCTCGTCGCTGAACTGCGGCAGGACGTCAAAGGGTTTGTTAAAAACGATAACACGCCTTGGCCCCTTGTCGGCGGCTTTCGCGCTGCGGGCCGGGCTGAATCGTTTAAGGCGGTGATTATTAACGGAAGATTTACGCATAGTCTTTGCACTTGTTCACAATGGGCGCATTATAACGCAAAGCGGTGAAGATTGGCGCGGCGTGAATATTCGAGTAGTATTGACGCGCATCTTACAAATCATTAACAAAAAAGCGCTCGAAGGAGAGGTTAATGGAAAGCAAAGTAGTTGTTCCGGCGGAAGGTCAGAAAATCACCCTGGATCAGGGCAAGCTGAACGTCCCAAACAATCCAATCATCCCTTTTATTGAAGGTGACGGTATTGGGGTCGACGTTTCTCCCGTGATGATCAAGGTGGTCGATGCCGCCGTGCAGAAAGCTTATAACGGTGAGCGTAAAATTTCCTGGATGGAAATTTATACCGGTGAGAAATCAGTAGAGCTGTACGGCCAGGACGTCTGGCTACCGCAGGAAACCCTCGATTTAATCAAAGAGTACCGTGTGGCGATTAAAGGCCCACTGACCACGCCAGTTGGCGGCGGTATTCGTTCCCTGAACGTGGCCCTGCGCCAGCAGCTGGATCTCTATATCTGCCTGCGCCCGGTCCGTTACTACACCGGCACGCCAAGCCCGGTTAAACGTCCTGAAGAGACCGATATGGTGATCTTCCGCGAAAACTCCGAAGATATCTATGCCGGTATCGAGTGGAAAGCCGGTACGCCGGAAGCGGATAAGGTGATCAAATTCCTGCGCGACGAAATGGGCGTGAAGAAAATTCGCTTCCCTGAGCAGTGCGGCATCGGCGTGAAGCCATGTTCAGAAGCAGGCACCAAGC
Organism: Erwinia aeris; assembly: GCF_041224955.1. Classification (NCBI taxonomy): domain Bacteria; kingdom Pseudomonadati; phylum Pseudomonadota; class Gammaproteobacteria; order Enterobacterales; family Erwiniaceae; genus Erwinia; species Erwinia aeris. The sequence continues at coordinate 185,242 of NZ_JBGFFX010000009.1, read as the reverse complement.
GCCTGGTACGCGCGGCGATTGAATACGCCATCACCAACAATCGCGATTCTGTGACCCTGGTGCACAAAGGCAACATCATGAAGTTCACCGAAGGCGCATTCAAAGACTGGGGTTACCAGCTGGCGAAAGACGAGTTCGGCGGCGAGCTGATTGACGGCGGCCCGTGGATGAAGATCAAAAACCCGAACACCGGCAAAGAGATCGTTATCAAAGACGTGATCGCCGATGCGTTCCTGCAGCAGATCCTGCTGCGTCCGGCAGAATATGACGTTATCGCCTGTATGAACCTGAACGGCGATTACATCTCCGACGCCCTGGCGGCGCAGGTTGGCGGTATCGGTATCGCACCTGGCGCAAACATCGGCGACGAATGCGCGCTGTTTGAAGCCACCCACGGTACGGCGCCTAAATATGCAGGTCAGGATAAAGTGAACCCGGGTTCCGTTATTCTGTCCGCAGAAATGATGCTGCGTCACATGGGCTGGTTCGAAGCCGCAGACCTGATTGTTAAAGGTATGGAAGGCGCCATCGCGGCCAAAACCGTTACCTATGACTTCGAACGTCTGATGGACGGCGCTAAACTGCTGAAATCTTCAGAGTTTGGCGATGCAATGATCCAGCATATGTAAGCTGAGTTTTGCAATATGTAGCCAACATAAGATGTAAATTTTATGTTGGCTTTTTATATTCCAGGCCTTTATCCAAATCCTTTTAAAACGGTACATAATAAGCGCAGTTTAAATAGTGCTAACGCCCCGTCTCGCAATGGAAACAGGTTATAACCCACTCTTAAAAGGGGCATCCCTGAACCGTTTCCACACCTGATTATTAAGATGTCCGGATCTCTTCACCACACAATATCCTGGGCTACATGATGTGCCTAGTGATTGCTCTAAGCGTGGCAATGCCATCGCCTTTGAAAAATTTGCAGATAATATAAATAATTCTACTGTTTCATGCAAAAGTGGTGTGATCGCTACAGAGTTATAACAGCACATCTGACGGGAGAGAGAATCCCCAGGCTATACCTCAGGAAACCGTGAGATCGCCGGGTTTGTAACGGGAAAAGTAAGATAACGGCTTGCCGATCCCTGGCAGGCTTCATCTCTCCTGTGCCTTACCATAAGGCCCGATCCCCACCGACTGTCGGCGGATCAGTTCGCCCGGCATCAGCGCCAGCGGCTCGACCTGCCCGCCATCCAGCATTTTCGCCAGCTGCATCATCGCGCTGGACACCATCTTTGCAACCGGCACGCGTACGGTAGTTAGCGCTGGCGTCACATAGGCGGCGACGGGGATATCATCAAAGCTGAGCAGGGAGACATCGTCCGGCACTTTCAGCCCCACGGCGCTCAGCGCGCAGGCGGCGCCGATCGCCATATCGTCATTACTGGCGACAATAGCGGAAAACCTGACGTTGCGCCGCAGCAGCTCGCAGGCCGCCAGCCTGCCGCTCTCGTTAGTCCAGCCGCCTTCCAGCATCAGCGCCGGATGTGGCGTAATCTCATGCCGTTTTAGCGCGGATAAATAGCCGTTCAGTCGACTGAGACCGGTGTGGGATCCCGCCATGCCTTTGATAAACGCGATTTCCCGATGTCCCTGGCCAATCAGATAATCTACCGCCTGGAACGTATCGTTTTCATGATCGGCGCAGACGGCATAGTGTGGGAACGTTTTTAAACTGCGGTTCAGGATCAGCATTGGCTTACTGATCGTCGGGATCAGCGCGTCGATCTCTTCTACGCTCAACGATCTTGGATAAATGATCAGGGCATCGCAGCGGCTGTCGATCAAAAAATTGATGGCCTGCCGCTCCTGGTCCGCCGTGTGTTTGCCGTCGGCCAGCACCAGCTGCGACCCCAGCTGTTCGGTCAGCGTCGCTACCTGATAGAGCAGCTCGCTAAAAAAGGGGCCGTTATAAAGGGTATTGGGCACCATCAGGCCAATGCTCTGGCTGCGGTTGGTCGCCAGATTACGCGCCAGTAAGTTAGGCCGGTAGCCCATCTCCTCCACGGCGCTCATGACCTTGTCCCGCACCGTTTTCGACACGTAGCCATGCCCGGCCAGCACGCGAGAAACGGTCGCTTTTGAGACGCCAGCACGCCTGGCCACATCCAGCATCGTAATCATGGAGAGTTTCCTTTCTGTATCGGCCGCTTATTGTAACCAAAAACGCAGCGGTTAAAACCCGCATTTTTTTCTCGCCACGCCAGAAAAGATTAAATGATGCACGGTAAATATATTCAGGTGCGTCATAAATAAATAATCTGTAACCGGTCTCACATTATTTTATGTTTAGCGATAAATAAATTACTGAATGAGTGGGTGATGGATCACAAAAAGAAAAAAGAGGATCTGTAACCGGTTGCAGGCTGATCGAATGGCGCGTAAAAATTCAGGAAACAAAGGGGGATGTTATGATCAAGATATTATTATGTTGCTCTGCAGGCATGTCCACAAGCATGGTGGTGCAGCGGATGGAAAAGGCCGCCATAAAGCTCGGGATTGATACGAAAATTCAGGCAGTTGGCATGGAAGAGTTCAGCGAAAAGATCGCTGATTTTGACTGCTGCCTGCTGGGCCCGCAAATCAAATACAAGCTCAATGATTTTCAGAAATGCGCGGCCGAATACCATAAACCGGTTGCCGTTATTAACACCATGGATTATGGGATGCTTAACGGCGAAAAAATTCTGCAATCCGCCCTGTCGCTTATTGAATCTCATCAGGGGGCATAATGAGCACACTGGCCGATTCGCTGTTTGGGGTGATTGAAAATCGTATCAGTCCGGTAGCCGCGCGCTTATCTTCACAAAGACATGTTGTCGCTATTAAAGATGGCTTTATTGCTTCCATGCCATTTTTAATTGTAGGTTCCTTTATGCTGTTGTTTTCTCATCCGCCGTTCAGTGAAAACAGCCAGTGGGCTTTTGCAAAATGGTGGCTGGGCATCGTCAGGCAATATAACGACCAGCTGATGATGCCTTACAATATGACGATGGGGATTATGGCCGTCTTCATCACCAGCGCTATCGCCTATAACCTGGCGCAGAGCTATAAGCTCAACGGCCTGATGGCCGCGCTGCTCTCGCTGATGACCTTTCTGGTGGTCGCCGCGCCGCAAAAAGATGGTGCGCTGTCGGTTGCTTCTCTGGGCGGTGAGGGCATCTTCACCGCCATTCTTATCAGCCTGTACTGTACCGAAATCATGCATCTGCTGACGAAGTACAATATCGGCTTTAAGCTTCCCGAACAGGTGCCGCCCAAAATCCGCCAGTCTTTCGATCTGCTGATTCCGATCCTGGTTATTTTCCTCACGCTTTATCCGCTGAATCTGCTTATGGAGAGCCATTTCGGGCTGATCCTGCCGCAGGCAATTATGTCTCTGTTTGCGCCAATCCTGTCCGCTGCGGACTCATTGCCCGCCGTGCTGATAGCCGTGCTGCTGTGCCATCTGCTCTGGTTTGCCGGCATCCACGGCGCGGCAATCGTCGGCGGCCTGCTCCAGGCGTTCTGGCTGGCTAATCTGGGTATTAACCAGGAAGCGCTTAACGCGGGGCAGGAGGTCACCAAAGTCTTTGTTGAGCCGTTCTGGCAGTTCTTTATTACGGTGGGTGGCTCCGGCGCGACTATGGGTCTGGTGATCCTTTATCTGCGCAGCAAGTCTGCCCATCTGCGCTCGATCGGTCGTCTGGGCCTGGTTCCCGGCATGTTCAATATCAACGAGCCCATCATTTTCGGTTCGCCGGTAGTAATGAATCCGCTGCTGTTTATTCCCTTTGTGACCACGCCGCTGATCAACGCGGTTATCGCCTGGACAGCGACGCGCACCAACCTGATTAACCATGCCATTTCCCTGGCGCCGTGGACTACGCCCGGCCCGATTGGCGCTGCCTGGTCTACGGGCTGGGACTGGCGCGCGGTGGTGCTGGTCGCGTTTCTGATTGGCCTGTCGGCGTTAATTTATTACCCGTTCTTCAAAATGTATGAACGCCAGCTGCTGCAACAGGAAGCGGAAATGGCTGACGGCATGGTTCTGGCTGAGGAGACCAAATAATGGATGCACCACAGGATATGGAAACAACGGTGATGGAGCTGATTATCCATGCCGGCGAAGCGCGCTCTGCTGCCATGCAGGCGCTCCAGGCGGCGCGAAAGCATAGCTGGGAAGAGGCAGACGCCTCGCTGCTGGAGGCGACAAAAGCCGTGCGTGAAGCGCACAGGATCCAGACTGAGCTGATCGGCGCGGACGAAGGCTGCGGCAAAATCCCGGTCAACCTGATTCTGGTGCATGCACAGGATCACCTGATGAACGCCATGCTGTGCCGTGAGCTGGTGGAAGAGATTATCTACCTGCATCGTGAAGTGCAGGAGCTGACCAAAACCCGTACGCAGTAGTTTTTAAAAAGGAACCATTTATGTCTGACAAATTACCCGCTGATTTTTTATGGGGCGGCGCCGTCGCTGCTCATCAGGTTGAGGGCGGCTGGCAGGAGGGCGGCAAAGGCCCGAGCATTGTCGACGTGCTGACGGGCGGTTCGCACGGCGTGGACAGAGAAATCACCGACGGCGTGATTGCCGGTAAAAATTATCCTAATCACCTCGCCACGGATTTTTATCATCGTTACAAGGAAGATATCGCGCTGTTTGCGGAAATGGGCTTTAAGTGTTTCCGCACCTCTGTCGCCTGGACGCGTATTTTCCCGCAGGGCGACGAGGTCGAGCCTAACGAGGCGGGCCTGAAGTTTTATGATGACGTTTTTGACGAGCTGTTAAAGCACGGCATTGAGCCAGTGATCACGCTGTCGCACTTTGAAATGCCGCTGCATCTGGTTAAACAGTATGGCGGCTGGCTTAACCGGGAGCTGATTGACCTCTTTGTGCGCTACAGCGAAGTGGTGCTAAAGCGCTATAAGCACAAAGTGAAATACTGGATGACCTTTAACGAGATCAACAATCAGCGCAACTGGCGCAAGCCGCTGTATGGCTACAGCAACTCCGGCGTCATTTTTACCGATCACGAAAACCCTGAAGAAGTGATGTACCAGGTGCTGCATCACCAGTTTGTTGCCAGCGCCAGAGTGGTAAAGCTGGGCCACGCCATCAATCCGGATTTTAAAATTGGCTGCATGCTGGCGATGGTGCCGCTCTATCCGTGGTCCTGTCATCCGGACGACGTAATGTACGCGCACAAAGCGATGCAGCAGCGCTATCTGTTTGGCGATGTGCATATGCGCGGAGCTTACCCTGCCTGGGTTCGCAAAGAGTGGGCGCAGCGCGGATTTACTATCAATATGGCGCCGGAAGACGAGCAGACGCTGCGCGAAGGCTGCACCGACTACCTTGGCTTCAGCTACTACATGAGCAACGCCGTAGAGTACGCGACCGCCCGGCAAACTGACGATACGCCGCTGGAGGCGTTCCCCGGCAGCCGCAAAAATCCGCACGTAAAAGCTTCCGACTGGGGCTGGCAGATCGATCCGGTCGGCCTGCGCTACACGCTTAACATGCTCTATGAACGCTACCAGAAACCGCTGTTTATCGTGGAAAACGGCTTCGGCGCGTTCGATAAGGTCGAGGAGAACGGCGAGATCAACGACGACTACCGTATCAGCTACCTGCGCGAGCATATTGTGCAGATGAAAAAAGCCGTGCTGGAGGATGGCGTCGATCTGATGGGCTTTACGCCCTGGGGCTGTCTGGACTGCGTCTCTTTCGGCACGGGACAGTACGATAAGCGCTACGGTTTTATTTACGTTAACCGCAGCGATGACGGCAGCGGCGATTTCTCCCGCGCGAAAAAGAAAAGCTTCGACTGGTATAAAGAGGTTATCGCCTCTGACGGTGCATCCCTTTAAATCCGGCTGACCGGAAAGGCCTGACGGGCGGTGCCATGCCGCCCGCCAACAAGCCGGAGTGAATGATGAGAATTGCAGCTTACGATATTGGCGGAACCGCCTTAAAAATGGGCGTGCTGAACGAGAAGGGCGAGATCCTGGCGCAGGAAAAAACGGCGGTCCCGAATTTTTCCGGCGAGCACATACTGGCGTCGATTCAGGCATGGCTGGCAAGCCATTCCGAATGTGAAGGAATAGCCCTGAGCGTTCCCGGCTACGTCGATCCCTGGACGGGCTTTATTACGATGGGCGGCTCCCTGCGCGATTTTGACGGCTTTGCTTTACAGGCGTGGCTACAAAATAAAACCGGCCTGCCCGTTAGCGTAGAAAACGACGCCAACTGCGCGTTGCTGGCCGAACGCTGGCTGGGTAACGCGCAGACGATGCGGGATTTTCTGATGATGACTATCGGCACGGGCATTGGCGGCGCGCTCTTTTGCAACGGTGAGCTGGTGCGCGGGCATCGTTTCAGGGCGGGCGAATTCGGCTACCTGCTCAGCGAACGGCCGGGCGCGGGACGGCTGAACAGCTACACCATGAATGAAAACTGCACGCTGGCGGTCCTGCGCAGGCGCTATTCGCTGATAAGCGACAGGCCGCTGGAAACGGTCACGGGCGAAGAGATATTCGCCGGCTATGACCAGGGAAATAAAATTTGCGTCCGGCTGGTTACGCAATTTTATCAGGATCTTTGCTCGGGCATTTATAACCTGGCGCATCTGTTCGATCCGGAATGTGTCTTCCTGGGGGGAGGCATAACCGAACGGCCAGGCTTTATCGACGAGATCAAAGCGCATCTGGCCTGGTATGGCCTGACGGTGTCTGTCGCCAGAGCCAGCCATGGCAACAGCGCGGGGCTGACGGGCGCGGTGTATCACTACCTGAACAGCCGGCATAAATAAAGCCCAGCGGGTTTTATTCAGTCATTCATCATCCATGCGGTGAGGGGCAGGGCTACCTGCTTTCAGCCCACTCTCTGTCTGTCCGCTCATTCAAGGAGCTTTTTGTATGCAAAACAAAATAAAGATTGTCACCATCGGCGGCGGATCCAGCTATACCCCGGAACTGATCGAAGGGCTGATCCTGCGCAAGGATCGGTTACCCATTGCGGAACTCTGGCTGGTGGATATTGCGGACGGCACCGAAAAAATGGAAATCGTCGGCAATATGGCGAAGCGTATGATTGCGGCGGCCGGACTGGACTGGCAGGTTCATCTGACGCTCGATCGTAAAGCGGCGCTGAAAGATGCCGACTACGTGACCACGCAGTTTCGCGTAGGGCTGCTGGATGCTCGCCTGAAAGATGAGGTTATCCCGCTGGCCAACGGCCTGTTGGGGCAGGAAACCAACGGTGCGGGCGGGCTGTTTAAAGCGTTCCGCACCATTCCCGTTATTCTGGAAATTATTGACGATATGCGCGTGCTTTGTCCCAACGCGTGGCTGGTCGACTTTACCAATCCGGCCGGGATGGTGACGGAAGCCGCGATAAAATATGGTCAATGGGAAAAAACGGTGGGGCTGTGCAACGTGCCTTTCAGCCATATCACCCAAGCCTGTGAGCTGCTGGAGACCCCCGAGGCGGAACTAAACTTCAAGTTCGCCGGGCTTAACCATTTTCACTGGCACCGCGTCTGGGACAACAAAGGAAATGAACGCACCGCCGAACTGATCGATAAAATCTATGCGCCGGAACAGCGCGATCGCTCTGATGAAGGCCTGAAAAATATTCACCAGATCCCTTTCCACTATGAGCAGGTCAAACACCTTGGCATCCTGCCGTGCGGCTATCATCGCTATTACTATTTACAGGAGCCGATGCTGGCGCACGCTGTTGAAGAATTCAGGCAGTATGAAACGCGCGCCGAGGTGGTGAAAAAAACCGAAAAGCGGCTGTTTGAACTCTACAAGGACGTCAACCTTAACTACAAACCGGAAGAGCTGAGCCAGCGCGGCGGCGCACACTACAGCGATGCGGCCTGCGATCTGATCGCCGCTATCCAGAACAACACCGGTAAACAGATGGTGGTGTCAACGCGCAATAACGGCGCCATTGCCGATCTGCCTTTCGACTGTATTGTGGAAGTGACGGCAGCTATTACCGCGCATGGCCCGGAGCCGCTGCGTTGGGGAGCGCTGCCGCCTGCGGCGCGAGGCATGATCCAGCTGATGAAGGCGATGGAGGAAACCACTATCGAAGCGGCCGTGACCGGCGATTATGGCGCGGCGCTGCATGCGTTTACCATCAATCCGCTGATCCCGGCTGGCGATACGGCCATCAAAGTGCTGGATGCGCTACTGTATGCCCATAAGGCGTATCTGCCGAAATTTGCCGAAAAAATAGCGCAAATAGAGCGGGATAAGCCGGAAATCGTCGCGTTTGTCGACCAGCTGTTGGCGGACCGCGAAGCGCATGCCTGACGGCCAGCACCTGCCGTCCGTGTCGGGCGGCAGCCTGTATACCTGATATCTTCCTGATGCCATCGCTATCCTTTTTTAAAAAATAAGGTGATGCCATACCTGCTCAAAGGCGTAAAGAAACCTTCTTGTCGGAGGCTGATAAACACTTTATTCAGCGCCGTTACAGGTTTTTAGCGCGCTATCCGTTCATTGCCCTCTGATTTCTGACGGCCAGCATGCTGTTCTTTTTTAAGTTTACTGCTGACAGGGGGAGCCTGGCGATCTGTGGTGGGGGGAGTGCTGTTTGCGGTCGGCGATGATGAGCGCTGAACCTGTTCATCTAAAGCCGTTATAAAAGGCGCAATGTTGCTGTGTCAGGTCTTTGCCATGCTGATAAATGCTTGCGCCTTGATAAAAAATCACTCGGGGGCGGTGCTCTGAAAATAAGACTCAGTAAGAGCAATAGCCGCCTTTATGATGGGAACCGGTACCGCCATGGGGATGTTGTCCCTTAGGACAGGCGAATGCTGAAGCAGACAGCACAGCCATCAGGGACGCCAGCAAAAGCAAGGTCGTTTTTTTCATCTCTGTTCTCTGTAAGTGACGAAGCAAAGATAATATACGCTTATAAATCTCAATAAGGATCCTGATAAAAAAACAGTACTATCACGCTGTTTCCGCCAGGCTGTCCAGCTCAGCCTGCGGCGGTAAGGTAAGCGACAGTAACTAATAAACTTTCGTTACAAAAGGGCGAGTTATGCCTGCTACGAGCGCGTGAAAAAAAGGGAACGGCATGGGCGGCCTGCCGTTTTTCGCTGCTACGCTTATCGAAAAGGAGGAGATTATGTGCGGACGTTTTACTCAATACCGATCCCGTGAGGCTTATCTGGAAGCCTTGAGCAACAGTATCGAGCGGGATATCGCTTACGATCCAGAGCCGCTTGGCCGCTATAACGTGGCGCCAGGTACGCGCGTACTGTTGCTCAATGAACGTGACGCGACGCTTTATCTCGATCCTGTCCATTGGGGATACAGCCCGGAATGGTGGCACAAGCAGCCGCTGATTAACGCTAAATCGGAAACGGCGGCGACGGGCAAAATGTTTAAGCCGCTCTGGCGCAGCGGGCGGGCGATAGTCATGGCCGACGGCTGGTACGAATGGAAACGCGACGGCAGTAACAAGCAGCCTTACTTTATTTATCATCAGAGCGGCGGGCCGCTTTTTTTTGCGGCCATCGGTAAAGCGCCTTTTAACAAAGAGGACGACCATGAGGGCTTCTTGATCGTAACGGCCGCCAGCGATAAAGGACTCCTGGATATTCACGATCGTCGGCCGCTGGTGCTGACGCCCGAGGCCGCGCTTGCCTGGATAAGTGAAAAAACCACCCCGGAGCAGGCGAGCGAAATAGTAAAAGAGGGGGCCGTCCCGATTGATGAATTTGCCTGGCATCCGGTTAGTAAGGCCGTGGGCAATGTCAAAAATCAGCGTCCCGATCTGATTGATGAGGTTGAAACGGCCTGAGGTCGCACACAAAAACATCCCTTTCCGCTGCAAACAGCAAGAAGATCGTAAGGACAGGCGCTATGAGATTAAAATGGGTATTAAGCCTGGCGATAATATTTTTTTATGCAGACCCGGCGCTGTCTGCCCGGTTGTCGGACGAGGAAGTGCAGCAGCGGATTGTAGCCGAGTCCATCGCAGACTATTCGGGTAGCTGCGCCTGCCCGTTTAATTCAGCCAGAAACGGCAGTCGCTGCGGTGGACGAAGCGCATGGAGCAGGCAGGGCGGTGAGGCGCCGATTTGCTATGTAAAAGAAGTGACGGCGGAAATGATTGATCAATGGCGAGCGGCCAATAACGAGGATTAGGCGGCACGCCGTGCCGCCGGAAACATCAGGCCTGTTTAGGCTGACCGTTGGATGCCATGATACCGCCATCGACCGGCAGATTAACGCCGGTGATATAGCGGGCGTCATCGCTGGCAATAAAGGCAATCGCGCTGGCGATATCTTCCGGTTCACCTGCACGCGCCAGCGGAATACGCTCATAGAACTTATTCAGCAGCTGCTGGTTATCTTTCATCTCTTCCGTCAGATCGGTAAAGGTAAAGCCGGGACAGATGGCGTTTACGCGTACGCCGTCTTCGCCATAATCCAGTGCCAGCGAGCGGGTAAAATTGGTGACCGCGCCCTTGGCGGCGTTGTAAACGCTCATTCCCCAGTCGCCACCCAGCCCGGAAACGGAAGAAACGTTAACCACGTTGCCTTTGCTTTTCAGCAGCGCGGGCATAAAGTAGTGCACGCAGTAGAACACGCCGTCCAGGTCAACCTTCATCAGCTGTTTCCAGTCGTCCAGCGCGATCTCATGGATACGGCCCTGAACGATCTGCCCGGCATTATTTACCAGCACGTCCACCCGACCATATTTATCCAGTACGTTTTTGGCAAGCCGTTCTACCTGTTCCGCCTCGCCCACGTCGCAAGTTGCAACCAGATGCTCACCCTGAGCCAGTTTCGCCAGCGTCTTATCCAGCTTTTCTTTCGTGCGGCCTACCAGCACCACGGAAGCGCCTTCGCTGGCGAAGCGTTCTGCCGCAGCCTGACCAATACCGGAACCTGCACCGGTTACCACCACGACTTTTTGCTGAAAACGGGCCATATTAACCTCCTGTTGGAATAAATCTCTTGTTAAAACGCTCCGTTAACCCTGGCAGGCCTGTGACGGATCGCAAGCCCGGCAAAAAGGGGAGGCAATTAACTTATTGTTATTTAGCTGGTTTTTCAGGGGTTTCAGAATGTAACTTTTTCTGAATGTAACAGCCCGGCCTGCATCTCCATGCAGAGCAGATCGCCCGCCAGCGCAGAGTGGTAAACCGATTCTCTGAGCAGCGTAAAGCCATGACGCTGGTAAAATGTCATGGCGTCCGGCGTGGAGGAAAGGGTGAGCGTGGTGATGCCCCTGGAGAGGGCCTCATTTTTTATGGCCGTCAAAATTTGCGTGGCGTACCCTTTGCCCATATGGTCCGGCAGGGTAAAAATGGCCTCCACGCTGTGCTTTTCGCTGTCAAGAAAGCCTGTCGCTACGGGAAAACCCGGCGCGTCTGCCACAAAAAAAGGGTGCTGAACAATGGCCTGAAGATAGCCACCAGGCATTTTGTCCGGCGTCCAGGCCATGACCTTCTCTTCACCGTAGGACGCTCTACAACCGGCGCGGATAGCCAGGTTGCGTAGTTGCCATAGCGCCCGTGCTTCTTCCGGGCGTGCCCGTCTGATCATCGGCTTGACCTTAGCCAGCGTGGCTGGAATAACGTTTGATGTTAAAACCTTCTTCTTCTACCGGCGCAACAAAATAGCGGCTGATAAGCTCATATTCGGCCTCCGTAGCGGCAAAGTCATGGCTTTTGGCCTGGTTTCTTAACGCCAGCCGGGCTTTGCACAAACTGTCTGGCTCATCCAGGAAATGCAGGATGTGCATACAGCGGGCCTGATCCACAATTTGTTTCATCCACTGGCGTTGCGCAAGCGTATTTGCCGGAAAATCAAGCACTATGGAAGTGCCCGTTGTCAAAAGGGCAACAAGATGAGGCGTCAGCGTATCGCGCAGCCTTGCAGCGTATTTGACGTAATCCGTGACGTTTTTCATTTCCGGGCCATAAAGCCCGGACAGCCAGCTGTCTTCAGACAGGATAAGCGTGCGGGGAGCACTGGCAAGCTGCTGCGCCAGGGTAGATTTACCGGAAGCAATTTTACCGCACAGCAGATGCAGCAGGGGTGGAGAAGCAGCAGAATCGACCATAACATTCCTCGTTAACGACAATACCCTTTTTACAGCAAACCGTTCAGGGCGAGCGAAGGCGCATTAGAAACAGCGCCAGATGGTAAAGCAGATCCTCTACAGCGAACCTGATGGGCACCGAATAATTGATAATCAGCACGGCTAAAACCAGTAAAATCAGGCAGCTTGTTATAATACGCGGCATTATCACCTCTCTGTGCCCCTGGAGCGGCAAACCCAATGAAACCGGAAAAGGTCGTAAACATAGTTAAACACAACGGTATAAGGCAGAAAAAAGGCGACCAGCGCAATTTGCAACATAAAGGCTTTCAATAATGAGACGGTAAACCACCAGGCGGTTACCGGGATCAGGACGGCAAGCAGTCCGGCTTCAAAAAGGACGGCGTGGAGGATCCTGACAGGCAGGCTCCGCCTGAAACCCATTCTTATCTGAACAGCATCAAACAGGCGATTAAAAATAACATTCCACAGCATCGCCGTGACGGCGGACAGCGCCGCCAGCACGGCAGATTGCGTTACGGGCACGGCTAATATCGCCGCCAGCATGAGCGCAATCAGGACATTAGCCACCACCTCAAAAAGTATTGAGTGAAAAACCCTTTCTTTCAACGTTTTGTTTAACACTGTTTCCATTAAAAGTTTCCGATAATATCAACGGCTGCGCCCGGCAGGCAGGCGGTTACGGGCCGGTAGGGTAGCAATCCTGCTTACCGGAAACTTTGTCTACCATCATTTCTTGTCTTTATCGCGGGATCCTGAACGCATAAAACAGGTTAACGCACCCTGTGGCGTCATTTCTGAGACTGAAAGCGAAAAAAACTTGATAAACTGCTGGTCACAGCAGAAGCGACGCCTTTCGCCGAATAAATGCCGCGCCGTCTACCTTTCCTTTACGACCTCATGACCCTTCAGGCAGCGTCATAGCGTCGAACCGCACGGTTCCCTTATCAGGACTGACAGCTCGTCTGGTTAGCTGCGTGGCTTTTCAGAATCAGCACCAAATAAATTTACAGCGCCCTCACGCGTACGCATTTCCCGCACTAATGTAAAAATATCAACTACTCCAGCTGTGCTAAATCGAATTTTCTTATTCCTGGCGCAGGCCGGGATTTTTTTCTCGTCCATTTGAGAAGACGCTGAAGCAGAAAGGGGGCTCTATGTTCATTCATGAAATGGTAGTGAGGATTGGTGTGGTATCTTCAGCCGGAGCGAGTGTGGCGAGTCAGTTAGGTGGCATGAACTACAGCGTGTTGTTTGGCTCTTTTGCCGGAGCGGTGTTTTATGTTGCCGGCGCAGCTGACATCGCTTTGCGCGTGCGGGCTGCTTATTTTGTTGTCTCATGGATCGTGGGCGTGTTCGGCGCCGATGTTGTAGGCGCCAAACTGGCTGGCCTGTTGGGATATAGCGACAGGCCGCTGGATGGGCTTGGAGCGGTACTGCTCTCGGCGCTGGCCATTAAAACCTTAACATTCTTTAATCAGCAGGATCCGGCCGCCTGGCTGGCCCGCATCAAAGGAGGCTTTCATGGTCACAAATGATCCTATGGTGATTACCAATGTGATCACCTGCTCGGCAATTGCCCTGCGGCTGATGTTTTTCCGTAAGCCCGGCGCGCACCATCAATGGTGGGCATCATGGCTGGCCTATCTGCTGGTGCTGGCCTATGGTTCGGTTCCGTTTCGTTATTTCTTTGATGATTACAGTCATAGCAGCTGGGCTTCTATCCTCATCAATCTGGTGTTCTGCGCGGCGGTATTTCGCTCAAAAGGCAACGTAGCGGAGATCCTTGCCGTGCTGCGCCCCGGTAGATGAAATTTTCGCCTGCCGGTCGGCTTGTCTCACTGGCAGGAGTTCTTTTTTTGAACGGTACTGTTAAGGTCATACGCCGTATTAATATATTATTCTTACCTAAGCTAAATTAGCGTAATAAATACATGTTCACTCTGCCGCTTATCCATCAATCTGTTGCGCGTTCTTTTCAGACATAACCTGCTGTATTAAAAGGCAGTCAATCCCCGCTCCCGCTATTAATAAATCGCTTTCTTTCACGATGCGAATAAAGCCAAATCCGCCAGAAATGTTCTGTTACGGGAAAGTTTCATTAATAATGGTAAAACGAACGATTTCCTTACATTATTTACCAGCGGTAGTTAATCTTCATTGGGTTTACAACTTTCTTCTGCCAGGATTAGTCTGTTTTTCTCTTTAATCCCCTGTAGATTTGCCGGATAAAGAAACATTTTCCGGTAAAAGATGGGTAAAAATGGCAAAAAAGTTAAATCTGTTTAAATCAAGGGTTGAGATGCTCAGCCATTGCTCAGTAAAATAGGGCCAAAACTCAAATCAGGAGAATTTCGTGTCAGAAGCTGCGTATGTCTATCATCCGGAACGACTGGAAGAAGCGAAGAACATCGCTTTGGGGTGGCGAATTGTAGGCCAGATGGAGCCGCAAACGCTTGAGGATGCTATTCAAATGTTGCGAGACAGCTCGGCCTACGCTGCACAGGTTTACGATCTGCTTTACGCCGAAATCGCTGAGCATCAAAAAGCGCAGGAAAACCGCTGATTACCTTCGGGCCAGCGCGTCGGCCCGATAGCGTTGCCAGGTTTCCCAGCATTTTTGCGGATCGACATTAGCGTATCCGCAAAAAGGATCCAGCGTGCGGGCTATATTATCCGGTACTAAAACCTGCGTGGTGATATCCCGAATCTTTTCCACTTCTTCCTTCGTTAACGGCGAGCCTTTACGCCATTCAGCCTTCGCCAGTAGCCCTCCCAGCGCAGGAACAGATATAACCGCCATAGTTGCGTCTCAATTAATTGCCTGCTCAGATCGTCGGCTCGTCCGGAGAAAACTTTAGGTTGTTACGAAATTTAAATTTATTTAAATAAATTTTAACAACTCATTAAAGTAATAAAGAGGGGGATGTATCAGTTCGGTTTCAGTTTTCAGATAAAAAAATGCCCGCAAAGAGGATAATCACGGGCCAACACCAGGGAAACTTGATAGAAGAATAGTGGCATGAAGACGGTAAAACGCAACCGTCCACGGGCAAAAATCGTTATAATAACGCCTGAAGTGCGAGGGTTATCAAAATTCTTCTGCAATCAGCCACTGGTCCGCTTCATCGAACATTTCTTCAATAATTCTCAACATTACCGATTTGTCGCTTTTGCTGGCGTCCGTTTTCACGCCGTTTGCCTGCATAGGTTTTACTTTGACGTCGGCATCGGGGAAAACTCGCTTAATGCGCTTTTCCAGTTCATCTAAAATCAGCTGCTGCGCGTTTGGTAAGCCCGCAACGTTGCGCTTATCGTAAATCAGTTCAACAAACATGAGAGGGATCCTGGTTATCAATGCTGGATAAAAATACAGTTAAATCTGCCTGGCTTCAACTGAAATTTGTTGATGGCGGCGATAACTTTCCTTATCTGGTCGACACTTGCGGCCCCTCCCGCTGCGCAGCAATCATCAAAAATTGCTGTGCACATAGACTACACTTCCCTCGGTTAACTTAAGGAGAGAAAAGATGAAAAAATTGTTACTTTTTCCACTGATTGCCGTGGCCACTTTACTGAGCGGCTGCGCAAATGACCATATCATTCATATGCGCGACGGCAGCACAAAGGTGGTTGAAGGGAAGCCGGAAATTGATAAGGCGACCGGTATGGTTATCTACACCGATGAATCCGGCAGGCAGCAGGCGGTAAACCAGGCGGATATTAAAGAGATGAGCAGCCTGTAACGCAGACCAGGCCACTTCCGATTGCGGCCCAACCACGACGCGGGCAGGATACTGTGCCAGACCTGTCAGACACTTGCCCGGAGAATACTCATGCTTCGTTTACTTGCCCTCGGCGGCCTTTGCGCCTGTTCCTTTTTTGCTCACTCCTCTGAAGGCACTGCGCCGTTACAAAACAGCGAGTATCAGATTACCTGTCCGGGCAGGCCAACCATGACCGTGACCAACGCACAGTATGGCCTGACCACGGTATTGTGGGCGGGCGATAACTTCCAGATTGCGTCCGGCAGCCAGCAGTCCCGTACCGATAACGGCGATAAAGTGGCTATCGTGCTGTTTCGCAACGGAGACCAGATGGTGATGAACAAAAGCACCAATGAGACCTTTTTCTCGTATGACGGTAAGAAAAACCTGGTTTCCTGTAGCCGCACCGGCGAACGCGAAAACAGCACGGTAACATTGCAACGAACCGATGCGTCGGGAAAGGTCGAATCCTGAGTAGTCAGTCGGGCAATCTTGCCGGGAGGCCGGCGCGGGCCGCAAACTTTTACGTATAAAAGAGGAGTCTATGACTATCAGAATAACGCACCAGCCTGGGGCGGACGAACTGGCGGAAATTGAAGCCGGCCTGCTGGCTTATAACTCGCAGTTTATGGCTATCGGCGAGTTAAAAAGTATCGGGGCATTTATTGAAGACGCCAGCGGCAAAAAACTTGCTGGCCTGACGGGTTCAACGGTGGGCAACTGGTTGCGCATTAATATGCTTTGGGTAAGCGAAGCATTGCGTGGGCAGGGGACGGGCACGGCGCTGATGCAGGCGGTGGAAGAAGAGGCCCGTCGACGCGGCTGCCTCTACGCTCAGGTCGATACCGCCAGCTTCCAGGCCCGGCCCTTCTATGAAAAACAGGGCTACGTCGTCCGGCTGGTGCTGGATAACTATCCGCGCGTGCACCAGCGGTTTTACCTGACGAAAACGCTGTAGCAGGAAGACGACGATTATTCTCCTGGCCGCTGACGCAGATCCAGCGGCGAGTTCTCCGCCTCGTCCAGCAGCGCCAGCCACTCCCGCATCGTCACTTCCTGCCAGGACAGATGGCCTTTTGTGGTTCCCATCAGCACCACGTCCGGGCGCAGCGCCCGATAAAACTCCAGCGTTTTTTTCAGATCGGCCTCGTTGCTTTCCGGCACCAGCACGGTTACCCAGCGCTGGTGGCTGAGGCTGATAGTATCGCCGACAAACAGATAGGTTTTGCCATAGGGCGAAGCATAAAGGTAGGTGGTGCTGCCCGGCGTATGGCCCGGCGTGGGCACCACGTGCAGGCTGCCGCAGTGCACTTCCGCCTGATTAAAGGTGTCGTCCGCTTCGGCGAACGAGCTGACGGGGCCGAGCGCGCGGTTGTGGCAATAGAGCGCCGAATTAAAGCGCTGCTGCAGCAGTCGCGCGCCCGGGCCAGCCTCGTGCCAGTGGGTCAGATAGTGGCGAAAAATCCCGCCGAGATCGCTGATAATATTATGGTCTTCATGATCCTCAACGCGTGAAATCAGCACGTTGCCGCGTGAAAGCTTCAGCAGAAAACCGTGCATCATCACTTCCGGATCGCGTTCGCCCGGCGGAAACTCCGGCGTTGAGATCCACAGATCTTCATACAGCTGCTTCATGAATGCTCCCGCAGTACCGCATGCCCTGACAGAGTCAGCCTGGCGACATCGCCTGCGACCCGCAGCTGGCCATGCGCACCAAGCGGCAGCGTGACGGTGTTCCAGTGATGGCCAAATTCCAGCCCGGTCACCACCGGCAGGCCGGTCAGCTCGCGTATTAGCGTCCACACGCTGTCAAAGTCATAGCCGTTGTCGTACTCGCTGAGTTTTACGCCGGTAAAACTGCCGGTGACAATGGCTTTCTGCCGTGCCAGCACGCCGTGCTGCGCCAGCTGCAGCAGCATTCTCTCCACGCGGAAAGGGTGCTCGTTAATATCCTCAATCACCAGGATGCCGCCGTCGATCTCCGGCAGCCAGGGCGTACCGATCAGCGAAGTCAGCATCGCCAGATTTCCGCCCCAAACCGTGCCCGAAACGTCTACATCCTGCGGCGCGGTGGGCCATTCCAGCGTGAATTCGGGCGAGGTCAGCGCCCGCCAGAAATGATCGAGGGTGAAATCAGAAACGACCTCCGCGCCAAAATTGCCTGCCAGCATCGGGCCGCTGAAGGTTTGTCCGCCCGCCTTCAGCAGCGCCATCTGGATCACGGTAAAGTCGCTGTGGCCGCAAATTGCCAGCGGGCGCTCGCGCAGACGCGCCGCCAGCGCGGCGGCATCGAAACCGGGAAGCAGCCTGGTGGCGCCGTAGCCGCCGCGAACCGTCAGCACAATATCCGCTTCGACCTGTCGTAAATCCAAATCCTGTAGCCGCTGCTCGTCGCTACCGGCAAAACGTTGGCTGCGACGGGCGATCGTTTGCAGGTTAGTCACCTGATGACCCTGCTCCTGCAAACGCCGCACGGCGAGCTGCGCGGCCGCCTGATTCTGGCAATAGCCGGAAGGCGCGATCAAATGAAAAGTGCGTGGAGTAACGGACATAATCTTCACTTTTATCCTTAATTGGCTAAATTTTGGCCCTTATTCAACGGTTTTTCGTCGCGGTAAAGCTGTTAGCCTTGTACTTTCAGGCGGGACATCTGTTTTCTGCGCAGGGTTAATGAATCATTTTACGCAATCCAGGGTCCAATACGGCTGATAATGACGAAAAGCGCAGCTGAAGTCATCCACCGCTGCGCTAAATTAAGAGTTTCGGTAATATTATCCCGGCAAATCGCCGCTATGATAAAACGCGAAGCTAAAGCTGAGAGGAATAAAATAGCGTGAAGAGCATAAAAACAGTGGCGATCGTGAGTATGCTCCTGCTGGCAGGGTGCGCCAGCCAGCCGCATAAACCGAATGAACATCAGCGGCAAACCCCGCTCACCAAGGCGCCGCCGGGGAAGGTTGCTCAGGCCTGGGCGCTGTTTACGGAAAACGCCGCGCATAACTACGGCGTCGATCAGAAGCTGGTTGAAGCGATCATTTCCGTGGAATCGGGCGGCAATCCAACGGTAGTCAGCAAGTCGAATGCCATTGGATTGATGCAGATAAAAGCCTCTACGGCGGGCCGGGAAGTCTATCGGGTACAGGGCCGTCGCGGGCAGCCAAGCACCTCGGAACTGCGCGATCCGGTGAAAAATATCGATATTGGTACGGCTTATCTGAAAATTTTGCAGGATAGTTCGCTGTCGGGGATCCGCGATCCGAAAACGCTGCGCTACGCCACTATTGTTTCCTACGCCAATGGCGCAGGCGCGCTGCTGAGAACGTTCTCACGCGACAGGGATCGGGCTATTGCCATGATCAACGCCATGACGCCGGAAGAGTTTTATCAGCATGTACAGAACAAGCATCCGGCAGCGCAGGCGCCGCGCTATTTGTGGAAAGTGACCACGGCCTACCGGACAATTTAGTGGACGCGCGACCTGATAAAGCTTGCTGCGTCAGCGGGATGGCTTACGGCTACTGAAAGCGGGTGGCTTTTTCACGCGCCAGACGTTCCAGCGAGAAAATCACGTTCTGTAACAGGCGCTCCTGGCTGAAATCCAGCGAGGCGAAGCGAAAGCTCAGGCGCGGCGTGACCACGGTTTCATTTTTATTGCCTACCACGCTGCGCTCGCCGACGTTAATCAGCGTGGCGTCCGCCTCAAGGCGACCATATTCGCCCAGTTCAACACACACTTTCTTAAAGATTTCGCCACCCTCCAGGCTTTCCGGAATGGGTGAATCGCTTAACACGCCGATACCGCCCAGCGAGAGATCCTGGACTCGCATCCGGCCCTGGCCGCTGCCGTCCGGCCATTTGACATAGCAGTAAAAAATGGGGTCAAGCGGGACGGCCACGCGAAAGAACTCACGTCGTTGGATCATCAACAGCTCGTCGGGCAGCCCGGCGCCAAAGGCAGGCAGGCCTTCATGACTGTCGTTTTCAAGGGCGTTAAGCGTAAACTCGACTTTTGCGCCGTAGGTTTCTGCGGCCAGATGCAGTTCATTCATTTCCAGCGCCAGCTGGTTTTCATACTCATTGCTGCCGTAGTCGACGATCAGACGCTCTTTATCCGCATACAGCAGCCGCGTAATAAACTGGCCCCTCGCATGGGAAACCAGAACAGGCGTCTGATTTTTCAGCAGATTTTTTAATACGGCAAGCACGGCGAGCGGGCCATGCTTGAGATATTGTTCTTTTTCTTCTTCTTTCACGTCCTACTCCGATTGGGTGTCAGCAAACCCGCACCTGGCGGTGTTACGTCAAATTATCGGCATCGGCGCGTGACGCTTTAGCCGGTCCGAAAAAAAAATTGCAAAAAGTTTGGCTTTAAATCACAGAGTTAGAAATCTTGCCTATACTTATGCCGTCTAATCAGTACAAGCAAAGGAGCAGTAAATGGGAATTTTGTCATGGATCATTTTCGGTCTGATTGCCGGTATCATCGCTAAGTGGGTTATGCCGGGTAAAGATGGCGGCGGTATTATTATCACCGTGATCCTGGGCGTAGTCGGCGCCGTGGTCGGCGGCTGGATCAGTACGCTGTTCGGTTTCGGCAAGGTAGACGGCTTCAACTTCGGCAGCTTTATCGTGGCGGTCATTGGCGCCATCGTTGTGCTGTGGATCTACCGTAAAGTCAGAAGCTAATCGCGCAGCGGTAAAGCTTACTGAGAAACCCCACGCTCCGGCGTGGGGTTTTTCTTATCTGCCTCAGAAATCGTAGCCGACGGTGGCCATCACCGAACGTTCCGCTCCCCAGTAGCAGTAGCCCGTGCCGTAGCAGGCCGCGACGTAGTGACGGTCGGTGAGGTTAGTCGCGTTAAGCTGCACAAACGCGCCTTTCAGGCTGGGGTTCCAGACGCCAAGATCGGCCCGTACCGAAGCGTCAAACAGCGTGACGGAGGGCAGGCGCGTGGTGTTTTCATTGTCTGCCCACTGCTTGCCGATATAGCGTACGCCCGCGCCCGCGCTGACGCCCCACGCAAACTGATATTTACCCCAGAAAGAAGCCATCGAATTTGGCGTCACATAAGGCGTGTGGCCGTCGTTGCCGTCCACGGCATCCTTATAACGGACGTGATTAAGCGTGTAGCTGGCCAGCGTGCTCAGGCGCGGCGTCCACTGGTGATGGGCTTCCAGCTCCAGCCCCTGCGAATGCACTTTGCCTGCCGGGTCGTAATAGGATTCCTTAACCACGCGGTTGCCCACATCTTTCTGCGTTAAATCGTACACTGCCGCGCTATAGAGATCCGAGGTGCCCGGCGGCTGATATTTCACGCCGGTTTCATACTGCTCCGAGGTCGTCGGCTGCAGCAGATTGCCGTTAATGTCGGAAAGGGACTGCGGCGTAATCGCCTGGCTGTAGCTGACGTAAGGCGAAACGCCGTTGGCAAAGGCGTAAAGCAGCGCGGCGCGCCCGCTGAGATGATCGTCCTGGCGGCGATGCTTGTCTGCCGTCGCATCGTTCTCCGTTTGCGATACGATACGGTCATAGCGCCCGGACAGATCCAGATGCCACTGCTGCCAGCTCATCTCGTCCTGCAAATAAACGCCGGTCTGATAGTAGCGGCGCTGCGAGCGGGAAAAATCGTAATCCGGCTGCGGCCCCAGCGCTTCACCCGTGCGCGCGTTCAGCTGGCTGGCGTTGCCGCTGGCTTCATAAAGATCGTTTTTATACTGATGGTACTCCGCGCCCAGCACGACTTTGTGTGCCAGCTCGCCCGTGGCGAAATCCGCCTCCAGCTGATTATCCAGCGCAAAGGCATCGAGTGACGAGCGGGAGCCGGAGTAATAGCGGTTCAGCCGATCCGCGTCAGCCGTATCCCAGCCAATTTGGTAAACCTGATCGAGATCGACATTGGAATGGGCGTAGCTGGCGTTGGAGCGGAAAGCCCAGGTATCGTTAAAGCGATGGGCAAATTCATAGCTGTAAATCTGCTCGCGCCGTTTAAATTGATCCAGAGAGCTGTCGCCATCGTAAAAGCCGGTACTCAGCTTGCGTCCGTTATGTTCAGTAATACTGCCGTCGCCGGGCACCGCGCCGTGATAGCCACCGGAAGGATCCTTCTGTAGATAAGCGCGCAGCAGCAGAGAAGTATCTTCATCCGGCTGCCAGAGCAGGGAAGGGGAAAGGGCGTATTTCTCTTCGCGCGTATGATCGTATTGCGTATCGCTGTGGCGGCTAAGGCCGGTCAGCCGGAATGCCCACTGTTCGTTAATGGCGTCGGTATAATCAAAGGCGGTGCTGGTGCTGTTATGGTTGCCCGCCGAGGCGCGGAAATGGCCCTGCTGGCTGAACTGCGGACGCTTCGAACTTTCCATCACCAGCCCGCCGGGTACCGTTTGACCATAAAGCGCCGATGAGGGGCCTTTAATTACGTCGATACGTTCCAGAAACCAGGGATCGACCTGCAGTATATTGTAGCTGCCGGGATCGCTCATCAGCCGCAAGCCGTCCAGGAAGATATTATCCACGTCGCCGCCGTGGAAGCCGCGCAGCGAAACGGTATCGTAGCGGCTGGCTGCGCCGGCAAAATTCGTAAAAGCACCGGCGGTATAGCTCAGCGCCTGGTTGACGTCGGTTGCGCCCTGATCCTCCATCTGCTGTCGGGTGACAACGGAAACGGCCTGCGCGGTAAGCGCCAGCGGCCGGTCGGTCTTCATTGCGCCCTGGCTGGTGGTGGCGTTATAGCCGGAGGTCGGCGTAGTGGCCGTTTCGGCAGGAGCGGCGGTAACGACCAGCGTATCGGCGGCGCAAAGGGCAACGGGCGAGACAAACAGCGTAGTACAGAACAGCAGGCGTTTTTGAGCGAAAACCATGCTTCTTCCCTTTCAGAGTTCAAACAGAAAGCGCTGCCGGACTTGTTAACGGCTGGCAGCAAAAGTGTAAAGAGTATGACAATCTTAATGATAATTATTATCTTTACAACTACGGCGTACAATCCGTGATTTTTCTGATAAACGGCGTGAAGGGGAAAAATAAGCAGGAGGAATCAGGCAAGCGTGCGTGATTTTCTGGTAAGCAACGAAGGGAGAGAAACAAGCAGGGGGAAATCAGGCGATCCTGGACCGCCTGAAGAAAGGCTTACTGGCCTTTAGTGATATCGCCGACGTTATTACATACCACCCCTTTCGGGCAGTAGAGATCCATTAACTTCAGCGTGACGCCGTTGGTCCAGCCGAAGCCGTCCTGTAGCGGGTATTCACCGCCGCCGCCGCCGCCCAGGTTATTGCCTTCCACCACATATTTTTCGACCAGCTTGTGCTCTTTGTCATAGGTGGTCTGCACGTTTTTCAAAAAGCGCATGCCGATATCTTTCGCCAGCGTCTGCTTGCCGTAGTTGTTCAGCCCTTCCACGGCTGCCCACTGCAACGGCGCCCAGCCGTTTGGCGCATCCCACTGCTGGCCGTTGTTGACGTTGGTTGTTACCAGGCCGCCTTCCTTCACCAGCTGCGCCTGGACCGCCGTCGCCGTGCGGTTGGCCTGATCCGCCGTTGCCGCCTTGAGATAAAGCGGGAACAGCGTCGCGGCCGTCAGCTGCGGACGGACTTGCGCCATCTTCCAGTCATAGTCGGCGTACCAGCCCTGTTTTTCATCCCAGAAATAGCGGTTAATCGCCTGCTGGCGCTGTTCGGCCCGCTGCGCAAAGCGCTCGCTGGCGTCCGCCTGACCGGCCTCTTTATTGGCGCGCGCCAGCGTTTTTTCCAGATGAAACATCAGCGAGTTCAGATCGACCGGCAAAATAGCGGTGGTTTGAATCGAGGAGATATCGTCCGGCTTAGCGAACCAGCGTGAGCTGAAATCCCAGCCGGAGGCCGCGCCCGAGCGAAGATCGCGATAAAGCTCGCCCTTATCGCGTCCTTTAGCTTTTTCCACCGTCGCGATGTCGTCCATATAAGATTCGGTACGCGGCACGTCACGGGCGTCCCAATAGCGGTTCAGCAGCGCGCCGTCTTTCAGCTTCACCAGCCGCTTGCTGGCTTCGCCCGCTTTGAGGTGGTCAGCGCCGTTCATCCAGTAGTCATACTCTTTCTGCAGCTCCGGCAGGTACTGACGATAGACGCTGTCGCCTTTATGCGTCGCCAGCAGGTCGACCATCAGGCTGAAGAAAGGCGGCTGCGAGCGGCTGAGATAATAGCTGCGGTTGCCGTTAGGGATATGGCCATATTTATCCAGCAGCGAGGCGAAGTTATCCACCATATCCTGCACGCGATCCCAGTGGCCGCTTTCCGCCAGGCCAAGCATCGTGAAATAGCTGTCCCAATAGTAAATCTCCCGGAAGCGGCCGCCCGGCACGACGTAAGGCTTGGGCAACGCCAGCAGAGAATCCCACTGGTTAACCGGCGTGGCGTTACGGGTCAGTACCGGCCACAGCCCGTCGATATGTTCACGCAGGCTCTGTCCGGCAGGCGGCACGTAGGCCGGGCCGTTGGTGGGCAGCGTGAAGTTAGTATTCACAAATCGGCGCAGGTCGAAATTGCGCTGTTTTCTCTGCATCTGCCAGTCTGCCAGGATCAGGCTGGGACTGGTTTTCGGCAGGGCGTCGGCGAAGGTCTTTTGATCGGGAAACAGTTTAGCGGCCTGCACCGCCTTAAACAGCGGCCCCAGCGTCATATCAGGCGGCTGCGGCTGCCCATCGGCGGCAGCGGCGAAGCCGGCCTGCGTCAGCGCGGCAATCAGCAACGGCAGCGACAGCACGGTTTTCCATTGACGTTTTTCAACTTTCTGCATTAGTCGTTCTCCCTATCCCAATCGAATAGCTGTAAGTTATTGACCCTGAAACAAACTTT
Source organism: Erwinia aeris (assembly GCF_041224955.1). Classification (NCBI taxonomy): domain Bacteria; kingdom Pseudomonadati; phylum Pseudomonadota; class Gammaproteobacteria; order Enterobacterales; family Erwiniaceae; genus Erwinia; species Erwinia aeris. The sequence goes on along the minus strand of NZ_JBGFFX010000009.1, from coordinate 160,556 downwards.
AGACGAAATTCCGGAGTTCGCCCGGACCGGTGCCGCGAAATGTGATGCGCCAGGCTTTTTATCAACGGCGCATGAAAGAAAAGGGGTACAAACTGGAAATATTTAATCAAATCTATTAAGCAAATAAAGTAAAAATGGCTTATTCAGGATGCGGCGGCTAATAGCTTCCTGAAAGCCATCTGATATCAGCGGCCGTCCGTAAAAAACAACCCGCTAACTGGAACGGTGGTTTTATGAAGGATCTTTTTTCGATAATTGTTTAGCGGGCTGTTTGCTACGCTTGCCAACAAGCCGCCGCTTTATGTTACTGAAAAAGATCGGATGGTGAAATAATGAAAATAAAAGCCGCCTGTTTTGTGAAGAAGCATCCTCATTGCAACGAGGAACGATAAATTACTTTTGCAAATCACTATTATGGTTAATATATTACAGGTGACTTTAGGGTGACATCACGGTTTTATCCTCTGTCCTGAGGAAAATTTTTTATCGTGACGTGGGAAAGTATATTGACGCAAACGCTTGAGGTCCATTCAGGGATTGACAGAATTATTGGAAAAAAGGAACAACCGGCATGACAACACACGGCGACAATATTTTGCAGACAGGCGGCGATCCTCGCGCGCTGGCGGAATTTTCCGCCCTGCGGCAGGAAATCGCCTTGCTCAATCAGCCTGGCGAGTCAGGCCCGGACTGGCAGCGCGTGGAGGCGCTCGCGATCGCGCTTTTTCGGGCGAACGGCATGGATTTGCAAAGCGTGGCCTGGTATACGCTGGCCAGGGCGCACAGCGCCGGGCTGCCGGGATTGTGCGAAGGGTTTGAAATCATTACGGCAATGATGAAACATCAGTGGCCGACGCTCTGGCCGCAGCCGCTTTCCGCCCGGCTGGCGATTGTGACCTGGCTGAGCGCCGGGATGCAACAACGGCTTAAGGAGCTTCAGCCGGAAGCGAGCGATCTCGATCTGCTTTACCGACTGCAGGCGCAGCTGGAACAAAATGTCAACACGCTTGAGGTGCTGGCCTACAAGCATCTGAGCCAGCTTGATCGCCTGAATATCCAAATCAGCGAGCTTATAGCGCAGCTTACCGTGCCGGAACGCCAGCTCAAAACTGACCGGACCATGCTGACGAGGGCGACCCTGGCGCGGGCCGGCCGTAGCGATGAGTTCACGCCGCTGGTTTACGTGCCGGGTGATATGACCAGCTCTGGCGCGCTCACGGTCAGTTTTAGTTTTTGGGAGCGTAGCCGGGGCTTTTTTGCCGGCATGGTTGTCGCCTGCCTGCTGTGCGCTTTAGGCTCGTGGGCTTTGCAACTGATGCAGCCCGAGCCGGATAAAGCGCAGCGGATTGCTCTGCTGGCCCGCCAGGTTACGCCAGAGCTGGGCGGCCAGGATAAAAACTGGCAGGAGGCCGTTATGCTGGCCGCGCTGCCCAGGGAGCAGCTGGTGCTGTGGCATACGGCGCGGTTGAGATTAAAAAAAATGCTGGCGCTGGTGAAGGTGCCGGAGGAGCAGCGCGCTGGCTGTCTTACCTATACGGAATTCGAGGCTCAGCTGGTCACTCTTCGGCAGCCTCTGGAAGCGATGCAGCCCGCAGAGGAGCTGTTGCGTCAGCTTGAGTCGAATCCGCTATCGCCGGTATTAAGAGGGAAAATAGAGAATCGCTTAAAACAGCTGCTGGCGCGCTACGCGCTTATTCTTCAGTCTGCCAGTAAAGACGCTTCGGAGAATAATAAATAATAGTCTGCGCGCTTCTTTTTAAACGAATGACGTTTTCCTGAAATAGTATAAAGAAGATGGGCGGAATATGTGTTCTGTTTCTTAACGGAGCTTTTCATCGTTATAGCCAGGCTCGTAACAAGACCCGCTTGTTTTACCAGTCGTTTTTCAAAAATAACCCTGTGGTATTTTATCAGGTTCATTTTTACTGCGCGCTTCTGTTTCCCCCAGAGATGGGGTGTAGGTTATTTTTTACAGGGGATAAGTAGCGCCAGCAAATAAACAGGGTGGATAAGAAGCGAATTTACAGGGCATGTAACGGGCAGGGCACTGTCGTTGTATTAGCGCGCCAGCAGCCTTTATCTGGCGCGCTCATGGCTGGCTCCTTTATTCGATAAAGGGGCCGCTGATTATTTAGCGCATTTACCGCACTGATTTTGCGCAATCAGCGTGAAAAAGTCGTTGCCTTTATCATCGACCAGGATAAACGCCGGGAAGTTTTCCACCTCAATCTTCCATACCGCTTCCATACCCAGCTCCGGGTATTCCACGCACTCCAGGCTCTTGATACTCTGCTGCGCCAGCACCGCCGCCGGGCCGCCGATACTGCCCAGGTAAAAGCCACCGTGTTCGCGACAGGCGTCGGTCACCTGCTGGCTGCGGTTGCCTTTCGCCAGCATAATCAGGCTGCCGCCGTTGGCCTGTAAACGATCGACATAAGAATCCATTCGTCCGGCGGTCGTCGGGCCAAGCGAGCCGGAAGCATAGCCTTCGGGGGTTTTGGCCGGGCCGGCGTAGTAAACGGGGTGATCTTTCAGGTACTGCGGTAAACCTTCGCCTCTTTCCAGCCGTTCGGCGAACTTCGCATGGGCAATATCGCGCGCCACGATAATGGTACCGCTTAGCGAAAGCCGGGTAGAAACCGGGAAGCGCGACAGCTGCGCCAGAACCTCTTCTATCGGCCGGTTGAGGTTAATCTGATGCACCTCGCCTTCACCCTGCTGGCGCAGTTCGGCCGGAATATAGCGTCCCGGATTATCCTCCAGCTTTTCAATCCAGATGCCATCGCGGTTGATTTTCGCTTTGATATTGCGGTCGGCGGAGCAGGAAACGCCCATGCCGACCGGGCAGGAAGCGCCGTGGCGCGGCAGGCGGATCACCCGAATATCGTGGGCGAAGTATTTGCCGCCGAACTGGGCGCCCAGCCCCAGCTTCTGCGCGGCCGCCAGCAGCGCCTGCTCCAGCTCGCGATCGCGGAACGCCTGGCCATGCTCATTGCCTTCAAACGGCAGGCCGTCATAGTAGTGCGTTGAGGCCAGCTTGACCGTTTTCAGGGTGCTTTCGGCCGAGGTGCCGCCGATCACAAAGGCGATATGGTAAGGCGGGCAGGCCGCCGTGCCCAGCGTGCGCATTTTCTCGGTCAGCCAGGCCTCCAGCCTGCCGGGGTTGAGCAGAGCGCGCGTCTCCTGCCACAGGTAGGTTTTGTTGGCGGAGCCGCCGCCTTTAGCCATGCAGAGAAATTTATACTCATCGCCGTCCACGCTGTAGAGATCGATCTGCGCAGGCAGGTTAGTACCGGTATTGATCTCGCGATACATATCCAGCGCGACGTTCTGCGAGTAGCGCAGATTATCCTGGCTGTAGGTGTTGTAAACCCCCTGCGACAGCGCCGCTTCATCGCCGCCGCCGGTCCAGACGCGCTGGCCTTTTTTGCCCATAATAATGGCCGTGCCGGTATCCTGGCAGGTTGGCAGCACGCCTTTCGCCGCGATCTCGGAGTTTCTTAAAAATTGCAGCGCCACATACTTGTCGTTCTCGCTGGCCTCCGGATCGCTCAGAATGGCGGCGACCTGGCGCTGGTGTGCGGGACGCAGCATAAAAGCGGCATCGTGAAACGCCTGCTGCGCCAGCAAAGTCAGCGCTTCCGGCTCGACTTTCAGCACTTCCTGACCGGCGAATTCGCTGACGGAAACGTGATCGCTGCTCAGCAGATAGTATTCGGTTTCGTCAGGGGCGAGAGGAAAAGGGTTCTGATAGACGAAAGGTTTGTTTGACATTTTGCTCACCTGGTAAGCCGTAGCGTGCGCCACGGCAAGGAAAGAGGCCGGGGCCGGAAAAGGCCCGTCAGCCTGGGTTTTTTACGGTCAGAACATCATGACCATCCACGGATAGGCAATCAGCATCATGCCGCCGAGGAAAATCGCGCCGAAAATAGTGCCAAGCCGCCAGTAGTCTTTGGTCGGCAGATAGCCGCTGCCGTAGTAGATTGGGCTGGGGCCGGTGCCGTATGGGGTGATAATCCCCATCACGCCGAGCGAGGTCACCATCATCAGGCAGTAGACCGGCATATTGATGCCCGGAATGGCGGCAGCGATGGTCAGCATGGCCGGCAGCAGCGCGGTGGTATGAGCGGTGGTGCTGGCAAAAAGGTAGTGCAGCAGGAAGAAGGCCACCAGCAGCATCACGGCCGCCACTTGCGGATCGATGCCGGTCAGCAGCTGGCCGCCTTCTTTGCCCAGCCAGGCGATAAAGCCGACGCGCGCCAGGCCATCCGCCAGCGCCACCAGCGTGGCGAACCAGGCGAAGGTGTTCCAGGCCGGTTTATTGCTGGTGATATCGTTCCAGTTCAGTACGCCCGTCCACAGCATCAGCACCACGACCAGCAGCGCCGCCATGGCCGGTTCAATCCAGCTGGTGGCGAAAATCCACATCAGCAGCGCGCAGCAGACAAACAGCAGCAGCAGCATTTCGTTGCGCGACAGCTTGCCCAGTTTTTCCAGCTCGCTTTTTGCCCAGCGCGGCACCTCGTCGTTGATCTTCACTTCCGGCGGATAGAACCAGTAGGCCAGTAAAGGCATGGTTAAGATCAGCAGCAGGCCCAGTGGCAGGAAGGCGAGGAACCAGTTCCCCCAGGAGATATCGAAGCCCACGATGCTTTTCACCAGCGCCAGCGCCAGCAGGTTAGGCGCGAGCGCCGACAGGAACATTGAGCTGGTAATACAGGCTGCGGTGATCGCCACCCACATTAAATAAGAACCAATTTTACGCGCGCTGGGATCGTTGGGTTTGGAACCGTACAGCGGCGGCAGGTTAGCGATAATCGGGTAGATAGTCCCGCCGCTGCGCGCCGTGTTGGACGGGGTGAAAGGCGCCAGCAGCAGATCGGCGAAGGTAATGGCGTAGCCCAGCGTCAGGCTGCGTCGCCCCAGATACTTCACCAGGATCAGCGCCAGACGGCGGCCAAACTGCGTCTTGTCATAACCCGCGGCGAACATAAACGCGCCGAAAATCAGCCAGACTGTAGAGTTGCCGAACCCGCTGACCGCCCATTTAAAGGACTGCGTGGCGGCCTGGAATTTGGGGTCGGCCAGCTCGGCCGGACTGAACAGCAGCCAGTGGCTGAACAGGGCAATGACCACCACCCCGGTCAGGCCGATCACCGCACCGGGCAACGGTTCGAAGATCAGGCCAACGATGACGCCGACGAACACCGCGAAGAAGCGCCAGGCGTAAGGCTCCAGCCCGCCGGGGACCGGCGTCAGCAGCAGCAGCACCGTGACCAGCACGGGCAGAAAAAGCATAACAAGACGTTTTTTGGTTCCCGGTGAGGCGGGCGATCCACTCGACGTTGATTTTGTTTTCATAGTGTTGATCTGCAAGTTAACAGTAATAAAAGAGATATGTCCCGGTTAATGGCTACGCCCTTTTTAAACGGGCTTATTTACCGCGACCCTGGTGACAGGATGACCTTTTTAAACATGTTTTTAACATACTATTAAGGAACTGTGAAGATAATGCAGGTCGCCCTGAATAATAATATTGATCTGGATCAATAAATATTTCCAGCCATTTTGTTCTTTTTTTTGGAAAATGCATTTTCCCTGGTTGCCTTCCCAAAATTGTTACGTGTAGAGCAGTTTACTGTTACGTTTTTATTTCCTGAAATAGCTGGTAATATTTTTAGTGTATTGATTTTATTGGTTTTATTTTTAGGTGGCAATTGGAGTTTGCTTTTAGTTAACTAATGAGTAACAATCAGAGCGGTGACGGCGTGACATAATGCGGTAATTGTTTCTGGTAATTTAAAAAGTTTAATAACTAAATTAACCGATTTAATAAATCCAGAATTGATATATTTATTGCATAAAGCAGAACCCGTTAATTAAGCGAAAACGTTTCTTATGTAACACGGTTCAAAAATTTAAATTTTGGAGTCGATAATAATGAACACGCTCACCCCGATCCTTAATCCGCTGACGCTGCCGAATGGCGCCGTATTAAAAAACCGTCTGGTAATGGCGCCAATGACCACCTGTACGGGATTCTACGACGGCACCGTCACCAGTGAACTGGTAGAGTATTATCGCGAACGTGCCGGCAGCCTGGGCGCGGTGATCGTGGAGTGCTGTTTTATTGATCCCAAAGGGCCGGCATTTCCCGGCGCGATAGGCATTGACAGCGATAACAAAATCGCGGGCCTGGCGCGGATAGCAAGCGCGATCAAATCCAAAGGCTCGCAGGCTATTCTGCAAATTTATCACGGCGGCAGGATGGTGGAGCCGGAGCTGATCGGCGGCAGAACGCCGGTTGCACCCAGCGCCATCGCCGCGCCGCGTGAAGGCGCCACCACGCCGCAGGCGCTGACCGGCGAAGAAGTTGAGGTGATGATCACCAAATTCGGTGACGCGGTGAACCGCGCCATCAAGGCCGGCTTCGACGGCGTGGAGCTGCACGGCGCGAACACCTACCTGATCCAGCAGTTCTATTCGCCCAATTCCAACCAGCGCGACGACCAGTGGGGCGGCAGCCGCGATAACCGCACGCGCTTCCCGCTGGCGGTGCTGGATATCACGCATAAAATGGCCGAACGCTTCGCGGACGATACCTTTATCATCGGCTATCGTTTCTCGCCGGAAGAGCTGGAAGTCCCCGGTATTCGCTTTGACGACACGATGTATCTGCTGGAAAAACTCGCCGAGCGCGGGCTGGACTACGTGCATTTTTCCGTAGGGCAGCTGCTGCGGCCTTCTATCGTCGACACCCAGGATCCCACGCCGCTGATTACCAAATTCCGCGCTATGCGCTCCGAAACGCTGGCAAAAATTCCGGTGATCGGCGTCGGCGGCGTGGTGAATAAAGCCGATGCCGAAAGCGGGCTGGAGCACGGTTTCGATCTGGTGGCAATCGGCAAAGCCTGCATCGCCTATCCTGACTGGGCCGATCGCATTATTCACAACGACCATCTGGAACTCTATATCGACAGCAACCGGCGCGAGGCGCTGAAAATCCCCGAGCCGCTGTGGCGCTTCTCGCTGGTGGATGCGATGATCCGCGATATGAGCGCGACCGGCCGCAAATATAAAGCGGGCGTTTATCAGGAAAAAGTCGAGGCGGAGGCGCTGAAGCTAAAAATCAACGTCGCGCTGGATACCGATCGCATTACCGATATCACGCTGGTGCCGGACGATACGCTCGACGTCGATTTCACCACCACTTTCGAAAGCCTGCGCAACCGCATTCTGGTTGCTAACAGCCCGCATGTGGATGCGATTACCGGCGCCACCACCCAAAGTGAAGCCCTGAAAAAAGCGGTTTCGCGGGCGCTCGCTACCTCCAGCAAAGAGCATGTAATAGAAGAGGGCGGCAATCCGCAGGCGCCGCAAAACTACGACGTGGTGGTTATCGGCAGCGGCGGCGCGGGCCTGGCGGCGGCTATCCAGGCGCATGACGAAGGCGCGCGCGTGGCCATTATCGAAAAAATGCCGACCATCGGCGGCAATACCATCAAGGCCTCGGTAGGCATGAACGCGGCGGAAACGCGCTTCCAGAAGCTGAAAGGCATCAAGGACAGCAAAACGCTGTTTTATGAAGAAACCCTGAAAGGCGGCCATTTCAAAAACAATCCCGTGCTGTTGAAAGAGTTTGTGGAGCTGGCGCCTGAGGCTATCGAATGGCTGGCGGCGAAAGGCATTGAGCTGAACGATATCACCATCACCGGCGGCATGAGCATCGACCGCACCCATCGTCCGGCAGACCGCTCGGCGGTAGGGGGCTTTCTGATCAGCGGCCTGGTGAAAAATATTAACCAGCGCAATATCGAGGTGCTGCTGGAAACCTCGGTGGAAGAGATCATTTATACCGACGGCAGGGTCAGCGGCGTGAAGGTGGTCGATGAATATTACGACAGCCGCATTCTTAACGCCCGCAGCGTAATCGTTGCCACCGGCGGCTTCAGCGCCAACCGCGAGATGGTCACCCATTACCGGCCGGAGCTGGACGGCTTTGTCACCACTAACCACAAGGGCGCGACCGGCAGCGGTATCGCGCTGCTGCAAAAACTTGGCGCGGGCACGGTGGATATGGGCGAAATCCAAATCCATCCAACGGTAGAGCAAACCACCTCCTATCTGATCTCCGAATCGATTCGCGGCGGCGGCGCCATTCTGGTCAGCCAGGCCGGACACCGTTTCTGCAACGAGATGGCGACCCGCGATAAAGTGTCGGCGGATATTATCGCGCTGCCGGAGAAAAGCGCCTGGGTGATTTTTGACGAACAGGTCAGGCTGAACAACAAGGCGGCCGACGAATACCTTGCCAAAGGCTTTGTGGTCAGCGCGTCTTCGCCGCAGGAGCTGGCGATCAAGCTCAATATGGATCTGCACGCGCTGCTGGCGACGCTGGAGCGCTACAACCTGTTTGTCGAGCGCCAGCAGGATGAGGATTTCGGTCGTCAGACCGCGATGCGCCATCCGCTGAACCAGGGGCCGTTTTACGCCATCCGCATCGCGCCCGGCGTGCACCATACGATGGGCGGCGTCACCATCAACAGCGATACCGCCGTGCTGGATGAGCAGCAGCAGGTTATTGCCGGGGCATGGGCGGCGGGTGAAGTCGTCGGCGGCATTCACGGCGGTAACCGTATCGGCGGCAACGCTATTGCCGATATCATTATCTTCGGCACGCTGGCCGGACGTCACGCGGCTGATTTCGCCCTGCATCATTAACACACCGGAGAGCCACGATGCCAGCTGACGCGCGACTTTACGCTTACTCTGCGGTGCTGATGGGCTCGCCCATCCTGCTGAAGCTGGCGGAGCACGACGAAAAGCTGGCGGGCGACGTGTTCCGCCTGATCCGCCAGCAGGAAAATCTGTTTACCGTGAATCGTGCCGGTTCGCAGCTGATGGCGGTGAACGCGGCGGCGGGCAGCCATCCCGTTGCGGTCAGCGCGCCGGTGTTTGCGCTGATCAAACGCGCCAGGGAAGTGAGCCTGCTGGCCGGAAGCTGTTTCAACTTCGCTATCGGGCCGCTGGTCAAGCGCTGGAAAATCGGTTTTCAGGGCGACAGCGTGCCGCCCGCGCACGAGCTACAGGCGCTGCTGGCATTAACCGATCCCGCCCGCGTGCAGCTGGACGAGCAGCAGCAGACGGTGTTTCTGCCGCAGCCCGGCATGGAGATCGATCTGGGCGCGATAGCCAAAGGCTATATCGCCGACGTGGTCAGGGATTTTCTGCATCAGCGCGGCTGCTTCTGCGGGCTGATCAACCTTGGCGGCAACCTGCAAACGCTTGATGCACCCGCAGGCGAAACGGCATGGGCGATAGGCGTGCAGCTGCCTTTTGGCGAGCCGGGCGCGCTGATCGGCAGCGTCGCCGTCAGCAATAAATCGGTGGTGACATCGGGCGTGTATGAGCGCTACTTCGAGCTGAACGGCCGCCGCTATCACCATATCCTCAATCCGCAAACCGGTTATCCGCTGGACAACGAGCTGCTCGGCGTAACGGTCATTTCTGACCGTTCGCTCGACGGCGATATTTTTACCACGCTGCTGTATGGCCTGGGCGTAGAACAGAGCCTTGTTTTCCTGAAGGATTATCCGCAGATCGAGGCCATTTTCGTAACGCGAGAGCAGCAGGTGGTGCTGGCAACCCAACAGCCTTTCCGGCTGCTGGACGAGCGCTGGCGGGTTATTGACAGTACTGTTTAAGCAGCTCGCTGTATTCGGCCTGTAGCCGATAGCGGTAGACCGGCCTGCCGGTTGCGCCATAGTGGATGCTGGTAAAGAGTATATGGCACTGCGCCAGCCAGATCAGGTATTTGCGGCAGGAGACGCGGGAGATGTTGACCGCTGCGGCCAGCTCGTCGGTAGAGAACTCTTCCGCCGGATGCGCGTCAATCCACTGGCAGAGCGTGCGCAGCGTCTGCGGCGTCAGGCCTTTCGGCAGGCGTTTGCCTTCGGCTGGCCCATCCCTGTCGCCGTGGAGCAGCCGATCCACATCGGCCTGCTGATACCAGGGCTGGCTGTCCATCAGCGTCTTGCGGCGACGCCAGCCGGTCAGCGCCTCTTCAAAACGCGAGAACTGGAAAGGCTTGATCAGATAGTCCACCACGCCGTAGTGCAGCGATTGCCTGACGGTATCGGCATCGGCGGCGGAAGAGATCACAATTACATCCACCGCCTGCTTCGCCTGGCGCAGCGCGGGCAGCAGATCCAGCCCGCTCTCCTGCTGCAAATAGATATCCAGCAGGATCAAATCAATGCCGCCATGCAGCGCCATCTCCTTTGCCTGTTGCAGGGTCGAGGCTATGCCCACGCAGTGAAATCCTTCCAGCTGGCCGATATAGCAGCGGTTCAACTCGGCGACCATGGCGTCATCATCGACGACTAACACGTTAATCATGCGCTTTTGTTTCCTCTATCCCAGGGCAGTTGGACTAAAAATTGCGTATAAACGCCGGGTTCGGACTCTACAATAATTTTTCCGCCAAGGCTTTCGGTTTGTTGTTTGACGAGGAACAAGCCCATGCCCCGATCGTCTCCTTTGCTGGAAACGCCTTTCTCAAAGATAGCATCTGGTTCCGGGATGCCCGGCCCGTCATCGCTGACCTCGCAGGCCAGCCAGCCGTTCTGATAGTGCAGCAGCACGCTGATTTCGCCGCCGGGCTGGCCGTCTGCGGCCTCCAGCGCGTTCTCAATCAGGTTGCCCAGAATGGTGATCAGCGCGGCGGACTGCGTTTCGCTGCCGCAGTCCGGCAGCAGGCTGTCCTCGCTGACGATCAGCCGGTGGCCGCAATCGGTCGCGCGTTCGATCTTGCTTAACAGAAAGCCCGCAATCACCGGCGATTTAATTTTCATCAGCAGCGAGCCAATCTCTGTCTGATAGCCGTTGGCGGTTTTCAGGATATAGCTTTCCAGCTGCTGGTAGTTTTTCATATGCAGCAGGCCGAGGATCACATGCAGCTTGTTCATAAATTCATGCGAGCGCTCGCGCAGCGCGTCAACATAGTTGACCAGGCCGTCCAGCCGCTGCACCAGCTGGCTGACCTCGGTTTTATCCCTGAAGGTACAGACCGCGCCGATAATCACGCCCTTGCTGCGTACCGGCATGGTATTGCTGAGCAGCACGCGCCCCTTGAAATGCAGCTCTCTGTCGCGCTGCGGCACGCCGCTTTGCACCACTTCGCGCAGGTTGGCGATGAGCGGGCCGGGCGCTTCGTCCTGCGGATGGCGCGCTTCGGTAAAAAGCTGCTGCGCGGCGCGGTTGATCAGCGTGACCTGTACACGATCGTCCACCGCAATAACGCCTTCCTTAATCGATTGCAGCATCGCCTGGCGCTGCTCATACAGCATCGAAATCTCGTAAGGCTCCAGACCGGAGAGCACGCGGCGGGAGGCCCGCACCAGGCACCAGGTGCCGATAGCGCCCGCCAGCACGCCGAACAGTGCCGTCCACAGTACCGACCAGCGGGTACGCGCGATCTGCTGCGCGACCTCGCTCAACGAGATACCTACCGCCACCACGCCAATCTGCCGCTGCCGGGCGTCGTAAATCGGCGTAAATACGCGTAGCGCCTGCGCCAGCTGGCCGCGATTGATCGACACGTTTTCCTTACCCGCCAGCGCCGGCTGCAAATCCTCGCCGATGAAAGGGCGGTTGATGGCGTTTTTATCAGGGTGAGAATAGCGGATACCGCGCATATCGGTGACCACGACAAACAGCAAATGGTTGCTTTCCTGTACCGCCTGAGTAAGCGGCTGAATAATGTTGCGATCGGCGGGCAGCAGCAGGCCGCGCTGTACTTCGGCAGAATCGGCCAGGGTACGCGCCACCGCCAGCGCTTTATCCTTAACGCCGGCGCGGGTGATATGGCTTATCTGGAAAAAATAGAACAGATGAACGATCAGCAAAACCACGGCGAGCACCGCGCCGACCATCAGGCTGACGGAGGTGCTGAGCTTCAGTGGACGTTTACGGGACGGGTTACTCATGATCGCTCCATGACTGGCGGGACGAAACGGGCTGGCGAAGGATTACTATAGCGGACGACGCCGACAGGAAAAAGCGGACGGCCCGTCGCCGGAGCGCCATCAGGCGACAGCGCCTGAGGTCATCTGGCGCGGCGCCCGCCGTGCTTCTGCCGCTATCTCTTCGCGCAGCAGGGCAATCAGTTCGCGCAGGCCCTGCGGCACGCGCCGATGGCCCGGATAGTAGAGGCATAGCGCAGGTTCGACGGGCGACCAGTCGGGCAATACCACGTGCAGAGCGCCGTTCAGCAACGGCTCTTTTACGCGGTCTTCCAGACAGTAAGCGATACCCGTTCCGGCAAGCGCCAGCTCCAGCGCCAGCGTGGTTTCGCTGACGCAAATTTGTCCCGGCACGTCGATCACGCGGTAGTCGTTGCCCTGACGAAATTCCCACTTATAGATCACGCCCTGGCCGGTGCGCATACGGATACAGGAATGCGCGCGAAGATCTTCAGGCTCCAGCAGCGGCGGGCGGTGATAAAGATAGCGCGGCGCAGCGACGGCAACCCATTTCAGATCCGCGCCCAGCTTTACGGCGACTAAGTCTTCCGGCACGGTGCCGCCAAAACGGATACCGGCGTCGAAGCCTTCCGCCACGATATCCACCATGCGATCGTCCACGCAGACTTCCACCTCAACCTCCGGATACTTGCTGAGGAACTTTGGCAGATAGCGGCCCACAATCAGTCGCGCGCCGTCGCTCAGCACATTCAGGCGCAGACGGCCTGCCGGACGATCGCGCAGGCGATTTACCTCATCCAGCGCGTCGCCGATCTCCTGAAACCCGACGTTCAGCCGCCGCGCCAGGCTGGCGCCCGCTTCGGTAGGGGCAACGGTGCGGCTGGTGCGGTTCAGCAGCCGCACGCCCAGCCGCGTTTCCAGATTGCGAATAGCGTGGCTGAGCGCGGAGGTAGTAATGCCCAGCTCCACGGCGGCTTTGGTAAAGCTGCGCAGGCGTTCTACCATGCGAAAAGCGTTCAGGTCGGCGAGATCGCTGCGTGACAGCGCGGCTGTGGGTTTAACGGGCATGGGATCGTCCAGGGGATGAGCCAGATTCAATGCTGCAACGCTGGCGGTGCTAAAGGAAACCAAGTTTAATGATATTCGCTAATCAGACGCAACCGGCAACGCCGCTTCTTTAACTGAAAGCGGCGTTACCCATCGCCAGGCTGGTGTCAGGATGCCGCGCGGCCAGCGAGCACGGTTTTTGCCGCGCCTGCTGGCAAAAATAGCCGGCAGTACTGGCTATTTCCTCAGGCAGGCTGTTCCTCCTGCGGCAGCGAATTTTCAAAGGTCACAAAACGGTGCGGCCCGGCCAGGCCAATACCTGTCTCTTCCAGATATTCTTTGATCCGCAGGTTAATCTCCTGCTGAATATCCATGTACTGGTTATAGTCGGAAAACTTCAGGATATGTACCACCTCAAACATAATGCGATCGGACTCGAAAGAGGCCAGGTGCGCGCGGTCAAAGCGGGTTTTATCAATGCGGCCGATCACCTCTTCAATCATGGGGCCAATCTTGCGCAGCTGCTCGGCCGATGTCGCCAGCGGCACGCCAAAGCTGAAGACGATACGGCGCGTCTGCATCCTTTTATAGTTGTGGATGGTTTGCTGCAACAGGATGGCGTTGGCGCAGACAATCTGCTCGCCGCTCAGGCTGCGGATGCGCGTGGTTTTCAGCCCGATATGTTCGATAGTGCCCGCCACGTCGTTAAAAACCACAAAGTCGCCGATCTCAAAAGGCTTATCAATACCGATTGAAAGAGAGGCGAAAAGGTCGCTCAGCACCGTCTGTACCGCGAGCGCGATGGCGATACCGCCGACGCCCAGGCTTGCCACCAGCGCGGTAATATTGACGCCCGCATTGGCGAGTATCGACAGGATCATCACCGACCAGACCAGCGCCCGGAACAGCAGCCCAAGAATGATGGTAGTGACAGGATTGCGGTGCGAGTCCGGGCCGAAGTTCGTCAGCGAATAGCGCAGCCAGGACTGCACGGCCTGATCCAGCCACAGCGCGATTTGCAGCGCCAGCACCAGGAACCAGGCGTGCGGGATGGTGCCGCTGACCTGGCCGGGCAACACGATAAACTGCAGGCTGAACAGAAAAGAAGCGATAAAGATCAGCGTGACCCGGGTTCTTTTCAGCACGTCCAGAAAGACGCGGTGCGCCACGCGATTTTCATGATCTTCCGCCCACGAGCCTATCCGTTTTTCCAGCAGCGAGATAACTTTGCGGATCAGGAAGAAAGTCACAGCGGTGATCACCACTACCAGCAGAATGTTACCCCAGAAGGTCACTGACGTAATCAACTTCAAATAGTTTGTATGAAAGATTTCTTTCACACGGCCTCCTTTATTCTGAATGGGTAAGAGAGTAAGTGTAGTAGAAAATTCAAAGGGATAGCTGTTTTTTGATTTCTAATTTAGATTTACAGTTAAAATGAAGCTGTACTTAAATATTTGTGGGGATTTTTTAATCTAACTTGCTGTTATAAAAGGCTGTATCATGTTTTTGTGGTTATTATTTCAGCTTCAGGTGGCTGGGTAATAATAAGCTTTTCCATTGAGTTGCTATAAAAATTAATAATTAATCTGGTGGGCCAGGCTGAGTATTTATTTTCTGGCTGATAGTTATATTCTTATCAGGAAGTTTTAGCCGTTTCTGCTGATGGAGTTGGTCGGGTTTTAACGCAAAGAGCAGGTAATAAACGAGGCAAAATGACTTCTGACATTTGCATATAGATAGCAGGAATAGTTCGTAGAGATAGTACAGGCGGAGTGGCAATGTGGAACTAAGCCTCTTTCAGCCAGGATAAAAGTCATGAGCCAACAAAGTCCGTTAACGCTTCCGGTTATCGATTTCGCTCAATTAACCGCATCGGCGCAGCAGCGTTCAGCCTTGCTCGACTCGCTTGCCCGGGCGGCACGTGAAGTCGGGTTTTTCTATCTGATCAATCATGGGATCAACCAGCCATTGATCGACAGAGTGCAGCAGGTTGCTCGCGCGTTCTTTGCTTTACCGTCGGAAGAAAAGCTCAGGGTCAAAATGGCGAATTCGCCGCATTTTCGCGGCTATAACCTTGCTGGCGTAGAGATAACCCGTAATCAGCCTGATTATCGCGAACAGTTCGATATCGGCGCGGAACGAGAGGCGCTACCCGTCTCGCCAAATATTCCGGCATGGCAAAGAATGCAGGGGCCTAACCAGTGGCCGCAGGCGCTGCCGGAACTGCAACTTGTGCTAACGCGCTGGCAGCAGGAAATGACTGAGGTTGCATTGAAACTGCTGCGCGCTTTCGCCGAGGCGCTGCAACTGCCGCAGGACGCTTTCGACGGCCTTTACGGCGCTTTCCCCAATGAACATATCAAACTGATCCGTTATCCGGGGCGCACCGACAGCGAATCGCGTCAGGGCGTGGGCGCGCATAAGGATTCCGGTTTTTTGACGCTGCTGCTGCAGGATGATAAGCCAGGTCTGGAGGTTGAGATTCGTCCTGGCGAATGGACAGCGGCGACGCCTTTACCCGGTTCGTTTGTAGTCAATATTGGGGAGCTGCTTGAGCTGGCGACCAACGGCTATCTGCGTGCCACCGTGCACCGAGTAGTATCGCCGCAGACGGAACAGGAGCGTTTATCTGTCGCCTTTTTTCTTGGCGCCCAGCTTGACGCCGTGGTGCCGGTATATCAGCTGCCGGAAGCGCTGGCGAACCTGGCGCAGGGGCCGGACAGCGATCCGCAAAATCCGCTGCTGCGGGAGGTCGGCTGGAACTATTTAAAAGGGCGGCTGCGCTCGCATCCCGACGTGGCGCAGCGCTTCTATGCAGACTTCACTGAGCACTGTTGAGAAAGATGCGCTCCACAGGCGCATTGGCCAGTTGCCTTTGATAAGCGCTGCTGCTGCGGTTCGGCATGATGGAACAACATAACAGGGGGTAAGAAAGCTATAGGGAACCTCAGCGGAAGATGTCCGCATGCCGGAAACGGCATGCGTAAAGACGGCCGCCTGTTAATAGCCTGATGATGCAGCAGTATGAAAGGCCACGAGAAATCGGCTGCCGGATTCAGGCCCGGCAGCCGCGTTTTTATAGCTTTTCCCACGCTGGCAGATGATTAGCTCGTTTTCGCCATTCCTGGAACGCCGCCATAATCACCCCGAAAACCAGACCGGCTATCAGCGTCGAGGTAGCGGCATAAAGCAGCGTGGCTCCCTGAGATTTCCAGAAAATAAACCACATTACTATCCCCCAGAACGGCGTATAGACGACGGCAAAGCTGAAAAAGTTCGTCCAGAATGTTGAGAAGGGCGGTGGAGGCACATGGATCCCCAACCGCCACAGAAATATATGGCACGGAGGGGCGTAGATGCTGGGCCACATCCCCCTGCCTTCCATAATCGCCATGGCACGATTTTTTCTTTTTTCGAAAACTGAGTCCCCGGTCATTTGCATACCCCCCTCTTGTTTTTCTTTTGTCTAATTATAACGGAAGGGTCAAAAAATATACTTTTTTTAAGATTTTTTAGAAAATTCTGGAAACATCATCGGAACGGGAAAAAAGTAGTTATAATCCAGCAGGTTAATTTATCTCCCCAAAGAGGGTGTCTGCGCTTTATGCGTCGGTAAAAATAAATTATTAGCCACTAAGTTGACCTGGAAGTTGTTATTAATTAATTGGATGATCTTTATTAGGGCACTAAGTATTTGCATGGCGCTCACCTCCAGCCAGCTTTGTCGATGCATGATCCCGGCGCAGATGACAGCGGGAAGGCAAGGCGCAAACTGTTGCCGATTCGCTTCAAAAGGGTAGAGCACGGTGTCCAGAGTGAAATCGGAAACGCCAGTGCCGATAATCTCGCCATCTGCCCGCGCGTTAAGTTCCGTCAGCCGTGCGTTCTGCACAATTTGCAACTGAAGCCATTCTTTAGTGCGCACGTCGCAAAGCATCCTTTGGTTCTCAGGTTCCTTAAGCTGGTCGACATTTTCCTCATTCATTCCGGCCTGACTGCTTATCAACTGTGAGTATGCTTGTTGCTCGTCAGTGCTGATAAACAGGTTAAGTAACCTCCGCCACAGGCTGCTGGGTAGCCGCTGCTCCGCTATTTGCGCTTTCAGCGTAGCAGTTAGCTGATACCGCTTGTCTTCCCGGCAAACGTTCTGAGGCTGCATTTTCCGAAACCTCCTTTAAAAGGTTGAAATTGTTAATATAGTTACCAGAGGTTATGCGACAGGACTGCTCAGTGAAATAATGGTCTGGCGGAGAATCTGTCGTACAGGCGATTCAGCTATCTTTTTACAGTTATTTTATAAATTTCCAATATGGTTTTTAGACAGGTGGCTAATAACCACCTTGCTGCTGGTAGCATAAAACATATCAACTGTCTTTGATATTACCGGTAGGGATTTTTATACTACCAGACCCGATTTTGGTTTTTTAAAAAGGTAACGATATTCGGGACGCCGGAAATTACTTCCACAATCAGTATAAATCAGGCAAGTAGTTTTGAAAGTGAATACATTTTTCGGATAAATGTCGATTCCGGCAGGATCCATAAGTTATATCCTTTTTTCAGGACATTAATTGCATATAATTCCCGCAGACTCGTCTGATTATCGCCCATCAACTTAAATCACAACGCAATAAATGGTACCCTTGCCGCTGACGGCGAACGATCGCCGTTTTATTAATCAGTAGATTTAAGGAAATGATGTATGAGTTTTACCCTGAGCAGCCTGAAAAATATCCGTTCGCTACGTGCACAGGCGCGCAATATGGCTACAGAGGATCTTGAAGAGATACTATCAAAGCTGAAAATTATCGTGAATGAACGTCGTGAAGCCGCCAGCGCGCAGGCAGCCGAAGCCCGCGAAAAAGCGGAAAAGCTGGCAATGTACCGTGAACTGATGCTTGAAGACGGCATTTTACCGACAGAACTGGTCAATAATTTGCCGCCCGTCGCCCGTGCAAAAAAGAAGCGCGCGCCTCGTCCCGCAAAATATAAGTACCTCGACGGCAATAATGAAGTCAGATACTGGACCGGGCAGGGCCGCACGCCGACACCTGTTAAGAATGCCATTGCAAACGGTCAGTCGCTGCACGATTTCCTGATCTAATCGATCGGATATCAGGCCAATAAGGCAGAACGTCAAGGCTGCCTTATTTTGCCTTACGGCTCTTTAAGAGCAATATATCAATTACGCCGTGCAGAGTGGTCTTCTGGCGCTGAAGCGTATCTTCCTTTGATTATAAATCCCGGCCCCGCAAACCGATCGCTGCGCTAAACCACTCAGGCCCGACAGCCCCGGTTGCAGGCTGCGGTCAGCTTTTCAGGTAGAGAGCAGCGCGCGTCTAAAAGAGTCAATATGCGCGCGGGTTGCTGCCGTCACGCGCTGAATATCCCCGGAGGCCAGCGCCGCAATAATTTCATTATGCTCAGCGATAACCTCATCCATATGGCTGACGCTCGACAGCGTTGTCGCCCAGAAGCGCTGCGCCTGCGCGTGAATAACGCTCAGGATATCCGCAAGCCGTCGGTTGCCCGCAATATCCGCCAGCACCTGGTGAAACTCGCGATCCAGCAACATCATTTTCTCTCTGTTGCGCGAGCCGCCGGCAAGCCCGATCTGCTGATTCAGCTCGCGCAGCTGGTTAAGGTGCGCCTTATTTACTTTCTGGCTGGCAAGCTGCGCGCACAGCGTTTCGTTAACCAGCCGCACCTCAATCAATTCCAGCGCATCATCGATCGACAACGGGGCGACCATAACGCCCTTGCGGGGAATGATTTGTAGCAGCCCTTCGGTAGCCAGGCGGTGGATCGCCTGATTGATCGGCGTGCGCCCCATTTCCAGATCGTCCATTACCTGGGCGGTATTAAGATAATCGCCGGGCTTGTAACGCAGCGTGATCAGCCTGTGCCTGAACGCCAGGTAGGCCTGTTCGTTCAGCGACAGATATTTTTTCCGCTCGATCGGGTTCACATTTTCACCAGCTGACTCATTCATGATGCCGTTCCTGTTTAAGCCTTTGCGACATATTACACAAAAAGCTGGCATGAAAATCGCTAGTTTGAAATGCGAGTGAAATTTCACTCTAATTTCAAATGAGGGTTTTGCCATGCACCTACAGTTCATTACCGGCGACGAAGCCGCTGCCAGACTCGATGTCGACGTAACCCGCTTTGTTATTGCGGGCTGGGCAGGGCGCGATCGGGATGCCGTCCTGCACCATATTCGGGAGCTTGAAGCGTTAGGCGTGCCTGCTCCTGGTGCAGTGCCGCTTTTTTACCGCGTCGCCACTAATCAGCTCAGCCAGAACGCCTTGCTGGAAGTCGTGGGCAACGAAACATCCGGTGAAGCCGAACCTTTTGTCTTTTTTCATCGCGGAGAGTGCTGGGTTTCTCTTACCTCCGATCACACCGATCGCTATCTGGAAACCTTCAGCGTGGCGCTTTCCAAGCAGGCCTGCATCAAACCGGTGGCAAGCGGCGCGTGGCGTATGCGCGAAGTGGCGGAGCACTGGGATGCGCTGGAGCTGACTTCCTGGATAAAAGAGCAGGGCGAATGGGTGGTTTATCAACAAGGTTCGCTGTCGTCGCTGCTGACTCCACAGGCGCTGCTTACGCGCTATCTGGAGGGCGAAACGGCCGCTGACGGCCTGGCCATGTCCTGCGGCACGCTGAGCACTATCGGCGGCATCCGTCCGGCCAGCGAGTTTCGGATGGCGCTGCACGATCCGGTGCTGGGCCGCACGCTGGAGCACACTTACCGCACCGGCGCACTGCCGGTCGTTGCATAAGGAGCGCGGCTATGACGACACTCTGGCAGGCAAGTCAGCAGCTACAGGCGGGGAACGTTCAGCCTGAAACTTTCACGCAGGCGGCATTGGCTGCCGCACGCGATCCTGAAAAAGAAGGCTCGCGCGTTTTCATCACTCGTTATGAGGCGCAGGCCACGCAGCAGGCTATTGAGGCGGGAGAACGCTGGCAAGCCCGGCAATCACGTAGCCCGATCGATGGGCTTCCCATCAGCATTAAGGATCTGTTCGATGTAAAAGGCGAGGCGACGACGGCGGGTTCACGCCTGTTAAGCGATGCGCCGGTCGCCACGGCGAACGCGAGCGTGGTAGAGAAGCTCAATCGGGCTGGCGCCGCGATAGTCGGTAAGACCAATATGACCGAGTTCGCCTTCTCCGGGCTGGGCATCAATCCGCACTACGGCACGCCTGCCAACCCGTGGCGGCGCGAGGAGAAACGTATTCCCGGCGGCTCCTCTTCCGGCGCGGCGGTGGCCGTAGCGGATGGGCTGTGTCTGGGCGCTATTGGTACCGATACCGGCGGTTCCGTACGTATTCCCGCCGCGCTCTGCGGCCTGACCGGCTTTAAACCTGGCGCCAGCCGAATCGATCAGGCGGGCACGTTGCCGCTTGCGCCTTCGCTGGACAGCATTGGCGTTATTGCGCATGACGTTCGCAGCTGCTGGCTGCTTGACAGCATCATTGCCGAAAGGCCTCTTGAGATGCGGGAGTCGGATCTGCGCCACGCCCGCTTTGCCGTACCGCAAACTCGCGTTCTGGACGATCTGGATCGGGATGTAGCGCAGGCGTGGCAGTACGCGCTTGATCTTCTCCGGGAAGCCGGGGCCACGCTGGTGGCCTTGCCGCTTACCGAGCTGGATGAGCTGAATACCCTGAACGCGCGCGGCGGTATTACGGCTTATGAAGCCTGGCAGTGGCATCAGCGTACGGCTTTGGCCCGGCCCGAAGCTTACGATCCGCAGGTGCTGATGCGCCTGCAGCGCGGCAGCCAGCTGACTGAACAGGATGCCGCTGAACTTTATCAGCAGCGCGCAGCCTGGCAGCGGCGTATCAACACGGCGCTGGAAGGCTTCGACGCGCTGCTGATGCCCACCGTGCCGCAGATCGCGCCGACTATCGCTTCGCTGGACGAGCCGCAGCGTTATATGGAGATCAATGCCCTGATGCTGCGTAACACCAGCGTTATCAACATGCTGGATGGCTGCGCCATTTCCTTACCCTGTCACCCGGCCGGTCATGCGCCGGTTGGCCTCAGTCTTGCTGCCGTTCATGGCGACGATGCCCGCTTAATCAGCTGGGCTGTTGCCGTGGAAACTGCCCTTACCCGGAGATCCTGAAGATGAAGCAACCTCACGGCATGCTGTTTGTCGCCACCAATATTGGCGCGGATGACGAAGCGGATTTTAATCAGTGGTATGACCATGAACACGTTGAGGAGCGCGTGGCCATCAGCGGCTTTTTAAGCGGCACGCGCTACCAGGCGATTAACGCCGAACGTAAATATCTGGGCCTGTATGAAACCGAATCGCTGGAGGCTTTTACCAGCGTGGACTATCACGCGGCGTTCACGCGCCAGACCGAGTGGTCGGTGAAAAATCTGCAAAAGATGGTCAACCCGATGCGCCGGGTCAGCGCGGTTACCCATACCCACGGCAAAGGCACCGGCAGCCAGCTGGCGGTGGTCACGCTTGCACAAGCGGCCGACAGCGCGGCGCTGAGCGCCTGGCAGCAGCAAATCGGCCAGACGCCGGGCTATATCTCTTCCAGCCTGCTGACGCCCGATGCGGATCTGAGCACGCCGCTGCCGATGGAAGGGAAAGAGAACCGCCAGATGCTGCCGATGCTACTTATCAGCTGTAGCGATGCGCCATGCTGCGATCGGCTGTCTTCCGTCGCGGCAGAGCTGCTGACGGGCGAGGTGCAGCGCTATGCCCTTAGCTGGACATTAACCCGACAGGAGGTGACTCATGGCTGATACGCACTCCACGCTGCATCAGGCGGTACGCCCGAAGCGAAGCAAATCAAAAACGGGGCGCCTGGCGGCGGCCAGCTCGATTGGCACCGCTCTGGAATGGTATGACTTTACCGTTTACAACATCATGGCCGCGCTGGTGTTTAACCACGTGTTCTTCCCCAGCTTCGATCCGCTGGTCGGAACGATCCTGGCGTTCTCTACCTATGCGGTCGGCTATATTTCCCGGCCGCTGGGCGGCTTTGTCTTCGGCCATCTTGGCGACGTCGCCGGTCGTAAGGCGGTGCTGATTATTACGCTGGTGATTATGGGCGTCACGACCGCCCTGATGGGCCTGCTGCCGGGCTATGCCGTTTGGGGGATCTGGAGCCCCATCCTGCTGGTGGCGCTGCGCTTTGTGCAGGGCATCGCACTGGGCGGCGAATGGGCCGGCGCGGTACTGCTGTCGATGGAACATGGCGATGCCGACAAGCGCGGCCGCAATGCTTCTTTCGCGCAGGTGGGGCCTTCCTGCGGAACGCTGATCGGCACCGGCTTTATCACTCTGGTGACGGTAGCCATGAGCGCCGGACAGTTTCAGGCGTGGGGCTGGCGCATTCCTTTCCTGCTGAGCCTGCTGCTGGTGATGTTTGGCCTGTGGCTGCGCCGTGGCGTGGAGGAGACGCCAACCTTTGTGGCGATGCAGGCGGCGGAGAAAACCACGCATACGCCGCTAAAAGAGGTTTTTCTTAACTACCCTAAACAGCTGCTGATTGCCGGTGGCGCACGTATCGGGTCGGATGTGCTGTACGCGCTGGTGGTGGTGTTCACGCTGACCTATGTGACTACCGTCCTGCATATGCCGCGCCCGCTGGCGCTGCTGGCGACGATGCTGGGCGCCATTGGCAATGCCGTTACCGTGCCGATGTTTGGCGCCTTGTCGGATAAGTGGGGAAGGCGCCCTGTTTACATTACCGGCGCGCTGCTGGCCGTTGTCTGGTCGTTCGTGTTTTTTGTACTGCTCGACAGCACCCAGCCGGTATTGATCGTGCTGGCGGTGATTGGCGGCTTGCTGATCCATGCCATGATGTACGGCCCGCAGGCGGCGTTTGTCACCGAGCAGTTTCCCGGTCATGTACGTTACGCTGGCTCTTCGCTCGCCTATACGCTTGCCGGAATTGTTGGCGGCGGTTTCGCACCTTTAATTATCACTACGCTGTATAAAGAGATGGGCAGCACGCTGTGGGTGTCGCTATATGTTTGTCTGGCGCTGGCGATAACGCTGTTTGCCGTGTGGAAAGCGAAAGAGACGGCGCACCATCGCTAACAACAGGTGGCGAAGGAATGCCACAACATATTATTTTCCCCGTTAGGGTTGCGTCCTGCCTCTACTGCACCCGATATCTCTTCGACCGACGAACCGCGCTGGAAAAAAATCAGCCGGGCGGCGGCTTCTTTACTCCTGGCAGGCAGTTATAGCTTATACCGGCTGTTAAACCTGAACGGACGTAATTTATCGGTAGTGATTGTAAGAGCGAGGACCAGGGATACATCTATCTGCAATATATTATTAAAAATAATAATGCCTGTCAGGAAGCGATAAAAACAATGAAGAAAAGCTCACTGTTATCCTCAGTTGAGGCCTGTGGGAGAAAACCACTGCTTCATAAATAAAAAGCCATCTGCTATACAGATGGCTTTTTTATAAAATTTACTTTTCTCTGCGGCTGACAGGTATCAGCGGTAGGTTAGACGTTAAACAAGAAGTTCATCACATCGCCATCTTTCACGATGTACTCTTTGCCTTCTGAACGCATTTTACCGGCTTCTTTCGCGCCCTGTTCACCTTTATAGGTAATGAAATCTTCATAGGCGATGGTCTGGGCACGGATAAAGCCTTTCTCAAAGTCGGTATGAATTTTACCGGCGGCCTGCGGAGCGGTGGCGCCAACCGGAATAGTCCAGGCGCGCACTTCTTTCACGCCAGCGGTGAAGTAAGTTTGCAGGTTCAGCAGAGAATAACCGGCGCGAATGACGCGGTTCAGGCCCGGCTCTTCGATACCCAGCTCGGCCATAAACTCTTCGCGATCGGCATCTTCCAGCTCGGCGATGTCGGATTCAACGGCAGCACAAACCGGCACTACGATGGAACCTTCTTTAGCCGCGATTTCACGCACCTGATCCAGGTACGGGTTGTTTTCAAAACCGTCTTCGTTAACGTTGGCGATATACATCGTTGGCTTCAGCGTCAGGAAGCTCAGATAGCGGATGGCCGCTTTGTCTTCTTCGCTCAGATCCAGCGAGCGCAGCATGCCGGCGTTAGACAGGTGCGGCAGGCATTTCTCCAGCGCGGCCTGTTCAGCTTTAGCGTCTTTATCGCCGCCTTTTGCACGCTTCTGTACGCGTTGCAGCGCGCGTTCGCAGGTATCCAGGTCAGAAAGCGCCAGCTCGGTGTTGATCACTTCAATATCGTCAGCCGGGTCAACTTTATTGTTAACGTGGATGATGTTGTCGTTTTCAAAGCAGCGGACAACGTGGCCGATAGCTTCGGTTTCGCGAATGTTGGTCAGGAACTGGTTGCCCAGGCCTTCGCCTTTCGACGCGCCTTTTACCAGGCCCGCGATATCCACAAATTCCATGGTGGTTGGCAAAATGCGCTGTGGCTTGACGATCTCCGCCAGTTTGTCGAGACGGGAATCGGGCATTGGCACCACGCCGGTATTCGGCTCAATGGTACAGAACGGGAAGTTTGCCGCTTCGATACCCGCTTTGGTTAACGCATTGAACAGTGTGGATTTCCCGACGTTAGGCAGGCCCACAATACCGCATTTGAATCCCATGTTTGAATCACCTTAATTAATTGCAGGAGAAGAAATCTTCCCCGGTAAGCTGGTTAGCACAAGTTTTTGCGCATTATACACGTAATTATCGCCTGGATGGCGGGGATTTCTACCCGCGCGTGGGAGAAGGGGGTTGAGATCTTGCTCACGTTTTCACATACTGACAATCTTTGACAACAGACGGAGAACGCCGCGGATGCACTGCTCCCTGCTTACGCCACCCTGAAATCTCCCTTCCACGCCTGTTGCGCTTCTCGTCTTTCTGGCGAGTTCAAACTGTGTCCCAAACTGGCGGCGCGGTAATTACCTGCATTTGATAAAAAACGGAAATCAGCATGTTCAAACTGAGCAACCTCAGGGCTGCCGACGTCAAAAATGACGTTCTGGCCGGCGCTGTCGTCTCTGTGGCCCTTATTCCGGAAGCCACGGCCTTTTCTCTGCTAGCCGGCCTGTCGCCGACTATCGGTCTGCACACCGCCTTTATCCTGGGCCTGATCACCGCGCTGTTCGGCGGCAAACCGGGGATGATCTCCGGCGCGGCCGGCTCGATTGTGGTGGTGCTGGTCAGTCTTATTCAGACTCACGGCTATGAATACGTGCTGCTGGCGACGATTTTCGCCGGGCTGATCCAGCTGGCTATTGGCCTGTTCCGCCTGGGGAAATTTATCCGCCTTGTGCCGCAGCCGGCTATCTACGGTTTTGTAAACGGACTGGCTATCGTTATCGCGCTGGCGCAGATCCCGATGATTAAAAACCAGGGGCCGGTCATGTATGGCCTGGTGGCGCTGGCGATGCTGATCGTCTGGCTGTTTCCTAAATTTACCAAAGTCATTCCCGGCTCGCTGGCGGCACTCATTGCTATCAGCGCCATTGCCATCGGCTTTGGACTGGATACCAAACGGGTAGGGGATTTGGCCGATATCTCCGGCACGCTGCCGTTCTTCCATCTGCCGGAAGCGCCGTTA
Organism: Erwinia aeris; assembly: GCF_041224955.1. Classification (NCBI taxonomy): domain Bacteria; kingdom Pseudomonadati; phylum Pseudomonadota; class Gammaproteobacteria; order Enterobacterales; family Erwiniaceae; genus Erwinia; species Erwinia aeris. Next base: position 134,963 of record NZ_JBGFFX010000009.1, on the reverse strand, counting down.
AGCTGGGCCACAATGAAAATTGTGCTGCCTTATTCGGTGATTATCGCGCTGGTTGGGCTGATAGAATCGCTGTTAACGCTGGCAGTACTGGATGAAATGGGCAGTAAAAAAGGCAACGGCAACAAAGAGTGCGTGGCGCAGGGCATCGGCAACACGCTGTGCGGCTTCTTTGGCAGCTTTGCGGGCTGCGCGATGATTGGCCAGTCGATCATCAACTTTACCTCCGGCGGGCGTGGACGCATCTCTAACCTGGTCGGCGCAGTATTGCTGATCCTGTTTGTGGTCAGCCTGTCTAAATATATTGCCCTGCTGCCGGTGGCGGCGCTGGCCGGTATTATGTTTGTGGTCTGTATTAATACCTTTGAGTGGAGCTCGCTGCGCCGTCTGAAACGTATGCCAAAGCCCGATGCGGTTATCATGATTGCGGTCACGGTGGTCACCATCTATACCGATCTGGCCATGGCGGTGATTTTTGGCGTGATCATCTCCGCGCTGGTTTTTGCCTGGCAACATGCCCGCATCAGCATCGTGGCACAGGAAGAGCGCGACGAGCAAAAGACCTATCGGCTGGAAGGGCCGCTGTTTTTCGCCTCTGCCGCCAGCTTCCAGGAACTGTTTACGCCAGCCAGGGATCCGCAGGAAGTGGTGATCGACTTCGCCCGTACGCGGGTAATGGATTCCAGCGGCGTCGAGGCCATCGATAAATTGACCGCCCGCTATATAGCGGAAGGAAAAAGCGTCAGGCTGCGGCATCTTAGTGAAGATTGCATCAGTCTGTTAAAACAGGCAGGGCCTTTCTGTAGCCACGAGCTGGATGCGCCTGATTATAAAGTTGCGGCCGATAGCGACTAAAAGCGTAAAGCTAAGGCTGGCCCTGCCGATATATATAAAAATCGTTATATTGCCCAGTGGTTTAGATTAAATCACTGGTTTTTGACGATATGACGAATATAATCACTGGCAGGGCGTCCTGAGCTGGCTATAAAGCATGACTAATAATTACTGTTACGTTCCGATTCACTCTCTTAGCGGCGAGCTGATTGCGCTTGAGCTCACCGTTTTACCACACCAGACCGCGCCGCAAACCGGGGACGCCGAGAGCCGATTGTTGGATCAGCTGTTGACGGTAGAACGCTACGCGGACTATTTTCAGCTGCACGGGCTGCTGTGCTGCCTGACCATCGATTTTCCGCTGGCTTGCGCGGTAACCGAATCGCCTTTTATCCAGCAAATCCTCAGCCAGCTGCCTTTTTTGCGGCTGAAGCTTTCTGAAAATTTCCCCAACCTGCACGACGGGCCAAACAATCCTCTGCTGCGGGCGCTGACCGATCGGCTGAACATCTTATGGCTGGATGATTTAGGGGCAGGCGATGCCAATCTGAACGCGTTACAGTCGAAGATGTTTGAAGTGGTTAAGCTGGATCGGCAGTTTTATCTCGATAATATCAGCAAGCCGTTCTTTAACGTGCTGATCGCCCATATTCGCCGCTACACCAACCGCGTGCTGGTGGAGGGCGTAGAGAACGAGGGGCAGCTGGAGAAGCTGGCCGCCAACAAAGTCTGGGGCGTGCAGGGCTACTATGCGCAGACGATGGCGCTGGACGCACTTGATGGCACGGATGGGGGTTAACGGTTAGCCAGAACCGGAAGCCAATAGCTGTCTGACGTAGGGTTCAATCTATTTTGGGGAAGAATATTCCGATCCCCTTCAGGCCTGGCTGAGAGTTTGAAACAATGGATAGCAGCTCTTTACCTGAACAGAAAAAGTTATTTATAAGCATCGAATAACGTTTCCTTATCTGAAATTAAATGGCTTCCACAGGGAAGTAAGGACAACTCATGGCAATTGAGCAGGTTATAGGAATTGACCTTGGAACCACTAATAGCGCGGTTTGCGTCTGGCAAAAGGGTCAAGCCGTTTTAGTCCCGAATAAATGGGGCGAGGTATTAACGCCCTCGGTTGTAGGCCTTGATGAGCAAGCTAATCTGATTATTGGACGTCCGGCGCGCGAACGGTTGCAAAGCCATCATGCGCTGACCCAGGCGAGTTTTAAGCGTTATATGGGCACGGAGGTTTCGCTGGCACTTGGTTCCAGGCAATTTCGTGCCGAAGAGTTGTCGGCATTATTACTGCGCCAGCTCAAAGAGGATGCGGAAAGCTGGCTTGGGCAAAAATTAACACAGGCCGTTATTACCGTACCCGCTTATTTTAATGACGTTCAGCGTCGGGCGGTGAAAAATGCTGCCCGGCTGGCTGGGCTGGACGCAATACGCTTGCTTAATGAGCCAACCGCCGCGTCACTTGCTTTTGGCCTGCTGGAAAATCGTGAGCAAAAATACCTCACTTTCGATCTTGGCGGCGGGACATTTGACGTATCCGTCATTGATATGTTCGAGGGCGTGGTGGAAGTTCGTGCCAGCAGCGGCGATATCCGGCTTGGCGGCGATGATTTCTCACAGGCGATTGTACAGTGGATGCTGAGCCAGCATCCCGAGCTGAAATCTGCGCAGGCCGGGCTGGCAGCGGCGCTGCTGGCAAAAGCGGAAAGCATGAAGCAAATGCTGAGCCACGCTACCGAGGCTAAGGCTTCGCTGGAATGGGCCGGTCGGCAGTGGAGCTGGACTTTTACGGAGGCTCAGCTGGCCGAGTGCAGCCAGCCGCTGTTGATGCGTTTACAGCGTCCGGTACAGCAGGCGCTGCACGATGCGCGTTTTTCTCTTCAGGATCTCGACCACATATTGCTGGTGGGCGGCGCAACCCGTATGCCGCTGGTTCGACAAACCGTTGCGCGGCTTTTTGGGCGTTTCCCTCGCCACGATCTCAATCCAGACGAAGCTGTTGCGCTTGGCGCAGGTATACAGGCCGGAATGGTGATGGCCGATGCTGCGGTCGAAGACATTATTCTTACCGACGTGATGCCGTTTTCCCTCGGCATTGAGGTGGTTAAGCGCCATGGTAATCAGATTGAACCCGGCTTTTTCCTGCCGCTTATTGAGCGCAATACCTTTTTGCCGGTAAGCAAAACCGAGACGCTGAATACAGTTAGCGACAATCAGACCTGCGTCCTGCTGAAAATATATCAGGGAGAAGGGCGCAGGGTTCAGGATAACGTTTTTCTCGGCGAAATGAGTATTGATGTTCCTCCTCGACCGGCAGGTGAACTGACCGTTGACGTGCGGTTCACCTACACGCTGGACGGCCTGCTGGAAGTGGAGTGTCGCTATGACGGCAGTCCGGTAATAGCACGGCTGGTGATAGAAAAGGTGCCGGGGCAGATGAGCGAAGAGCAAATTGCCGCCAGCCTGCAAAAGCTGGCCGATATTAAACAGCATCCTCGCGATCGCCAGGAAAATCGTGAGCTGCTCGCTCGCTGTTCGCGCCTTTATGAACGCTTACTTGGCGATGAGCGAGCATGGATGGATCGGCTGACTACCGCGTTTGAACAGGCGCTGGAGGGTCAGGATCTTCGCCGTATTGCCTCATCAAGAGAAGATGCCGAACACTTTTTACAGCAGTACAAAGAGGGCCTCCTGCCATGAGCATCTGGCAGACGCTTGAACTGTCACCCACGCGTGATGAAGGGGAAATCCGCCGTGCGTATGCCCGCCAGTTAAAAAAACATCGACCGGATAGCGATCCGGCAGGCTATCAGCAGCTGCGTGAAGCATTCGATGAGGCAAAGCGACGGGCGCAGGCTGACATTATCGTTGATCACGAGGACAGCACTGCCGATATTTTACCGCCGATACAGGAGAAGCACGAACCTGAACCTCTGATCCAACAGGGTGAAGTCGCCAACGGCTTTACCGTTGGAGAAACAGCCGTCCCTCCTGAAGCAGATTTGCTGTACAGCGAAAAGGAGCTGCATAAACTGGCGTATCAGCTGGTAAACACAGAAATGACAGGCATTATTATGATGAATCGCCTGTCAGAGAGCGTGTTCAAAGCGGGGAGCCTGCAGCAGCAACAGCTTTTCCATCGACAGCTTGCGGCTGCGCTGGCAGAGAGTCCCGGTTTGACCGAAGGCCTGCTTGAACGCGTCAGCGGCCTGTTGGGATGGGGAATGGACGAGTACGACTACAGCCATATTATTCCGTATCACATTCAGGAGGCGCTGCATGAACAACTACGCGAAACTGAAGTGAACCGGGCATGGAAAGAGATGGAGGCAGAAGAGAAGCACGGCACGATGCTCAACAGGGCAGCGATTCGCCTGCTAAAGAGCGATAGCGAAAAGGTGCCTTTCTGGATACGCCTGATACCGGGTCTGCTCACGCTCCTTGCACAACAGGCAAACAGGTTGGGGTATTATTTTCCTGAAATTGTTCCACGGCTAAATCAGCCTGTGCTGCGGTTCCTGAGTCAACCTCGCGCGGCGCTCAGCTGGCAGGGGATTTTTTTGCTGGTGTTCTGGGCGTTGGTCTTTAATGCGGTTATCCCTCTGTCGGGCATCAATACGACCGTTAGCGCTATCGCTGTTCTGACAGTGATGTTTTACCTGTATATCAATGACGCCGTCATGCTGGGCCTTCAAAGCAGGCCGCAATGGGTGAAGTGGTTTCTCTTTACCGAATTTATTTTCTCGCTGATGGCGATCCAGCTATTTTTTGGCGGACTGTTTTTTGCCGCCATCGTTACTATGCCGCCTTCCGGTCATGGCGGCATTGCGCTGGTTATGCTGCTTGCGATACTGGTGTTGTCGATGGTGTTTTGGGCGGCATGGCCACAAGGCATCCCTTTTATACGCCGCCCCGGCAGAGTAATGAGCCGAATCTTTGCCAGCCCCTGGAAGTTAATGGAATGGATGGATTTCTCATGGTTTTCGGTTATTTGGGCGCTACTCTGCCTGGCCGTATTTGTTCTGACTGGCGTAGCGCTGCTTAAGCTCTTTGCTTAATCCAGACGGCTGGTTGAGCGCTTTTATCAGCAATCAGCCAGCCTTCATTAGCTTAACCTTTAAAACTGTGCAGCCGGTTCATCGCCTTTAGCCTGTCTTCCTTCAGCCACACCTCGGTGCAGCGCGCCGCTTCGTCAATGGCGTTGTCGATCAGCGTCTGTTCCGCCGCCTGCGGCTTGCCCAAGACAAAACCCACGACCTTGTTGCGATCGCCCGGATGGCCGATACCGATGCGCAGACGGTGGAAGTTCAGGTTATTGCCCAGCCTGCTGATAATATCTTTCAGGCCGTTATGGCCGCCGTGGCCGCCGCCCTGTTTGAATTTTGCCACGCCCGGTGGCAGATCCAGCTCGTCATGCGCTACCAGGATCTCTTCCGGCGCGATACGGTAGAAGGTGGCCATTGCCGCAACGGCCTTGCCGCTCAGGTTCATAAAGGTCGTCGGCACCAGCAGCCTGACGTCTTCGCCACCGATATTGAGCCGGGCCGTGTAGCCGTAAAACTTACTCTCTTCTTTTAACGACTGATTGTGTCGTTGAGCCAGTAAATCCACATACCAGGCGCCCGCGTTATGGCGCGTGGCGGCATATTCCGCACCGGGATTGGCAAGGCCGACAATCAGTTTAATGCTGCTCACTTGTCTGTTTTCCTAAAAGGCTGCATCAGGGAAGGGCGCTAGTGTACTAAGAGCGGCGACAGAACTCAAAAGTGCGCGCTATATCACAATAGTTGATCAGGGTGATAATGCGTTTTCTATAGAAAAATCAGCGAAGTGCGCGTAAAGTTTTGTCAAACTTTTAGCAACAAATGTGATCTGGCCCGCAACGCATCCGCCAGCCATTGCATAAACTTATGGCACTAACCGCACAGGAATGCACTGGCATCTGGAGGTGACAAATGAAACGCAGACACGCTAATTTAACCGGCAACGCCCTGATGGTGATCGGCCTGGCCGTCATGGTAACCGGCATAGGCTATGCCGTACTGAATCAACTGCCGCAGCTACAGCTGCCGCAAATGCTGGTTAACGGCTCTATTTTCGCCATCTTTATCGGCGCGCTGATGTGGTTGGTCGGCGCCCGCCTTAGCGGCCGCGAAAAAATCACCGATCATTACTACTGGGTGCGCCACTATGGCGACAAGCGCTGCCGTCGCGCTTCGGGACACGGCCATCACTGATAGCCGGCTACGCCATAAAAAAAGCGGGACAGATAATCTGTCCCGCTTTTCGTTTAGCCGCAGCTATCCGATTAGTGCTCAAACATCGCAGAGATAGACTCTTCGTTGCTGATACGGCGAATAGCCTCCGCCAGCATGCCGGAGAGCGTTAGCGTACGCACGTTCGGCAGGGCTTTGATCTCTTCCGGCAGCGGAATGGTGTCGCAAACCACCACTTCGTCAATCACAGAATGACGCAGGTTTTCTACGGCATTGCCGGAGAAAATAGGGTGAGTGGCGTAAGCGAAGACACGCTTCGCGCCACGCTCCTTCAGCGCCTCGGCGGCTTTACACAGCGTGCCGCCGGTATCAATCATGTCATCAACCAGCACGCAGTCGCGGCCCGCCACGTCACCGATGATGTGCATCACCTGCGAAACGTTGGCGCGCGGACGACGCTTATCGATGATAGCCATATCGGTATCGTTCAGCAGCTTGGCGATTGCGCGGGCGCGCACCACGCCGCCGATGTCCGGCGAAACCACAATAGGGTTTTCCAGACCGATTTGCAGCATGTCTTCCAGCAGGATTGGGCTGCCGAAAACGTTATCAACCGGGACGTCAAAGAAGCCCTGAATCTGTTCAGCATGCAGATCCACAGTCAGAACGCGGTCAACGCCGACGCTGGAAAGGAAATCCGCGACTACTTTAGCCGTGATAGGCACACGAGCAGAACGCACGCGACGGTCCTGACGGGCATAGCCAAAGTAGGGGATAACAGCGGTAATACGACCAGCGGAAGCGCGGCGCAGGGCATCCACCATAACAACCAGTTCCATCAGGTTATCGTTGGTAGGTGCACAGGTGGACTGGATGATGAAAATATCACCACCGCGTACATTTTCATTGATTTGTACGCTCACTTCACCATCACTGAAACGACCGACGGCGGCGTCGCCCAGGCTAGTGTAAAGGCGGTTGGCAATACGTTGTGCTAGTTCCGGGGTGGCGTTACCAGCAAAAAGCTTCATATCAGGCACGAGAAGAACCTCAGGCTTTGCGTCCAGAGAATGAACATCTGCGTCAGCGGCACTGGGCGGTATACCGCTGACGGGTCCATACGGGTGTAATCGAGCGCCGCGCCGCTTCAGGAACAGGGTGAAGCGGTCGCCGCGGCTCTTATTGCTCGGAAAGGTAGCGGTGCAGCGGCGAGACGTTAACGCCTCGCGCAACAAAGCCCTGCCACTTTTTCAAAGCAAGCTCAGCCACCTGACGGGCAGCGGGCTCGGTGTCAAATTCAGCGAACACGCAAGCGCCGGTTCCGGTCAGGCGCGACGGCGCGTATTCTAGCAGCCAGGAAACAAGCTGTTCAACCTCGCGAAAACGTTTTCTTACTACTGGCTCACAATCATTGCGGTAATTATCCGCTAATAACTGGCTGATTTCCCTTACCGGCGTGTTGCGGATCAGTTCAGGATCGTTAAACACCACCGGCGTCGAGATGTGAACGCCAGGGTGGATCACCAGATACCATTTTTCTGCCGGGTTAACCGGCGTCAGCGTTTCGCCAACGCCTTCAGCAAAGGCGGCAAAGCCATGCACAAAGACCGGCACGTCCGCGCCCAGCCGCAGGCCCAGCGCCGCCAGCTCGGCAAAACTGAAGCCGGTTCGCCAGTAGTGATTCAGCGCCACCAGCACGGTAGCGGCGTCCGAAGAGCCGCCGCCCAGTCCGCCGCCCATCGGCAGCCGTTTTTCTATAGCGATCGAAGCGCCTGCGTTTTCCGGCAGGACGCCCTGCTGCCTGGCGCGCGTCTGCAACAGCCTGGCCGCGCGAACGATCAGGTTCTCTTCGTCCGGCACGCCGTCGACCGGCGTCAGCAGCGTAATCTGGCCGCTGCTGTCCGGCTGGATGCTTAACGTATCGCCATAATCCAGAAACTGGAACAGCGTTTGCAGCTCGTGGTAGCCGTCAGGACGACGGCCAGTAATGTAGAGGAATAAATTAAGTTTAGCGGGCGCGGGCCACTTAGCGACCACCGACTTAGCGACTGCCGTCATTTTACCGTCCAGCCATCCATTTTCAGCTTGATGCGCTGATCGCCTTCGCGCAGCTCCATATTGGCCGGCAGGGCAGGCTGCTGCTTGTTGTCATAGGCCTGATAGGTCACCGTCCACTGCTGGCCGTTACGGCTGTAGTTGACTTTACGCAGGCGATATTTATCGTCCAGCGTATAGTCGGTTGAGTCGCCCGGCAGGCCCATCATCCACTGACGCAGGCTGTTGAGCGGAATATCCATACCGGTCAGCTGCGAAATCATCTTCTCGGCGTCGTTGCTGGTATAGCGCTTGCCTTTATTGTCGACCAGCTGTACCACGCTGCCCTGTGCGTCCAGCTGGAGTTCGGTGCTGCCCAGCGGGTTGGTCAGCAGCAGACGATAGCGATCCGGCGCGGTTTGCTGCCAGTTGAAACGGGCGTAGACCTTTTGCTTGTCGGACAGATAGGCAAAAGCGCCGCGCGTCTGGTACTGGGTGATTTTTTCGACAGCCTGCTGATGCTGCTGCCACTGTGGCGAGGTGACGCTTTGTCCTGGCCCCTGGGGTTTATTAACGCTACAGGCAGCCAGCAGCACGCTGGCAAGCGGAAGAAGCCGCAGCAGGCGGCGATTCGACATAAACATGGGGACTCCTCAGACTCCGTTCAGGCGCTGACGCGCAAAGTAACCGTTCAAACTATCGACCGCCAGGGGCCGCGTCAATACTCAATTTGTCCTGTTTCGTGCTGAATAGCTATATCAATCGCAGCGAACGGCGAATGTGGCTTTTCTTGATCTCGCGCATCTTGTAGAATGCGCCTCACAAAACCCTATCAACAGTGGGATCTCCCAGACCTGACTCATGACGTTGCTGGCACTCGGAATAAATCATAAAACGGCTCCTGTGGCTCTGCGCGAACGCGTGACGTTCTCGCCGGATACGCTGGATCAGGCTCTCGACAGCCTGCTTGCTCAGCCGCTGGTACAGGGCGGCGTCGTGCTGTCTACCTGTAACAGGACCGAGTTATACCTTAGCGTTGAACAACAGGAAAACCTGCAGGAACAGCTGGTGAAATGGCTGTGCGACTATCATCAGCTCAGCGCCGATGAAGTGCGTAAAAGCCTGTACTGGCACCACGATAACGAAGCCGTCAGCCACCTGATGCGCGTCGCCAGCGGGCTGGATTCGCTGGTGCTCGGCGAGCCACAGATCCTGGGCCAGGTGAAAAAAGCCTACGCCGATTCGCATCGCGGCCACACTATCTCCAGCGAGCTGGAGAGAATGTTCCAGAAATCCTTCTCTGTCGCCAAGCGCGTGCGCACGGAAACCGATATCGGCGCCAGCGCCGTTTCCGTGGCCTTTGCCGCCTGTACGCTGGCGCGGCAGATCTTTGAGTCGTTGTCCACCGTCAACGTGCTGCTGGTCGGCGCGGGCGAAACCATCGAGCTGGCCGCGCGCCATCTGCGCGAGCATAAAGTGCAGAAGCTGATTATCGCTAACCGCACCCGTGAACGCGCCCAGAAGCTGGCCGACGAGGTTGATGCCGAAGTCATCAGCCTGGCGGAGATCGACTCGCGTCTGGCAGAAGCCGACATTATCATCAGTTCTACCGCCAGCCCGCTGCCGATTATCGGTAAAGGAATGGTGGAGCGCGCGCTGAAACAGCGCCGCAATCAGCCGATGCTGCTGGTGGATATCGCCGTGCCGCGCGACGTCGAGCCGGAAGTGGGCAAGCTGCCTAACGCCTATCTCTACAGCGTGGACGATCTCCAGGCGATTATCGAAAGCAACATGGCGCAGCGTAAAGCGGCCGCCGTGCAGGCGGAAACTATCGTTGTGCAGGAAAGCGACGAGTTTATGTCGTGGCTGCGCGCGCAGAGCGCCAGCCAGACCATCCGCGAGTATCGCTCGCAGGCCGAGCAGGTGCGCGCCGAGCTGGAAGAGCGCGCCCTGGCGGCGCTGGCTCAGGGCGCAGATGCGCAGGCCGTGCTGCGTGAGCTGGCCCATAAGCTCACCAACAAATTGATCCACGCCCCAACCAAATCCCTTCAGCAGGCCGCCCGCGACGGCGATGACGAACGCCTGCAGATTTTACGCGACGGCCTGGGGCTGTAGCGTTTTTACCTCTTTATATACAGGGAATATTCATGAAGCCTTCTATTGTTGCCAAACTGGAAGCCTTGCAGGAACGCCACGAGGAAGTCGAGGCGATGCTGGGCGATGCTGGCGTGATTGCCGATCAGGAGCGATTTCGCGCGCTGTCGCGCGAGTATGCGCAGTTGACCGATGTCAGCCAGTGTTTCCGTCGTTGGCAGCAGAATCAGGAAGATATCGCCGCCGCCGAAGAGATGCTTAACGATGCGGAAATGCGCGATATGGCGCAGGAAGAGCTGAAAGAGGCGCGTGAGGCCAGCGAGCAGCTGGAGCAGGAGCTACAGGTGCTGCTGCTGCCGAAAGATCCGGACGACGAGCGCAACTGCTATCTGGAAGTGCGTGCCGGCACCGGCGGCGACGAAGCGGCCATTTTCGCTGGCGATCTCTTCCGCATGTACAGCCGCTATGCGGAATCGCGCCGCTGGAAAGTGGAAGTGATGAGCGCCAACGAGGGCGAGCACGGCGGTTATAAAGAAGTGATCGCCAAAATCGTCGGCGAAGGCGCCTACGGCCGCCTGAAGTTCGAGTCCGGCGGCCATCGCGTGCAGCGCGTGCCGGAAACGGAATCGCAGGGCCGTATCCACACTTCCGCCTGTACCGTTGCGGTGCTGCCGGAAGTGCCGGAAGCCGAGCTGCCGGATATCAACCCGAGCGATCTGAAAATCGATACCTTCCGCTCATCGGGCGCGGGTGGCCAGCACGTTAACACCACCGACTCCGCTATCCGTATTACCCACTTGCCGACCGGCATCGTAGTGGAGTGTCAGGACGAGCGTTCGCAGCACAAAAACAAAGCCAAGGCGCTGGCGGTGCTGGGTTCCCGCATTCGCGCGGCCGAAAGCGCCCGTCGTCAGCAGGAAGAAGCCTCAACGCGCCGCAACCTGCTGGGCAGCGGCGATCGCTCCGACCGCAACCGCACCTATAACTATCCGCAGGGTCGTATTACCGATCACCGCATTAACCTGACCATCTACCGTCTGGACGAAGCGATGCAGGGCAAGCTGGATATGCTGATTGAGCCTGTGGTGCAGGAGTATCAGGCAGACCAGCTGGCCGCCCTGTCCGAGCAGGAGTAATGGAGATTCGCCAGTGGCTGAAAGGAGCCATTACCGAACTGGCGGGCAGTGAAAGCCCGAAAAGAGATGCGGAGATCCTGCTGGGCTTTGTCACCGGCCGCTCCCGCAGCTGGCTAATCGCCTTTGACGAGACGGCGCTGACCCAAAGCGAGCAGGATCGTCTGGCTGCGCTGCTGGCTCGCCGCGTCAATGGCGAGCCAATTGCTTACCTGATCGGCGAGCGTGAATTCTGGTCGCTGCCGCTCAGCGTTTCCCCCGATACGCTTATTCCCCGGCCGGACACCGAGCTGCTGGTGGAGCAGGCGCTGGCACATCTTCCTGCCGAACCGGCGGCGGTACTGGATCTGGGCACCGGCACCGGCGCGGTTGCGCTGGCTATCGCCAGTGAACGGCCCGACTGTCGCGTCACCGGCGTCGATCGCATCCAGGGCGCCGTTGAGCTGGCGCAGCGCAACGCGCAACGTCTTGGCATCCATAACGCCGCTTTTCGCCTCAGCAACTGGTTCAGCGCGCTGGCGGGCGAACGCTTTGCCGTTATCGTCAGCAATCCTCCCTATATTGATGAAGCCGACGAACATCTGCGGCAGGGCGACGTGCGTTTTGAGCCGCAAAGCGCGCTGGTGGCGGCGGATGGCGGCCTGGCTGATATCCGGATTATCGCCGCTCAGGCGGGAGAGGCGCTGCTGCCCGGCGGCTGGCTGCTGTTAGAGCATGGCTGGCAACAGGCGCAGGCCGTGCAGGCGATCCTGCGGGCGGCCGGTTTTGTTAACGTCGCCACCACCCGGGATTATGGCTGCAATGACCGCGTGACTTATGCGCAAAAACCCTGAACGAGGGAAAATAAATGGCTGACTGGTACAGTGCTGTAAAAAATTTGCATCTGCTGACGGTAATCCTTACCGCCACGCTGTTTCTGCTGCGTTTCTTTTGGCTTCAGACCGGCTCAGGGATGCTGCAAAAGCGCTGGGTACGCATCGTGCCCCATCTTAACGACACGCTGCTGCTGCTTTCGGGCGCGATGCTGGTGGCGATAACGCACTTTTATCCCTTTACGCCTCAGGGCGCATGGCTGACTGAAAAGCTGTTTGGCGTTATTATCTATATCGCGCTTGGCTTTATTGCCCTTGGGCGCAAACCACGCGCGCAAAAAACGCGCTGGATAGCTTTTATCGTGGCGGCCGCGATGCTGGTAATGATTTACCATCTGGCCACCACAAAAATGCCATTGTTGGGGAATGTATGACGTCGATAGCAACTGAAGAAGACACAGCGACCCCGCTGTGCGAGGCGGTAATTGCGGCCACGCTGGCCATCCGTCCTGAGTTTCCTGCTGAAGACGTGAAGAAGCAGCTGGCGGAGCTGGTTAAAGAGGCGCGCGCCACCATTCCATTACAGCTGGAGCAGGATTTGCAGCTGGAGAAACTGATTGAGCTGTTCTGGCAGCGTTGGGGCTTCGGCGGCGCGAGCGGCGTTTACCGCCTGTCCGACACGCTGTGGCTGGATAACGTGCTGAAAACCCGTCAGGGCACCGCCGTCTCGCTGGGCGTGATCTTTCTGCATATCGCTCACGAACTCTCGCTGCCGCTGATGCCGGTGATTTTTCCCACGCAGCTGATTCTGCGGGCCGACTGGATTGACGAAGAGATGTGGCTGATCAATCCCTTTAACGGCGAAACGCTGGATGAGCACACGCTGGAAGTGTGGTTGAAGGGCAATATCGGCCCGGTTGCTGAACTGTACGACGACGATCTCCAGGAAGCGGAGCCGCAGCTGGTGCTGAACAAGATGCTGGATACGCTGAAAGCCGCGCTGATGGAAGAAAAGCAGATGGAGCTGGCGCTGCAGGTCAGCCAGGTGCTGGTCAATATGGACCCGGACGATCCTTATGAAATCCGCGATCGCGGGCTGATTTTCGCGCAGCTGGACTGCGAGCATGTGGCGGTAAGCGATCTGACCTATTTTGTTGAACAGTGCCCGGAAGATCCGGTCAGCGAAATGATTAAATTACAGATCCATTCGATTGAACAGAAACAGATCACGCTGCACTAATCTGTTAAACAAAGAATAAGGCGAAGAGATGAAACAAAAAGTCGTTAGCATTGGTGATGTTAAGGTTGCAAACGATCTGCCGTTCGTGCTGTTTGGCGGTATGAACGTACTGGAATCGCGCGATCTCGCTATGCGTATCTGTGAGCACTACGTCACCGTGACCCAGAAGCTGGGCATCCCTTACGTGTTTAAGGCCTCGTTCGACAAGGCTAACCGTTCTTCGATTCGCTCCTATCGTGGGCCGGGTCTGGAAGAGGGCATGAAGATTTTTCAGGAGCTGAAGCAGACCTTCGGCGTGAAAATTATCACCGACGTGCACGAAGCCAGCCAGGCGCAGCCGGTGGCCGACGTGGTTGACGTGATCCAGCTGCCTGCTTTCCTGGCGCGTCAGACCGATCTGGTGGAAGCGATGGCGAAAACCGGCGCGGTCATCAACGTCAAGAAGCCGCAGTTCGTCAGCCCTGGTCAGATGGGCAACATCGTTGAGAAGTTCGCGGAAGGCGGCAACGAGAAGGTTATCCTGTGCGATCGCGGCGCGAACTTCGGCTACGATAACCTGGTGGTGGACATGCTGGGCTTTAACGTTATGAAGCAGGTTTCCAACGGTAGCCCGGTCATTTTCGACGTGACGCACGCGCTGCAGTGCCGCGACCCGTTTGGTGCCGCTTCCAGCGGTCGCCGTGGTCAGGTTACCGAGCTGGCGCGTGCCGGTATGGCTGTCGGCCTGGCGGGGCTGTTTATCGAAGCGCATCCGGATCCGGCCAATGCGAAATGCGACGGCCCGTCCGCGCTGCCGCTGGACAAGCTGGAGCCTTTCCTGATGCAGATTAAAGCGATTGACGATCTGGTGAAAAACTTCCCGGCGCTGGATACCAGCAGCTGATAAAAATCAGGCCGGCTGCCCCGAGGGCGCCGGCCTGAACAGCTAACCTGTTAATCAATTCGCCTCACATCCTGTCACCGCCGACCTTCAGTCTGTCTGCCTCACATCCTGTCACCGCAGATCTGCGAGTCACGCCGTATCTCATACCTTAACCGCAGAGTCGTTATCCGCCTTTCCCTCAGGCCGCGATATCTTGCGCCGTAACGCCTACAGCATCACCGTCATCAGATAGCCGATAAACAGCGCCAGATGCGCCGCGCCGTTCAGCACGTTGGTTCTGCCGGTCGAAAAAGAGATCTGACACAGCAGCAGCGAGGCCAGCATAATCACCATGTGCGGCGGCTCCAGGCCGAAAATCAGTTCCTGGCCGGTGAGCGTGGCGATAATGGTTACCGTAGGCACGGTCAGCGAGATGGTAGCCAGCACCGAGCCGAAAAAGAGGTTCATCGCACGCTGCACCTGATTCGCCAGCACGGCTTTAATAGCGCCCAGGCCTTCCGGCGAGAGGATCAGCAGCGCCACCAGGAAACCGGTGAACTGCTCAGGCGCGTTCAGTTCGGTCAGCAGAGCGCCCAGCGTATTGGAATCCATTTTGGTGACGGCAATCACGGCTACCAGGTGCACCAGCAGCCAGCAGGTATGCCAGACGCTGGAGTGGGCGGACGGCTTGCCGTGATGCGGGTCGTCGCCCTCGTCCTCATGCTCATAAACGAACAGGCTTTGGTGCGTTTTGGTCTGGATCAGCAGAAACACGCCGTACATCGCGGCAGAAATGGCGGAAATCAGCAGCGCCTGGCCAGCGTTGAAATTGCCTTCCGGCAGCGCGTTGGGGAAAACCAGCACCAGCACGGCCAGCGGGAAAATAGCGATCAGATACTGCTTTACGCCCGCCAGATTAACGTACTGGGTGGCAAACTTGCGCCCGCCCAGCAGCAGCGCGAAGCCCACCAGCCCGCCGGTTACGATCATCACGATAGAGTAAAGCGTATCGCGCATCAGCATCGGCGCCGCATCGCCCGTCGCCATCAGCGCGGAAATCAGACTGACTTCCAGGATCACTACGGAGAGGCTGAGGATCAGCGAACCGTAAGGCTCGCCGAGGCGGTGCGCAAGCACGTCCGCGTGTCGCACCACGCTGAACGCGCTGCTAAGGATAGCCACCAGCGCCAGCAAATTAATGCCGATGATGGCCGGTAAAGATTCTGAGGCGCCCCAAAACCACAGGATAACCAGGGCCGCGAGCGGCAGGACCAGGGATGATTCTTTATGACGTGTTCTGACGCTTTCTTGCGCGCTCATAGGCAATATTTCCTTTTCTGACCGTCCAACTGCGAAACAGACGCAACCATTGCTGTGTGCATTGATTATATAACAACCGCCCGCAGTGTAACGGCAGTAAGGTTAACTGACGGTAAACTTTACATGATTTTACCTGAATAACCTGATAATTATCCGGGCTGGGCCTAAATGTGCATCTCCCTGTAATTATCTTGATTCACAAAGTGTTTTTTATCACTCTCTGCTTTTTATCATGACGATTAAAGCGGAGATTCATCAATTTTACCGAGATAAACGACTGTTACGTAATAGTTATTATATGACCTCACTGAAAAGAGATAAGTGGCATCCGCGGCGATTTTGTTCCAGGCTTAAAACGTCTGATAACAAGGAGATCGATAATGCCATACCGTTCAAGAGAATCCCTGCCTGACAGTGTCAAAAACGTGCTGCCCGCTCACGCGCAGGACATTTATCAGGAGGCGTTTAACAGCGCCTGGGATGAATACAAAGAGAAGAAAGATCGTCGGGGCGATGAGTCGCGCGAAGAAGTGGCGCACAAGGTGGCGTGGGCAGCCGTTAAAAACCAGTATGAAAAGGGCGACGATGATAAGTGGCATAAGAAGCATTGAATGCCGTGGGGCTGCTCGTCGCGGGCAGCCTCGTCTGTCCTCGCCGTCACCCCTGATTTTTCTCCGCCGTCACCCTGAAGTTCCCCGTTATGCCGCCGATGATAAACCTAAGGTAAATTTATTCTTTTGTGACGCGCTTCAAACTTGATCGGCACGCCTGAAATGACTTAAGGTCAGGTAAGCGTAACGACACATTTATGTCACAACAAATGCAGCAGGGAACGGGCAGTAGCGGAGAGGGCGAATGTTAACAAGAGACTTCCTGGCCAAAGCAGATTGTAAAACGGCCTTTGGCGCCATTGAGGAATCGCTGCTGTGGAGCTGCGAGCAGCGAGCGGCCTCGCTGGCGGCTACCCTGGCCTGCCGTCCCGATCACAGTCCGGTGTGGATTTTTGGCTACGGTTCGTTGATGTGGAACCCGGTATTCGAGTCCGATGAGGTAGCGGAAGGCACGCTAAACGGCTGGCATCGCGCGTTTTGCCTGCGGCTTACCGCCGGACGCGGCACCGCCCAGCAGCCGGGGCGGATGCTGGCATTGAAAGAGGGCGGCAGCACCACCGGGCTGGCCTTCCGCCTGCCGGAAGCGAAGCTGGCCGAGGAGCTGGAGCTGCTGTGGAAACGCGAGATGGTTACCGGCTGCTACCTGCCGACCTGGTGCGAGCTGAAGCTGGCCGACGGTCGCAGCGTGACGGCACTGGCCTTTGTTATGGATCCGCGTCACGCGTTGTATGAGGCCGACTCCTGCCCGCAGACTATCGCGCCGCTGATTGCTCAGGCCAGCGGGCCGCTGGGCACCAACGCGCAATATCTTTTCTCGCTGGAGCAGGAGCTGAAAAGGCGCGGGCTTTATGATGACTGCCTGACCGATCTGGTTCAGCGCGTCCGCGATCTTCAGGTCTACCACAACGACCTGGCCGGCTGAGCCGCGTCCTCAGGAGCCGGGATTGATCAGCCAGGTGCCCGGTTTATCAATATCCAGCTGCTGAGTATGCACGGCAGAATCGGCAGCGTGGACCTCAATAGTATAATGTCCCGCAGACAGATTAAGCGCGGCGTAACCGCTGGTATTCGGCTTCGCCTCGACAGATTTGCCATTCAGCATTACCGTTTCGCCGCTGGTCAGCTTGAGATAGACCGTGGCGATGGTCGGCTTGTCCGCAGGCGTGACGGCGGTCGATGGCGTCGCGCCTCCGGCATTATCGGCCGCAGCAGACTGTTCCGGCGCGGAAGCGTCATCGCCATGGTTAAGCGCGACTACCAGCCCGATCAGCGCCAGTAGCGCGACGCCAGCGGCAATCATCAGCGGTTTCGCCAGTTTGTGGTGGCGTAGCGAGGCATACTCCGCACTGGCCGAGGCGGGCGCCACGGTAATAGCTGGCGGTTCCGGCTGCACTTCCGGCGTCACGATTGGCGTCACGATCTCTTCAGGCACCCTGGTCACGCTGGTCACCAGCTCTTCTACCGTACTTACCGGCAGCGCAATCAGCGCGGCAAACTCATCGACAGTCTGCGGACGATCCTGCGGTTTCATCGCCAGCGCGCGGTCAATCGCATTCAGCAAAGGCAGCGAAAATCCTTCAGGGCGCAGCTGGGTCAGCGGCTGGTAGCGATCCTCGATACAGCGAACCACGCTGACCGGCGGCGGACTGCCGGTCACCAGCGTATGCAGCACCGCGCCCAGCGCATAAATATCCGTCCACGGCCCCTGATCGCTGTCGCTCTCTTCGCTGTACTGCTCGATAGGCGCATAGCCTGGCTTAAGCATGATTTCCGTCTGGTCGGAAAGGTTGCCGATGGTCTTGCGGGCGGAGCCGAAGTCCAGCAGCACAGGCAGCTGGTTATCCTGGATCTGAATATTGTCCAGCGAGATATCGCGATGCAGATAGCCCGCCTGATGGATGGTGTCGATAGCGCCGAACAGCGGCGGCAGCAGCTGGCGGATCCAGGCATCGGTCAGCGTTTCAGGGCTGCCCAGCTGCCACTCCTTTAGCGTCATGCCGCTGTAGTACAGCGTGCCCATATAGGCGGTGCCGTTTTCTTCCCAGAAGCGCAGCACGTGCAGCAGGCCGGGATGGTTAAACCGGGCCAGCAGGCGGGCTTCCTGGATAAAGCTGTTCAGCCCGGCGGTAAACAGTTTCTGATAGCGTTCGCCGCGCAGCGCGATAGTCAGGTTCTCATCGCGCGAAACCAGCGATACCGGCAGATACTCTTTAATAGCGATGGTGCGTTCCAGCAGATGATCCCAGGCGCGATAAACAATGCCGAAGCCGCCGCCGCCGATAACCTCTTTGATTTCAAATTCGTTAAAACGGTGCCCGGCCGGAAGGGCATTGGGCACGTTTTTCTTATCGTTTGCCGACATAGTAAACACTCTCTAAGCGTTAGCGACTTTTCACCCTACGGGAAAATGCAGTCAGTTAACGGTGCGCCAGGCGCCAATAGCCGGATCGGCCAGATCTGCATGCAGGTCGTTCACCAGCAGCACATTTATTTTCACTTGCGGATTGGTCAACGCGCCCCACGTTTTGCGCAGCGCCTCAACGCGATTTTTCAGCAGCGCGGCATCGTTCGCCTGGCTTTTGCTCATTTTCACCAGCAGCGCGCCTTCAAAAGACCAGACGTGCAGCTGCGGATTAAACGTCAGCAGCAGCCAGCTGTCCGGCGCGCTCTTTTTGGCCACGACCAGGCGCTGGTTATTCGCGGCGACGATAGTCAGCTCGCCCGGCGACGGGTGCAGGTTACGTAAAGGGAAGCCCTGATAAAACTGTACGGGGATCGCCTGGGTCTTGCCGTTGCTGGCCAGCGTCAGTTCGCTTTTGCCTTCCAGCCAGCCTTCCGTGGAGCAGCTAAGATGGCGGGCATCCGGAATAAACAGCGACTGGCCTCGTTCGTCCCACCAGGTGCGGAAGTGGCAGCCGCCCGGCAGATCGAAATGCTGCAGCGGCGCGCTGTTGGCAGGCTGCGACAAATCCAGCGGTTCCGCGTTGCTGGCGGTGGCCGCAGCGGTGCCGTCGGCAATAACGATCGGCCGCCAGTTTTGCACTTTTGCGGCGGTGCCGGAAGCGAGCACCGAGCCCGCCTCGTTGGTCATCTGCCACGGCAGCTCGCTCAGCTTGCCGCATTGGTTATTCAGCAGCTTGCCTACGCGCGGCAAAAAAGTGTTGAGCACGTTCGACTCTTTGCTTTTGCCCGAGACGATGCGCAGAGGGATATTCTCCTGACACCAGTCCTTCGGCGCATTACTTTCCACGTTATCGATAAAGACTTCCAGCGCCAGGCTGGGAGAATAGACCACGCGGTAGTCTTCCGCCTGAGCGGTAGTTGCAAACAACAGTGTGACAGCCGGCAACCAGAATTTCATAGCGTTCCTTGGTTAATCACGCGACGGAAGAAAGCGAGCGGAATCCGCCATCGATTGTAACAGGGTGGTATCCTGCGGCGAGCCAACCCAGACAGCTACCGCGCTTAAATTATCTTTTTTCTCGCTGCGATTGATCGCTTTATGCATCAGCGCCAGCCATTCATGGGGCGAGCTGACCATGCGCAAAGCCTGCTCCATCTCGCCGGGCTGCAAATTGCACCAGAAGCCGTCGGTGCAGACCAGAAAGACGTCGCCATCCTCCAGCGGCATCACTTCACTGTAGCTGACGGGCTGTGTCCCTTCTGCGCCAAGAGCATTATAAAGTAAGTTACTGTTAATGCCGGTATTATCTACACCAGCATCCTTTAGCTGCTGGGCCAGGCTATGGTCGCGCGTCACAGAATGGATAAACCCGCGGCGAAAGTGGTAAACCCGGCTGTCGCCCGCGTGCGCCCACCAGGCCAGCTGCCGATCGCGGTCGATAAACAGGGCCGCCAGCGTGGTGCTCATCCGCTCAAAATTCAGATTTTTCCTCTGCGCCAGGCGGATCGCTTCTTCCGCATCCTCCACCCATGCTTTGCTGTCGCAGGCGGTAAAAGGACGATCGTCAGCGTGCGTCAGCAATACGTCGCGGGCGATGCGGGCAGCCTGTTCGCCGCCAGCCGTGCCGGCAACGCCGTCGCAGACCAGAAAACACGCTGAGTGCTCGCCTACGCGCGCGCCGGTTTCATCCTGATTACTCTCACGCGCGCCCGTTTGCGACGTGGAGGCATGATTTATTTTCATTCTTGTTCCGGTCTGATTTGCGAATCTTTGTACTGATTCACTTCCATATCATAGGCCTGTAGGAAAGCGTCGCCAAAAAGGGTATGAAAATCATCCTCAATTTCGCCAGAGGTATTTTGATAGTGACGCAAAAAATAGTCCCACAGGGCGGCTTTTTTTATGGCGCTGAGGCCAATGCGCGGCAGATTGCCGTCGCGGCGGGCATGATCCTCCAGCCGCTGCGGATTAAACGATTGCAGCATGGCGGCGATAATCGCCCGGATCCCGGCAATCATGCCCAGCTGGTGCGCCTGCAAATCGACCAGCGCATCGCGTACCGCCTGCTCAGGTGGCATAAAACCCGGCATCTGGCTCTGATAGATCTGCATCAGCACCGTTTTGCCCGACGGCAGGATCTTGAACGGGTTATTGGCCTCGTTCAGGATCATGGTCATTTCCGCCTTCACGCCGCGCTTAAGGATCGAGCGGGAAGAGAGCAGGGCGACGGTGCCTTGCGAAAACAGGCTCAGCATTCTGCCCGTAGTACGCATCTGTTCTTCGGTAAAAGGCGGTTTTCCCGGCCCGCTTTCCAGCCCCATCCCTTCCATCAGCGCGGCCAGCAGACGCTGCTCGTTGCTTGCGCCGGCGGCGCGTTCGGCCTGGGCAGGCTCGTGAGCGACAGGATCGATACCCAAACGGGCATCGCCGGGACGGTGCTGCTGCCGCACGGGCGAAGGCTCGCGCTCCACCGGGACGACAATCGGCACCTGTTCGTTCAGGATCCCCAGGGGATCTTCCGGCAGCGCCCGATCCTCGGTAAACAGCGTCAGCGGGTCAACGTCGCTGAAGGGCTTTTCTTCAATGCGGGTAGGATCGCTCACCGCAATCTGATAGCCACCGATCCCCAGCAGATCGCCGTGCTGCAGCAGGATCTGCTTACCGCGCGCCAGCGGGACATGGTTATGTAAAATCGCAATCACGCTGCCATGATTGGTCAGCCTGCACTCGCCGTTCCCGGCAACGTGCACCACGGCCTGAAGACGTGAAATCGCGCGTTCGCTGTCTGGCAAAACCAAATCGTTATCTACGCTTCGGCCTATTGTGCCGCCGGGCGGAGCAAAATCACAAACGTTAACGGGCGCCTCGGTTTTGCTCTCAACAAGGGTAAATCGCATGCGCTTTTCCTGAAACCTGGGTCATTCGGTCACCCTATTCAAACATCGGTGGATAGAGTCCATGACGACCCGGCTGCGCTACGGCGGCCGGGTCAAAAAGTTGTGTAAAGAGCCGGGCGGTAAGATTACCGCTGTGTTTATGGCTGGCTAACGGATAGCCGTCGCTTTGGTTAGTCCACCAGTAACTGGTATAGCGCATAGGGTCAAAACGGTTGGCTACCTCATGCCAGGCCAGCGTGCAGGGCAGATCCTGATAGCCGATCACGTCCATAATATCGGAGCGGCTGGTATCGGGCAGCGACAGCGGCGGCAGGCTCAACAGCGCCTGCTCAAGCTGGGCCGGCGTACAGGTTTGCGAAACCGCGTGATGAAGCGCTTCGCCCAGCGCCCGAAACCAGTCGCCGGAAACGGCAAGCTGCGCCGGATGCCAGTGGCTGACCGGCACGCTCTGTAGCGCCAGCAGGGGCCAGCTGCGGCCAACGCGATCGCGCGAAGGTAACAGGCAGCCAATCTGTACCCGTTGTACGCCAAGCGTGGCGGGCAGGGCGAAATTCCAGACGGGCGCGCGGCTAAAGAGTTCGCCTACGGCTTCGCCATGCTGATACCAGTGCGATAAGCCGAGCTGGAACCAGTTTGACCAGCTGGCCACGATGGGTTCAGGCAGACGACGCTGTAAAAAATCGCCGGTGCCCGGCAGCTTGCCGTACCAACCCAGCTCGCTTTTTTCCGTCATGGTTATCCCCTTTCCCGCTAAGGGTTCGTGGCCTGAACCGACGAACCAGAGGTTGCCGCGGTGCCGGCGTCCTGCTTGCCCGCGCTGTCAATACTCACGGCCAGCTTGCGCATAATCAGCGCGTTGTCTCTGACAAACGGCGAGGTCTGGATCTGGCGATCCAACAGCTGGCTTAAATGCCAGTCCAGCTGCTGAAGCTGCCGGGTCGTTACGCTGGCGGGTAGCGTTCGCTGCAAATTCTGCATCACCCAGCCGCGTAAGAACTCGCCATCGTAGCTGCGCGGCTGATAAAGCATCTGGTAAGCGCGCAGGGCGTTGCGGCTGAAATCGCTGTCGTCGCCCTTATCATTACGCAGCGCCTCGGTAATATTCTGCGCCACTCGCGGCAGCAACAGCGTCTTTAGCGCATTTTGATAAAAGCCCAGCGCGGCCGTGCCGATCTGGTCACCACGGTAAAGCCCCGCCCGCATACTCAACGGCGGATCGTCCAGCGAGAAGCTGTCGCTTTGCGGCAGGGCAACCAGGCTATTTAAGAAGGGTAGCAGATCCAGGATATCGCCGGTGTTATTGTTCACCAGCCGCTGCGCCTGCTTATCAACCGGCTCAAGGCGGGCCTCCACCTGCTGCAGATAGCGCTGATTTTTATAATAACTGGTGGTCCAGAACAGCGTAGCGATCAGCAGCGCCAGCGCCAGCGAGGCGTAGCTGGCCCAGTGCAGCAGCCGATTACGGTGTTCCCAGGTGCGATCGCTGCCGGCAAGGCCGCTCTCCTGGAAAATCAGATCCCTGAGCAGGGAATGGATAAAATAGCTTTGCCCTTTATTAGCCGGGATCGGCGCGTTGCGGTGCACCGTATCCCAACTGGCGATAGAGTGGCTGGTGGCCTGCGGCAGCTGTAGCTTGCGCGTCAGCTCGCCCATAATGCGGTCGAAAGGCAGACCCTCCTGCGTGCCGCTGGTGAAAAACAGGCCGCGCGGCGCCCAGGGCAGGCCGTCTTTTTCCGGCGCAAAGACGATCTCCAGATACTCCGCCAGCAGGGGCCGCAGCGAGGCAAACTCCTGCGGAAACAAAAAGCAGTCCGCGCGCTGGGTCAAATCGCTCTCTTTTGCCATCTTTCCGGCCAAATCGGCCTGAAGGCGTGCCGTCAGCTCGCGGAACTGCCGGTCAAACTGGGCGCCAATGGTCGGTTCGCTGAGGCGATCGGGCTCCCATGGGAAGGTAAAGCCCCAGATCCCGTCGCGCTGGCTTTTATCCAGAGAGCCGTTGTAGCTCATAAATCCTTTCAGCAGATCGGTTTTGGTCACCATGACATACACCGGAAAGTGAATGCCGGTCTGCTGGTGTAGCTCTTTCATGCGGCTGCGCAGCGCGGTTGCCTGCACGTAGCGCGCGTCGGCCGAATCGCTAAGCAGATCGGCCACGCTGATGGTCATGATCACGCCGTTAATAGGCTGGCGGGCGCGGTAGCGCTTCAGCAGCGAGATAAAGGTTTGCCATTCGCTGGCGTCTCTGGCGCGCTGACTCTCCTGTAGCGTATAGCGTCCGGCGGTATCCAGCAGCACGGCTTCTTCGGTAAACCACCAGTCGCAGTGGCGGGTGCCGCCTACGCCGCGCAGCGCGCTTCTGCCCAGCGTGTCGCCCAGCGGGAACTCCAGTCCGGAATTCAGCAGCGCCGTGGTCTTACCCGCGCCCGGCGCGCCGACGATGATGTACCAGGGCAGCTGATAGAGATACTGCGCGCTAAACCGTTGCAGCCAGCCGCGATGACGATTGCGGCCGGGAAAATGCTTTTTCTTCAGCAGAGTCGCCGCCTCGCTGAACAGCGCGCTGAGCAGCTCTTCCGCCGCCGCCTGCTCGGCGTGGTCAAGGTTATATTTTTGCAGATTGTTCAGCAGCTTGCTGTTAAACCAGGCGCGATAAAGCTGGGGGATCAGCTGGAAAAGGATCCACAAAAAATAGCACAGGCCAATGGCTATCTGGCGGTTAATGCTGCTTTCCAGCCAGTGAATATCGTTCAGCGACAGCAGCGGCCCGGTCATCCAGATCAGCGCGCAAAGCGCCGTAATGCCGAAAAAGCCCCACAGCAAGCGGCTGGAAAAAAGAGAAAAGAGAAGGGAAGGCATCAGTATTTCTCCGCCTGACTGGATTGGACTTCAGGTGCCGGTAACAGCACGATTTCTACCCGACGATTGCGCGCCCGGTTTTCGCTGCTGTCGTTGGGCAGCAGCGGATTGCTGTCGCCACGGCCTTCGCTGCGGATAAGATGATTCGGCTCCAGCATCTGCTGACGCATCAGCGCGCTGACGGTATGGGCCTGCGCAAGCGAATATTCATAGTTAGAGGCGAAATGGGCAGAGCGCACGGGCTGATTATCGGTATAGACGCTGACCAGCACGGTGCCTTTGATATTGTCCATGGCGGCCGAAACGCGAGTGATCAGCGCGCGGCCTTCAGGCAGCAGATCGCTGCCCGCTGGGCGGAAAAGCTTATCAGAGGCGATAATGACCTTGCTGCCGTTAGTGCCGTCGGCCACGTCGAGCTGCCGTGCCGCAATCAGGTCGTCCAGCCGTTGCCGCAGATCCAGCAGCGCCTGAGCCGAACTGCTACGGGCAATTTCGTTACTGGGCAGCGGCGTTTCCCAAATGGCACGCAGCAGCGGTTCAGCGGCATTGCCCAGCCGCCAGTTAAGCCCCGAGTAGATCAGACCGGCGAGAAAAGCGGCCAGCGCCACGCTGGCCCAAAGCGGAACCGGCGGACGCCACAGCGTATTTTGCCCGACGGGTTGCTGCGGCTGCGGCTGCATCGGCGGCGGCAGCGCGCCGCGCGTGTCGGTAATCAGCTGGGCCAGACGGGTGCGGATAGCGTCGCGCTGCAACCGGCCTTGCTCTACCGCGCGGTAGCGGCCTTCATAGCCCAGCAGCAGGCAATAGTGGATGGTTTCAAGCAGCCACAGGTGCTGCGCCGGCGTCTGCGAGATGCGGGACAGCAGCTGAAACACTTTTTCGCCGCCCCAGCTTTCATTATGAAACGTCACCAGCAGGCCGTTGCCCGACCAGACGCCGCGCGTGCCCCAGGGCGTCTGGGCCGCGGCCTCGTCCAGCGCGCTGCACAGGCAGTAACGGGCGCCGATAATCATATCGAACGGCAGGCCAGCCTGTTTACAGCGCGTCTCAAACTGGCGGATCTCATCCACCAGCTGTTGGCGCAGGCCAGCGGGATCGTCATGAGTTGCCGCCAGGCGGATCTGCACAATTGCGTTCAGCAAAGGCGCGGCGGCGGCGAGTAGCGGGTTTTCCTGGCTGACGGTGGCAGGCGCGTCAGCATGGTGTTCCGGGGTCATCAGGCTTTACTTTCTCATCCAGGTGGCGGGCAAGGCGCCTTTTGCTTTCTCTGAGTGGGCGATCCCTGCGGACCGCGCCTATTCCAGGATCCAGGTGGCCGTGTCGTTATTGCGACAGGCTTTGCTTTGTCCGCCGACGTCAACGCACACCTTTTTGGTTTTGCGCGGGCGTGGCCGATCGCTACGCAGCGTGGCGTCATAAAGTTCGCTTTTCACGCCGGCTTTGAAAGGCACGTAGCCGATCAGCTCCTGCTGATCCGGTTCGGCGATAGCCAGCCAGTGGTTTTCCACCTCGCCCAGCACGGTAAAAGGCTTGCCGTTTTCCAGGTAGCGAACCAGGCTGCCGCCGAAATCAGGACGGTTCATAACGGAAGCGTTGTACAGCGCCCGATAGGTTTCATTGACTGGCGTAAAGGATTGAGGAGCCTGGATCGCATGACGATGCGTCAGGGTCACGCCGTCGACGCTGGAAGTGACCAGCGTATCGTCCGTGACGGCAGGAGCAGGAGCCTTACAGGCCGACAGGGCGAGCGCTGCCAGCAGAGTTAACGCGATGCTTATTTTCACATTGATCCTCGTGAATATCGTCAGTGGTTACGGCTACAATCCACTCTTCACGGACGGCAGGGCCGCCACGTGAAAATCATTCTGTTTTACAGAAAGATAAATTTGTATTTAGTCTACATGACGCTTTTGAGAATGGGAACAATTGCGAACGGGGGCGTAACATGTTATTGACAGCCGCCCGGCGATATTGGCCCGTTTAGCGGAATAAAGTGCCCGGATATTGCCTGTTCCTCTTTTTCAAACAGGTGAATCGAATGCGCGTTAGCGGCGCCTTTATTCCTCTCTCATCAGGCTAAATCCTTCCTGCCTGGTTACTGCATTAAAGGCTGCCGATCCGCAGGCTATAAGTGACGCTGTCACTTTGGGTCGCCATGGCACAACGGTGGCTGACCATGCCGGCACGCCTGGCGCATCATACTAACCGCGCCGGGGTGCCTGGCTCGTAATGGCAATCCTTACGGGATAAAGCATACCGGAGCGTATGCGCTCAACGCTCCCGGTTAACCGTTGCCGAAACGTCCAATCAGGCCAGCGGCGCCCAGCGTATGGCCCTTCAGTCGGCCAAACAGCGCCTCGCGCGTTAAGCCCTGCTCCAGTCCATTTGCCGGTAAATCGGTGGCGATCAGCGTGAAGTTATAATGATGCTCGCCGCTGCCGACCGGCGGGCACGGGCCGTGATAGCGCAGAGTGCCCGGCGAATTTTTCCCGCCCGTATAGCCTTTGCCGCTGGTCAGCTCGCCCTGGGCAAAGCTGGTGCGCTGAAAAGGAATGTTGTAGGCCACCAGATGATCGACGCCCAGCCCCTTAGCGCCTACAGGATCGGTCACCACCAGCGCAAAGCTTTTGGTGCCTTCAGGCGGGTTATTCCAGCTCAGCGCCGGCGAAATGTTTTCTCCCGTACAGCTGGCGTTGCCTTTGGCGGCGCCGGCGAATTTTTTCGCCATCAGCGCGTTATCGTTAAAGTCGGGGGAGCTGAGCGTAAAAACCGGGGCGGCAGACGCGGACGCGGCCGTCAGCAGCAGCGCTGCGAGCAGACTTTTTTTCATCAGAGGTTTCCGGGTTAAGAGGTTAGCGCAAAGTCTGGTTGATAATTCGCCGCTCTGCCAGCAGGCACGGCGGGTGCCGCTGACAAAATAAAAGTGTTAAGCTAGTTTTTTGTGATCTACATCCAGGTTTCTTATTCAGAAAAAGGCTTAACGACCGCTGATAACGTGATGAAAAAAATAACTGCCTTTCCCATTCCCGCCAGAGCGCTGGTTTCAGCCGGGCTGCTGGCCCTGTCGCCGCTTGCTCAGGCGCTGATGACGGAGACCCGCGTCGCCGACGCGCCTTTTGCCGATCCTGCCCGCTTCGCCCGTGAGCTGCCCGATCTCGGTAGCAGCAGCAGCGGTTCGGATCAGGCGCTGGAAAAGCGTATCGCGCAGGCGATGAAAAGCATCGGCGAAGCCAGTATGAACAGCGATGAAGATAAATCGCTGAGCAGCGAGGCGGGCGCCTGGGCCTTTAATCATTTCCGCGACGAGGCGGCAAAGCGCGTTGAAAACGAAGGGCAACAGCTTCTTTCTCCCTACGGTCAGGCCAACTTATCGCTGCTGGTGGACAGCAACGGCAATTTCGACGGCTCGTCCGCGCAGCTGCTTACGCCGTGGCAGGATAACTATCAGTATCTGACGTTCAGCCAGCTGGGCGTTGAGCAGACGGATGACGGGCTGGTCGGCAACGCGGGGCTTGGCCAGCGCTGGCTGACCGGTAGCTGGCGGCTGGGCTATAACGCCTTTGTCGACGAGCTGTTTACCGAAAACCAGCGGCGCGGATCGCTGGGCGCAGAGGCCTGGAGCCACTATCTGCGCTTTTCCGCCAACTACTATCAGCCGCTTTCCGGCTGGCGGCAGCGTTCGACAACGCAGGAGATGCGGATGGCGCGCGGCTACGACATCACCACGCAGGGCTATTTGCCTTTCTATCAGCAGCTCGGCGTCTCGCTCAGCTACGAACGCTATCTGGGCGACAATGTCGATCTGTTCAACAGCGGCACGCAGAGCAGCAACCCTGCCGCAATTAAAGTGGGCGTTAGCTATACGCCGGTGCCGCTGTTTACGCTGACCGCCTCGCATAAGACGGCGGACAGCGGCGAAACGCAGGATCAGCTCGGGCTAAAAATGAACTATCAGATCGGTGTGGCGCTGAGCAAGCAGCTGTCGGCGGATAACGTGGCCGCCGCGCGTTCGCTCAGCGGCAGCCGCTACGACGCGGTAACGCGCAGTAATCTGCCGGTGATGGAGTTCCGCCAGCGGAAAACGCTGTCGGTGTTTCTGGCAACGCCGCCGTGGCAGGTGCAGCCGGGCGAAACGCTGCCCCTGAAGCTACAGATTCGCCAGGCGAATCCGCTGAAGGCGATTAGCTGGCAGGGCGACACCCAGGCGCTGAGCCTGACGCCGCCTGCCAACAACGTCAGCCCGGACGGCTGGAGCATCATTGTTCCGGCCTGGGACAGCTCGCCGGAAGCGACCAACGAATACCATCTGTCGGTGACCGTCGAGGACAGCAGGCAGCAGCGGGTGACCTCGAACTGGATCACCCTGAAGCTGACGCCGCCGGTAACCTTACAGTCTTCCGGCGCGGACTCGTTCAATTTGATGGCGCCCTGACCAGCACCTGATGTGACAGTTATCACAGAAATAGCTGGGCAGAGCGGCCGGAATTTGCCACTCTTTCTAAAAAAATTACGGCTGCTTATTATGATCGTCCGTCCTCATCGCCACTGGTTTGTTCGCCTTTTTTCCTGGCACGGCTCCGTGCTGCCCGGCATCCTGTTCCGGCTTGGCCTGAATCTGCTGATGTCGATTATCGCCATTTTCTGCCTGGACTGGTACGAAACCCTGGGCGTAAAGCTGACGCTGGCGCCTTTCAGCCTGCTCGGCGTCTCCATCGCTATCTTTCTGGGTTTTCGCAACAGCGTCTGCTATGCGCGCTTTTCCGAGGCGCGGCAGCTCTGGGGCAGCCTGCTGATTACCTGCCGCGATATTCAGCGCCAGGTGCTGGCGATCTCGCCGGCCGATGCGCCGCGTATCGCCGCTTTGCTGATGGCCTTTTGCTATAGCCTCAAGCACCAGCTCAGGCGCACCGATGCGCGGGAGGATCTCAACCGTTTTCTGGGCGACGAAGCCGAAGACATCCTGCGGCGGCGCGCGCGTACCAATGCGATTGAACTGAAAATATCCCAGTGGCTGGCCGACCAGCGCCGCAGCGGAGCGATCTCGGATATCGTTTACGCGCAGCTGGATAACAGCATCCATCAGCTTTCGCTGGTGCTGGGCGGCTGCGAGCGGCTGGCCAGCGTGCCGGTGCCGTTCGCCTATGGCCTGCTGCTGCACCGCACCGTTTACCTGTTCTGTACGCTGCTGCCTTTCGCGCTGGTGCCGGATCTGCACTATATGACGCCGCTGGTGTCGGTTTTTATCGCCTATAGCTTTCTTTCGCTGGATACGCTGGCGGAGGAGCTGGAAATGCCTTTCGGCTACGCCAACAACCATCTGCCGATGGATGCGATGTGCACCAATATAGAAATCAATCTGCTGGAGATGAACAACCAGCGCGAACTCCCCGAAGCGCCGGTTCCCGATCGGTACTATCGCCTGACATAGGCACCTGACCCACGCTGTTTTCTGATGCGTGCTGCATGTTTGCTACAGGCACCAGGCCCACGCTATTTTCTGTTACCTGACGCAGGCGTCCAGCCGCGCTATTTTCTGTTACCTGACG
The DNA here is from genome assembly GCF_041224955.1 of Erwinia aeris. Classification (NCBI taxonomy): domain Bacteria; kingdom Pseudomonadati; phylum Pseudomonadota; class Gammaproteobacteria; order Enterobacterales; family Erwiniaceae; genus Erwinia; species Erwinia aeris. The sequence continues at coordinate 105,098 of NZ_JBGFFX010000009.1, read as the reverse complement.
CAGGCATTCAGCCGCGCTGTTTTCTGGTGCGTACTGCACGCCCAAGGTGCGCGCTTTGTGCCGGGCGATTGATAATTGACGTTCGCGATCACAAAAACATTATTTACTGGTTCAGTTGCATAACCGTGCTGTTTTACCGTCTCGCCAGCCCGCACCGTCTGAGCATTATTCACTTTATATGCAATTAAAGTGAATAGCGGCATATCCTATCTCTTTGATTTTTCTTTTTATCACTTTTTTTATTCATTTTTGTACTGGCTGGCATAAAGTCTGCAACATACAGTGTGGTACACCAAATTAACATTATTGAAACCTTTAATTTACCTGCCGCGCGCGAGGAGCGTTATTATGATGGTCATCCGTCCCGTAGAGCACGACGACCTGGCGCAGTTAATGACGCTGGCCGGTAAAACCGGCGGCGGGCTGACGTCGCTGCCTGCCGACAGCGCCACGCTGAGCGCAAGGATTGAGCGCTCAATACAAACCTGGCGCGGCCAGCTGCCGCAGGCCGATCAGGGCTATGTCTTTGTGCTGGAAGAGCTGGCGACGCGCCGCGTAATCGGGATTTGCGCCATCGAGGTGGCGGTTGGTATGCAGGATCCCTGGTATAACTTTCGCGTCGGCACGCAGGTGCACGCCTCGCGCGAGCTGAACGTCTACAAAGTGCTGCCGACGCTGTCGCTCAGTAACGATCACACCGGCAGCAGCGAACTCTGCACGCTGTTTCTCGATCCCGATTACCGCAGCGGTAAAAACGGCTATCTGCTCTCGAAATCCCGCTTTCTGTTTATGGCCGCCTTCCGCCACCGCTTTATGCAAAAAGTTGTGGCGGAGATGCGCGGCGTCAGCGATGAAAACGGGCATTCGCCTTTCTGGGAGAGCGTAGGCAGCCGCTTTTTTTCCATCTCTTTTACCACCGCCGACTACCTGAGCGGCACCGGCAAAAAAACCTTTATTGCCGAGCTGATGCCCAAGCATCCGCTTTATATCGACTATCTCTCTGCCGAAGCGCAGGCCACCATCGGGCAGACCCATCCGCAAACCGCACCGGCTCGCGCGGTGCTGGAGGCGGAAGGGTTTCGCTATCAAAACTATGTGGATATTTTTGACGGCGGCCCAACGCTGGAATGCGATATCGATCGCGTGCGGGCGATCCGCAAAAGTCGGCAGCTGCGCGCGGCGATCGGGCCGGCAGGGAGCGACAGGCTGCCGCTTTGCCTGGTGGGCAACGAGCGCTACGAAGATTTTCGCGTCGTGTTGCTCAACGCCGACCCGCATGCGGACACGCTGGCGCTGACGCCGGAACAGGCGGCTGTTTTACGTTGCGGGCAGGGCGACAGCCTGCGCGTGGTCACTCTGGGCTGCGAGGAGAAAAAAGCATGACCCATTTTATTAACGGAGCGTGGTTGACCGGCGACGGCGAAGCGCTCAGCAAGCAGGATCCGATCGACGCGCGGCCGCTGTGGCAGGGCCGGGCCGCCAGTCAGGCACAAATAACGACGGCGGTCGAGGCGGCCCGCGCCGCCTTTCCCGGCTGGGCGAAACGTCCCTTTGCGGAACGCGTCGCGCTGGCGGAACGCTTTGCCACGCTGCTTTTGCAACATCAGGCAGAGCTGGCCGCCACTATCGCCCGGGAAACCGGCAAGCCGCGCTGGGAAGCCGCCACAGAAGTGCAGGCGATGATCAATAAAATCGCCATCTCCGTCAGCGCTTATCACGCCCGCACCGGAGAAGCGCAGCAGGGCGACAGCGAGCTGCGGCACCGGCCGCACGGCGTGCTGGCGGTTTTAGGCCCGTATAACTTCCCCGGCCATCTGCCGAACGGGCATATCGTGCCCGCGCTGCTGGCCGGAAATACGCTGGTGTTTAAACCCAGCGAGCTGACGCCGATGACCGCCGAGCAGACGGTCAGGCTTTGGCAGCAGGCGGGGCTGCCGGACGGCGTGCTGAATCTGCTGCAGGGCGGCGGCGACTGTGGCAGGACGCTGACGCAGTCCTCGCTGGACGGCGTGCTTTTTACCGGCAGCGCGGCGACCGGCTATCAGCTGCACAGGCAGTTCGCCGGCCAGCCGGAAAAAATGCTGGCGCTGGAGATGGGCGGCAACAACGCGCTGATCGTCGAGGATCCGCAGTCGATCGACGCCGCTGTTCATCTTACTATTCAGTCGGCCTTTATCACGGCGGGACAGCGCTGCACCTGCGCGCGTCGGCTGCTGGTCAAGCGTGGCGCGCAGGGCGATGCGTTTCTTGCCCGCCTGGCGGCGGTGGCGGCAAAAATCGAGCCGGGACGCTGGGACGCCGATCCGCAGCCTTTTATGGGCAGCGTGATTTCGCCGCAGGCGGCGGAGCATATTTACGGGGAATGGCAATCGCGCGTGGCGGCGGGCGGCGAAGTGCTGCTGCCGATGCGCTGGCCGTCGAAAACGAGCGCTATCCTGACGCCGGGCATCATCGACGTGACGACGCTGACGCTGCCGGACGAAGAAGTGTTCGGGCCGCTGCTGGCGGTGATCCGCTATGACGACTTCAGCCAGGCGATCCGCATTGCCAACGCCACCCGCTACGGTCTTTCCTGCGGGTTGATTTCGCCGCATCGCGAGCTGTTTGATCGGCTGCTGATCGAGGCGCGAGCCGGGATCGTCAACTGGAACAAACCGCTGACCGGCGCGGCCAGCACCGCACCTTTCGGCGGCATCGGCGCGTCCGGCAACCATCGTCCCGGTGCGTTTTACGCGGCGGACTACTGTGCGTGGCCGCTGGCTTCGCTGGCCTCGGCCGATCTTTCGCTGCCCGCCGCGCTGTCGCCCGGCCTGGATTTCAGCCCCACAGGAGAAGCATCATGAACGCCCGCGAAGTCAATTTTGACGGCCTGCCCGGTTTAACCCATCACTATGCCGGGCTGTCGTTTGGCAACGAGGCCTCCTCCCGGCATCAGCATCAGCTCTCTGACCCCAAACTGGCGGCAAAGCAGGGCCTGTTGAAAATGAAGGCGCTGGCCGACAGGGGCTTTGCGCAGGGCGTGATCCCACCGCACGAAAGGCCGAACATCGCGGCACTGCGCCAGCTGGGCTTCAGCGGCACCGAGCCGCAGGTGCTGGCGAAAGCGGCCGCGCAGGCCCCGATGCTGCTGTCGGCGGTCAGTTCCGCTTCGGCAATGTGGGTCGCTAACGCCGCTACCGTCTCGCCTTCCGCCGACAGCGCCGACAGCCGCGTGCATTTGACCGTGGCGAACCTGAACAACAAATTTCACCGCTCGCTGGAAGCGCCCACCACGGGCGCGATACTGCGCGCGATGTTCCGCGACGTGCGCCACTTCTGCGTCCATGACGCCTTGCCGCAGGTTGCGATGTTTGGCGATGAAGGCGCGGCCAACCATAATCGTTTCAGCGCGGGCTACGGCGAGCCGGGCGTACAGCTGTTCGTTTATGGACGCGAAGAGGGCGGCGGCGGCCTAATCCCGGCACGCTATCCGGCGCGGCAAACGCTGGAGGCAAGCCAGGCGGTGGCGCGGCTGCATCAGCTTGATCCGAACCGGACGCTGTTTGCGCAGCAGAATCCGGCGGTGATTGACCAGGGCGTATTCCACAACGATGTGATCGCCGTCAGCAATCAGCAGGTGCTGTTCTGTCACGAGCTGGCTTTTCTGGAGCAGCAGGCGCTGTTCGATCGGCTGCGTGAAAGGCTGCCGGGCTTTACGCCGGTGGTGGTGCCGGATGCGCGGGTCAGCGTCAGCGACGCCGTCGCCACCTATCTGTTTAACAGCCAGCTGTTAAGCAAGCCGGACGGCAAAATGCTGCTGGCGCTGCCGGAAGAGGCGCGTCGGCACGACGGCGTATGGCGCTGGCTGAACGAACTCACGGAAGGCGGCGCGATCGACGAGCTGCACGTCTTCGACCTGCGGGAAAGCATGGGCAACGGCGGTGGGCCAGCCTGCCTGCGGCTGCGCGTGGTGATGAACGAGGCGGAGCTGGCGGCGGTCAATCCGGCGGTGATGCTGACCGATACGCTGTTTACCTTGCTCAATGCGTGGGTGGATCGCCACTACCGCGACAGGCTTTGCCAGGCGGATCTGGCTGACCCGCAGCTGCTCACGGAAAACCGCGAAGCGCTGGATGAGCTGACTAAGATGCTAGACTTAGGAAGTATCTACTCTTTCCAACGCTAATCAGGGAGGAACAGGGCGCGTCGGGCTGACCCCGGGCGCGCGCTGGCAGTCGCAGGGAGAACTATAATAAGGAGAACCTATGCAGGACTTTCTTCAGCAGACGTTAAGCACAGAGCCGCCTGCACAAGTTTCCGGCCGCAACGACCAGCTAAGCTGGCAGTGGCTGGACCATGGCATTCTTGAACTTAATCCGCATCAGCCCTGTACGCAGGCGCTGGTGATCTCCGCCGGGATCCACGGCAATGAAACCGCGCCCATTGAAATCCTGAACCAGCTGGTCGGCGAGCTGCTGGCGGGCAAGCGGCCGCTCAAGGCGCGCGTGCTGGTTATTCTGGGCAACCCGGAAGCGATCGCCAGCGGCAAACGCTATCGCCATTGCGATCTCAACCGGCTGTTCGGTGGCCGCTGGCAGCAGTACGATGACCATCCCGAAGCGCGGCGCGCCTGGCGTCTGGAGCAGGCGCTGGAGACGTTCTGGCAGGTGAGCTGCACCGAGGAGAGCCGCTGGCATCTGGATTTGCATACCGCCATTCGCGGCTCCTGGCACAGCCGCTTCGGCGTCATGCCGCTGCGTGAAACGCCCTGGCCGGACGCCTTCCTGCACTGGCTGAGCGCGGCCGGACTTGAGGCGCTGGTGTTCCATCGCTCGCCGGGCGGCACCTTTACGCACTACAGTTCGCAGCACTTTAACGCGGCCAGCTGCACGCTGGAGTTAGGTAAAGCGCTGCCTTTTGGCCGCAACGATTTAACGCTTTTTAGCGCCGCGCGCGACGCGCTGGCCGCTTTGCTCTCCGGTGAACCTTTACCGCCCGTGGGCGAGCCGCCGCAGCGCTATCGGGTTTCGCAGCAGATCACCCGTTTTACCGAGGCTTTCGTGCTGCATATGGGCGCGGAAACGCTGAACTTTACCGCTTTCCCGCAGGGCACGCTGCTGGCGGAGGATGGTGACAAACGCTGCTACGTGCAGCAGGCGCGGGAATATGTTCTTTTCCCCAATCCCGACGTGGCGAAAGGGCAGCGCGCCGGATTGATGCTGGTGGAAGATAACGCCCATAATGAAACCAGCGGCAGCAGCTGATAACGCAACGACGCCGACCGGGACGCTTCATGCCAGCCCGTCGGCGGTCGTCCCGCCTTACTTTTTCCTTTCTCGTTCCTGTCGGCTGTATTACACTCCTCCACAATTTCTGCATTAAACGCGCTAAATACATATCCTTTTGCAATTTCTCACCATAATCTTCGCATTCTCTCCATGATTGCCGCTTTTTTATCTTTTATGCTTTCAAGGCTTTACCCACGTTCTGACTACTTGACGTTCAGCGCAATAAACTGAATCCCGACATTACGACAACGCTGTCGTCACAGAAATGCAAAAGGAAAATAGTATGCGTAAATTAACTTCTCTGGTTGTAGCTATGACACTGGCAATGGGCGCGGCGAATATTGTTCATGCCGCAGCAGATAACATCACGCCGGCACCGGCTGGCGCAGATAAACCAATGATGCACAAGCCGCCTCGCCACGGTGGGCCGCACGAGATGTTCAAAGGCCTGAATCTGACGGACGCGCAGAAAGAGCAGATGCGCAGCATCATGAAAGAGGCGCATAAAGAGATGCCGCGTCCTTCCCTGGAAGAGCGCCGCACGCTGCACAGCATCATCGCGGCTGACAGCTTCGACAAGGCCAAAGCGGAAGCGCAGGCGGAGAAAATGTCGGCTAACGGCAAAGCCCGTGCGCTTTCCATGCTGGAAACGCAGAACAAAATGTATAACGTGCTGACGCCGGAGCAGAAAAAACAGTTCAATGCGAACTTTGAAAAACGTCTGACCGAGAAGCCGCACCACGGCGAGCCTGCGCCAGCCGCACCGGCCGCTGAATAAGCCTTAGCCGCCGGGTGCGATCGCCCGGCAGGCCACGCCTGAGACCGCCGACGTTGTTTCCTGAACCAGGGAGCAGCGTCGGCGGTTTCGTTTATCTGGCTGTCGGCGCTGACGTGGCGTCAGCCAAGCGGAACGATCGGGAACTTGCCGCTGACGATGGGCTTGCAGAGGATTTTATAGCCGTCGCTGTCGAAACCCTGTGGCGTGGAGGTCAGCTTGCCCGCCTCGCTGATATCATCCACCGAGCCAAGGTAAAACCAGTTATTGATCACGTGGATCTGCGTTTTCAGCGGGCCTTCCTCCACCACGCCGACAGCGCCCTCCCAGGGCCAGCACTGCACGCGCACGCGTTCCAGCGCGGCCAGCAGCCTCTCGTGATGGGCTTCCGGCGTCTCTTTACCGCAGCAGGCGCCCGCACAGCGGCCCAGGCTGGCGCGAAAACAGGCGCGGCCTTTGCTGACGTTCTCCAGCCCCAGCAGGCCCAGGCAAAGCCGCTGTTCGTCGGCGATTTTCTGTAGCGTTTCCAGCGCCGATCGGCGGCTGGAGTAAAGGCCAAACAGATCGGAAGTATGGGAAAAATCGACTTCTTTGGCGTAAACCACGCTGGGCTTCAGATCGCTTATCAGCAGCGAGCAAAGCTGGCGGTTTTTGCGCAGGCGCTTATTGAACAAAGGCTGCTGCACCTTGATCATCTGCGCTTCCAGTAACAGCGCGCCCAGTTCGCCCGCCGTGGTGATATAGCTGACGTAACGCGCCTGGCGCAGCATTTTCGCCTCGTCCGGCGTACGAAAATGGGACATTACCCGGCTGCGCAAATTGACGCTTTTACCGATATAGAGCGGCAGGGATTCGCTGTCGCCATGAAAGGTATACACGCCGGGCAGGGAAGGCAGACCTTCCAGCGAAGGCCGCAGGTGTTCGGGATACTGATAAATTGCCGCCGGTTCAAAAGACAGGCGATGGCTGGCTTGACGTCTGACCACATTGCACTCCGCTTACTGTTTGCTTATACAGTGTATCAGGCGTTTGCTGGATAAAAAAGAGTCGGATCGCGCTGGTAATCAACATGCCGCTGACGGCAAGCGACGAAAAGAGGGAAAATAACGTAAAAAAGCGGGCGACCGGAAAGCCGCCCGGCGGGTTTATTTTTTCCAGAAGTCATCAAATACGGTAATCGGCGGACGGCGTTTGTGCTCGGTTTTCAGATACCAGCCCTCAATAATTTTCGCCGCGTCGTCGGCAATCTTCTTGCCTTCCAGATACTGGTCGATCATCTCATAGGTCACGCCCAGCGCCACTTCATCCTGCAAACCGGGACGATCGTCCTCCAGATCGGCGGTCGGCTGTTTAAGGTAGAGGTGCTCCGGGCAGCCCAGCGCTTTCAGCAGCTGTTTGCCCTGGCCTTTGTTCAGGCGGAACAGCGGGTTGATATCCGTGCCGCCGTCGCCGTATTTGGTAAAGAAGCCCGTCACCGCTTCCGCGGCGTGATCCGTTCCCACTACCACGCCGGAAGTCATACCGGCAATGCTGTACTGCGCCTTCATCCTTTCACGCGCTTTTTCATTGCCGCGCACGAAATCAGAGAGGTTGATACCCGTATCGCGCAGCGCTTTTTCGCTGGCCAGCACCGCTTCTTTGATGTTAACCGTCAACACGCGATCGGCCTGAATAAACTGCAGCGCGTCCTGGCAGTCCTGTTCATCTGTCTGATTGCCATAGGGCAGACGCACGGCGATAAACTGATAGTCCTGATTGCCGGTCTCTTCACGCAGCTCGCTGATGGCGAGCTGACTGAGCTTGCCGGCCAGCGTGGAGTCCTGACCGCCGCTGATACCCAGTACCAGCGACTTAATAAACGGGTAAGCCTTCAGGTACGCTTTCAGAAAGTCGACGCTGGTGCGAATTTCCTGCTGTGCATCAATAGTGGGTTTAACCCCCAGCGCTTCGATAATTTCCTGTTGCAGAGCCATTTACCTCTCCTCAGATTTAGTGTCAGGGCAGTTGCCGAAAACCTCTGTCTTAAAATTAACGTGCCAGGCGCGAAACAACAAGGTTGAACCCGCTATTTACGCGCCTTTTATTGATTAATCAGGCTTTTTCGGTTTTTGCGCCACCAAAACGAACATGGCGATGGCCAGCATATAGCAGCCGAAGATGGTGGCGGTCATGGTCAACACCGAGGTGCCGCCGATACCCGTCACCGGCACGGCGATGCCGCCCAGGGTAAACATCACCACGCCCAGCACGGCGGAAGCGCTGCCGGCGCGATGGCCCTGACTCTGCATCGCCAGCGAGGCGGCAGCCACGCCGACCGCGCCGTTGCTCGCCACGCTGAAGAACAGGGCGACCAGCACGAAAGGCAGCGCCGCGCCGCTCAGACCGGCGAGCAGCAGGCTGGCGGAGGAGACGAAGGCCAGCACCAGCGCGCCTTTCACCACGCGATATTCACCCCACAGCGGGCTGAGGCGCGCGCTGGTTTGCGAAGCGATAATCAGGCCGATACCGTTGGCGGCGAAGCAGAAGCTGAACGCCTGCGGCGAGAGGCCATAAATCTGCTGTAAAACAAAAGGCGAAGCGCCGATATAGGCAAACATCCCGGCCATCATAAAGCCCTGGGTCAGGCAAAAACCCATAAAGGGACGGTGGATAACCACCTGACCCAGCGCGGCCCACGCGGAAAACAGGCTGCCCTGGCTACGGCGTTCCGGCGTTAAGGTTTCGCGCAGTTTTACGCGTGCCAGGATAAACAGCAGCAGCGCGATAACGGCAATCACCATAAACAGGCCGCGCCAGCTCAGCAGCGTCATCAGCGCGCCGCCCAGCACTGGCGCGGCGACGGGCGCCAGGCCGTTGACCAGCATCAGCAAAGCAAAGAAACGCGTCAGGTCGTGGCCGCTGTACATATCTCTGGCGATAGCGCGGGAAAGCACCGCGCCGCCTGCGCCGGAAAGCCCTTCAAACAGGCGCGCCAGCAGCAGCTGGTGGATAGTCTGTGCCATCGCGCAGCCGACGGAGGCGATCAGCAGCAGCGCCAGCGACAGCAGCAGCGGCTTGATGCGGCCATATTTATCGCTCATCGGGCCGAATATCAGCTGGCCGGCGCCGAGGCCAATCAGGCCGGCGGTCAGACTAAGCTGGGCGGTGGCGGTAGGCGCGGCCAGGTCGCGGGCAAGCGCGGGCAGGGCAGGTAAATACAGGTCGATACAAAGCGGCCCGAGCGCTGCCAGCAGGCCGAGCGTAATGGCATAGCCAAACCGGTTGGGGTGTGCAGATATCATGGATCCTCTGTGGTGAAAAGTAGTGCGTTGATGTGTTGGTAAAGCTGGTAAAGGCGCTCCGCCGACGCTTTCTGCGGCGTCAGGCGTCGCCAGGCCGTGCCTTCCGTCAGGACGGCCATGACCTCTACGCAGGCGCGCACCTGTTCATCGCTCATAGCGGGATGGTCGCGCTTTACGTTAAGGCAGGCCTGGGTAAACATGCGGTGGTCGGCCTCCGCCATCATGCGGGCCACGACCGGATTGCGGGTCGCTTCCGCTGCAACTTCCTTCATCAGCGCCTCGTCGTCTTCGTTAAGCGCGTGACGCCAGGCAAGCAGGCGAGGCAGATCGGCGGTAGCGGTCTCTTTGATATGTTGCAGGCGGGCATCGATAATGCGCCTGACCATCTCCTCGATAATCGCGTCTTTGCTGGCAAAATAGCGATAGATCTGACCTACGCTAAGCCGCGCCTCGGCGGCCAGCTGCGCCATGCTGGCCCCGTGAAAGCCGGACTGGCGGAAGCAGCGACGACCGGCAGCGATAATTTCGTCCTGACGCTGCCGATGGCGGGCGTCGCGGGTTGGATTGGGTTGGCTCATACTCCCTCGCGCTGGGCAATGACAAAAGGCGCAGGCGCCGTTTGAGAATGAACGTTCATTCTCGGGGGCGGCATTATAAGCGTCTTTATCTGGCCGGGGTAAGCGTTTTTTTCTGCCATAAAGTTGATAACTCTGCATTTATGTTCCAGGCTTAAAGCGACATGGACAATAAATGAGGAATAAAAAACATGAACAAGGTAACAGGACTTATCGGTGCGGCAGTGGCGCTTGCTGTATTATCCGGCTGTTCAGCTTATGACCGCGCGGAAAGCTATGTCACTAAGCCTGTGGTACAGGACGTGAAAAAAGGCATGACCCGCCAGCAGGTTCGCGATATCGCCGGTCCGCCTTCAACTGAAATCACCATGGTTCACGCTCGCGGCACCTGCCAGACCTATGTGCTGGGCCAGCGTGACGGCAAGCAGCAGACCTACTTTGTCAGCTACAGCGACACAGGCCGCGTAATGAACTACGGCTTCCAGAGCTGCAAAGAGTACGATACCGATCCGCAGGTTAATCAGTAATCGCCTGACGGAGTAAAGAAAAAACCGGCCTTAGCCGGTTTTTTTATGCCTGTTGCCTACAGGCCTGGCGGTCGCGGCACTTCCAGATAGCGTCCGTCGATATCGCGGCGATAGTAGTGGCCTTCCTGCACGTAGAAGCGTTCGCCGTTGTAATCAAGCGCGCGCATATCGCTGCTGAAGCGCTCTACCGGCGGCTGCACCACTACATAGGTGTTATCGTGCTGGCGCTGGTAGTAGTTGCCGTTGAGCGCGTAATAGGTCAGACCGCCGATAATCACCGCCGCTGCCGCTCCCGGTAAAAAAGAGAGCCTGCCCGGCCCACGGCCGCGATCCCAACCGTGGCCGCGATCCCAGCCGTGACCGCGATCCCAACCCGGACCGCGATCCCAGCCTGGCCCCGGTCCCCAGCCGCCAGGATGCGCTGCCACCAGCGTTGGCGACAACAGCGTTAAGGCGAACAGAGCGCTTATCACCTTTTTCATACAGTTTCTCCTGGTCCTCACTGCCGCTAACATTACTCCGGGCCAGTGAAAACGCAAGCGGCGGCTGCGGCTATTGCGGGTTGCTTACACTGCTTAACGTATTCTTAACTCCGCCTCCATGTTGGCTGCCAGATCGGGACTGACAGGGGGCGTTGCCGTCAGCTTTTTCTCCGGTTGCAGCAGCGTCATCGCCAGCATGCTGCCGAAGGCAATGGCCGCCGTCGCGCTGAACATGGCGTTGTAGCCGAAATGCTCAGCCAGCCAGCCGCTCAGCATTGGCGACAGGATCGATGCCAGGTTGGCGATGGCCAGCGTCATCCCGCTATAGGTGCCGACCGTGGATTTCGGCGTGACGTCAATCACCACCGACCAGTAAACGTTATTTACCAGCGCGTTCAGGGCGTTGCCCAGCGTCATCAGCAGGATAATCCCGGCGGCGGAAGCCATCCACGGGATCGCCATAAAGCAGAGTCCGGTGCAAAGCAGCCCGACGGCAGCAAAGAGATTGCGCGCCAGCCGCAGATTACCGGAGCGCTTCAGCAGCGTGTCGGCAATCTTGCCGCCGAGTAGCACGGTAATACAGGCGCCGCTCCACGGGATCATCGCCACATACCAGAGCGAGTGCAGATCGTAGTGAAAGCTGTCCTGCAAATATTTCGGCCCCCAGGTGACCAGGGTAAAGGTGACATACAGGAAAGAAAAATAGCCCAGCGCGTTGCAGACCAGCGTGCGGCTGGTGAAAAAGCGCCACCACGGCAGGCGCGGCCCGGCGGTGCTTTGCTGCTGGCCCTGCATAATCAACTCGCGCTCCGCCTGGCTGGCGCGCGGCTGCTGCATCGGGCTGTCGGTGAAAATTCGCGCGAAAATCACCATAGCGATCAGCGAGAAAACGCCGAGCAGGATAAACATCAGCCGCCAGTCGTTGGTCAACAGCAGCAGGCCCACGGCGATCGGTGCCGTCAGCAGCGCGCCTACCTGGGTGCTGAGTAAGCCGATGCCCAGCGCCATGCCGCGCTCGTTATCGGGCGCCCAGTGCGCGATAGCTTTGTTCATCAGCGCATAGGCCGGGCCTTCGGCAAAGCCGAACAGGATGCGCATTACGGCAAAGCCCATAATGGCCGAGCCGCCAAACAGCGCCACGCCCAGCTCTCCCGCCCAGGCGGTAGCGATCTCCAACAGCGACCAGAGCACGCCCGCCAGCAGCCAGACTTTTTTTGTGCCCAGCCGATCGGCCAGAAACCCGCCGCAGAGCGAGCCGAACAGATAGCCAAAGCCGAAATAGCTCAGCACCACGCCCAGCTCCGTTTTGCTGAAATGAAATTCCGCAGAAATGGCGTTTGCCGCGAAGGAGAGGGCGCCGCGATCGATATAGTTGATCAGCGCGATAAAAAACAGCATGGCGAAAATGCGGTAGCGATAGCGGGTGTCGACTCTCATGGATCTTCTCCTGAACAACGAGTGGTATCAGGAAGAAGCAAGTTCAGTGCCACAGTGTAGAGATCGGATAAGGCGCGGGCGAAAGGCGCTTTATGCGCGCTAATCGGCAGGAGATGCCAAATAAAAAGGCGCAGCCGCTACCGGCTGCACCTTCAGTGAACAAACGAACGGCGGATTAAGCCGGAACGCTTAGCGCCTTCTGGCTGCGCGACCAGACGCGGTGCGCGGCCATCGCGGCCAGGAACTCGCTCATCAGCACGCCTTCGGCTTTATCATCTTCGATGACGCCTTCCTCACGCTCGCTGTCGCCCAGACCGAACTGCGATTTGAAGCGGCGGGCGTCGCCGCTCAGGCCAATCACCTTCAGATGCTTGTAGGCTTCCAGCAGGAAGTAACGGGCGTCGCCGCTGAGCAGCAGCGCGTCGATGTTGCCGTCCGGCACGATCACCGCATCAAAGGTCAGCGACGGCAGGCCGCTAAAGGTAGCGTCAATCGGCAGATTAGAACCGTCGTCGGCACGAACCTGGCCCATATGGCGCGCCAGCAGCTTGGCGTGCACGCCCTGCGCCTTCAGCTCCTGCAAAATTGCCAGCACGTCTGCCGCTACCACGCCGTCGCTGATCAGCAGCGCCACCTGGCGGCCTTTGATCGAGCCACTTGGCACGGCATAAAGGCTCAGGCTGGCATCTTTTTTCAGGCCGTTAACGTCTTTCGGCGGCGCGGTGTGCATCTTCTCATCGGACAGCGCGATGCCCAGGTTCTCCGCCACGCCGTTCGCCAGCGACACGTCGATACGTACCAGATGATCCACGACGCGCTCGCGGATATAGGCACGAGCCACCTTGCTCAGCTCAAAAGAGAAGGCGTCAATAATGTGCTGCTGCTCAACAGGCGTCTGGCTGTTCCAGAACAGGCGCGGCTGCGAGTAGTATTCGCCGAAGGAAGGGCTGCGCTCGCGCACCTTGTGGCCTTCAATACGCTCCTGATAGCTTTCAAATCCACCGCGATGCGGAGCCGGCGGCGTTTCGCGCGGCCAGTTATCGTTGATGGAATTCGGCTCGTAGTTGGCCGGGTTGGTATCGATATCCGTACGGTGCATCCCCTGACGCTGGAAATTATGGTAAGGGCAGGTCGGACGGTTAATCGGAATTTCATGGAAGTTAGGCCCGCCAAGACGGCTGATCTGCGTATCGGTATAGGAGAACAGACGGCCCTGTAACAGCGGATCGTTGGTGAAATCCAGGCCGGGAACGATGTGGCCGGGATGGAAAGCAACCTGCTCGGTTTCGGCAAAGAAGTTGTCCGGATTGCGGTTCAGCACCATCTTACCGACCAGCTGCACCGGCACCAGCTCTTCCGGGATCAGCTTGGTGGCATCCAGCAGGTCAAAATCGAATTTGAATTCATCTTCTTCCGGGATCAGCTGTACGCCCAGCTCATATTCCGGATAGTCGCCCGCCTCAATGGCTTCCCACAGATCGCGGCGATGGAAATCGGGATCGCGGCCGGTGAGTTTTTGTGATTCGTCCCACAGCAGCGAAGCTTTGCCCGCGACCGGTTTCCAGTGGAAGCGCACAAAGGTCGCTTTGCCCTCGGCGTTAATAAAGCGGAAGGTGTGAATGCCGAAGCCTTCCATCGTGCGGTAGCTGCGCGGAATGCCGCGATCGGACATTGCCCAAATCACGTTATGCAGCGTTTCCGGCTGTAGCGAGACGTAATCCCAGAAAGTATCGTGCGCGCTCTGGCCCTGTGGAATTTCATTGTGCGGCTCAGGTTTTACCGCATGCACGAAGTCCGGGAATTTATGCGCGTCCTGAATAAAGAACACCGGCGTATTGTTGCCGACTAAATCGAAAACGCCTTCATCGGTATAGAACTTGGTGGCCCAGCCGCGAATATCGCGTACGGTATCCGCCGAGCCTGCGCCGCCCTGAACGGTAGAGAAACGCACGAAAACCGGCGTCTGCTTTTCAGGATCGCGCAGGAAATCCGCCTTGGTGATATCGCTCATATCGCGATAGGGCTGGAAATAGCCGTGCGCCGCTGAACCACGGGCATGGACGATGCGTTCAGGAATACGCTCGTGGTCAAAATGGGTAATCTTTTCGCGCAGGATAAAATCTTCCAGCAGCGTTGGGCCACGAGTACCGGCGCGCAGCGAGTTCTGGTCGTCAGCGATGCGCGTACCCTGATTGGTCGTCAGCGGGAAGTTCTCGCCGCCTTTACGGAAGGTTTCCAGCGCGTCCAGCTTGGCGTTACTGGTCTCGGGCGCTTTCAGGCTGCCGGGCGCAGTAGGCTGCTTGCCGGGCGGCGTTGGCTCAGAAAGCGGCTTATGCGAGCCATCGGCGGGTGCCAGCGAATCCATTCCCGGCTTTGCGGAATCAGGCCCGGTTAACGGGGCATTATGGGTGATTTCCTTGTTATCGGTTTCTTTCGACATGCTCACTTGCTCCTGTGATGTGTGTTTCTAACCATTAACTATAGAACAGTGCGCGAGGTACGCCCGGAAACCGAAGGGTTATGTTTAGCAGACAATAAAAAGGGCCGCTGAGCGGCCCCTGAACAGGTTGCATAAACAACGTTTTGCTTAACGATGCGCCAGTTCGGCTTCGTTGTCCGCTTCCGCGTCCAGCAGAGATTTATCGGTTTGCTTCAGCCACTGGCTGGTCAGCATTCCTGCCGTCATCGAACCGTTAACGTTAAGCGCGGTGCGGCCCATATCGATCAGCGGTTCGATCGAAATCAGCAGCGCCACCAGCGTGACCGGCAGGCCCAGCGTTGGCAGAACGATCAGCGCGGCAAAGGTTGCGCCGCCGCCCACGCCCGCTACGCCGGCAGAGCTTAGCGTAACGATGCCAACCAGCGTGGCGATCCACACCGGATCGAACGGGTTAATGCCTACCGTTGGCGCAACCATCACCGCCAGCATGGTGGGGTACAGCCCGGCACAGCCGTTCTGGCCGATAGTGGCGCCGAAAGAGGCTGAGAAGCTGGCGATCGATTCCGGAATGCCAAGGCGGCGGGTTTGCGCTTCCACGCTCAGCGGAATGGTCGCCGCGCTGGAGCGGCTGGTAAAAGCAAAAGTGATAACCGGCCAGACCTTGCGGAAGAAACGCCTGGGATTGACGCCGTTAACGGAAAGCAGCAGCGCGTGCACCGCAAACATAATCGCCAGGCCCAGATAAGATGCAATGACAAAACTGCCCAGCTTGACGATATCCGCCAGGTTAGAGCTGGCGACCACTTTGGTCATCAGCGCCATTACGCCGTAAGGCGTCAGCTTCATAATCAGACGCACCAGCTTCATCACCCATGCCTGAAGCACGTCGATGGCGGCCAGCACACGCTCGCCTTTCGGTTTGTCGTCACGCAGTAAATGCAGGGCGGCAACGCCCAGGAAAGCGGCAAAAATCACCACGCTGATAATAGAGGTCGGATTGGCCCCGGTCAGATCGGCGAAAGGATTTTTCGGCACGAAAGAGAGCAGCAGCTGCGGCGCGGAAAGGTCGGCCACTTTACCGATATAGTTAGACTGTAGCGCAGACAGGCGCGCGGTTTCCTGCACGCCCTGCACCAGACCGCTGGCGTTGAGCCCAAACAGCCAGGTAACAAAAACGCCCACCAGCGCGGAAATCGCCGTAGTGAACAGCAGCACGCCGATAGTCAGCACGCTGATTTTGCCCAGCGACGACGCGTTATGCAGACGGGCCACGGCGCTGAGAATCGAAGCGAACACCAGCGGCATGACGATCATCTGCAACAGCTGTACGTAGCCGTTGCCGACAACGTTGAACCAGCTAATGGATTCTTTCAACACCGGGTTATCGGCACCGTAAATAGTGTGCAGGATCAGCCCAAACAGCACGCCTACAACCAGGCCCAGCAGCACTTTTTTCGCCAGGCTCCAGCTGGCGTTGCCGCTTTTAGCCAGTAGCCCCAGCAGCAGAATAAACGCCGCCAGGTTTGCAATTAATGGAAAATTCATCCCCAGATCTCCTTTTTTGACGAGGCATCAGCGGCCTCGTCAGTGAGCTATTTTTATTGCGCATCGGATACGCGTTGGGGGCGATGGTAGCAGCTCGCGGAGAGACGCCCATATAATCAAAAGGAATATTTTATAATTTATTGAACGAAATCGGTGACTTATTGCGCTACCTGGTGATTTATAAAACGCGTAACGCTGTTTTGCACCTGATCGATCATTTGCAGGGGCCAGCTTGCCGCACCAAAAGAGGGCGACCCGGCCGGGAACCATAGCGCCAGCGCAACCAGCGTCAGGCAGAGCATTCGCTCCATCTGGTTGCCGTTGCGGCTGTGCAGCAGCGGCAGGCGAAAACGCCAGCGGCAGGGCCACAGCAGCGGCACGCCGGCAGGCGTAAGCATATCGGCGACAATATGGCTGAGGTAGCCCAGCACCATGCCCTGAAAGACATCGGCAGGCAGCACCCATTCCTGCGGCAGTTTTAGCTGAAGCAGCGCCACGCCACCGATTACGGCCAGCAGGCTGTGAGTAAAGCCCCGATGCCCAAAGGCGCGCGCAATGGGCTGCGACAGCCAGCGAAAACGCTGACCAAGGGTAGAGCGCGGGTGATCGATATCCGGCAGCAGGCAGGTAAGCAGCGTGGCGGGAATAACGTGCCACCAGTCGCCATCACCAAGAACGGGCGTCAGGTCGGCGCGCTTGGCAAAAATCGCGCTGGCGATAGCAAAAATAACGTGGCCTTCGGCCGTCATGGAAAACGCTCGGTAACTGAACTGTCAATGCATCCAGTATAGGGGATATATACAGTAGAATAAATATGTGACGCTGTAACGAAAGGTTAATATTTCCTTTACGTCTGTGCGTTGAGCATGGGTAAAAAAACGTAGCGGTTCCAGTTAGTATAAGCGGTTAAGCGCCGTAATGGCATCAATACTCTTGATTAAGGGGCTGGACGCGCAAAGGTCTTTCACCGGATTTCATTGCCGGGTAGAAAATAGCGAAAGGCTGTATCTGCCTGTTAACATTCAGCTGACGGGAAGCAGCAGGGTCAGCATTTCATTCTGCGTAAAGAAGCCGTACCGCCCGGCCAGTTTACGGCAGGGCGGAAAGCGGGCACTGATGTTACTTGCCAAGCAGATGCCTGCTGCCCAGCTCGGTGAGCGAGGCCATTTTGACGTCGGCCAGCGCCCAGCGCGCATCGTCGGCATAAACGGCCGCAGGCACCACGATTGAGCGCATCCTTGCGGCTTTGGCCGCAATCATACCGTTAACGGAGTCTTCCAGCGTAACGCAGTTAAGCGGATCGATGCCGAGACGGGCGGCCGCGTCCAGATAGACCTGCGGATGCGGTTTGCTGTACGGCAGAGATTCTGCCGAGGCCAGCACTTCGAAATAGTGACGCAGGCCGAACATCGCCAGCACCTTTTCCTGCATAAAAAGCGGCGAGGCGGAAGCCAGCCCAATTTTCAGCCCTTCCGCCTGGCACAGTTTCAGCGCCAGCTCCACGCCGGGCAGCAGCGGCCGCGTCTCCTCGATTAACGTCAGCGCGCGGGTAAGAATACGCTGCGTTACTTCCTCCTGCGATGGCCCGATCCAGGGCAGCGTTTCATACCACATGCGCACAACCTGATCGATGCGCAGGCCTACCGTATCCGGCATCTCGCTTCTGCGGGAAAGATCGACATCCAGCGTAGCGAAAACGTCCAGCTCCGCGCGTTCCCATAGCGGCTCGGAATCAATTAGTAATCCATCCATATCAAAAATTGCGGCTAGCACTGGACGTGAATAAGACATAATGCGGCTCCGTTAGCAGTTTTCTGACACCTTAACATGAAGTTAACAGCCAGAGCATTGCGCGCGTTAATTTGCCTTTCCGCTTACGGGCACACTTTTTTCAGGCACATTTTGCCGGGCGAGGGTAAACTTACAGCCCTCACAGCATAAGGACAGGAGAAAGCATGACTTATCAACAGGCTGGAAGAGTCGCGATACTAAAGCGGATCGCCGGCTGGATTATCTTTATTCCGGCGCTGATTTCCACGCTGGTTTCACTGATGCGTTTTTTGGAAGTGAGTCGTGAAAAGCGCGAAGGGATCAATGCGGTAATGCAGGATTTTTCTCACGTGATGATCGATATGATCCGCTTCAATACCGGCTTTTTAAACGCCTTTTGGCATAATTCACCGGTGCCGGATTTTAACCAGGGCGGCAACTGGCTGTTCTGGCTAATCTATATACTGATTTTCGTCGGGCTGGCGCTACAGGCCTCCGGCGCCAGAATGTGGCGACAGTCCCGGCATCTGCGTGAAGGCATTGAGGATCAGATGATCCTGGAAAAAGCGAAAGGTGAAGAAGGGCGCAGCCGCCAGCAGCTGGAAGAAAAAATCGTGGTGCCGCGCCACACCATTTTTCTGCAGTTTTTTCCGCTGTACGTGTTGCCCATCCTGATAGCCGTTGCGGGCTATTTTGTGCTTAAGCTGGCAGGCTTTATCAGCTGACGGCCCTACGCCGGACGGGCAAATTGTTTGCCCGCCTCCGCCTGGTCCAGCAGGGCGCCGACCGCCCGCTGGGCTTCCTTCAGCCATTCGCCGCCAAAGACGTTTGCCCGATTAAGCAGATAGTAGAGCTGATAAACCGGCTGGCGCTGCTGGTAATCGCGAGGCAGCGGCCATACCGACTCATAGCCTTCCATAATCTCCTGCGGCAGCGCCGGAAACCAGGGAAGCATCGCCAGATCGCACTCTCTGTCCCCCCAGTAACAGGCCGGATCGAACACGCAGGGCCCTTCAGCCGCCGTCGCGCAGTTTGCCGGCCAGAGATCGCCGTGCAGCAGCGAAGGCTGAGGGTGATGCGAGTCGAGCAGCTCCCTGGCGCAGCGCACAATCAGATCGATATCGCCATACTGCACGCCTTTTTCCGCCGCGAGCTGAAGCTGCCAGCCGATACGCTGCTCGGCAAAAAAGACCGACCAGCGCTTGAGCCAGCTGTTAGGCTGCGGCGACGTTTTGATATTGTTATCGAAATCCAGGCCGAACTGCGGCTGATCGCTCCACTGGTGAAGGCGCGCCAGCTGTTGGCCAAGCTGATGGGCGCTTTGCGCATGGAGCGGCGAAAGGGGAAGATACTCCAGCAGTAAAAAGCTGACGTCCCGATCGTAACCTACGCCGTAGACATCCGGCACGCGGATGGTGCCGGTGCGCTTCAAAAGCTGCAGCTGATCGGCTTCCCAGGTAAAAAGATCGAGCATTTCACGGCCGTTACATTTAACAAAAACGTCGCGATCGCCGTAGCGGAGGCGCCACGCCGGATGCACATCGCCTCCTGGCAACGCTGTACGCTGGCTGATTTCAGCATCACCTGACTGCTCACTCAACAGACGACCAATGGCTGACCACATAGCGGTTTCCTCTTTTTCGCTGTGACTTGCTGCGGGACATGCTGATACTAACGCTTAAATAATAGACAAAACCAGTGTTTACGTAATGAACAACACATTTTTACAAAACGTCAGTTTTCGCTTTTCTGCTGAAATGCTTGCCAGCGCTCCACCTCCACCTCCGGCTTTTCGCCCAGCACGATTTCACCCAGGTTGATTGCCTGTTCGCGTATCTGCTCTGCGCTCAGCGCGCTGACGATACCGAAACTGTTTGTGCCCAGCTCGTGCGGGTGGCCTTCCTTGTCGTGCAGCGAGGTGGTAAATCCGCCGTTGGTCAGGGCACTGTTCAGCTCAAGGACATCGCTAAGCCCTTCATCTTTAAAACGGAAAGTGACGACATATTGCTCAATATCAGACGAAACCATGATGAACTCCTTTGTTTACCTTCTTCTTTTTTTAGCATAGTTCATCATCGCCTTTTATCAGCCAGCTATCGGGCTTAATGCCTGTGGAAGCCGTTATAGCAAGGGGGCAAAGCTTCAGGCGGTCGAAAAATCCCGACAGAATTTTATATTCAGAAGTAAATCAGTGAAGTTACATTATTACGTAACAGGCAATGCTTTGACATATTTATGTCTGCCGAAAGCCAGATTGCCGAAGAACATACGAGGAAAAGCAGGCTGCGCCGGGTCGCGCTGATAAGAATAGTCCCATTTAGAGTAGGGTGAGTCTGATTCATAAGCATCCGGAAGCATTTAACAAAATGTTACTATTCTTTCAATAAAAGAGATTGAACGCCCGGTAAAACTCTTCAGACTCACCTCTTTTCAATTCTCAGTGGTATGGATCTTATTTAATGAAAGCGCTTAACAAGTTGTCGGCAGTTCTTTTACTTTCCGGCGGAGTTTTTTGTCACCAGGCACTGGCGGACAATAATGTCTTTACCGTCATGGACGATCCCTCTACGGCCAAAAAGAACTTTGAAGGCAATGCGGCGGCGGGTTACCTGGCTCAGACCGGCAACACCACCAGCTCCTCGCTGACGGCCAGCACCAACATGACCTGGTATCAGAACCAGATGGCCTACAGCCTGTGGGGCAACGCCAGCAACACTTCTTCCAACGATGAGCGTTCTTCTGAAACCTATCAGGTTGGCGGCCGTTCACGTTATAACCTGAACCCTTCCGATTACCTGTTTGGTCAGGCCAGCTGGTTAAGCGATCGTTTCAACGGCTACGACGGCCGCTCTATTCTGGCTGCCGGTTACGGTCGCCAGATCCTGAACGGTCCGGTGCACTCGCTGCGTCTGGAAGCCGGTCCTGGCGTACGCTATGACGATTACCACGATGGCGGTCATGAGACGCAGGCGCTGGCTTACGGCGCGGCCAGCTATCAGTGGCAGCTGACCGACACCACTAAATTTGTCCAGGGCGTTTCCGTGCTGGGTAGCGATGACACCACGGTGAACTCCGAAACCGGTTTACAGGTGGCGATTAACGCCCACTTCTCGCTGAAGATGGCCTATAACGTGACCTGGAACCAGAATCCACCGTCATCCGCACCGGATAAAACCGATACCAAAACCACTATTCAGCTTTCTTACGCCATGTAAAAAGCCTGCCGGGCCACGTTTCTGTGGCCCGCCTGGTTGTTCCGTCCAGCGCTTCATGCTTGCTTTTCACCATTTTTAAAGCCGCCCCGGCACGATACTCTCGCCACAAGCTTATGGCGCTCCTCAGCGGCGCTGTAGCTATAGGGGAAAACCACCTTACAGCTTGCGGTCAGATATCCCGTTTAACGTAAAGCCATCGGCAGCGGATTTTGCGGCGCGGATTCCTGATTCTGCATCCCGCCGTGCATTTCGGCGCTATGACGTGTAAGATATTACTCCTTCAAAGGTTTTTGCCGACGGCAGGCTTTTGACTCTGTGTATCAGGCGCTGTTCCAAATTGACAACTGTGAGTTGATTTTAAGAGACACCAGCCTGATATATATACTAAACCTGAATTTTGTATGTAGCCTTGCGTATGGGTTACCACTGCAGCTAAGGATGTATCATGCCCGTAATTACACTTCCTGATGGAAGTCAGCGTACCTTCGATCACGCCGTTAGCGTGATCGAGATTGCCCAGGACATTGGTCCGGGTCTGGCGAAAGCCTGTATCGCAGGCCGCGTAAACGGCGAGCTGGTGGATGCGGTCGATCCGATCGCGGAAGACGCGAACGTCGCCATCATTACCGCTAAAGATGAAGCCGGACTGGAAATTATTCGCCACTCCTGCGCGCACCTGTTGGGACACGCGATCAAGCAGCTGTGGCCAGATACCAAAATGGCAATCGGTCCGGTTATCGACAACGGTTTTTACTACGATGTCGATATGGATCATACCCTGACCCAGGAAGATATCGAGCTGCTGGAAAAGCGTATGCACCAGCTGGCCGAAACGAATTATGACGTCGTCAAGAAAAAGGTAAGCTGGCAGGAGGCGCGTGACGCTTTTGCTGCCCGTGGCGAAACCTATAAAATGACTATTCTTGACGAAAATATCAGTCACGACGACCGTCCGGGCCTCTATCATCACGAAGAGTACGTGGATATGTGCCGTGGCCCGCACGTGCCTAACATGCGCTTCTGCCATCACTTTAAGCTGCAGAAAATTTCCGGCGCTTACTGGCGCGGCGACAGCAACAACAAAATGCTGCAGCGTATCTACGGTACCGCCTGGGCGGATAAAAAGCAGCTGTCTGCCTATCTGCAACGCCTGGAAGAAGCGGCCAAGCGTGACCACCGTAAAATCGGTAAACAGCTTGACCTGTATCATATGCAGGAAGAAGCGCCGGGCATGGTGTTCTGGCACAATGACGGCTGGACAATTTTCCGCGAGCTGGAAGTTTTTGTCCGCAGCAAACTAACTGAGTATGACTATCAGGAAGTGAAAGGTCCGCTGATGATGGACCGCGTGCTGTGGGAGAAAACCGGCCACTGGGAAAACTATAAAGAAGCGATGTTCACGACCTCTTCGGAGAACCGTGAATACTGCATCAAGCCAATGAATTGCCCTGGTCACGTGCAAATTTTCAATCAGGGTCTAAAATCTTACCGCGACCTGCCGCTACGTATGGCGGAATTTGGTAGCTGCCATCGCAACGAGCCGTCTGGCGCGCTGCATGGCCTGATGCGCGTACGCGGCTTCACTCAGGACGACGCCCATATCTTCTGTACGGAAGAGCAGGTGCGCGCTGAAGTGAATAGCTGCATCCGTATGGTGTACGACATGTACAGCACCTTCGGTTTTGAAAAAATCGTGGTGAAACTGTCAACCCGTCCGGTTAAGCGCATCGGTAGTGACGAACAGTGGGATCGTGCAGAGGCCGATCTGGCTGCCGCGCTGAAAGAGAACGCTATTCCGTTCGAGTATCAGCCGGGCGAGGGCGCATTTTACGGCCCTAAAATTGAGTTCACCCTGCATGACTGTCTGGATCGCGCATGGCAGTGTGGCACCGTTCAGCTGGACTTCTCGCTGCCGGGCCGCCTGAGCGCCTCCTACGTGGGTGAAAATAATGAACGTCAGGTGCCGGTGATGATCCACCGCGCTATCCTGGGTTCTGTGGAGCGCTTTATCGGTATTTTGACCGAAGAGTACGCCGGTTTCTTCCCGACCTGGCTGGCTCCTGTACAAGTAGTGGTGATGAATATCACCGATGGCCAGTCCGAATATGTTGCAGAATTGACCCAAAAACTTCAGAATGCGGGCATTCGTGTAAAAGCGGACTTGAGAAACGAGAAGATTGGCTTTAAAATCCGCGAGCACACGTTACGTCGTGTCCCCTATATGTTGGTCTGTGGTGATAAAGAGGTGGAAGCAGGCAAGGTTGCCGTTCGCACCCGCCGTGGTAAAGACCTGGGCAGCATGGACGTAAACGAAGCGATCGCGAAGCTGCAGGATGAAATCCGCAGTCGCAATCTTCATCAACTGGAGGAATAAGGTATTAAAGGCGGAAAACGAGTTCAACCGGCGCGTCCTAATCGCATTAACAAAGAAATCCGCGCCACCGAGGTTCGTCTGACTGGCGTCGATGGCGAGCAGATTGGTATTGTCAGTCTGAATGAGGCTTTAGAAAAAGCAGAGGAAGCAGGCGTTGATTTAGTAGAAATCAGCCCTAACGCCGAGCCGCCCGTTTGCCGTATCATGGATTACGGCAAATTCCTTTACGAGAAAAGCAAATCTTCTAAAGAACAGAAGAAAAAGCAAAAGATTATCCAGGTTAAGGAAATTAAATTCCGTCCTGGCACCGATGATGGCGACTATCAGGTAAAACTACGCAACCTGATTCGCTTTCTGGAAGAGGGTGATAAAGCTAAAATCACGCTGCGTTTCCGCGGTCGTGAGATGGCGCACCAGCAGATCGGTATGGAAATGCTTAACCGCGTCCGTAAAGATCTGTGTGAAGACATGGATCTGGCGATTGTCGAATCCTTCCCTTCGAAGATCGAAGGTCGTCAGATGATCATGGTGCTCGCTCCTAAGAAGAAACAGTAGGCCATAAAGTAGCAGCGGTTCGGCGGTTCGCCGCCGATCGCTGTTCGCCTGCCTGTTTTATTTTATTAACAATGCGAAGTGGATGTTTTTAAATGCCAAAGATTAAAACTGTACGTGGCGCGGCTAAGCGCTTCAAGAAGACCGCCTCTGGCGGCTTCAAGCGTAAGCACGCAAACCTGCGTCATATTCTGACCAAAAAATCTACTAAGCGTAAGCGTCACCTGCGTCCGAAAGGCCTGGTGTCTAAAGGCGATCTGGGTCTGGTTATTGCCTGCCTGCCGTACGCATAAGTCTATTTTTTTTAATTCAGAATATTAAACAGGAGAGCTAAATGGCTCGTGTAAAACGTGGTGTAGTTGCTCGCGCACGTCACAAAAAAATCTTAAAACAAGCTAAAGGCTACTACGGTGCACGTTCACGTGTTTACCGCGTTGCTTTCCAGGCTGTTATCAAAGCTGGTCAGTATGCTTACCGTGACCGTCGTCAGCGTAAGCGTCAGTTCCGTCAGCTGTGGATCGCGCGTATCAACGCAGCGGCACGCACTAACGGTATTTCTTACAGCCGTTTCATCAATGGCCTGAAAAAGGCTTCGATTGAAATCGACCGTAAGATCCTGGCTGACATCGCCGTATTCGACAAAGTGGCATTTACTGCCCTGGTCGAAAAAGCGAAATCAGCTCTGGCGTAAGTCAGGTGAAAGAGGGAGCTTGCTCCCTCTTTTATTTTGTAACCGCAGCAAAAGATTGACATTTTTGTCCATGCGTTTTTCAATAGAGCCTCTTTTGACGACCAGGCAACGCATTATGACCGCGAATTTCCGTTTCTTTTTTTACTTTAGCACCTGAACATCGGGGGCTTGTGCGCAAAGAAAAGAAACGAAAAATCGCGCTGAAAGCCTCCCTCGTGGAGGCTTTTTTGTTTCTGGCGCGGCAGATCCAGGGCGCCTTGTCGTCCCCATAAAAAAACAGACCGGCCACGGCGGCTGGAAGAAGAGGAAAGCATGTCACATCTCGCAGAACTGGTGGCGAACGCGCAAGCGGCCATTAAGAATGCACACGATGTTGCCGCGTTAGATACGGTACGCGTTGAATATCTGGGCAAAAAAGGGCAGCTGACGCTGCAGATGACCACGCTGCGCGACCTGCCTGCCGAAGATCGTCCGGCAGCGGGCGCGGTGATCAACGAGGCCAAACAGCAGGTGCAGGAAGCGCTGACCGCGCGTAAAAACGAGCTGGAGTCGGCAGAGCTGAACGCTCGCCTGGCGCAGGAGACCATTGATGTTTCGCTGCCGGGACGCCGCATCGAAAACGGCGGTCTGCATCCTGTGACCCGCACGATCGATCGTATCGAGACATTCTTTGGCGAGCTGGGTTTTGCCGTGGAAACCGGCCCGGAGATCGAAGATGATTACCATAACTTTGACGCGCTGAATATTCCGGGACACCACCCGGCGCGCGCCGATCACGATACCTTCTGGTTCGACGCCACGCGCCTGCTGCGTACCCAGACTTCCGGCGTGCAGATCCGCACCATGAAAAACCAGCAGCCGCCGATCCGCGTTATCGCGCCGGGTCGCGTCTACCGTAACGATTACGATCAGACCCATACGCCGATGTTCCACCAGATGGAAGGCCTGATCGTGGATAAAAACATCAGCTTTACCAACCTGAAAGGCACGCTGCACGATTTCCTGCGCAACTTCTTTGAAGAAGATCTCCAGATCCGCTTCCGTCCTTCCTACTTCCCGTTTACCGAGCCTTCTGCGGAAGTGGACGTAATGGGCAAAAACGGCAAGTGGCTGGAAGTGCTGGGCTGCGGCATGGTGCATCCGAACGTATTGCGCAACGTTGGCATCGATCCGGAAGTCTATTCCGGCTTCGCCTTCGGGATGGGTATGGAGCGTCTGACCATGTTGCGCTATGGCGTGACCGATCTGCGTGCCTTCTTCGAAAATGATTTACGTTTCCTCAAACAGTTTAAATAAGAGCGGGTAAAACCTATGAAATTCAGCGAACTCTGGTTACGTGAGTGGGTTAACCCAGCCATCGACAGCGCAGCGCTCAGCGAACAGATCACCATGGCCGGTCTGGAAGTGGACGGCGTGGAAGCGGTAGCCGGTGCTTTTCACGGCGTGGTGGTGGGCGAAGTAGTAGAGTGCGGACAGCACCCGAACGCCGATAAACTGCGCGTCACCAAAATTAACGTGGGCGGCGACCGCCTGCTGGATATCGTCTGCGGCGCGCCAAACTGCCGTCAGGGCCTGAAGGTGGCTGTGGCAACGGTGGGCGCGGTGCTGCCGGGCGATTTTAAAATCAAAGCGGCCAAACTGCGCGGCGAGCCGTCGGAAGGGATGCTTTGCTCTTATTCCGAACTGGGAATTTCCGACGATCACAACGGCATTATCGAACTGCCGCTGGACGCGACCGTCGGCACCGATATTCGTGACTACCTCAAGCTTGACGACAACACCATTGAAATCAGCGTGACGCCAAACCGTGCGGACTGCCTGGGCATTATCGGCATTGCGCGCGACGTTGCCGTGCTGAACAAGCTGCCGTTAAACGAGCCAGCTATTGAGCCGGTTGCCGCTACGATTGCAGAAACCTTCCCGATCCGCGTGGATGCGGTTGACGCCTGTCCGCGCTATCTGGGACGCGTGATCAAGGGCATCAACGTCAAGGCCGCCACGCCGCTATGGATGAAAGAAAAGCTGCGTCGCTGCGGCATTCGCTCTATCGATCCGGTGGTGGATATCACCAACTATGTGCTGCTTGAGCTGGGCCAGCCGATGCACGCTTTCGATCTTGACCGCGTAGACGGCGGGATTGTGGTGCGCATGGCGGAAGAGGGCGAAGCGCTGACGCTGCTGGACGGCGCGGAAGTGAAGCTAAGCGCGGATACGTTAGTTATTGCCGATCACCACAAAGCGCTGGCGATGGGCGGTATCTTTGGCGGCGAACACTCCGGCGTGAACGAAGAAACCACTAACGTTCTGTTCGAGTGCGCCTTCTTCAGCCCGCTTTCTGTCACCGGCCGTGCGCGTCGTCATGGACTGCACACCGATGCTTCCCATCGCTACGAGCGCGGCGTCGATCCGCAGCTGCAATATAAAGCGCTGGAGCGCGCAACGCGTCTGCTGCTCGATATTTGCGGCGGCGAGGCCGGGCCGGTTATCGATCAAACCAACGAGGCGACGCTGCCTGCGCGCGCGACTATCACGCTGCGCCGTGAAAAGCTGGATCGCCTGATTGGTCACGTGATTGCCGACAACGAGGTCAGCGATATTCTGCGTCGTTTAGGCTGTGACGTCACGGAAGGCGAAGGCGTCTGGCAGGCCGTGGCGCCGGGCTGGCGTTTCGATATGCAGATTGAGGAAGATCTGGTCGAAGAAGTGGCGCGCGTTTACGGCTACAACAATATTCCTGACGTGCCGGTGCAGGCGGGTCTGGTAATGACCTCGCACCGTGAAGCGAACCTGTCGCTGAAGCGGGTAAAAGCGATGCTGGTGGATAAAGGCTATCAGGAAGCGATTACCTACAGCTTTGTCGATCCTAAATTGCAGGCGTTGCTGCATCCGGGCGAGGAAAACCTGGTACTGCCAAGCCCGATTTCAGTTGAGATGTCGGCAATGCGGCTCTCGCTGTGGACGGGCCTGCTCTCTGCCGTGGTCTACAACCAGAATCGCCAGCAGAGCCGCGTACGCCTGTTTGAAAGCGGCCTGCGCTTTGTGCCTGATACACAGGCAAACCTGGGGATCCGGCAGGACGTTATGCTGGCGGGCGTTATCAGCGGCGCGCGTTATGAAGAACACTGGGATCTGGCGCGTCAGGCAGTTGACTTCTATGATTTAAAAGGTGATTTGGAGTCCGTCCTCGATTTGACCGGTAAACTGGCCGACATCCAGTTCCGGGCCGAAGCGCATCCGGCCCTGCACCCGGGACAGAGCGCCGGCATTTATTTGCAGGAACAGCGCATCGGTTATCTGGGCGTGGTTCATCCGGAACTTGAGCGGAAACTGGATCTTAACGGCCGTACCGTGGTCTTCGAACTGGAGTGGGATAAGGTGTCAGACCGCGTCCTGCCTGAGGCGAGCGAGATTTCACGTTTCCCGGCAAACCGTCGTGATATCGCCGTTCTGGTGGCGGAAAACGTGCCCGCAGCAGATATTATCGCCGAATGTAAGAAAGTTGGCGTAAATCAGGTAGTTGGCGTAAACTTGTTTGATGTGTACCGCGGTAAGGGTGTTAATGAAGGTTTTAAGAGCCTTGCTATCAGCCTGATTTTGCAAGATACCGGCCGGACACTCGAAGAAGAGGAGATCGCTGCAACCGTCGCCAAATGTGTTGCGGCGTTAAAAGAGCGATTCCAGGCAACCTTGAGGGATTGAACCTATGGCGCTTACAAAAGCTGAGATGTCTGAATACCTGTTTGAAAAGCTGGGGCTTAGCAAACGGGATGCCAAAGAGCTGGTAGAGCTGTTTTTTGAAGAGGTACGTCGCGCTTTAGAAAACGGCGAGCAGGTAAAACTGTCAGGATTTGGTAACTTCGACCTTCGCGACAAAAATCAACGTCCGGGACGTAATCCTAAAACGGGCGAGGATATTCCGATTACGGCGCGTCGCGTGGTGACTTTCCGGCCGGGGCAGAAGCTCAAAAGCCGGGTTGAGAACGCTACGCCGAAAGAAGACTGACCAGTGCTCTGCAAAAGGCCGCTTACGCGGCCTTTTTTATCGCTGAATTTCCGCTAACCCTGCCCGTTTTCATTAGCCAGGCCTGGATTTATGACTCTGCTTTCTCAACGGATCGCGCTGGCCCGTCGGCATCAGCGACGCTGGCTCTGCATCCTGAGCATTTTCTGCGTGTTGGTTTTTCTGCTTAGCCTCTGCGCCGGCGACCGCTGGCTTTTTCCGCAAAGCTGGTTCAGCGGTGAAAACCGACTGTTTGTCTGGCAGCTGCGGCTGCCGCGTTCGCTGGCAGTGCTGCTGGTCGGCGCGGCGCTGGCCGTGACCGGCGCGGTGATGCAGGCGCTGTTTGAAAATCCGCTGGCGGAGCCGGGCCTGCTTGGCGTCGCCAACGGCTCAGGCCTTGGGCTGGTGCTGGGGATTTTTAGCGGCGTAACCGGGCTGTGGCCGCTAAGCTTTTTCGCCATTGCAGGCGCGCTGTTGATTACCTTTATCCTGCTGCGTTTTTCCCGCCGCTCGCTTTCCACCAGCCGCCTGTTGCTGGCGGGCGTAGCCTTAGGCATTATCTGTAGCGCGGGCATGACGTGGCTGGTCTATTTCAGCGCCAGCCTGGATCTGCGCCAGCTAATGTACTGGATGATGGGCGGCTTTAGCGGCGTGGACTGGCGCTACGGCAGGCTGATGCTGGCGCTGCTGCCGGTGCTGCTGTGGCTATGCCGCCAGTGGCGCGTGCTGAATTTGCTGGCGCTGGGCGAGGTTTCCGCCCGCCAGCTCGGCCTGCCGCTGCTGCTGTGGCGCAATTTGCTGGTGCTGGCGACAGGCTGGCTGATTGGCGTCAGCGTGGCGCTGGCCGGGGCGATCGGCTTTGTCGGCCTGGTCATTCCGCATATTTTGCGGCTGAACAACCTGAGCGATCATCGTATGCTGTTGCCGGCCTGCGCGCTGGCGGGCGGCGGCATACTGCTGGCGGCCGATATCCTGGCCCGTATCGCCATCGCTTCGGCGGAGCTGCCGATTGGCGTGGTGACGGCCACGCTGGGCGCGCCGGTTTTTATCTGGCTGTTGTTACGTAACCGGGCCTGACCTGCGGCCCGCTTTTTTCTCTACTGAAACAGGAAAAACCAATGAGTATTTACGATACAGAACTGGTGACGCTGGATGGCGAACCGACGACGCTGGCGCAGTGGCAGGGCAACGTACTGCTGATCGTTAATGTCGCCTCTAAGTGCGGCCTGACGCCGCAGTATGAGCAGTTGGAAAATATTCACAAAGCCTGGCAGGATCGGGGTTTTGCCGTGCTTGGCTTCCCCTGCAACGCGTTTCTGGAGCAGGAGCCGGGCAGCAACGAAGAGATTAAAACGTTTTGCAGCACCACCTATGGCGTAACCTTCCCGATGTTCAGTAAAATCGAGGTCAACGGCCCGCATCGGCATCCGCTCTATCGCCAGCTGATTGCGGCAAGACCGGAAGCGGTAGCGCCGGAAAATAGCGGTTTCCTGGCGCGTATGAGCAGTAAAGGACGCGCGCCAAAAGAGCCGGGCGACATTTTATGGAACTTCGAAAAGTTCCTGGTTGGTCGCGACGGCACGGTGGTACAGCGCTTCTCGCCGGATATGACGCCGGAAGATCCTATTGTGATGGAAAGTATCAAAGCGGCGCTGGCAAAATAGATGCTGTTGCAGTGTGAGGACGTTGCGGTCGCGCAGCGCCTCGCGCCCTTTACCGCCAGCGTTGATAAGGGCGAGCTGATCCATCTGCTTGGCCCTAACGGGGCAGGTAAAAGCGCCTTACTGGCGGCGCTGGCGGGATTGTTGCCGGCGGAAGGGCGTATCGTTTTCAACGGCACGCCGCTGTCGGCCTGGAACGGCTATGCGCTGGCCCGCCATCGCGCTTATCTGGCCCAGCAGCAGCGACCACCCGGCAGTATGCCGGTCTGGCATTACCTTAAGCAGCATCAGCTGGTGGACGAGGGCGATCGGATACTGATAACCCTTTGCGAAACTTTTCAGTTGGCGGATAAACTGGCTCGCTCGCTTAACCGCCTCTCCGGCGGGGAATGGCAGCGGGTGCGTCTGGTGGCGGTGCTCTGTCAGACCGCGCAGCCGGAAGGGCAGCTGCTGCTGCTGGATGAGCCGTTAACCGGTTTGGATCTGGCACAGCAGGCCGCGTTCGATCGCTGTGTGGCCGCCAGGGTCGCAGAAGGCCTGACGATTATCATGAGCGGACACGACATCAATCATTCATTGCATCACGCCCGGCGCATCTGGCTGCTGCAAGAGGGGGTTTTAGTGAGGCAGGGCGCTACGGAAGAGGTGTTACGGCCGGAAACGCTGTCGGCGGTGTATCACGTGCCTTTCAGAAAAATAGATGTAGAAGGACAATCGCTGTTGACCACGCTGTTTTAAACCAGCGGCAAAGAATAAAGGGAATCTGTTATGCGCTACCTGGTCTTATTACTGGCTATCCTGCTGGCGGGCTGTAGCAGCCATGCGCCGCCGCCGAACGGCCATCTTTCCGATTCCATTATGGTTATCGCCCGGCTGAACGAACAGCTCAGCGAGTGGCGCGGCACGCCCTATCGCTACGGCGGCATGGGACGCAGAGGCGTTGACTGCTCCGGGTTCGTTTATCTGACCTTTCGCGATCGCTTTGATTTGCAGCTGCCGCGTACGACGCTTGCGCAAACGAAAACGGGAACGCGCATCGGTAAAAAGGATCTGTTGCCTGGCGATTTACTGTTTTTTAAAACCGGCGCGGGAGAAAACGGTTTGCACGTCGGCATTTATGATACTGACGACCAGTTTATCCATGCTTCTACCAGCCAGGGCGTAATCCGATCGTCGCTGAATAACGTGTACTGGAAAAAAGTTTTCTGGCAGGCGAGGCGTATTTAATTAATATAGCCTGCTAACGAATTTCAGAAAAGGCTTATCTATCCGCCGGTTAACTTTTGTGGCTATAATAAACCCGGCGGGTCGGTTTAGCAGCTTATTGCATCAGGCTTTAACCAGCCCGTTAAAAGTGATTTCCCGTGTCGGATTTTGTAAAGATAGTTTAAAGAAATGCGCCACGGGGATATCTCAGCACGAAACTATGCTTTAATAGTAAAGCATTTTTTCTTGCTGAATATGTGATAGCTTAACCCGCTATGGGTTTTTATCCTGGTCGGTGTACAACAGGCGTATTAATGCGCCGTACGGCGGCTGCATCATGGCTGAATAAAAATGAATATCCATCTGGAAGCGGATTATAAAAGTCACACAGCTTTTAACCCGATCTACCGTTTCGGCGGGCAGCTTATCGCCGTCGAATTGCTCACGCATTTTTCCCACAGTACCGCTAACGTCGCCATCCCTCAGGAACTTTTACTACCACAGCTCAATACAGATCAGCGTATTCTTTTATTACAGAATCAGATCAACTGCATTGAACGACACGCCGATTTTTTTAGTCAGGAAAGAGTGAAGGTCACGCTGAAAATAGACGAACTGCTGGCACAAACCATCCTTGATAGCGAGTTTCTGAGCCGCAAGCTGGACGCGCTGGCGTGGCTGGAGCTGGAAATTAGCGAAAGTTTCACCGACTTAAAGTTGGGGAAAGATCACCCCGGCCTGATGGCGCTCAGTGAAAGGTTTGATTTAAGCCTGGCGAATTACGGCGCAGGAAAAGCGCCGTCAAAAGCAGTATACGACAATCTCTTTTCCCGTATTAAGCTCGATAAAGGCTTTATTCAGCATAATATTAACCGGATCTCTTTTCAGCCGTTTATCAGTACGCTGCTGGAGCATATTAAGCCCCATTGCCAGCAGGTTATTGTCCAGGGCGTGGACGATATTACCGGCCTGGAAAAAGTCAGCCGCTATCAGTTCGACGGTATTCAAAGCGCGCTGTTTTCTCCGGTAACGGGAGAGTCGCTTTCCTCGCTGATTGTGCCGCCGAAAGAGCTGACAGGCGAAGCGATGTAATATCCCTTTACTCTCTCTGTGTTTACCGCAGCGTATGAGGTTTACACTTAAAGCCGGTACCGAAAGCGCATCAGGGCGTCGGTAAACAGTAAGGGGAGCGTATGCATTTTAACAATAGCTGGCATGACGAGCTGGCGGGATTTTATACCGCCCTCAATCCTACGCCGCTGAAAAACCCACGTCTGCTTTATCATAGCGCGCCGCTTGCGCGGGAGCTGGGGCTGGACGAAAGCTGGTTCACCGCCGATAAAACCGCTATCTGGAGCGGCGCGCAGCAGCTACCGGGCATGCAGCCGCTGGCGCAGGTGTACAGCGGACATCAGTTTGGCGTCTGGGCGGGACAGCTGGGCGACGGGCGCGGCATCCTGCTGGGCGAACAGCAGCTGGACGACGGCCGTAAAATGGACTGGCACCTGAAAGGCGCGGGCCTGACGCCCTATTCACGTATGGGCGACGGACGCGCCGTGCTGCGCTCTTCACTGCGCGAATTTCTTGCCTCGGAAGCGATGCATCACCTTGGTATCCCCACATCCCGCGCGCTGACGGTCGTTACCAGCGACGAGCCTGTGCAGCGGGAAACCACCGAGCGCGGCGCCATGCTGTTGCGCGTTGCGGAAAGCCACGCCCGTTTCGGCCACTTCGAGCATTTCTTTTACGCGCAGCAGCCGGAAAAAGTCCGCCAGCTGGCTGACTATTTAATCCGTCATCACTGGCCGCATTTGCAGGAGGAGCAGGATCGCTATCTGCTCTGGTTCCGTGATGTGGTCAGGCGCACGGCCAGGCTAATCGCCCAGTGGCAGAGCGTCGGTTTTGCGCATGGCGTAATGAATACCGATAACATGTCGGTATTAGGGATAACGCTGGATTACGGCCCGTACGGTTTCCTGGACGACTACAAACCGGATTTTATCTGCAATCATTCTGACTATCAGGGGCGCTACAGCTTCGATAATCAACCGGTGGTGGGGCTGTGGAACCTGAACAGGCTGGCGCACGCGCTTTCCGGGCTGCTGGATACCGCCCAGCTGAAGCAGGCGCTGGCGGAATACGAGCCGGAGCTGATGCAGTGTTGGGGCGACAGGATGCGCGCGAAGCTGGGGCTGCTGACGCAGGATAAAGACGATAACAACATTCTGACCGGGCTGTTGTCGCTGATGACTAAAGAGGGCAGCGACTATACGCTGACTTTCCGCATGCTGTGCGATACCGAGCAGCAGCAGTCGCGTTCGCCGCTGCGGGATGAGTTTATCGATCGTGAAGCCTTTGACAGCTGGTACAACATTTACCGTCAGCGGTTACTGCAGGAAGAGAGCGACGACGCTACGCGTCAGCAAAAGATGAAGCAGGTCAATCCGGCCGTGGTGTTAAGGAACTATCTGGCACAGCAGGCGATTGAACAGGCCGAGCAGGATGACGTCAGCGTGCTGGCCAGGCTACACCAGGCGCTGATCAGGCCTTTTGATGACGCGCCGGAGTTTGCCGATTTGATGCGGCGTCCGCCAGACTGGGGTAAAAAGCTGGAGGTCAGCTGTTCGAGCTAAAGCGGGCGCGATGCAGGCTTGAACGAGGGTGATTAAACGGACGTGATGCAGGCTTGAACGAGGGTGATTAAACGGACGTGATGCAGGCTTGAACAAGGGTGATTAAACGGACGTGATGCAGGCTTGAACGAGGGTGATTAAACGGGCGTGATGCAGGCTTTAACGAGGGTAATTAAACGGACGTGATGCAGGCTTCAACAAAGATGATAAAGCGGCAGGCAGGGTACGCCAGCGCGTCCATGCGCACGGTGTCCTGCCTGCTTTCAGGCCTGTCTTAGCGCCTCGCTTTAATCGCCTCGGCCAGCTGCGCTAACACCTCTTCGCTGTCACCCCAGCCCAGGCAGGGGTCGGTAATCGACTGGCCGTATACCAGCGGCGTACCGGCCTGCACTTTCTGGGTGCCTTCCTTCAGGAAACTTTCAATCATTACGCCGGCAATCGACGACGAACCGTCACGGATCTGCTGCGCTACGGACGCGGCGACCTCTTTTTGCAGGCGGTGCTGTTTCAGACAGTTGCCGTGGCTGAAATCAATAACCAGCCGTTCCGGCAGCCTGTGTTCGCGCAGGCTGGCGGCAGCGGCGGCGACGTCTTCCGCATGATAGTTTGGCCGCTTGCCGCCGCGCATAATGATGTGGCCGGACGGGTTGCCGCTGGTCTGATAAATGGTCATCTGTCCATGCTTGTCCGGCGACAGGAACATGTGGCTGGCGCGGGCAGCGCGTATCGCATCGACCGCAATCTGAATATTACCGTCCGTGCCGTTTTTAAAGCCAACGGGACAGGAAAGCGCGGAAGCCATTTCGCGGTGGATTTGGCTTTCTGTGGTACGGGCGCCGATGGCTCCCCAGCTGATGAGATCTGCCAGGAACTGACCTACCACCATATCCAGGAATTCGGTGGCCGTAGGCATGCCCAACCGGTTGATCTCCAGCAACAGCTCGCGCGCTACGGCCAGGCCGTGATTCACCCGGAAACTGCCGTCAAGATCGGGATCGGAAATCAGGCCTTTCCAGCCCACCACGGTGCGCGGTTTCTCAAAATAGGCGCGCATCACGATTTCCAGCTCGGCGGCATGGTGCTGGCGCAGCGCGTTAAGCTTCGCCGCATAGGCCAGCGCGGCATCGGGATCGTGGAGCGAGCAGGGGCCTATCACCACCAGCAGGCGGCGATCTTCGCCGGACAAAATCCGGGCAATACGCTGGCGGGAAGCGGTCACGTTCGCGGCGATATCAGGCGTGATCGGGAAACGCTGCGCCAGTTCGTCAGGCGTAATCAGGCTCTCGATGCGCGCGGTCCGCAGTTCATCTGTCTTGTTCATAGTTGTCCAAAAATTTTTTTCTTCGCAGCGGCGGAAATACCGGGAAGTGATGGCGATCACAATAAACCCGACACGGCGTGGATTTCAACCCGAAACGCCGGACAGAACGGCGCAACGGGATAAATATCACTTTTTCTGGCGCGGAATCAAAAAACGGCTGCGCCTCAGTACATTCGACGCGTCAGGCCCATGATATCTAAAATTTTCGTGGCGATTTCCTCAACGGAGTAATTGGTACTGTTGAGGTAACGGATCTGATGGGTACGAAACAGGGCTTCCACCTCGCCGACTTCCAGCCGACATTGCCGCATGGACGCGTAGCGGGTATTTTCCGCCCGCTCCTGGCGGATCGCGGCCAGCCGCTCGGGATCGATAGTTAAGCCAAACAGCTTGTTCTGGAAAGGCCGCAGCGCGGGCGGCAGCTTCAGGTTATCCATATCGTCGGCGATAAAAGGATAATTGGCGGCGCGAATGCCAAACTGCATGGCCAGATAGAGGCTGGTCGGCGTCTTGCCGCAGCGCGAAACGCCCAGCAGGATCACCTGCGCCTCCTCCAGCCCGCGCAGCGAGATACCGTCGTCATGTGCCAGGGTGTAGTCGATGGCGGCGATGCGCGCATCGTACTTGCCCAGGTTGTTGGCCGTCAGACCGTGCGTGCGGTTGGCGACCGGTGCGGGCGCTATGCCCAGCTCCTGCTGAAGCGGCGCCACCAGCGACTGGACGATGTCCTGACAAAAGCCTTCGCTTTGCAGAATAATTTCCCGGATTTCCGGCGTAACCACAGAAATAAACACCAGCGGGCGCAGGCCGCTTTTCTGCCAGATAGCGTTAATCTGCGCTTTGACCGCCTGCGCCCGCTGCACGTTTTCCACAAAGGGCAGCGTCACGCTGTTAATGTTGACAGGAAACTGCGAAAGCACCGCGTGGCCGAGCACTTCAGCGGTAATGGCCGTTCCGTCAGAAATATAAAATACGCTGCGTTCGTTGCTGTCCATTTTTCGATCCCTAAGAAACTGAGTGGCAGAGTAAATTAAACTACAGTCTTATAGCAATTAGCGCCAGCTGACGAAATTAAATTAAAATTTCACTTCTCATTGTAATGAACTTTTTGTTTTTATAAAAAGAAAGACGGGGCTGAAAAAGGGGATTAATGAAATAACGTTCCTGTTTGTCATGCGTAAAAAGCGCTATTTTCCGGAAAAGCATGCTAAAAGGGAATCAAAATAGCTCGCCACATCTCTTCCTTTTCTAAATAGCCATTTTAATTAAAATAATCTTATATATCATAAGCTTAAATATATTTTTATCGCCCGAAATAAGATTGCTGTTCGCGGAATAGTCTTAAAGTTTTCCTTTTAGTCAGCTTGAACGATTCAACAGTTTCTTTCCATACACGGAATGTGCCAGGCTCAAAAACGCACGATGCTATTTCCATTAATTCATTCATAAAAGGATTGCTTCAATGTCCAATCAAGGCGCACTGCCGTTTGTGCTCTGGTATAACCAGCTTGGCATGAACGATGTTGATCGGGTGGGCGGCAAAAATGCCTCTCTGGGTGAAATGATCACTAATTTGTCATCGCTTGGCGTTTCCGTTCCCAACGGTTTTGCCACTACGGCCGATGCATTCAATCAGTTCCTCGATCAGAGCGGCGTCAGTGAGCGCATCCATACGCTGTTGGACAAAACCGATATTGATGACGTGGACGAACTGGCAAAAGCGGGTAAACAGATCCGCGAGTGGATTGTAGAGACGCCTTTTCAGCCAGAGCTGGAGCAGGCTATCCGTGAAGCCTACCAGCAGCTTTCCGCTGACGACGCCGAGGCTTCGTTCGCCGTGCGCTCGTCCGCTACGGCCGAAGATATGCCGGATGCCTCTTTCGCCGGCCAGCAAGAAACTTTCCTGAACGTACAGGGCTTCGACGCCGTGCTGGTGGCGGTGAAGCATGTTTACGCCTCGCTGTTTAACGACAGGGCGATCTC
Source organism: Erwinia aeris (assembly GCF_041224955.1). Lineage (NCBI taxonomy): Bacteria > Pseudomonadati > Pseudomonadota > Gammaproteobacteria > Enterobacterales > Erwiniaceae > Erwinia > Erwinia aeris. The sequence continues at coordinate 67,363 of NZ_JBGFFX010000009.1, read as the reverse complement.
TTATCGCGTGCATCAGGGCTACGATCATCGCGGCGTCGCCCTGTCGGCTGGCGTACAGCGGATGGTGCGCTCCGATGCCGGCGCCGCTGGCGTAATGTTTACCATTGATACCGAATCGGGCTTCGATCAGGTGGTGTTTATTACTTCCGCTTATGGTCTGGGCGAGATGGTGGTTCAGGGCGCGGTTAACCCGGACGAATTTTATGTGCATAAGCCGACGCTGGCGGCGGGTCGTCCCGCTATCGTGCGTCGCAACATGGGCTCGAAAAAAATCCGTATGGTCTACGCCGATTCGCAGGCGCACGGCGAGCAGGTCAAAATCGAAGACGTGCCGGAAGCGGAGCGTGACCGTTTCAGCCTCAGCAGCGAAGAAGTGGAAGCGCTGGCGGCACAGGCGGTGCAGATTGAAAAACATTATCAGCGGCCAATGGATATTGAATGGGCGAAGGATGGCCATACCGGCAAGCTGTTTATCGTGCAGGCGCGTCCGGAAACCGTGCGCTCCAACGGCCAGGTGATGGAGCGTTATACGCTACAGGGGAAAGGTGCCGTAGTGGTGGAGGGACGCGCTATCGGCCACCGTATCGGTGCGGGCGAGGTCAAAGTGATCCACGATATCAGCGAGATGAACCGCATCGAAAAAGGCGACGTGCTGGTCACTGATATGACCGATCCCGACTGGGAGCCGATTATGAAGAAGGCGTCGGCCATCGTCACCAACCGTGGCGGGCGTACCTGTCATGCCGCCATTATCGCCCGCGAGCTGGGTATTCCTGCCGTGGTCGGCTGCGGCAACGCTACCGAGCTTCTGAAGGATGGCCATAAGGTCACCGTCTCCTGCGCAGAAGGCGACACCGGCTATGTTTACGACGATCTGCTCGACTTTGAGGTAAAAAGCTCACAGGTTGATGAAATGCCCGCGCTGCCGCTGAAAATCATGATGAACGTGGGCAACCCCGATCGCGCCTTCGACTTCGCCTGTCTGCCTAATGAGGGCGTGGGGCTGGCGAGACTCGAATTTATTATTAACCGCATGATCGGCGTGCACCCTAAAGCGCTGCTTGAGTTCGACCGTCAGACGCCGGAATTGCAGCAGCAGATCCGCAGCATGATGAAAGGCTTTGACGATCCGGTAGAGTTCTATATTGCCCGCCTGACGGAAGGCATCGCCACGCTGGGCGCCGCTTTCTCGCCAAAAAGGGTGATTGTGCGCCTGTCGGATTTTAAAACCAATGAGTACGCTAACCTGGTCGGCGGCGAGCACTATGAGCCGGAAGAGGAAAACCCGATGCTGGGCTTCCGTGGCGCTGGCCGCTACGTGGCCGACAGCTTCCGCGACTGCTTTGCGCTTGAGTGCGAGGCCGTCAAGCGCGTGCGCAACGAAATGGGGCTGACCAACGTCGAAGTGATGGTGCCGTTCGTGCGTACCGTCGCGCAGGCGAAAGCGGTGGTGGAAGAGCTGGGGCGTCAGGGCCTGAAGCGTGGCGAGAACGGATTAAAAATCATTATGATGTGCGAAATCCCTTCTAACGCGCTGCTGGCGGACGAGTTCCTGCAATACTTCGACGGGTTTTCCATCGGCTCAAATGATATGACGCAGCTGACGCTGGGGCTGGACAGGGATTCCGGCGTGGTATCAGAACTGTTCGATGAGCGTAACGATGCGGTGAAGGCGCTGCTGTCGATGGCGATCCGTTCGGCGAAAAAAGCCGGAAAATACGTGGGCATTTGCGGCCAGGGGCCATCCGATCACGAAGATTTTGCCGCATGGCTGATGGCAGAGGGCATCGACAGCCTGTCGCTCAATCCGGACACGGTAGTTCAGACCTGGTTAAGCCTGGCAGAACTGCCTAAAGCGTAGCGATTCATTACCAGATGCAGTGAAAGGCCGACTTGTTCGGCCTTTTTGCTTTGCTATGGATAAAAAAAAGCCCATCACATGGGATGGGCAAAGACTACACACAGCAATTCTTTAGGGTGTTTGGGGAAAAAGGTTGTTTATAAATCAGCGCGTTGCTGCTAAACATAACCGATATACTATTCCCCCCGCTGAAGTGAGTCTTTAAGAATCCTCTTATTAGTTTAAAGACGATAATATTTAATCACTGAAATTGCAGGCGTAAGGGGCGATATGTGTACTTATATTAATCAATTGCCGGTAAGTGAGACGGGAAGGGCGAAAAACCGGCGGATAATGGTAAAAGTTGCTTAACAAATGCGCCTTTTAAAGTAATAGGTGGTTTTAAAGCATTAAGGCGGTCAGGCATGCTAACCGCCTTAAAGTTATTGCTTAACTGAATTTTCCTGTTCTATTTCAGCAAGTTCTTCAACGACCTCTTCAGGATCGTCTCTGGGCGCGGGTTCTTCATGCATCCAGACCGATACCAGTCGATAAGAGACTGCCAGCACTACCGGACCAATAAAGAGGCCGATCATGCCGAACGCCACCAGCCCGCCGATCACGCCGGAAAGGATCAAAATCATCGGCAAATCGGCACCCATTCTGATAAGCACTGGCCGCAGCACGTTATCCAGCGTGCCCACCACGCAGCTCCAGATCAGCAGGACGGTGCCCCAGGTGGTATCGCCGCTCCAGTAGAGCCAGATGATAGCGGGGATCAACACGACCAGCGGCCCCAGCTGCACCAGGCAGGAGAGGATCATCACTACCGTCAGTACCGTAGCGTAAGGAATGCCGGAAATGGCCAGGCCGATACCGCCTAATACGCCCTGCACCAGCGCGGTAACCACCACGCCAAGCGCCACGGCGCGGATGGCCTGACCGGCAAGCAGCACCGCCGCGTCGCCGCGACGATGGGCCAGCCGATAGGCAAAGTGGCGAATGCCGTTACCCACCTGCTCACCGCGCCAGTAAAGCAGCACGCTGAACAGCAGCATCAGTCCCAGATGCAGCATAAAGCGACCAAAGTGTCCGGCCTGCGCGAATAAAAAGATGCTGGTGCGCCCGATATAGGGCTGAACGCTGGCCACCATCGCCGTGCCGCCGCCCGCCACCAGATGACGCCAGGCGGAATAGAGCTTTTTGCCCACCAGCGGAATGTCGTGTAGCCACAGCATCTGCGGCAGCATCACATGCCCCGAGGTCGCCCAGGCGATTACCGGCCCGCTGTTCTCAATCAGGCTGTTAACCAGCAGCGCGACGGGGATAACAAACAGCAGCACCAGCAGCAGCGTCATGGCGATCACCGCCAGTGAACGGCGCCCCCACAGCCAGCCCTGGATTTTTAGCATCAAAGGCCAGGTGGCGATCACCACCATGCTCGCCCAGGCGAATCCCAGCACAAAGGGTTGAACCACCCACAGACAGGCGACGATCAGCAGCGTAATAAACAGGATGGAGAAGATGATTTGCAGCATATCCCATCCGTTTTGCGTGTTCTTCATGTATGACCATTAACCTCAAGTAATAAAGTCGTCAGAAAGGCCGGAAAGCAGGAGCGGACATTCCGCTCCTGATGTATTAAACGCATTTTCCACACAAACGGCACGTTATTCTTTTCGCTGGGGTTTTGAAAGGGCGACAGGTCATAAAAAAATGTGATAAAACCATAAGAAAGAGCAAACGTTACACCTCAAACACAACCTGGTCACACGATAATGATCCCACAGATTTCTCAGGCGCCGGGCCTCGTTCAACTGGTGCTGAATTTTTTGCAGGCGTTAGAGCAGCAGGGTTTTACCGGTGATACCGCTACCAGCTATGCCGACCGTCTTACCCTGTCCACCGATAACAGCATCTATCAGCTGTTGCCCGATGCGGCGCTGTTCCCCCGATCCACAGCTGATGTTGCGCTGATTGCTCGTCTGGCGGGCGAAGAGCGCTATCGAAGCCTGGTCTTTACGCCGCGCGGCGGCGGCACCGGCACCAACGGCCAGGCGCTGAATCAGGGCATCGTGGTCGATATGTCCCGCTATATGAACCGCATTCTGGACATTAATGTGGAGCAGGGATGGGTAAAAGTAGAGGCGGGGGTGATCAAAGACCAGCTCAACGCCGCCCTGAAACCGCTGGGCTACTTCTTCTCGCCGGAACTCTCCACCAGCAACCGCGCCACGCTCGGCGGCATGATTAATACCGATGCGTCAGGGCAAGGCTCGCTGGTTTATGGCAAAACCTCCGATCACGTTTTAGGGCTGCGCGCAGTGCTGCTGGGCGGCGACTTGCTGGATACGCGGGCGATCCCGACAGGCGTGGCGGAGCAGCTGGCGGCGGAGCAAACGCGCGAGGGCGAAATCTATCGCACGGTACTGGAATGCTGCCGCGATCGCCGTGACCTTATTGTTGAGAAGTTTCCAAAGCTCAACCGCTTTTTGACCGGCTACGATCTGCGCCACGCCATCAGCGACGATTTGCAGCAGGTGGATTTAACCCGTCTGCTATGCGGCGCAGAAGGCACGCTGGCTTTTATTACCGAAGCCCGCCTGAACATCATGCCGATCCCCAAAGTGCGACGGCTGGTCAATATCAAATATGATTCCTTCGACTCGGCGCTGCGCAGCGCACCTTTTATGGTGGAGGCGCAGGCGCTGTCGGTTGAAACGGTTGATTCAAAGGTGCTGAACCTGGCACGGGAAGATATCGTCTGGCATTCGGTCAGCGAGCTGATCGCCGACGTGCCGGACCAGGAAATGCTGGGGCTGAATATTGTTGAGTTCGCCGGAGACGATAAGGCGCTGATCGACGGTCAGGTCGCCTCACTTTGCCAGCGGCTGGAAAGCCTGATGGCGGCCGGCGAGGCGGGCATTATCGGCTATCAGCTGTGCAACGATATTGGCGGTATTGAGCGCATTTACGCCATGCGTAAAAAAGCGGTCGGGCTGCTCGGCAACGCCAAAGGCCGCGCCAAACCGATCCCTTTCGTCGAAGATACCTGTGTGCCGCCGCAGCATCTGGCGGACTATATCGTCGAGTTCCGCCAGCTGCTGGACAGCCACAACCTGAGCTACGGCATGTTTGGCCATGTCGATGCGGGCGTGCTGCACGTGCGCCCCGCGCTGGATATGTGCGATCCGCAGCAGGAAATGCTGATGAAGCAGATCTCTGACGAGGTGGTGGCGCTGACGGCACGCTACGGCGGCCTGCTGTGGGGTGAACACGGTAAAGGCTTTCGCGCCGAATACAGCCCGGCGTTTTTTGGCGAAGCGTTATATAACGATCTGCGCCGCATCAAGGCGGCCTTCGATGCCGATAACCGGCTTAATCCGGGGAAAATTTGTGCGCCCCTGGGCGTTGACGAGCCGATGATGAAAGTGGATGCGGTAAAGCGCGGCACCTTCGATCGTCAAATTCCGGTCAACGTGCGCAGCGACTGGCGCGGCGCGATGGAGTGCAACGGCAACGGTCTGTGTTTTAATTTTGACGTGCGCAGCCCGATGTGTCCGTCGATGAAAATCACCGGCAATCGTATTCACTCGCCGAAAGGCCGCGCCACGCTGACCCGCGAATGGCTGCGGCTGCTGGCGGAGCAGGGCGTCGATCCGCTGGCGCTGGAACGCTCGCTGCCCCAGGCGAAAGTCAGCCTGCGCGGCCTGATCGAGCGCACCCGTAACAGCTGGCACGCGAAGCGCGGCGAATATGATTTCTCGCACGAGGTGAAAGAGGCGATGTCGGGCTGTCTGGCCTGTAAAGCCTGTTCCACGCAGTGTCCGATAAAAATCGACGTGCCCGGCTTCCGTTCCCGTTTCCTGCAGCTTTACCACACCCGCTATCTGCGTCCGGTCAGCGATCACCTGGTCGCCGGCGTGGAAAGCTACGCGCCGCTGATGGCAAAAGCGCCCACGTTCTTTAACTTCTTTTTACGCCAGCCGCTGGTGCGCAGGCTGAGTAAGGATCATATCGGCATGGTCGATCTGCCGCTGCTTTCCTCGCCCAATCTGAAGCAGCAGCTGGCCGGGCAGCGGGCGGTGACCACCACCCTGGAGCAGCTTGAGGCAATGAGCGAAACGCAGCGCGCGCAGCATGTGCTGATCGTGCAGGATCCGTTTACCAGCTATTACGAAGCCAGGCTGGTCAGCGATTTTGTGACGCTGGTGGAGAAGCTTGGCTATCGGCCGGTGGTGCTGCCTTTCTCGCCCAACGGCAAGGCGCAGCATATCAAAGGCTTTTTACAGCGCTTCGCCAGAACCGCGCAGAAAACGGCGGATTTTCTTAATCGCGTGGCGAAACTCCAGCTGCCGATGGTCGGCGTCGATCCGGCGCTGGTGCTTTGCTACCGCGACGAATACAAAGAGATCCTTGGCGAAAAACGCGGCGACTTCCACGTGCAGCTGGTGCATGAATGGCTGCAAAATGCGCTGCCGGCGCGCCAGCCCGTCCCGCAAAGCGGCGAAGCCTGGTACTTGTTCGGCCACTGTACGGAAGTCACTGCGCTACCCGCATCCAGCCAGCAGTGGGCAGGGATATTCGCGCGCTTTGGCGCAAAACTGGAAAACGTCAGCGTAGGCTGCTGCGGTATGGCGGGCACGTACGGGCATGAAACAAAAAATCTGGCTAACTCGCTGGGTATTTATGAGCTGTCATGGCATCAGGCGCTGCAAAAACTGCCGCGCCAGCGCTGCCTGGCGACCGGCTATTCGTGCCGCAGCCAGGTGAAACGCCTCGAGGGTAACGGCATGCGGCATCCTTTACAGGCGCTGCTGGAGCTGCTTTAAGCAGCGTTCGGTAATGCCAGAGCAGATATCTTCACGCCGCCAGGGTATAATGGTCTGTTCTGGCGGCGAGCTACATAATTCGCGAGGCTTTGCGCACAAACTCATTTTGCAGCGCGGTCGCCTTATCCCATTCGCCGCTCAGCGCGAGCTGATGGCACAGACGGGTAAGCGAGTGGCGCGCCAGCTGCCAGGCTTGCATACGGAAGAGGCGTTCCCGCTCGGGATTGCCCAATTCCTGCAACAGACGTTGATGCAGCCTGCCGAGCGCGTGCAGATAGCTCTGGTCATCGCCGTTTAGCTGGCAGAGCTCGGCCATATCAAGACAGGTATCGTTAAACTTACGCAGCTGTTCCAGGGTGCATTCAGGCCGATTCACTTTGGCCTGCGCCATAGTGTAATCAACGGTGATATCCCGGATGGAAAACTTGTATTCATCAATTTTATGTTGCAGCCAGGCACTCATCGTCAGATTCATTCCGGGACCCATTCACGCTAATGATAATCATTATCATATTATAACTGGCGCATTATTCAACGCTGGCGCAAAAAATTTTTATCGATTTATGCTGCCTCTCAGATAAATTGGTAATAACAATACGCGTTAAGGATGAAAGGGGTAAAATAACTATTATTCCTGCTTAGCGCAGCGCGGCTGATATTTACTGGCTGCTTTTCAATGTGTTACCATTTCGTTAAATCACTGCGTGACACACATCGCAAACCTCTTCACAGGGTCTAAACTGAATAAAGAGGCCCAAAAAAGCCCGGTTGGCCTTAATCCCTGCAAAACAAGAGGTTGAAGAGACAATCATTATCACTAACATAGGGGTATCAGCCCGCAGGGCTACCGACTCGCGAGGTAATGTTATGCCATCAGCAACGACCGCTTCTTTTTCGCCGGACGATTTCGTCTGGAAAGGACTGACGCTTACCGACAGCGCCGCACAGCAAATCATCGCGCTGTCCGCCAGCGACCCGCACGTTAAGGGTTTAAAGCTGGGCGTTAAGACGTCCGGCTGCGCCGGATTCGGCTACACCATGGATTTGATTAAAGAGCCTGCGTCAGATGATTTAGTGTTTACCCATAACGGCGCGAATCTTTATGTGCCGCTGCAGGCTATGCCTTTTATCGACGGAACCGAAGTCGATTTCGTTCGTGAAGGCCTGAACCAGATTTTCAAATTTAATAATCCTAAAGCTCAACACGCCTGTGGCTGTGGTGAGAGCTTTGGCGTTGAGTAAATTTTATGTCCCGAAATACTGATACATCAGACGACGTGCAGGTCTGGGAAGGAAGCCGCCAGAAGTACAAGGAAGGATTCTTCACTCAGCTGCAAACCGAGGAGTTCGCCAACGGCATCAACGAGGATGTGGTACGTGCGATCTCTGCTAAACGCAATGAGCCGGAGTGGATGCTTGATTTCCGCCTGAAAGCCTACGCGGCCTGGCTGGAGATGGAAGAGCCACACTGGCTGAAAGCTAACTATAAGTCACTGAACTATCAGGATTACAGCTACTATTCCGCACCGTCCTGCGGCAGCTGCGATGACAGCTGCGCCTCAGAGCCTGGCGCACAGCAGACTTCCGGCGCCGCGGCGCCGAACTACCTGACGGAAGAAGTGGAAAACGCCTTTAAACAGCTGGGCGTGCCGGTACGCGAAGGGCAGGAAGTGGCCGTAGACGCCATTTTCGACTCCGTGTCGGTGTCAACCACTTATCGCGGCAAGCTGGCGGAGCAGGGCATTATTTTCTGTTCCTTTGGCGAAGCGATCCACGATCACCCTGAGCTGGTAAAACAGTATCTGGGCACCGTGGTGCCGGCCAACGATAACTTCTTCGCGGCGCTGAACTCGGCGGTAGCGTCAGACGGCACCTTCGTTTACATCCCGAAAGGGGTGCGCTGCCCAATGGAGCTGTCCACCTATTTCCGCATCAACGCGGCGAAAACCGGCCAGTTCGAGCGCACCATTCTGATTGCCGATGAAGGCAGCTACGTCAGCTATATCGAAGGCTGCTCCGCGCCGGTGCGCGACAGCTATCAGCTGCACGCGGCGGTGGTGGAAGTCATCATCCATAAAGATGCGGAAGTAAAATATTCTACCGTGCAGAACTGGTTCGCCGGCGGCGAAGCGGAAGGCGGCATCCTGAACTTCGTGACCAAGCGCGCGCTGTGCGAAGGCGAAAACAGCAAGATGTCCTGGACGCAGTCGGAAACCGGCTCGGCGATCACCTGGAAATATCCAAGCGTGATCCTGCGCGGCGATAACTCCGTGGGCGAGTTCTTCTCGGTGGCGCTGACCAGCGGACATCAGCAGGCCGATACCGGCACCAAGATGATCCATATCGGCAAAAACACCAAATCCACCATTATCTCCAAGGGGATTTCGGCGGGTAAAAGCCAGAACACCTATCGTGGCCTGGTAAAAATTATGCCGACGGCGACCAATGCCCGTAACTTTACGCAGTGCGACTCCATGCTGATTGGCGCCGAGTGTGGCGCGCACACCTTCCCATATGTGGAAGCGCGCAACAACACCGCGCAGCTGGAACACGAGGCGACGACCTCGCGCATTGGCGAAGATCAGCTGTTCTACTGCCTGCAGCGCGGCATCAGCGAAGACGATGCGATCTCCATGATCGTCAACGGCTTCTGCAAGGACGTTTTCTCCGAGCTGCCGCTGGAATTTGCGGTGGAAGCGCAAAAACTGCTGGCGATCAGCCTCGAACACAGCGTGGGCTGATCCCCGCTGCTTATTCATTTTGCGCAATGCCGAGAGGTATTGCCCAGGAAAGATTATGTTAAGCATTAAAGATTTACAGGTAAGTATCGAAGACAAAGAGATCCTGCGCGGCCTGAACCTTGAGGTGAAGCCGGGCGAAGTCCACGCGATTATGGGGCCGAACGGCTCAGGGAAAAGTACGCTTTCCGCGACGCTGGCGGGCCGCGAAGAGTATGAAATCACCGGCGGCTCTATTGAGTTCAAAGGCAAAGATCTGCTGGAGCTGTCGCCGGAAGATCGCGCGGGCGAAGGCATCTTTATGGCTTTCCAGTACCCTGTGGAAATCCCTGGCGTCAGCAACCAGTTTTTCCTGCAAACGGCAGTCAACGCCGTGCGTAAATATCGCGACCAGGAATCGCTGGATCGTTTCGACTTCCAGGACTTTATCGAAGACAAAATTCACCTGCTGAAAATGCCGGAAGATCTGCTGACCCGTTCAGTCAACGTCGGCTTCTCCGGCGGCGAGAAAAAACGCAACGACATTCTGCAAATGGCGGCGCTGGAGCCGGAGCTTTGCATCCTTGACGAAACCGACTCCGGTCTGGATATCGATGCGCTGAAAATCGTTTCAAACGGCGTGAACACGCTGCGTGACGGCAAGCGCGCTTTTATCATCGTCACGCACTACCAGCGTATCCTGGACTACATCAAGCCTGACTTTGTGCACGTGCTCTATCAGGGAAAAATCGTGAAATCAGGCGATTTCTCGCTGGTGAAACAACTGGAGGAGCAAGGCTATGGCTGGCTTACCGAACAGGAATAGTGAAAACGCCCTGCAGCAGTGGCATCACCTGTTCGAGACCCAGGGCGAGCAGCGTTCTTTGCAGGCTCAACAGCACTGGCAGCAGGTGCTGCGTTTAGGGCTGCCGACGCGCAAGCATGAGAACTGGAAATATACGCCGCTGGATGGCCTGCTGGCGCACAACTTCGTGCTGCCGACGGCCGCCGAGCTGAGCGCAGCGGACGTTGCCGCGCTGGCGCTGAATATTGACGCGATTAAACTGGTTTTCGTCGATGGCCGGTTCAACGCGCAGCTGAGCGACAGCAGCTGGGATCAGTTTGATATTCAGATTGCCGCAGGCCGCCGCGAGCTGAGCGCACCGATCCAGCCTGAAGTTTTCCTGCATCTGACGGAAAGCCTGGCGGAAGAGGTGACCACTATCCATCTGCCGCGCGGCAAATCGGCAGAACGTGCCGTTTACCTGCTGCATATCAGCAGCGGCAGCGCGCAGGACGAGATGAACACCTCGCACTATCGTCACCATCTGCAGCTGGACGACGGCGCAGAGGCGACGATTATCGAGCATTACGTCAGCCTGAATGAAAGCACGCACTTTACCGGCGCTCGCTTTACCGCGACCGTAGGCAATAATGCGCGACTGACGCACTACAAGCTGGCTTTCGAGCACGCAAGCAGCAACCATTTTGCGCATAACGATCTGCTGATCGAACGTGATGCGCGCGTGCAGAGCCACAGCTTCCTGCTGGGCAGCGGGCTGGCCCGTCACAATACCAGCACGCAGCTGAACGGCGAGGGCACCGAGCTGTCGATCAACAGTCTGATGCTGCCGGTAGAGAAAGAAGTGTGCGACAGCCGAACCTATCTGGAGCACAACAAAGGCTACTGCCAGAGCCGTCAGCTGCATAAAACCATCGTGCGTGACAAAGCCCGTGCGGTGTTCAACGGCAAGATCGAAGTGGCGAAGCACGCGCTGAAAACCGATGGCCAGATGACCAACAACAACCTGCTGTTGGGACGCCTGGCGGAAGTGGACACCAAGCCGCAGCTGGAAATCTATGCTGACGACGTGAAGTGCAGCCACGGCGCGACCATTGGCCGTATCGACGACGAACAGATGTTCTATCTGCGCGCTCGCGGCATCAGCGAAGAATCTGCTCAGCGCATGATTATCTACGCCTTTGCCGCCGAGCTTACCGAAGCCATCACGGACGAGGTACTCAAGGAGGCGGTGATGCAGCGTATCGCACAGCGCTTCCCCGGAGGCATCAAATGAGTTTTGACCTGACGCGCGTCAGGGCCGATTTTCCTGTTCTGGCGCGAGAAGTGAATGGCCAGCCGCTGGCCTACCTTGACAGCGCCGCCAGCGCGCAGAAACCGCAGGCGGTGATCGATGCGGAAAGCCATTTCTACGAGCACGGCTATGCGGCGGTGCATCGGGGTATTCATACCCTGAGCGCCGAAGCGACCACGGAGATGGAAGAGGTTCGCGCGCACGCCGCGCGTTTCCTTAACGCCGCTTCGCCAGAGGAAATCGTGTTTGTTAAGGGCACGACCGAGGGGATTAACCTCGTTGCCAGCAGCTGGGGCGGCAGCCAGCTGCAGCCCGGCGACAACATCATCATTACCGAGATGGAACACCACGCCAATATCGTGCCGTGGCAGATGGTGGCCGAGCGCACCGGCGCGGAAGTGCGCTTTATCCCTCTGACGGCCGACGGCGAGCTGGATCTGGCCGCGCTGCCAAAACTGATGGATAGCCGCACCCGTATGCTGGCCGTTACGCACGTTTCCAACGTGCTGGGCACCATCAATCCGGTCAAAGAACTGGTGGCGCAGGCGAAAGCCGCAGGCGTCGCTACGCTGATTGACGGCGCACAGGCCGTGATGCATGCAAAAGTCGACGTGCAGGATCTGGACTGCGACTTTTATCTGTTCTCCGGCCATAAAATATACGGGCCTTCCGGCATCGGCATCCTGTACGGGCGTAAAGCCATGCTGGATCAAATGCCGCCGTGGGAAGGAGGCGGATCGATGATCGCCACCGTCAGCCTGACTGCCGGCACCACCTACGCTGCCGCGCCGTGGCGCTTTGAGGCAGGCTCGCCGAATACCGGCGGCATCATGGGCCTTGGCGCGGCGCTGAAATGGGTGGAAGCGCTGGGGCTGGATAACATTGCGCAGCGCGAGCAGGCGCTGATGCGCTACGCGATGGACAAGCTGGCCTCCGTGCCGGATCTGGTCATTTACGGCCCGCAGCATCGCGCAGGCGTGATCGCCTTTAATCTGGGCAAGCATCACGCCTATGACGTGGGCAGCTTCCTGGATCGCTACGGTATTGCCATTCGTACCGGTCACCACTGCGCCATGCCGCTGATGCATCACTACGACGTCCCGGCGATGTGTCGTGCTTCCTTTGTTTTGTATAATAGCGAGGAAGAGGTCGACCGCCTGGCGGCAGGCCTGACACGTATACATATGCTGCTGGGCGGTTAAACCGCCCAGGCAAAGGAGAACTGCATGGCAACACTGCCCGATAAAGAGAGACTGGTTCGCAACTTTTCCCGCTGCGCCAACTGGGAAGAGAAGTATCTCTATGTGATTGAACTGGGCGCGAAACTGCCTGCGCTGCCGGACTCGCTGCACCAGCCGGAGAATACCATTTCCGGCTGCCAGAGCCAGGTCTGGATCGTGATGGAACTGGACGAGCAGGGCCGCGTGCTGCTGCAGGGCGACAGCGACGCCGCTATCGTTAAAGGGTTGATTGCCCTGGTGTTTGTGCTTTACCAGCAGATGACCCCGGCGGAAATTCTCGATTTTGACGTGCGGCCGTGGTTCAGCGAGCTGGCGCTTACCCAGCACCTGACGCCGTCGCGCTCGCAGGGTCTGGAAGCGATGATCCGTGCTATTCGCCAGAAAGCGCAGGACAGTATCAGCCGCTAAGTTGCTACACTTCTCGACAGGCTTCCCGTCATGATGACGGGAAGTGTTGTTTACCTGGCGAGAAATAAAAATGAAAACTCTACTCCTCTCTTCGTTATTTTTTTTCTTCTCTCTGGCGCGTGCGGCCGATTATCCGCTTCCCGCCGCCGACAGCCGTTTAATTGGCGAAAACCAGCTTTATACCGTGCCGGATGACGGGCGCTCGCTGGAAAGCATTGCCGCGCACTTCCAGACGGGCCTGTTAGGGATGCTGGAAGCCAACCCCGGCACCGATCCCTGGCTGCCGAAAGCGGGATCGAAACTGGTTATCCCTACGCAGATGCTGCTGCCCGATACTAAAAGGGAAGGGATCGTGGTCAACGTGGCCGAGCTACGGCTCTACTATTATCCAAAAGATGAAGATAAGGTGGTCGTTTACCCGATAGGCATTGGCCAGCTTGGCGCCAACACGCCTGCGATGGTGACGCGCATCAGTCAGAAGATCCCTAACCCCAGCTGGACGCCCACGCCGAATATCCGCAAGCGCTACGCGGCGGAAGGCAAAACCTTGCCAACGACCATACCCGCCGGGCCGGATAACCCAATGGGGCTGTATGCGCTGCGCCTGGCTTACGGCAAAGGCCACTATCTGATCCACGGCACCAACGCGGATTTCGGCATTGGGATGCGGGTCAGCTCCGGCTGTATCCGCCTGCGGCCTGACGATATCGAAAACCTGTTTAACAGCGTGCCTGAAGGCACCCGCGTGCAGATTATCAATCAGCCCGTTAAGTACGCCACAGAGCCGGACGGCAAGCGCTATATCGAAGTCCATCAGCCGCTGTCCCACAGGGAGAAGGACGATCCACAAACGATGCCGATTGCGCTGACCGCGCAAACCAAAAAATTTGTAGGCAGCGCGCTGAGCGATAGTCAGGTTATTAAGGAAGCATTAAAAAGACGTGCGGGATTGCCGGTGCTGGTGAATAAGGGCGAAACGTCGGCGTCTGAGAGCGTCCCAGAAGCGCTTTAAGCGATTATCTTCGTGAAGCGAGGGCGGAAGTGGGCAGAAAGCCATAAAAGGGCTGCAACGCATTCTGAAGCCTTCGCGCTTTCAGCGCTAACGCAAAGCGATGGCCAGAGCTGGGGGCAGGGCCCGTAACGCACTCTGCAGCCGCGAAGCGAGGCTGGACGGGGAACAGTTATAAACGGCCCGGAACGCTTTCTGCAGCCGTGAAGGCGACAGGCAAAAAAAATGGCGCACAATGTGCGCCATTTTTAAACCAGAACTCTTACTTACGGTAAGAGTGAGCCTGGTTGTCCAGACGCTGGTTAGCGCGTGCTGCGTCGTCTTTAGCAGCCTGAACGTCAGAACGGATTGCGTTCACGTCGTTGCTCAGCTGGTCAACTTTAGCGTTCAGAGTCTGAACGTCGGTAGACAGCTGGTCGATTTTAGCGTTGCTTGAGCAACCGGCCAGCAGAGTAGAACCCAGGATTACCGCGCCCAGTACCAGTTTAGTACGATTCATTATTTATACCCTCTAGATTGAGTTAATCTCCATGTAGCGTTACAAGTATTACACAAAGTTTTTTCCAATGAGAATAAATTTTTGGTTAGAACGTGCTTAAATTTGATCGTTCGCTCAAAGAAGCACCGTCTTTACGAAAAAGCCCAAAAAATTTAGCGAAAACAGACGATTTCAATCGGACTTATCTCGCCTTACAGCGCAATTGAATAGTTAATCTCGATTGGAATTTTTAGAAAAACCTTTGAGCTAAGCTGTAAAAAAAGCGCCACTCAGGGCGCTTTTTCACTACAAGGCGTAATCTTTGATTACAGAACGTGCACAGACGCGGTATTCGTGGTTCCGCTTGGCACCAGTGCGCCAGAAACCATCACCACGACATCGCCTTTACGACCGTAGCCGCTGGCGATAGCCGCTTCTTTACCGATACGGTAAAAATCATCGGTAGAAGCGATTTCTTTTACCACGGACGCCACAATGCCTTTGCTCAGGATCAGCTGACGCGCGGTCTGTTCGTTGGTGGTTAACGCCAGGATAGTCGCGTTCGGGAAATATTTGCGTACGGACTTGGCTGACTTACCGCCTTCGGTTGCCACCACAATCAGCGGCGCTTCCAGCTTCTCGGCAGTTTCTACTGCGCCACGGCACACGGCTTCCGTGATGCGCATTTTGCGGCTGTCATGCTGAGAGTCGATACGGCTTTTCATCACGCGATCGGTACGTTCGCAGATGGTAGCCATAATGGTGACAGATTCCAGCGGGTATTTACCCTTGGCGCTTTCGCCAGAGAGCATAACCGCATCGGTGCCGTCCAGGATGGCGTTAGCCACGTCGCCCGCTTCTGCACGGGTAGGGCGTGGGTTTTTGATCATTGAGTCCAGCATCTGCGTAGCGGTAATCACCACTTTGCGTGCGCGGTTACATTTCTTGATCATCATCTTCTGCGCGAAAATCACCTCTTCAACCGGGATTTCCACACCCAGGTCGCCGCGCGCCACCATGATGCCGTCGGAAGCGTCCAGGATCTCATCAAAATTGTTCAGGCCTTCCTGATTTTCAATTTTAGAGATGATCTGAATATGCTCGCCGCCGTTCTGCTTCAGGTGCTCGCGAATTTCCAGCACGTCAGAACGCTTGCGGATAAAGGAGGCGGCAACAAAATCCACGCCCTGTTCGCAACCAAAAATCAGGTCACGCTTGTCTTTTTCGGCCAGCGCTGGCAGCTGGATAGAAACGCCAGGCAGGTTAACGCCTTTGTTTTCGCCCAGATCGCCGTTGTTCAGTACCTTACAAACCACGTGGTTTTCGGTCACTTCGGTGACTTCCATGCCGATCAGGCCATCGTCCACCAGGACGGTGTTGCCGATAGAGAGATCGGAAGTGAAGCCAGAATAGGTCACCGCCACGCGCTCGCTGTTGCCGATAACGGACTGGTCGGTGGTGAAGGTAAAGGTCTGACCGGCTTTCAACGACACGTCCGCGCCGCCTTCCAGCTTCATGGTACGAATTTCTGGCCCTTTGGTGTCCAGCAGAATAGCGGCCTGCTTGCCGGTTTTGCTCATCACCGCGCGCAGGTTAGCGATACGCTTACCGTGCTCATCGTAATCGCCGTGAGAGAAATTCAGACGCATAACGTTCATGCCCGCGTCCAGCAGGTTGGTCAACATTTCTTCCGATTCGGTTTTTGGACCGATAGTACAAACAATCTTGGTCTTTTTCATGACGAGTCATCTGTTAAGTTGTGATGGATGAAATAAAGCGTAATCCCGGTGATTGGGGGTGCGACCGCCCGAGCGGCGAACTGCGATACAGCTTAAGGATAGGTGACAGAAAAAAAGCGTGCAGAGGAAGTTTAAACGCGGTTTTGGCGCAGGCGCAAAGATCGGTTGCGCAACCAGCTATCGTTTTTGCTAAAGGGCCAACCATACGCTGAAACCATTCAAGTGAAACAACGTTTCGTATTATAGCTACTCAGCCCATTGAAAACCAATTAAAAAGTAGGCCGGAACGGGCGAAAGCTTGCACCAGATCAGATTGTTGCGCAAAAAAAGGCGGTGGCCGGGCGCAGA
Organism: Erwinia aeris; assembly: GCF_041224955.1. NCBI lineage: Bacteria > Pseudomonadati > Pseudomonadota > Gammaproteobacteria > Enterobacterales > Erwiniaceae > Erwinia > Erwinia aeris. Next base: position 50,655 of record NZ_JBGFFX010000009.1, on the reverse strand, counting down.
AACAGCCATTCGGGCGCGAGAAAGGGCAGCGCGGTGAAGCAAAGCGTTACGGGAAAAATCAGCAGACCGAAGCGAAAGATTATGGGAGATAAATAGCGCGTTGAAACAAGTGATTACACAAAACAGCGGCGTGGAAAGACGTGACGGGAGAAAGCAGAAGATGGTGCGTTCTAGAGGACTCGAACCTCCGACCCCCACCATGTCAAGGTGGTGCTCTAACCAACTGAGCTAAGAACGCATCATGCTGTCTGAGTGACAGCGGGGACGAATATTAACGACAGCCCTGGCGGCTTGCAAGCAGAAATCGCTATTTTCGGTGCGACTGCTGCGCAACTGTGCGAAGCGCAGCATTTTTAAACATCCGGTTTAAATGAAGATGTTAGCGGGCCGCGCGCGCCAGCAGCTGCGCTTCAGGCTGCCGCTGCAACCGCAGAATACGCCAGACCATCATAATCGCGCTGGAGGTCAGGCCAATAATAAAGCCTGTCCAGAAGCCCGCCGGGCCCATCGGCGCCACCACCCAGTCCGTCAACGCCAGAATGTAGCCGCTGGGCAGGCCCAGCACCCAGTAAGCGATAAAAGTGATAAAAAAGATGGCGCGCGTATCTTTATAGCCGCGCAAAATGCCGCTGCCGATAACCTGAATCGAATCGGAAAACTGATAAATTGCGGCCAACAGCATCAGCTGAGCCGCCAGCGCCACCACGGCCGGATTCTGATTATAAAGCAGCGCGATTTGCTCGCGAAACACCACCGTGAACAGCGCCGTCAGCAGCGACAGCGACATGCCCACGCCCTGCGCCGTCCATGCCGCTACGCGAGCGCCTTCGGTCGAGCCCTGACCAAGCCGGAAACCCACGCGGATAGTGGTGGCTGCGCCAAGAGAAAGCGGCAGTACAAACATCAGCGAGCTGAAGTTCAGCGCTATCTGGTGACCCGCCACCTCGACGATGCCCATCGGCGACACCAGCAGCGCGACGACGGCGAACAGCGTCACCTCAAAGAACAGCGCCAGCGCGACGGGAAGGCCGAGTTTAAAGAGGCGGGAAAGCGCCTTCGCATCGGGCGGACTGAACCGATCCGCCAGGCGGATATCGCGCATGGAAGAGGCGCGCGAAACCCATATTTTCATCGCGATAAACATTACCCAGTACACGGACGCCGTCGCCACGCCGCAGCCGACGCCGCCAAGCGCGGGCATCCCGAAATGACCGTAGATAAAAATATAGTTAACCGGAATATTCACCAGCAGCCCGAGAAAACCCATCACCATGCCCGGCTTGGTTTTGGCGAGGCCTTCGCACTGGTTGCGCGCGGTCTGGAAAAACAGATAACCTGGCGCTCCCCACAGCAGCGCATGAAGATAGCCTACGGCTTTATCCGCCATCACGGGATCGATATTTTGCATAGAACGGATAACATAGCCGGCGTTATACAGCACAACCATAACCAGCAGGGAAGCGAAGGCGGCCAGCCAGTACCCCTGACGAACCTGGAAAGCGATACGATCGCGGCGGCCCGAGCCGTTGTACTGCGCCACAACCGGCGTGAGCGAAAGCAGCAAACCGTGGCCGAACAGAATGGCGGGCAGCCAGATAGATGTGCCGACCGCAACGGCAGCCATATCCGTTGCGCTGACGTCGCCGGCCATCACCGTATCCACAAAGCCCATAGCGGTTTGCGCAACCTGCGCAAAAATTACCGGAATTGCCAGCGCCAGCAATTGACGCGCCTCGGTCAGATACTTCTGCACATATACACCTGTTTTTTAACTGAAGGGAGAAAGACTATTTGGTATAGTTTTAAGATCAGACAAGAATAGCGAAAAATCCACCGAGGTCATAATTATGTTTACCGGTATTGTGCAGGGCACCGCAGAGGTGTTGGCAATTGAAGAGAAACCGAATTTTCGCACGCATATCGTCCGCCTGCCGGACGAGCTGCTGCCGGGACTGGAGCTGGGCGCTTCCGTATCTCACAATGGCTGTTGCCTGACGGTGACCGGGGTTGACGGCAACCGCGTCAGTTTTGACCTGGTAAAAGAGACGCTGCGTATTACCAACCTGGGGGATTTAAAGCCCGGCGATATTGTTAACGTAGAGCGCGCGGCGAAATTCAGCGATGAAATCGGCGGCCATTTAATGTCCGGTCATATTATGACTACCGCCGAAATCTGCAAAATCCTGACGTCTGAAAATAACCGCGAAATATGGTTTAAGCCGCAGGACAGCGAGCAGATGAAATATATTCTGCACAAAGGCTTTATTGGGATTGACGGCATCAGCCTGACGGTTGGCGAAGTCACCAAAAGCAAATTCTGCGTGCATCTGATCCCGGAAACGCTGGCAAGAACCACGCTGGGCGGCAAGCGGCTGGGCGACAGAGTGAATATTGAAATCGATCCGCATACCCAGGCGATTGTGGAAACCGTTGAGCGCGTGCTGGCGCAGCGTGAAGCGGCGCTGCTGGCGGCGGCCGCTGCGGAAATTCAGCCGGAAGAGTAATAAACAAGGTCGGCTTAGTGGCCGACCTTGTCCGCTAGTGCGGCACCCGCAATCCGCCCTCTTTACCGTGGGTAAAGACCACCTGCCAGAGCTGAATATCCCGCGCGCGGAAAGCGCCCGCACAGGCGTTAAGGTAGTAGCTGAACATGCGCTTAAAGCGTTCGCCATATTTATCCGCCAGCTGCGGCCACGCGGCTAAAAAGCGCTGGTGCCAGGCCATCAGCGTCAGATCGTAATCCGCCCCAAAGTTGTGCCAGTCTTCCATCACAAAATGCGGTTCGTGCGCCTCGGCAATATGGCGTACGGAGGGCAGGCAGCCGTTAGGGAAAATATATTTATCGATCCACGGATCGACATTATCGTCCGTTTTGTTCGCACCAATGGTATGCAGCAAAAAGATGCCGTCCGGCTTCAGATTGCGATCGACCACGTTAAAGTAAGTGGCGTAATTTTTTGGCCCGACGTGCTCAAACATACCAACGGAAACGATGCGGTCAAACTGCTGATCGAGGTCACGGTAATCCTGTAGCAGGATGGTGACGTCCAGCCCTTCACCACGTTGCTGCGCCAGCTTCTGCTGCTCGGCGGAGATCGTCACGCCAGTCACCTTGACGTTGTAATGCCGCGCCGCATAAGCCGCCAGCCCGCCCCAGCCGCAGCCGATATCAAGCAGCGACATCCCGGGTTCCAGCTGAAGTTTCTCGCAGATCATTTTTAATTTAGCCTGCTGCGCCTGCTCCAGCGTTTCCGCCTCTTTCCAGTAGCCGCAGGAGTATTGCATGTAGGGGTCAAGCATCAGCGTAAAAAGGTCATTACCAAGGTCATAATGCTCTTTGCCGACAATCCAGGCGCGCTTGCGGGATTGCAGATTAGTGAGGCGCGCGGCGGCGATGCGCAGCGTATCTTTAAAATGGCGAGGAAGCTGCTGATCCAGCTTAGCCAGCAGCACACGGTGAAAAAACATATCCAGCTGCTCGCACTCCCACCAGCCGTCCATATAGCTTTCGCCCAGGCCCAGCGACCCTTCCTGCATCACGCGTTTAAAAAAATCGGGATGGGTCACCTGAATATCCCAGGGACGGGTGCCGTTAATTTCGATATCCGCGTTGCGTAACATTTCCTGGGCGATTCGATACCACTGATTTTCTTCCAGGCTCACTTCTTCTATACACGATGAACTCATAGCTTCTCCATCACCCTTCGTGATTGAAACCTGAGAAAAAGAATCATCAATTTCCACAGGGTTTGAGAAAACGCACGCTTAGCCGTGCGCCTGATATCCGGCGTTACAGAGGATTGAACTGAAACCTACAGAATGAGGGTGACACCTGCCACAAAAGAGAACACCCGGACAACCCTGTCAGGAATCAAAAAAATGATACAAAGTTGTTATGAATTATTGCCTGAAATTGAGTATATGCTCACCTCAGGCAATATTCAACGCCTTATCGTTAGGACGCTAACTAAATAGATTCAGCCAGTTAACGACGGCTCTGAGCGTGGGTCAGGGGAGCGTTGGCTAACGTCGTCCTTTGTAAAATATAGCCAATAATTGTCAAAAACACAGTACTGAGCATGACCAGCGACGTGGTGGCGAGCGGGTTAGCAATAAAACCGGAAACAATCATGCTGGCGACGAAGCAGAGACCAAGCTGCAGCGTGTTTTGCAGCGCGGCTGCTTTACCGCTGGCCTGCGGAAAAGGCAGCAGCGCATTCGCCACCACAATCGGATAGATAGCGCCGTTGGCCAGCGCCATACCGCAAAACGGCAGCAGCAGCGCCCAGGTCGAAGGCGTTTCCACCTGTGCGGCGATGAAAAACGCGCCCACGCTGAGGGCATACAGCGTCAGCAGCCAGGGCAGCAGCGAAGCGCCTTCGGTCTGCTTCAGCAGCGCCCGACAGCCGTAGCCGCCGGCGAGAAAGGCCAGCGTCTGCGGCACGTAGCTAAGGCCGATATCGCCCGGCGACATGCCCAGTTCGGCCAGAATAAATGGCGAACCGGTCAGCCAGGCGAAAAAGCTGGCGGAGCAGGCGGCGTAAATCAGCACGTTGCCGCTCCAGATCGGTGACTTCAGCAGCGTGAAGAAACCTACTTTCGCCTCTTCTTTATGCTCTTTTGGCGCAGGCGTCGACAGAAAAAGCGTGGCGACCAGCAGGATCAGGGCCAGCAGCAGCAGCGCCAGGAAAATCGACCGCCAGGCAAAGTGGTTCAGCAGCCAGGCACCCAGCAGCGGGGCCAGCGCCGGCGACAGCGCCACCAGCGGCATAATAGTGGCAAACACGCGGTTGGCCTGCGCGCCGGAATAGCGATCGATCACCAGCGCCTGCCAGCTGACGGCGGCGGCGCAAATGCCTACCGCCTGTAAAAAGCGCAGCGTCAGCAGCATTGTGGTGGATTCCGCCCACCACATTGCGCCGCAGCTGACGGCAAACAGCCCCAGCCCCATCAACAGCACCGGCTTGCGGCCAATGCGGTCGGAAAGCGGCCCCCAGAACAGCTGCGCGCTGGCAAACCCGGCCAGGAACAGGCTGAGGCTGGCGCTGATGACGCCCGCTTCGGTTTGCAAATCCTGCTGCATCGCCGTAAAGGCGGGCAGATACATATCGGTGGCAAGAAAACCCGCAACGCTGAGCAGCGCGAGGTAAAGTAAAAATCCTTTCGACGGCATGAGATTTTGCTCTTTTTTATCAGGTGAATAGCGGACGGCAGTGTAAAAGAGTGCGATAGCGGTTGTGAAACGGTAATATTTGCGTCTTGCGTTCAAAAATTTTGCAGGAAGAATATGTGGTCAGAACACTCGCTTGAGGTGATTGATGCGGTCGCCCGAACCGGCAGCTTTACCGCCGCCGCGGCGGAGCTGCATCGCGTTCCGTCCGCCATCAGCTATACCGTGCGCCAGCTGGAAGAGTGGCTGGCGGTGCCGCTGTTCGAACGGCGTCACCGGGACGTGGTCTTAACGGCGGCGGGCGAGGTCTTTATCCAGGAAGGGCGGAGTGTTATCAAAAAAATGCTTGCCACGCGACGCCAGTGTCAGCAGGTCGCCAACGGCTGGCGCGGCCAGCTGAATATCGCCGTCGATCGTATTGTTAAAACCGCGCGTACGCGCCAGCTGGTGGTGGATTTTTACCGACATTTTCCCGATATGGAACTGCATCTTTCGCCGGAAGTATTCAACGGCGTATGGGATGCGCTGGCCGACGGCCGGGTCGACGTGGCGATAGGCGCGACGCAGGCTATTCCGGTCGGCGGACGCTTCGCTTTTCGCAATATGGGAATGCTCAACTGGCGCTGCGTGGTGAAGGCGGATCATCCGCTTGCGCAACACCGGGAGAAGGTTAGCGAGGAGGCGATCCGGGAGTGGCCTTCGCTGGTGCTGGAAGATACCTCGCGCGCGCTGCCGAAAAGAACCACCTGGACGCTGGATAATCAGCGACGGCTGGTCGCGCCGGACTGGGAGAGCGCGTTTGATTGCCTGCTGGCCGGGCTGTGTGTCGGCATGGTGCCGGGGCATCTTGCGCAACCGCTGCTGCAAAACGGCTCGCTGTGCGAACTGAGGCTGGATCCGCCTTTTCCGGATAGCCCCTGCTGCGTCAGCTGGTCGGAACAGCAGGCGTCGCCAGCGCTGCGCTGGCTGCTGGATTATTTAGGCGAAACGGAAACGCTGAACAGCGAATGGCTGCGGGAGGCGTAAAAGACGGGCGGCAGATGGCCGCCCGTGCGCTTAGCGACGGTAGTCGAGGAAAGGGCCGTCCGCTACGGAGCGACGTTCAATCAGCGTCGGATGCACTTCAATCGTCTGCGGCTCTTCGCGTTTGCTGGTAATACGATCGAGCAGCATATTGAAGGCCGTTGCGCCCAGACGCTCTTTCGGCTGGTGGACGGTAGTCAGCGCGGGGGTAAAGTAGCGCGAGTTGCGCACGTTATCATACCCGATCACCGAAATATCCTGCGGTACGCGCAGGCCCATCTCGTCTGCGGCGCAAATCGCGCCCATTGCCATTACATCGCCGCCGCAGAATACCGCGGTAGGACGCTGTTTTTGCGCCAGCAGCTGCTGCATAGCGCGATAGCCCGATTCCGGCTCAAAATCGCCCTGAACCAGCCACTCTTCGCGCAGCGTAATCCCCGCTTCGTTCAGCGCCTTGAGGAAGCCGGCATGACGACCGCCGCCGGTATTGCGCTCCATATGGCCCGGGATCACGCCGATATCGCGGTGGCCGCGATCGATCAGATAGCGGCCTGCCAGATAACCGCCTTCAAAAGCGTTATCGAGAATAGTGTCGGTAAAATCGCCGCGCGACTCGCCCCAGTCCATGACGACCATCGGGATGTTGCGGTGATCTTCCAGCATCTTAATCAGCTCATCCGGGTACTCGGCGCACATAACCAGCAGGCCATCGACGCGTTTTTGCGCCATCATCGACAGATAGGCCTGCTGCTTTTCCAGTTCGTTATGCGCGTTGCCCAAAATCAGCGTATAGCCTTTGGCAAAACAGCTGTGTTCGACCGCCTCAATAATTTCGGCGAAATAGGGCGCCTCGCTGGAGGTCGCCAGCAGGCCAATGGTTTTGGTGTTATTGACCTTCAGGCTGCGGGCCACGGCGCTGGGCGAATAGTGCAGCGCTTTGATCGCTGCCCAGACGGCTTCCCGCGTGTCTTCAGCGACAAAGCGGGTTTTATTAATGACGTGGGACACCGTGGTGGTTGAGACACCGGCGCGTTTGGCCACATCTTTTATGGTTGCCATGGAAAAAGACTCCTGCGCTGTTCAATAAGTCACTGAAAAGCGGTTTGTTAAACGATTGCCTGGAATGATGATAATCCTGATATAAGTTGCGCATAATTTGTTGCGGAATGGTTATACCAGGAGGGAGTTCAGGGTGGCGAAACAGACTTGAGCAGAGCGTCATGTCGGCTAAATGCCTGTTGCGCAACAAACCGTGGATTCTAACAAGAGCAGGCGCAGAACACGAGGGTTTTAGGGCAACAGGCGAACATTTTGCGCAAATAAGAGTAAACCGGCCCGGATCGTTTGCGCGATTCGGGCCTCCAGCCTGCTGAGTGGGCTAGCGGATAGTTTTCGGCGTCATGACGCGGCGAGCGCCGACGTAGTGCTGCTCCCAGTAATCTTCGCTGAGCATACTCACCTGGATATCCTTGCCGGTACGCGGCGACTGGATAAACTTGCCGTTGCCCAGGTAAACGCCAACGTGATCCGCCGAGGCGCGGCCGTTGATGCTGAAAAATACCAGATCGCCTTTTTCCAGCTCGTTGCGCTTGATCGAAGCCGCATCCCGCAGATGGTACATTTCGTTAGCGGTGCGAGGGATCTTAAACTTCACCAGATCTTTATAGGCATACCAGACCAGACCGCTACAGTCGAAACCGGTCTTGGGCGAGGTGCCGCCCCAGAGATAGGGCTTGCCCAGCTGGTTCATCAGCTTGCTCATCGCCGTTTCGCGGGCTTTCTGATAGCGGGCGCGATGCGCTTTGCTGAGCTTAAGCGGGGCCGAGGCCGAGCCGCTGGTTAAGGCTTCCGTCTCTTCGTTGCGCAAGCGATGACGACCATAGCGTTTCTTGGGCGGCAGCGCAGCGGCGACGGTCTGCGTTTTTTTGCGCAGCTTAAACTTTTTAGCAAGGGGCGAACGGCTTTTGGTTGGGCTGGCTTCTTTTACTTTACGTGTAGAGGTTTTCACCGGGCGGCGCTTGCGGCGATCGTCTTCACGAGCAGGCGTGGCGCTGTCTGCTTTGTGGTGGTCCGCTTTAACGGCAGCGTGTGGCGATGCGTGCGCCACAGACATAAACAGCTGGGCAAAGGCCAGCATCAGCAACGTGATGAGTAAACGCATCTTTACCATTAACAGTTTGTGCTCCCGCCAGTGGCAAGAGCATGGCTAAATAAGGAGATCTGCGCCTGGGCAGTCAGTCAGGACGATTCTAATCGAACTCTTTACTAAAAAGTAAGGCCTTTTTTGTTTCAATCGTCGCAAAGCGGTAAAAGCTGTAAAATTTAGCCTGTTCAAACATTTATCTGCGCAAATTTGCCGCTGATATTTACAGTTAACGCAGCACCGCCGGACCGAAAATGGTATTTTAACATTTTGTTTTCCGACCGTAGCGTCAGCGGGCGACTGAAAATGACATTTTCATCACGCTCGCAGACTCGCTACACTATACAGACACGAAGTAGCCGATTGAGGAAGGCATTTATGAGCACCATTGAGAAGATTGAGCGCCAGATCGCAGAAAACCCGATTCTGCTGTATATGAAAGGTTCCCCAAAACTGCCAAGCTGCGGCTTTTCCGCGCAGGCCGTACAGGCGCTGTCCGCCTGCGGCGAGCGTTTCGCCTATGTCGATATCCTGCAGAATCCGGAAATTCGTGCTGAGCTGCCTAAATACGCCAACTGGCCGACTTTTCCACAGCTGTGGGTAGACGGCGAGCTGGTCGGCGGCTGTGACATCATTATTCAGATGTTTCAGGCGGGCGAACTGCAGCAGCTGATCAAAGAGACGGCGCAGAAATATCCTTCCGACGCAACAGAATAAAACGTTGCGCTAAGCGAAGAGACTATCGGACAGGCCTGACAATGCGTCAGGCCTGTTTTTTTTAGTCGAGGTTCGCCGTTTCCGCCAGCGGCCAGCCGCCCAGACGTTTCCAGCGATTAACCAGCTCACAGAACAGATCGGCCGTCTGCACGGTATCATACAGCGCGGAATGCGCCTGAGAACTGTCGAAAGGCATTCCGGCGGCCGTACAGGCTTTCGCCAGCACAGTTTGCCCCAGCACCAGGCCGCTCAGCGCGGCGGTATCAAAGGTGACAAACGGGTGGAAAGGATTACGCTTCAGCCCGGCTCTTTCCGCCGCGGCATTCATAAAATTCAGATCGAAAGTGGCGTTATGAGCCACCATGACGGCACGATTGCAGCCCTGATCTTTGATACCTTTGCGAACGGCTTTAAAGATGGCGTGCAGCGCTTCGTACTCGCTGACCGCGCCGCGCAGCGGATTGGCAGGATCGATGCCGTTAAAGGCCAGCGCTTCGGGTTGCAGAACAGACCCTTCGAACGGCTCAACGTGAAAATGGAGCGTTTCGTCTTTCTCCAGCCAGCCATCGTCGTTCATTTTCAGCGTGACGGCGGCCACTTCCAGTAAGGCGTTGGTTTTGGCGTCGAAACCGGCGGTTTCAACATCGATCACTACCGGATAAAAACCGCGAAAACGGCTGCTGAGGGCGTTAAGTTCGTTCGATTCGGACATCAGGATCTCACAGGCGAAAATTGAGCGCGTATTATGGCAAATTTCGGCATGGGTTGCAGCAGGGGAAGGGGAAAGAAGGGTGCCGGGAAGGCACCCCGACGCGTTACGCGCCCAGGCCGTGGCCCGCGTGTTTGTTTTCGATCAGTTCGATTTTATAGCCGTCCGGATCTTCCACAAAGGCGATAATGGTGGTGCCGCCTTTAACCGGGCCGGCTTCACGAGTTACGTTGCCGCCTTCGTTGCGGATACGGTCGCAGGTAGCCGCCACGTCGTCCACGCCCAGCGCGATATGGCCGTAGGCATCGCCCAGGTCATATTTATCCACGCCCCAGTTATAGGTCAGCTCAATCACCGCGCCTTCGCTCTCTTCGGTATAGCCTACGAAAGCCAGCGTGTATTTATATTCGGTGTTTTCACTGGTGCGCAGCAGGCGCATGCCCAGAACTTTAGTATAGAAATCAACGGAGCGTTGCAGATCGCCAACGCGCAGCATGGTGTGAAGTAAGCGCATAACATCCTCTTTGAACAAACGTTATCATCCGATAACAAGCATAGCCTGAATTCCTGCCGTTACGGGAACCAGCAGGCATTCCCGGCGGTAAAACGGCCTTCAGGCCGTTTTACCCGCGTGAGAGAATAGCAGCTATAGCCTGGCGGAAACCAGGAAATGCGTGCTTTCTCGCGCCGTCAGACGTCGGACGGCGATAAAACCCGCAGGCGCTTACAGGAACGGATAGTCCGTGTAGCCTTCCGCGCCGCCGCCGTAAAAGAGTTCCGGGCGTTGCTCGTTCAGCGGCGCGTTCTGCCGCAGGCGCTCGACCAGATCCGGATTGGCGATGTAGTCGCGGCCAAAGGCTACGGCGTCGATCAGGCCTTGTTCAATCAGTGCTTCCGCTTTCTCAGCGCTGTAGCCGCCTGCGCCCACAATCACGCCGGGATAAGCGGCGCGGATCGCCTCGCGGAAGGCATCGCTGTAAGGCTTGCCGCCCGCCCAGTCCGGTTCTGAAATATGCAGATAGGCCAGATTGCGCTTCGCCAGCTCGCCGATGTAGTAAAGCGCGGCGGCTTCCTGATCTTCGCCGTTATCCAGACCGTTAAACGGCCCGAGCGGCGAAATACGAATGCCGATCCGGTCGGCGCGCCAGCCGTCAATGGCCGCATCCACCACTTCCAGCGCAAAGCGCGTGCGATTTTCCACGCTGCCGCCGTAGGCATCCGTGCGCTGGTTAGACGCGGGCGAAATAAACTGATGCATCAGGTAACCATGCGCGGAATGCAGCTCCACCAGGTCAAAATCCGCTTCGCGCGCGTTGATCGTGGCCTGACGGAAATCGTTGATCACGTCGTCGATCTCATCCAGACGCAGCTCGCGCGGCGTGGAGGTCGCTTCACGGATCGTCCGGCCCTGGTCATCGCGCAGAGAGGTGCGGGTTTCGGCATTAATGGCGGAAGCCGAAACGGGCGCTTTACCTTCCGGTTGCAGGCTGCTGTGGGAGATGCGTCCGGTATGCCAAAGCTGTACCGAACTGTGGCCGCCTTCCTGATGGATACCGGCATTAATCGCTTTCCACGCGGCGATCTGCTCGGCGGTATGCAGGCCTGGCGCGCCGGCGTAGCCTTTTGCCTGGAAGGAGATCTGCGTGGCTTCGGTGATCACCAGCCCGGCGCTGGCGCGCTGGCGGTAATATTCACCCATCAGCGGCGTAGGAATATCGCCCGGTTCGATGCTGCGCAGGCGCGTCAGCGGCGCCATAAAGATGCGGTTAGGCACCACAATCGCGCCAAGTTTTAAAGGGGTAAAAAGTTTTTTCAGCTGCATTTATCGCTCCTGGGAAACCGGCTGCCAACCGCCGATACGGCGGTGGCAAAGCCAAAATTTTCAGTGACTATTGAGCGTAGTAGAGAAATTGCCGCTACCTGCAACGGTACGGCACGATCGGATCATATCCAGCGCGGGCTGGTACTCTTTGGTTTCAATATTCATCATTCCCAGCAGCGTATGGAAAACGTTGTCCTGCGACACCGCCGCGCCGGAAGCCTGCCGCAGGCAGGTACTATTGATGCCAAAGGCGCTGGCGTAGCCGTCAGAAAGCCACAGCAGAAAGGGAATATGCGTCTGCTGAGTGGGCGCAATCAGATAAGGCGCGCCGTGCAGATACATCCCACGCTCGCCCAGCGATTCACCGTGATCGGAAAGATAAATCAGCGCGACGTTGTAGCGGCTGCTGTAGGTCTTCAGCAGGCCAATGGTGTCATCCAGCATCGAATCGGTATAGACGAGCGTATTGTCATAGGTATTGACCAGCGCCTGGCTGTCACAGTCCTGGATCTGGTTACTGTCGCAGGTCGGAGTAAAGGGCCGCTTGTCTGCCGGATAGCGCCGGTAGTAAGCCGGGCCGTGGCTGCCCATCTGATGCAGCACAACTACCGTGTCGTTTTTCATGCTGTCCAGATAGCGATCCAGCCGCCACAACAGCACGTCGTCAAGGCAGTAATCGTCACGGCAAAAGTTCTTCAGCTGCCAGCGCGTCATGTCGGTATGCGGCACGCGGTCACAGGCGCCCTTACAGCCGCCGTCGTTTTCCCGCCACAGCACGCTGACGCCCGCATGGGCCATTACGTCCAGTAGCCCTTCCTGATGGCGCGCCAGGCTGGCATCGTAATGCTCGCGCGGCATATTGGAAAACATACAGGGTACGGAAATGGCCGTTTCCGTTCCGCACGAAGTGGCGTTGGGATAATAGATGACGTTATCTTTTGCCAGCTTCGGATTAGTGTTGCGCACATAGCCGCCGAGTGAAAAATTTTCCGCCCGCGCCGTTTCGCCCAGCACAAACACCACCAGCGTTTTTTTCTGCTGCGCTAAAATCTGCGGGCCTTTGCGTGCATCCTGGCCGATGCTAATCAGCGTGCGATCGCCGTCAAACCAGCGATTATCAATATAGTGGCCAATGCCGCTGACGATATTGACCGGCGTAATCATCTTCACCAGGCCTTTATTGTTACGGATAAGCGAGGCGTAATCTTTATAAAACAGCGCGGCGACCAGCAGGATCGCCAGCAGCGCAGCCAGGGCCGTGCCGGTGCGAAAAGCGATATTCATCCACCATGGACGCCGCGTTACAATCCTGACTCGCCAGATAAGCAGCGCGGGTAGCAGGCCCAGCAGAAGCAGCCAGAGGATATAGCGCAGGCTGAACAGGGCGGTCGCTTCCTGCAGATCCGTTTCAAACACGTTCTGGATCATATTGGTGTCGATAACGGTGCCAAAGCTGTAAATAAAATAGTTGGCCGCCGCGCTGACGATAGCCAGAAAAATTAACAGGGGTTTTCTGATCCACGGCAGGGCGGCCACGCTAAAAATAAACAGAAATCCGCAGAACAGCACCAGCGGCATGGTGGCAGCGAAAAAATAATCCTTCAGCTCGCTGTAAGGGATACGCTCCCACGCGTGAAAAAAGAACAGCGCATTCGGGATAAGCGTAAAAAACAAGGCAGCATAAAAGTTAAAACTGATTTCATTGCAGCGTAAAGCAGTCAGCTTCATAAAGGTTCATCAGCAGTAAGCGGTGAATGAGCATAGCTTTGTTAGCACAATTAAACATTAACTGAGGCTAAACGATGTTAAAAGACTAACATTAATATTACATTTAAATTTTCCCTGCATAAGGAGCGACGTTGGCCGAACAACTGGAGTTTTTCCCCGTTCCCAGCCCGTGCCGGGGGATCTGTCAGAGCGACGATCGCGGCTACTGCCGTGGCTGCCTGCGTAGCCGCGAGGAGCGCTTTAACTGGATGAAGTTCAGCGATGCGCAAAAACGCGAGGTGCTGCGGCTTTGTCGTCTGCGCTGGCAACGACTGTATCGTGTCGGCAAACCGGCCGAGCCGGACGAACCGGAACAGCCTTCTTTGTTTTAGTAGACAGATTCTTATGCAGTTCTGCAAATAGCGGCCAGGCTTATAGCTTCCACAGCAAAATGTGAGGAAGTGTAATGAGACGTATAAACCTGCTTATGGTATCGCTGGCCTTTTGCGGCCTGGCCCAGGCCGCCAGCGAAAAAGTCGATATCAGGCTTGCCACCCCTGAAGGCGCGGGCGACAGTATTGGCCAGGTAACGATAGCAGAAACGGCCTATGGCCTGAGCTTTACGCCGCAGCTGAAAGATTTACCTGCGGGTATTCACGGCTTTCACGTACACGCCAACGGCAGCTGCGATCCAAAAACCACCGACGGGAAAGCGGTTGCCGCAGGCGCGGCGGGCGGCCATCTCGATCCGCAAAAAACCGGCAAGCATCTGGGACCGTGGCAGGATGGCCATCTGGGCGATTTACCGGCCCTTTATGTGAGCGCCGACGGCACGGCGACCTATCCGGTGCTGGCGCCGCGCATTAAAAAACTGTCGGATATTAAAGGCAAAGCGCTGATGGTGCATGCCGGCGGCGATAACCATGCCGATCATCCTGCGCCGTTGGGCGGCGGAGGCGGCCGTTTCGCCTGCGGGGTGATCTAACCAAACCGCCGCCGCTCGTCGCGGCGGCAGGTTTATTGCTTAACGCACCACGCTAATATGATCGACTTCGATTTCGGTATGCCCGCCATTTTTATCCACGTCGCCGACCACGCGCACGGTTTTGCCAATCGCTAGGTGATTGTCTTCCCACTCGTCATCATCAATGTCGATGCGGATTTTCCCGGTGCTGTCCTGCAGCCAGTAAAGATCGTCGTCGCCTGCATGTCCGGTGATTTTGCCTGTCAGCACCACGCGAGTATCATCGCGCAGCGTTTTCGCCTCTTTAACCGTGACGGTTTTTGCCGCGTGAGCATAAGCCGGCAGAGAACAGGCGAGCAGAAGAACGGTAGCCAGAATTTTTTTCATCATGATCCCTCATTCGTTAAACTCCATGTAAGCGTGGCCAGTATAAATGAAAAATTCGGTGTTATGTCAATGTCGAAGCCTGCTGAAGCTGTGAGAGCGAGCAGTAAAGCCGCCAGGCAATACCCGCCAGTTCCGTTTCGCTTTTTGTTTTGCCCGCCGCCAGCAGATCCAGATTTTCCTGCAGTTCCTTTAGCGTCTCTTCCAGCGCGGGCTGCTGTACGCCTTTACCGCTGATAATACGATGCAGATTGCTCAGCATGGCGTCCCGCACCGCCAGCAGCGCGGGCGAATCGCATTGCCAGTCGCGCAGCTGCCAGACAATATGCGAACAGTTCAGCAGCACCACGCCCCAGCGCAGCAGCCACAGCCTGGCCGGCTCGTCACGGCTGGCGTTCAGCTGGTTGACCCGATAGTAAATCAGCGACTCAAAGCGGCTCTGGCTAAGGTGCGGCCTGCGGCTGAGCTGATCGAGAAACTCGCGGCGCAGCGCCCGGATATGGCGGCGGCTGCGCCGCTTGTCGGAACTGGGCCGCAAAATAAGAAAAGCCAGCCACGCAAGCAGCACGCCGCACACCTTGGCGATATTATTGTTAATAAAGCTTTGATAGTCATAGGTGGGCGGATTGGTAACGGCAAGAAACGAGCCGCCAAACACAATCAGCTGGCCCCACAGCGCGGCGCGCTTTTTCTGCTGCACCTTGAAAAGCTGTAGCGTGACCAGCAGCGGAAACAGCAGCAGCAAAAACTGCCACAGCACGCTGATTTGCACCATCAGGCCGAACTTGATGATAAAGCTGAACACGGAAAGCAGCAGCAGCGTTTTCAGCAGCAGCGACACGCTGCTGACGGGCGAAGGCACGGAGGAGTAGAGCACGCAGCTGATGGCGGCCAGCGTTAACGCTGCCGAGCCCGCATCCCACTGGGTGGCGATGGTAAAAGCGCAGCCCAGCACGATCACGCTAAAGGTGCGCAGGGCGCTCCAGCTGGCTTCCGCGCTGTCGCTGTGCCTGGCGAGCGCCGGGGCGGCGGGCGGTGCGAGGCGGGTATCGTCGTCGGCCTGTTCAAACAGCCGCAGCCAGCGGCGGATATTCAGCCACAGCCAGCAGAAATAGCGCAGACGATGCCAGAAAGCCTGATAGCGATAGTCGCTTTGATCCTGCGGCGCGGCGCTGGCGAGCAGTCGCGCCAGACGATATTTATCGCAGTCGGCGCTCGCCAGCTCATCCAGCAGCTGCTGTACAACGGTATAGAGGCCTTCCGGCGCGTCGGGCCAGTTCAGCAGCATTCGGCGCAGGCTGGAGATCACGCTGGTGAGGCGCAGCTGCTGATGCAGGATATAGTTCAGCACGTTGTTTTGCCGACGAAAGCGATAATGGCTCCAGAACGCCTGAATACGCAGCAGATTAAGCGTGAGGATCTGCCCAATAACGTTTTCATGCGCGCTACGCACATTATCGGTGCTTTCGCGTTGCAGCAGCAGTCGTCCATGATCCAGCAGGCGAAGATGCATCTCTTTCAGCGAGTTAATCAACGTCTCGCCGTCCGAGGTGCTGGGCAGGATCATCATCATCAGGCCGCCGCACAGGATGCCGGTAATCACTTCGCAAACGCGCGCCTGGGTAATCTCCCACAGATCGCCGATTTCCGTAATATTAACCGTGGTAAACACAATAATGGCGGCGGTGTAGCCCGCCAGGGAAAACGCATAGGCAACGTTATTTTGATAATGGTTCTGGATCCAGGTGCAGAGCGCCAGCCAGCCCGCGATAGCCAGCGCAAACAGCCAGGGTTCGTTCAGCGTATAGCCCGCGATCAGCAGCGCCGCGCCCGCGCCCAGCAGGCTGCCCGCAATCCTGCCCAAACTTTTGCTGATTACGCCGCCGACGGTCGGAAAACTCACCACAGCGGCGGAAGTCATCGCCCAGTAAGGCTCGTCCAGCGCCAGCGCATAGGCGATGCTCAGCGCCAGACACATCGCGAGGGCATTGCGCAACGCGTAGCGCCACTGGCCTCGGGTCGCTTTGATCCACGGCAGGTTTTGCCACTCCAGCCACTGCCAGTTCATGGCGCAACGGTGATGGTGCAGGTGGTGCCCGCTACCAGCGGCAAATCTTTTGGCCACGCGGCCAGGCGAATACGCACCGGCACGCGCTGCGCAAGGCGCACCCAGGGCACGTTCGGTTTGATATCGGGAATGAGTGAACTGTCGCTTTCCACGCTTTGATCGTAAATAGCGCGGCCAATGCTTTCGACCTCGCCGTGCAGCACGCGGTTATCGCTGTAAAGCCGCACGGTCGCGCGATAGCCGGGACGAATATGGCGCAGCTTGGTCTCTTCAAAATAGCCCATCACATAAAAAGAGTGGCTGTCGACCAGCGCGAAGACCGGCGTTCCGCTGGTGGCATAGTTACCGGGCCGCACCACCAGATTGCTGATCCAGCCGTCGGTTGGCGCGGCGATTTGCGTCTGGGTCAGGTTCCAGCGCGCCTGTTCCAGCTGCGCCTGAGCGGCCTTTGCCGCCGCCGCCAGCGACTTCGCGTTCAGCTCGGCCGCATCCAAATCTTCTGCGGAAATCACGTTGCGTGGCAGGCTCTGACGCCGCCGCGACTCATGCTGAGCCTTCAGCAGATCGGCCTGTGCCTTCGTCAGCTGCGCCTCGGCGTTCAGCACCGCGATGCGATAAGGCTCGGCGTCCAGCGTCAGCAGCGGCGTGCCTTTGGTCACGAACTGGTTATCTTTTACCAGCAGCGTTTCAATGCGCCCGGAAACCTGCGGCGTGATATTAACCAGCTCGGCGCGCACCTTACCGTCCCGCGTCCACGGTGACTGCATATAAAAATTCCATAGCCACCAGCCTGCGCAAAGCGCGGCGGCGAAGAAGATCAGCGTTGAAAAATATTTTAGCGAGTTGAATTTCATACGAATGCCATCAGTAGCCACAGCGAAGCGCTGACGCAGAGAATAAACAGGGAAAGGTCGAGCAGGGTGGGATGCCAAATCTCGCCGGAATAGATCCAGCTGCGCAACACGGGGTGGATCAGCAGCCAGAGGAAAAACCCGGCCAGCACGGCTTTAAACAGCGGCGGAAAATAGAGCGACGCGCCGAAAACCAGGTCGGTTAGCGGCGAAACAGCCGCCGTAAAAGCATTGTTCACTTAAAGCACTCCTTGTTACCCAGGTCACAGCATAGCTGTAGATTGGCATTACGCTTAATGTGAATGATATTTGTATTCTGTCCTGTAAACTCGCAGAATAGCCTGGAATGAGGCTTGATAGCTAGCAAGCTAATTATAAGGAGAGGAAATTGGATACCCCATTAGGAACGGATCTCGCAAGACTGGTGCGCATCTGGCGATCGCTAATCGACCAGCGCCTGAAACCCCTGGAGCTGACGCAGACGCACTGGGTCACGCTGCACAATATTCATCAGCTGCCGCCGGAGCAGTCGCAGATCCAGCTGGCCAAAGCCATCGGCATTGAACAGCCTTCGCTGGTACGCACGCTGGATCAGCTGGAAGAAAAAGGGCTGATTACCCGCACCACCTGCGCCAGCGATCGTCGCGCCAAGCGCATCAAGCTGACCGAGGAAGCGGCGCCGATCATTAGCGAAGTCGAGCATGTTATCGACGCCACGCGGGATGATATTTTGGCTGGTATCTCCCAACAGGAGATCGACCAGCTGGTGACGCTAATCGCCAGGCTGGAAAAGAATATTCTGGATCTGCAAAACCGCGAATAAAAGAACCGGCGATTGCCGGTTCCTCGGTTAGCGTGGCGAAACGGTGATCTGGCTGCCGTTGGAAGCCAGCGCGACACGCTGTCCTACAGCGAAACGGCTGTTGCCCTGTTTCTGCACGACCATAATGGTGTTGCCGTCATCCTTACGGATCTCCAGCTCCACGCCCTGAGTTTTGTTTATGGATCCCTGTACGCCCTGACCGGCCACGCCGCCGGCAATTGCGCCTGCCGCCGTCGCCAGGCTGCGGCCCGTGCCGCCGCCAACGGTATTACCCAGGAAGCCGCCGAGCACCGCGCCGCCGAGCGCGCCGATCACATTGCTGTCGTCGCCGCCCTGGATCTGGACGGGACGGACGCCAACCAGCGTGCCGTAAGTGACGCTCTGCACCTGTTTCGCTTCCGAGGCGGTGTAAACGTCGCCGGAAAGCGAGCTGTCATTGGCGCAGCCTGCTAAAGTCACACCGGTCAGTGCTACGATCATCATGCGCTTCAACATCATCAAACTCCTTTCTTTTCCATGTGCTGCAGTCAATTGCGCAGCGATCAATAACCTAATTATATGGTACAGGCAATGCCTGCTGTGTGGTTACGTCAAAAAATTGCTTTAAGCATAGCGCAGTGCGGGTAAACCTGAAATCAATGCCGGCGCGGAAAGCGCAGTAAAAAGTCTGTCATCATGTAAAAATGCACAGTTAATCATAGAATTGCTGCACCGTTTTTGCGACGCTGTACCCAGGTTTGATATTCCCACAGCGGGTAAGGGACTTTGATGAGATCGGGACGTTATATAGGCGTAATGTCAGGAACCAGTCTGGACGGCGTGGACGTGGTGCTGGCCGCAATTGACCCGCAGATGGTGGCGCAGCAGGCCAGCTACTGCCATCCCATGCCGCTGGCGCTGCGCCAGGAGATCCTGGCGGTCAGCCAGGGGCAGTCGCTGACGCTTTCCCGGCTGGGGCAGCTGGATACGCGGCTGGGCCGGCTGTTTGCCGAAGCGGTACAGGCATTGATCGAGCGCGAAGGGCTGGAGAAAGAGGATATCGCCGCCATCGGCTGCCACGGGCAGACCGTCTGGCACGAGCCGCTGGGCGACGCGCCTAATACGCTGCAAATCGGCGACAATAACCAGATAGCCGCGCTGACCGGCATTACGGTGGTGGGGGATTTTCGCCGCCGGGATATGGCGTTAGGCGGACAGGGCGCGCCGCTGGTGCCCGCTTTTCATCAGGCAGTGTTGATGCATCCTGAAGAGCGGCGGATGGTGCTGAATATCGGCGGCATTGCCAACCTCTCGCTGCTGCTCCCCGGCCAGCCGGTGGGCGGCTACGATACCGGGCCGGGCAATATGCTGCTGGACGCGTGGATCTGGCGTCACCAGGGTCAGCCCTACGATCGGGACGGCGCCTGGGGCAGCAGCGGCCAGGTAGTGTATCCTTTATTGCAGCAAATGCTGGCGGATCCCTGGTTTGCGCTGGCCGCGCCCAAGTCTACCGGCAGAGAATATTTCAATCCGGCCTGGATCGACCGGCAGCTGGTTAACTTCCCCGGTCTGCCGCCGCAGGACGTGCAGGCCACGCTGGTCGAGCTGACCGCATCCACTATTGCGCAGCAGGTGATGCTGAGCGGCGGCTGCGAGCGGCTGCTGGTGTGCGGTGGCGGCGGTAAAAACCCGCTGCTGATGGCGCGGTTGAAAGCACTGCTGCCGGGCATTGAAGTCAACGCCACCGATGAGGTCGGCATTCGCGGTGACGATATGGAAGCGCTGGCTTTCGCCTGGCTGGCCTGCCGTACGCTCTCATCGCAGCCGGGCAATCTGCCTTCCGTGACCGGCGCGCGCGAAGCCTCCGTGATCGGTGCAATCTTTCCCGCTAATGTTCAGCGCTGCCGCTGAGTTATCTGAATGGAGCAAAGATGAAAAAATGTTTATTGCTGATGGCCGCGCTGCTGCTGAGCGGGTGTCTACATCAGACGCCTGAAAAAATCAGCCGGCTGCACTATCGCTGCGGCACGCTGCCGCTGTCGGTGCTGCTGGATAACGATCGTGAGGAAGTGAATCTGATTCTGGACGGCAATCCGCTGACGCTGAAGCAGCAGCCCGCCGCTTCCGGCACGCGCTATGCCGATGAAAACTACGTTTTCTGGTCAAAAGGCGACGGCGCTTTTGTGGAGCGCAACGGCAAAATCATCATTGACGACTGCCGGCTCGAAAACCGTTAACTCGTTGAAATTGATTGTGATGAGGCGCACAATGCCTCAACTCTGATAGCGGAAAATCCCATGAATGACGACAGCCTACAGCAGATTGCTCATCTGCGCCGTGAATATACTCGTGGCGGCCTGCGCCGCAAGGATCTGCCTGACGACCCGCTGGTGCTGTTTGAACAGTGGCTGAGCCAGGCGGTTGCCGCGCAGCTGCCGGATCCTACTGCCATGAGCGTGGCGACCGTGGACGAGCACGGGCAGCCTTACCAACGCATCGTGCTGCTGAAGCATTTTGATTCGCGCGGCATGGTGTTTTACACCAATCTGGGCAGCCGCAAAGCGCAGCATCTGGAAAAAAATCCGCGTATCAGCCTGCTGTTTCCGTGGCATATGCTGGAGCGCCAGGTGATGGTGCTGGGCCGCGTTGAAAAACTGTCAATGATCGACGTGATAAAGTACTTCCACAGCCGCCCGCGCGAAAGCCAGATAGGCGCATGGGTATCGAAACAGTCGAGCCGCATTTCCGCGCGCGGCGTGCTGGAAGGCAAGTTTCTGGAACTGAAGCAGAAATTTCAGCAGGGCGAGGTGCCGCTGCCGAGCTTTTGGGGCGGCTATCGCATTACCATAGACTCAATGGAGTTCTGGCAGGGCGGCGAACATCGTCTGCATGACCGCTTTTTCTACCAGCGCGACAACGAGGCGTGGAAAATCGATCGTCTGGCGCCCTGATTGCGCGAAATAATCCGTTAAGCGCTGGCACAGAGCCCGTCGGCGCTTTATTCTATACCCCTTTTTTTCATCCGCTAGCCAGCGGAGAGCTGTGTACCAGCAAAGGTGCAGACTTTTTTTACACGGAGTCACAGATGGGCAGCAGTAACCTGATTAAACAATTGCAAGAGCGTGGCCTGGTCGCCCAGGTAACGGATGAGGAAGCGTTAGCAGAGCGGCTGGCGCAAGGGCCAATCGCGCTCTATTGCGGCTTCGATCCGACCGCGGACAGCTTGCATTTGGGCCATCTGGTCCCGCTTCTCTGCCTGAAGCGCTTCCAGGATGCCGGTCACCGTCCGGTGGCGCTGGTGGGCGGCGCGACCGGTCTGATCGGCGATCCGAGCTTTAAGGCGGCCGAGCGCAAGCTGAACACCGCGGATACCGTTAACGAGTGGGTGGAAAAGATCCGCGGCCAGGTCGCGCCTTTCCTGAACTTCGACTGCGGCAACAACAGCGCCGTAGCGGCCAATAACTACGACTGGTTCGGCAGCATGAACGTGCTGACTTTCCTGCGCGATATCGGTAAGCACTTCTCCGTTAATCAGATGATTAATAAAGAAGCGGTGAAGCAGCGTCTGAACCGTGACGACCAGGGCATCTCCTTTACCGAGTTCTCCTACAATCTGCTACAGGGCTACGACTTCGCCTGCCTGAACGAGCGCTACGGCGTGGCGTTGCAGATTGGCGGCTCCGATCAGTGGGGCAATATCACCTCCGGTATCGATCTGACTCGTCGTCTGCATCAGAACCAGGTGTTTGGCCTGACCGTTCCGCTGATCACTAAATCCGACGGCACCAAGTTCGGTAAAACCGAAGGTGGCGCGGTGTGGCTGGACGCGAAGAAAACCAGCCCGTACAAATTCTACCAGTTCTGGATCAATACCGCGGACGCCGACGTTTACCGCTTCCTGAAGTTCTTTACCTTTATGAGCATTGAAGAGATCAATGCGCTGGAAGAAGAAGACAAAAACAGCGGTAAAGCGCCTCGCGCCCAGTATGTGCTGGCGGAGCAGGTCACGAAGCTGGTGCACGGCGAAGAAGGCCTGACCGCCGCGCAGCGCATTACCAAAAGCCTCTTTTCCGGCAGCCTGGCGGAAATGACCGAAGCGGACTTTGAGCAGCTGGCGCAGGACGGAATGCCGTTTGTTGAGCTGGAAGCCGGTCAGGATCTGCAACAGGCGATGGTCGACGGCGATTTAGCGCCGTCTCGCGGCCAGGCGCGTAAGCTGATCGAATCGAAAGCGGTAAGTATCAACGGTGACGTGCAGCTCAGCGCGGAATACGCGTTTGCACCGGCAGATCGCCTGTTTAATCGCTTTACGCTGCTGCGCCGTGGTAAAAAGAACTACTGTCTGATCGTCTGGAAATAATGCTTCAGGCGTGAACAGACAAAGGCGCGTCCTGAAGCAGGGGCGCGCCAGCCCGCTTTTAAGCATCCCGTCCCTTTTTTCCGGCAAGGTTTCCATGAAAAACATTCTCTCCGTCCAGTCGCACACCGTTTTCGGCCATGCCGGCAACAGCGCCTCGGAATTCCCGATGCGCCGCATGGGCGCAAACGTTTGGCCCCTGAATACCGTACAGTTTTCTAATCATACCCAGTACGGCCAGTGGACCGGCGTGGTCATGCCTGCCAGCCACCTGACCGATATCGTCAGCGGCATTGCGGCTATCGACCGGCTGAAAACCTGTGATGCCGTGCTCAGCGGCTATCTTGGCTCCGCAGAGCAGGGCGAGCAGATCCTCGAAATCGTTCGTCAGGTGAAAGCGGCTAATCCCGACGCCTGGTACTTCTGCGATCCGGTAATGGGTCATCCTGAAAAGGGCTGCATCGTTGCGCCCGGCGTGGCGGAGTTTCATGCCCGCAGCGCGCTGCCCGCCAGCGATATTATTGCGCCGAACCTGCTGGAGCTGGAGCTGCTCAGCGGTCATGAGGTCAACAGCGTGGAGCAGGCTATCGCCACCGCGCGCGAGCTGATCGCCAAAGGGCCGAAAATCGTGCTGGTGAAGCATCTGGCGCGGGCAGGCCAGCGCAGCGATCGCTTTGAGATGCTGCTGGTCACGGCGGATGAGGCCTGGCATATCAGCCGTCCGCTGGTGGATTTTGGCGTGCGTCAGCCGGTAGGCGTCGGCGATCTGACCAGCGGGCTGCTGCTGGTGGATCTGCTGCACGGTCTGGGGCTGAAAGAGGCGTTAGAGCACATTACGGCGGCGGTCTATGAAGTGATGCTGAAAACCCATGAGATGGGAGAGTACGAGCTTCAACTGGTGGCGGCTCAGGACAGTATCGCCAATCCCCAGCAGCATTTTGATGCGGTAAAACTCTGATATTGCCGGGCTGAAAGCAGCCCGGCAACCTCATTATTTCTCGTTGCCGAAGCCCTGCTTAAGCAGCGCGGACAGCACGTGCGGGAAATAGATATTTTGATAGTAGCCGGAAACGCTCTCGCTCCAGCTTTCGCCGTCCTGGCGGCCGATATTCTGCCAGTGCTGCACCATCTCCTGATTATAAGCCGCGATATTTTCCTTCAGGCCTTCGGTGCTGTAGCGCTCTTCGTGACGGAAAGTGCTCAGCGGCAGGCGCGGTTTCTGATGCGCCGGCTCATCCACATAGCCAAGCGCCAGCCCGACCACGGGGAAAGTCAGCTCGGGAAGATGCAGCAGCTCAATCATCGCCTGCGGATCGCGACGGATGCCGCCAATCGGCACAATGCCCAGGCCTTCAGCCCGCGCGGCCGTCATCACGGCGCCCAGCGCAATGCCGACGTCGGTCGCGCCGGAGACCACGCTTTCAATACTCTGCTGGGCAATCTGCTCTTTATCGATGGCCGCCATCGCCTGCTGGCTTTTATGCATATCCAGCACAAAGGTGATAAACAGCGGCGCTTTGGCAATCCACGGCTGGCCGCCGGCAATAGCGGAAATCTTGCCGCGAGCTTCGGCATTGCGCGTAATAACCAGCGACACCTGCTGTGAGTTCACCGAGGTTGGCGCACGGTAGGCGGACGCAACAAGACGATCGAGGATAGCGTCATCAATCGGACGATCGGTAAAGCTGCGCTCGCTTTTATGGGCGGTAAGGATATCAATTACGGAACTCATAGTACCTCCAGATGTAATAGCCGCAGAGTATAAGGCATTGCCGCTACGCGGTTTAACACCTTATGCGCTGGCTCATCCGCAGGCCTTCAGTTCAGTCCTTCCGCCTCTAAGGCCTCAATTACGGATGGTCGTGCCGCAACGCGCTGAAACCAGCCTTCCAGCGCCGACAGGCTGGCTATATTCAGCTTCAGCAATTTCGCCCAACGCATTACGGTAAACAGATAGGCATCTGCGGCGCTGAAATGCAGGCCAGACAGCCACTGTTTGTCTTTCAGCTCGCCATCGATCCAGGTGAATTTTTCCTCCAGCTGCTGGCGCAACACGGCTTTATAGTCGTCCGGCGCGGCATCGCTGAACAGCGGCGAAAAGCCTTTATGCAGCTCCGATGAGATAAAGCTCAGCCATTCCAGCGTCTGATAGCGCGCCAGCGTGCCGGTCGGCGCCAGCAGCTGACGGTCGGGTTTCAGATCCGCCAGATACTGGACAATCGCTACGCCTTCGGTCAGCACGGTGCCGTCGTCAAACTGTAGCGCGGGGACTTTTCCTTTTGGGTTTATCCGGCGGTAATCTTCCTGTTGCTCGGTGATCCCGGCGGCGGTATCGACCCTGACCAGCGTGAAATCCAGGCCCGTTTCCAGCATCACGATATGCGGCGAAAGCGAACAGGCACCGGGTTTAAAGAACAGTTTCATGGCGTACTCCCTGACTCAGAGGAAAAGATGTTCTTAGCTTAGTGCCGTCTGCTCAAAAAGTCAGCGGCTTTGCGTACGCGGCTGGCTTAATCGATCTCTTTTTCGGGCTGGCCCGGCTTATTGGTCTGAAAACAGGCAAGCTCGGGCAGCGCGGCGCGAGCCAGCTCCCAGAATGCCCGCACGCGGGCGGGCATATATTTGACATTCTGCGTCACCAGCTGCACCGGAACGGCGGCGCAACGAAACGCGGGCAGCACTTCGCACAGCGTTCCCGCCTGTAGATCCTCGTAAACCTGATAGGAGAGCAGGCGGGCGATGCCTTTTCCCGCGCGGGCGGCGATCAGCTGGGTTTCCACCTCGTTAACGGTTAGCCTGGGCGTGATGCGAACGCGCTCCTGCAAGCCAGCGGCGGTAAAGCGCCACGTTTTACTGGCTGTCACACCGGCAATCAGATGGTGATCCGCCAGCGCGGCAGGCGATAAAGGCTCGCCCATGCGGGCCAGATAGTCCGGGCTTGCGACCAGCAGGCGCCGCACGCGGCCGACCTCGACGGCAACCAGCGAAGAGTCGCGCAGCTGCCCAATGCGCACCGCCATATCCAGCCCTTGCTCAATCAGATCCTGATAGCCGTCGTTGAGCTGTAAATCGATTTGGATATCCGGATAGCGCTCCAGAAACGTCAGCACCAGCGGGGCGACATGCCTGCGGCCAAACTGCACCGGCGCGGTCAGGCTAAGCTGGCCGCTGAGCGGATTGCCGTCGCTGGCGGAAAGCGCCTGTTGATAAGCGTCCAGCACGCCTTTTGCCCGTTCAAACAGCGCAACGCCTGCGGGCGTCGGCGCCAGGCGACGCGTGGTACGCTCTATCAGCGTACAGGCCAGGCGCTGCTCCAGCGCGGCCAGCGTGCGGGTTATCGCCGCCGGAGAACGCCGCAGCATGCGGGCCGCCGCCGCCAGGCTTCCCTGCTGCACCACGGCGACAAAGACCGCCAGCTCGTCGAGTTTATCCATCACCGTTTCACTTTATGAAATTATGAATTGCTATCTTTGCCGGTTTACGCCGTTTTCAGCAAGAGTATGCTGGAAAAAACAGAGGAGAAACGTCATGACTACCTTAACGCTTTATGGAACGGAACTTTCGGGGCACGTGCATCGCGTCCGGCTGCTGCTGGCTATGCTGAACCTGCCGACCACCCTGAAAGAGGCTGGTGCCGATGTCAGAAAAAGCGCCGCTTTTCTGGCGCTGAATCCGCTGGGACAGGTGCCGGTGCTGGTGGATGGCGAGCACGTCATTACCGACAGCAACGCGATACTGATCTGGCTGGTAAAACGCTATGCGCCGGACAGCCAGTGGCTGCCGCAGGATCTGCATCAGCAAGCCCAGGTGCAGCAATGGCTGGGCAAGGCCGCAGGCGAAATTCGCTACGGGGTTGCCTCGGCGCGGCTGATTAAACAGTTCGGCACGCCAGAGAATTATGACTCGGCAGTGGCGACAGCGCGTAAATTTTTACCGCAGATGGAGGCGCATTTAGGCGGCAAAAGCTGGCTGGTGGGCGACAGCGCGACGCTTGCCGATTTGGCCTGCTATGCCTACGTGGCCTGCGCACCGGAAGGCGGCATTTCGCTGCGCGACTATCCGGCTATTCGCCAATGGCTGCAAAACGTTGAGGCGCTGCCGGGATTTATTGCGCTGCCGCCGCTGCCGCATCCACAGGAAGCGTAACCATGTTCCACTCCGGCGAACGTCTGGCGCAGCAAAAGGCGGGCTTTAGCCCCGAAAGCGCCGCCATCTATACGGCAATGCCGCAGCAGCACCAGCTGTTTTACGCCGGGCTGAGCCAGTTTTATTTCAGCACGATCGATGCCGCTGGCTATCCGGTTGCGGCCGTTTTGCAGGGCGAGCCGGGATTTGTGCAGGCAACGGATGAGAACCATCTGCGCATAGCCACCGCTTCCTTAACGACCTTTCCCGGCCTGCCGGCTTTAAGACCCGGCATGACGGCGGGCGGCCTGGGCCTCGATTTTTCCAACCGGCAACGCAATCGGGTCAACGGCACGATCGCCAGCGTTACGCCAGATTTTGTGACGCTCGCCGTGCAGGAAAGCTTTGGCAACTGCCCAAAATATATTCAGCGGCGGATTTTGCCTGAGCACCAGCCGCTGCGACAGCCGGAGCGGGAGCTGCTGGCCGCGCTGGATGCCGATGCGCGCTACCTGATCGCCGCCGCGGATACCTGCTTTATCGCCAGCCGCGCGCCGCAGCAGGGCGCGGATATTTCCCATCGCGGCGGGCCGCCGGGTTTTATCGGGATGACGCAGGGGAAGCTGGCGATCGTTGACTACGCGGGCAACCGTTATATGAATACGCTGGGGAATCTGCTGCTGGCGCCTCGCTGCGCGCTGCTGATTATGGATTTTCATCAGGGCGCGGCGCTGCATATTCAGGGAACGGCGGAGCTTGTCTGGCCACAAAAGGAGGGGGAAGAACGTTGCCTGCTGATCGCGCCGGAAAAAATAGTGCGTTTTCGCCAGCTGCTGCCCGCCGCCGGGCTGGCGGTGGAGTTTGCCGCCTCGACGTTGGCCGTCAATAAAAAAGGGTGACGTGGCGTCACCCTTTTCAGCACTAAGTCGATATCAGTTCTGCGTCATGCGGTTCAGTTTAGGCGCGGTCAGCATCATCAGAACAGCAATAACGCCGGTCACGATACCGATCTGCAAAAAGACGTCGCCATAAACGTGCAGCGACTGCAGCGGATCGGTGATGTTTTCCGGCACCGCCATCATGTTGGCAACTTTACCGGCCACCATGGCAGCGCCTGCCGTGGTCAGGAACCAGGAGCCCATAATAAAGCCCATCAGACGCTGCGGCACCAGCTGGGCGACCATCGCCAGGCCCAGCCCGGAGATCATCAGCTCGCCCACGCTTTGCAGCGCATAGCTCAGGATCAGCCAGCCCACCGACACGATACCCAGATCGTTGGCGAATTTCGCACCCAGCGGCAGCACGAGGAAAGCGATGGAGCAAAGCACCATGCCCAGCGCAAACTTGTGCGGCATCGGCAGGCGGTCGCCCATCTTGTTATAGATTGCCGCCAGCAGCGGGCTGAAAATCATGATCCAGAAAGGATTCAGCGCCTGATACTGCTCGGGCTGGAAGGTCAGGCCCAGGATGCTGTGCTCGACGTTGCGGATGGCGAAGAAGTTCAGCGAGGTCGGCATCTGCATATAGAGCACGAAGAACACGATGGCTTCCACCATCAGCAGAAACGCGACGATCATCTTGCGGCGCGGCGCGCCCTGTAAGGCAAAAGTTTCTTTAGCGAACAGCAGCACGATGCCGATAGCGACCACTGCCAGCAGCAGACGCGCGACGCCCTGATTGTGTAGCATCCAGGTTGCAATGACGATCAGCACCGCGATACCGACTATCGTTGCCAGCAGCTTGCCTACCTGCAACGGCTGGAAGTCAGGCTTAGAACCGTGATCTTTCACCCAGCGGCGGCAAATCATAAAGTTCACCAGGGTGATCAGCATGCCGACAAAAGAGAGTGAGAAGGCGACGTTCCAGCCATAGTGCGCGGCCAGCCAGGGCGTGGCCAGCATGGAGAAAAAGGAGCCGATATTGATCGCCATGTAATACATGGTGAAGGCGCCGTCCAGGCGGGGATCGTCTTTTTCATAACAGGTAGAGAGCAGCGAAGAGGGATTCGCTTTAAACAGGCCGTTACCGACGGCAATCGTTGCCATGCCGATATAGACCATGCTGACGTCATGGCCTGACCAGGCCACCAGCGCGTAGCCCAGCGCCAGCACCAGCGTGCCTAGCACGATAACGCGTTTGGTGCCGAGCACCTTATCGCCCAGCCAGCCGCCAACGGCTATCAGGCCGTAAACCAGCGCGCTGAAAGAGGCGAACAGCGTAATAGACTGCTCTTCGGACATGCCCAGCATCTTGACGAGATAAACCGCCATGATGCCCTGTAGGCCGTAGTAACCAAATCGTTCCCAGAGCTCAATCGAAAAAATTAAATAAAAGGATCGGGGCTGTTTAAACGCGTTGAGACTGGTGTTCTCAGGATGTTTGTTTGCAGTTGACACGGATACCTCTGGAGTCAATCGCCTGATTTGAAGCGAAAATTAAGTCGGTTTTCATCAGGACGGGCTTTAGCCGCATAGTTATAAATTCGGAAAATCGGCGGTTAATTTCGCCGATTGCGTGCTGTCAGGCAAGCCTTTTTTCAAATAAGGTCAAGCGCAGTTTTATTAGTGTTTATTACATTTGAAAAGCCCGTGCCTGCTATAAACTGCTTTTTTTACATAAATGTTAAACATATTGCTCTGTATCAAGGTTAAGGGTTGCGCAAAAAGCCCTATTAATAACCTGTCTGTAACAGCTGGATATTTCTCTTACCGCAGCAAACTTAAGCAATATTATGCGTGGTTTATGCACGCCATTTCACAAAAAATAGAGGATTATCACGTTTCTGCCGTCATCTGGCGCGACTTAACGAGCTAAAACCGCGCAGTTAAGTGCATCATAAGTTATTAATGAGTGAAAAATAACTTATCCAACCGTGCGCCATGTTGGCCTCTGGCGCGGAAAGGCGGGATTTATTTGGGTTGTGTAAAGATTAATCGTGCCGTCTAAAGCCGTCCTGGCCGCAGCCGATAACTTCACTACCTCAATAATTGTGCAGAGTGATAATGCTAACGATTTACAACAATGAAACTGCGCTGGCCACGGGCAATGCCCGAGCGGCGAACAGCTCGCTGCTGGCGCAATCTATTGAGCGGCTTTCCTCTGGTTTGCGCATTAATGGCGCGCGCGACGACGCGGCGGGGCAGGCTATCGCCAACCGTATGCAGGCGAACGTCAACGCCGACAGCGCGGTAACACGCGGCCTTAACGACGCTATCAGCTACGCGCAGACGGCGGAAAGCGCGCTGGGCAACATTGGCGATATGCTGATCAAGGCAAAAAGCCTTGCGGTACGCGCGGCCAACGGCACTATGTCAGTGTCCGACCGCCAGAGCTATAACGCGGAATATCAACAGCTGCTGGCAAGCATCAACGGCATCGCCAGCGGCACGGAAATTTTTGGGCAGTTTCCTCTGGCGACCGATAAGCCGGAGCTGCCGCCGGTGCTGTTGGGCAACGTTGCGCCTATCGGCACTAAATTCCCGATAGCCGGACAGAACTACTCCTTTAACTCCGGCGTGATTTCGCTGGCGTATATTCCGGCCGGCACCACGAATATTTCTATTACCGTTGATTCCTTGAGCATGGATGACGATGTGCAGCTGTTCACGCGCGACGGCAAGCATCTGGCCGGCACGCCGATCGAAGGCGGCACGCCCGACTTTACGTGGGCCAGTAAAGGCGTCACCGATGCCGCCTCCGCGACCAGCAAGCTGATGAGCGTCAGCAACGGTTTCAGCAGCGGCGCCAGCTACGACGCTTCAGGTCTGAATGAAGGCGGCCCGGCGTGGGCGTTGAACGGCAGCGAAACCTCCAGCTATAACGGGATGAGCATCACCTATAGCGGCGACGGCGATCGCTATGAAGATGCGGCCACGGGCGCGGCGAACGACGGCACGGTAACCAGCAATACCCTGGAACGGGTCAGCATTGATAACGTCAGCGAAGATCTTATCGTGGTGGTGGTGGGCAACGGTTCGTTTAACAGCAACCTGACGTGGGGCTCGTTGCCGCAGCCGACCGCCACGCCAGCGGTGCCGCCGAAACAGAGCCAGCCTTTAGAGGTGATCACCAGCGCCAACTATGGTCAGCCGATCCAGTCGGATACCCTGGGGCCGACGCCGTCCGATACCAAAACGCTGGGTCTGGACAACACCAGCCTGCTGACCGATGGTGCCATTCGTACGGCGATGGGCGCGCTGGATGCGGCATTGAACAAAGTCAGCAGCTACCGTTCCGATTATGGCTCGAAGATCAACCGTTACGAGTCCAACAAATCGGTGCTGTCACAGCAGAGTATCGCGACGCAGGCGGCACAGAGCCGCATTCAGGACGCCGACTACGCGCAGGAAGCCAGCAAGCTGGCTATGGCGCAGATCAAAGAGCAGGGGCAAAATGCGGTCACGAAGATGGCCAACCAGCAGGCGCAAAACGTGCTGACGCTGCTGCGCGATTAATTCTTCGTAACAGAAAGCAGCGGATGCTTTCGCCTCCTTAAAGCCTGCAACAACCCGAAAGGCCAGGCGGCTCATCGCAAGGTTACCCAACGTTTCGCTGATTCAGCAAAGTTTTTCCGCATGTTTAGCGTCATATATCAACTGAGCCTGTGCCATTTCAGGGCCATATTTTAGTGCCCATTCGTACAGCGCATTAAAAGGGTCCTGGAGCGTCTGCGCGAGTGCGGTAAGACTGTACTCCACGCTCACTGGCGAACCAGACAGTACCTTTCGATGAACCAGTCCATTGCGCTCAAGCCGCTTAAGCGCATCAGCCAAAGCCTTGTGCGTAATGCCGTCCAGTCGGCGGCGCAGTTCATTAAAGCGCACTGGTTCACTACAAAGCACGGTAAGAATTAAAATCGACCATTTATTGGTTATATTCTCAAGAACCGGGCGGGTTTTTCCTATTTCTTTCAGGTCATTACAGTCAGTCTGATTCATAGCGATATACTCCGGAATACCTGGTATAAACAAAGTGCGTAATTGTTATTAAGTATAAAAATTATATCATCTGTTTTCCATCCCGACAGGAGTGAGCAGATGAGTAGGTTAAATAATAAAGTTGCCCTGATACTCGGCGGCGCCAAAGGCATTGGTCTTGCTATCAGCCAGCGATTTGCCAGTGAAGGGGCAACAACCTGGTTCACCTCGCGCCGCAACGAGGAATTAGCAGCAGCCAGCCACACCATAGCCGGCGATGGCAGGCCGCTACGTGCCGATGTCAGTCAGATAAGCGAACTAACGCGTATAGCTGAGCTGATTAAGACGGAGTCCGGCCAGATAGATGTGCTGGTGATCAATGCCGGCATGTCGACATACTCGACCCTTGATGAAGTCACCCCAGCGCATTTTGATACTACTTTCGGTTTGAACGTGCGCTCACCGCTGTTTGCTCTCCAGGCCGCACTTCCCCTGATGAAAGCGGGCGCGAGCGTAGTATTGATAGGTTCTGTCGCCGATGTCCTTGGCACTCAGGGATATGGCGTATACGGTGCCAGTAAGGCGGCGCTTCGTTCTTTTGCCCGCACATGGACACGTGAACTCTCCGAGCGGGGCATTCGCATTAATGTTGTCGCCCCTGGCCCTGTTGATACGGAGATGATGCAGGCAGCCTCTGAAGAGCTACGCAACGGGATAATCAGCGCCATTCCTTTAGCAAGAATGGGCAGGCCTGAAGAAGTTGCCAATGCAGCATTATTCCTCGCGAGTGACGAAAGCAGCTATATAGCCGGAGCGGAAATTTGTGTGGATGGTGGGCTGACACAAGTTTGAGCGAGGTAGTTTAAGTTTCACCAGGCTCTGACGTTAACGGCTGATTGCGGCCGGTTGAGTTGACCATACGGCCCCCCTGGGAACCCACGTCTGCTTTTCGCACGGAGCGCCCTGACGTGCAGGCCGATGTCCACTTTGAGCAAGAGGCGGAGATGCTGCCACAGCTGACGGGAACGCAGTGCAGGCCCGGAAGATCTGCCTTATCCGGGTTTCTTTCTGGCACGAAATGCCGCCACTTTCATGCGATTACCGCAGGTTGTCATGCTGCACCAGCGGCGGCGATGAGATTTACTCAGGTCATGGAACCACAAAATGCAGTCATGGGCCTCACACTGACGAACGAATTCGAACTTATCGCTGGTGACCAGATTGATCAGAGCCTCGGCAATCGGCCAGAGCAGGCCGGACGGGCTGGTGGCATTTTGATACACGGCGATGCGAAATTGCTGCAAATCGCCGTCCCATTCCAGCTTCCTGACAGGGCGGCCCAGCTCAAGCACCCGATTAATCACAGCCAGATCCACCGGAACACTGTTAATGGCGGCGTTCACCACGATCTTTGCCGCGTCGCGAAGTTCACGAGCCTCAGTAAGCAGTCCATCCGGGACCTGCCGATCGTTGATGTCGGACAAGAGTCCGGCTCTCATCAGCCAGCTTGCGACGCTGCGATCGTCGATAAGCGTGTCATGACGTTTACCCTCCACAACATACTCGCTGTTAATAAAATCGAGGGCCAGGTTATCACCCAGAAACGGGGCGTCGGAAAAAGCGTTGTCAGAATCCAGCATGCTATGTAACCCACAAATTTAATTTGGCAGGTTACCAAAAATGCATGTAACCTTCAAATTCTAACTTTAAAGGTTACAGGAGACGATCGTGACTGCTTCTAAATCAGCATCTGCTGCCCCTTTGCTTAACGACACGGCATCCGCCGTGGCGAGCCAGGTTCATTACCGCTACGAGCAGGTGGATAACGTAAGGATTTTCTACCGTGAAGCTGGTAATCCAGAAGCGCCCGCCCTATTGCTGCTTCACGGCTTTGCTGCCTCATCATTTATGTTCCGCGACCTGATACCTGAACTTGCCGGACGCTATCACGTCATTGCGCCAGATCTGCCGGCGTTCGGCTTTACCGAAGCCCCTGCAAGAGGCGAGTACGCCTATACGTTCAGCCAGCTGGCAAAGACCATCGGACAGTTCACCGAACAGCTTAAGCTCAATAGCTACGCACTTATGGTTCACGACTACGGCGCCCCGGTAGGCTGGCGTCTCGCTGTCGCGCATCCGGAGCGCGTGACCGCCATCATTTCCCAGAACGGCAACGCTTATGAGGAGGGACTGGGCGAGAGCTGGGCGCCTATCCAGAGATACTGGCATGACCCTGGACAGCAGAACCGGAATGCGCTGCAGGATTTTCCGACACCGGCCTCAATTAAATGGCAATATCTTGAAGGGGTGACCGACAAGAGTTTGATTTCGCCAGATGGATATACGCTGGAGGGGCTGCAAATCTCACGGCCGGGCAATGCGGATATTCAGCTCGATCTGGTGCTGGATTACGCCTCGAATGTGGCAATGTATCCTGATTTTCAGCAGTACTTCCGTGATTATCAGCCACCTTTGCTGGCAGTTTGGGGGCAGAACGATCCGTTTTTCCTTCCGGCTGGCGCAGAGGCATGGAAACGCGACCTTCCCAATGCGGAGATTCGCTTCTATGACACCGGACACTTTGCACTGGAAACCCACGGCAAGGAAATCATTCCTGCTATTCGTGATTTTCTGGAAGAGAATATGTAAACAACACGTCCGCCCCCGGGCCAGGCGAAAAGCTGATATCCTGGCCTGTTATCTGCGCAGACCTTCAGCCTTCGCCCGTCTGTATGAGTCCGCCAATCAGCGAGGCGAAGGCTGTAACCGCTTCCGTTTCCTTCAGTCGCCCACGGGTAAGGGCCACGGACAGCGCTTCTCCCGCGCCGACCAGGCCGATGCAGCATTGCTGTAGTGATTGGGGCGTCATATTGACATGGGGTGTCAGAATTGACGCAAACATGGCGACACAATTGTCCAGAAGTTCCTGGAAAACGACCGCCTTTTCTTCACTCCCCGCCAGCGCCGCTCCCACTGCGTGAAACTCGTCCGTTTTGTCTGCGGCGCAGTGTATATAGGCGCTCGCCAGCATCTGTACCGTTTCCTGCTGGCTTCGGGGAGTCGCGCTCATGGCCTCAGTAAACGTCCTTACCCGTTCCATATCTATCCACCTGTACAGCTGGATCAGTAACGTCGAACGAGTCGCGAAATGATCGTAAACCACAGGTTTCGAGACGCCTGCACGCACGGCCAGATGGCCCAGCGTGAGGCGATCCGCATTTTCCTCGCGCACGATCAGAAGCGCGGTATCGAGAAGCTGTTGTCGCCGTTCTGCCTTCGACAGGCGCCGGGCAGGCGACCCGGTAGCCGGAGCCTTGTGTTCTTTCATTCTCTCTTTCTCATTAAACCTACTAAAAGTAGCTTATGTTGCTGTGGAGTGCTATCTTTCCTACCAATAGTAGCTTATCACACACAAGGAACCTCGCTTATGTCATTTGCTCCTGTCTTACTGCTGGGCGGCTCCGGATCTATTGGTGGTCAGACTGCCCGGGCAATACGCGCTGCTTATCCCGATCTTCCCTTGCTGATAGGGGGGCGCGACCTTGCCAGGGCGCAGCACGCCGCCGCAAAAATGGGAGGTGCGGAAGGTATAGCGATTGACACCGCCCGTGCAGACCTTGGCCTCGGCGAGCGAAAAATCAGTGCGGTGGTCGTCCTCTATAAAGACCATACGCTTGCTGCACTCCGCTTTGCTCAGTCACGAGGCGTACCCCATCTGAGTATTTCTTCTGGCGTGTTCGAGATTGCTCCGGAAATCGCAAGCTTTATGCACGCTCCGGGCGCGTCGGCAGTGGTGCTCGGCTATGAGTGGCTGGTCGGTGCCACGACGGTGCCTGCGCTTCATCTGAGCAAAGCGTTTGGCCAGGTTCATGAAATCCGCATTGGGGCGTTAGTCGATGAACAGGATGTTGGCGGGCCTGCGGTCGCCGCTGATTTCGACCATCTGCACCACCTGTTGCCCGCAGCGCTCACGCGGCGGGCCGGCGTCTATCTGTGGCGCGAGGGCGATGAGGCTAAGGGCACCTTCTCAGCGCTCGACGGCACCAAAATCCCCGCCACGGGCTTCTCGTCGATTGACGTGGTTGGGCTGGCAACTGCTACGGGTGCGCACAGCGTCCTGTTCGATCTCGGCATGGGTATCAGCTCAAGCCGGCGCAAAGGAGGAACATTCTCCACCGAAATCATTATTGAGATTTCAGGCCTGGATCAGGCCGGGCAGGCTCTTCGTACCCGCAATGCGGTCGTTCATCCGGGGGGAGCAGCACCGTTGACAGGCATGAGCATTGCCCTGCTTCTTGAACGACTGATCGGGCTGGATGGCAAACCACCGGTGGCGCCGGGTCTCTACTTTCCTTATCAGATTCTGGAAGCGTCGCACTATTTAACGCGGCTTGCGGAAGAGGGAGGGCAGCTTCTGGAACTGCCGCTGTTATAACTGTCGGGTGGCGTACTAAAAGTGCGCCACTTTCCCCTTAGTATCGGGCAGGCTCCGGGCGAAAAGGCCTGATCCTTAAAAAGGATGCCGGGAAAGGCGCTCGCTGGCAGACCTGCATGATTATTTGCCACAGGCCGGGCGACATACATTTTCAGGTAAGTATGCTATTGCTTTACTGCGCTTTGGTATCACCCGGATTACGGCTTAAAATAAGGATCCCAAGGCTATGGCAGTAAACGATGGGCTTACGTGCTCAGGCCTGCTTTAGTTCCAAAACAGATATGAACTGGCGCACTCTGCCCGCTATCAGCGATAAGCTGGAGTAACCACCCTGAACAGGTAAAAAAATTTAAGGAAACGCAATGCAAACGATTGGGATCCTGGGAGGGATGTCAGCAGCCTCAACACAAATTTATTATCGGAAAATGTGTGAGTTGGTTCGTCAGCGTCTGGGCGGTTTACACTCGCCTGAATTGCTTATCCGTTCGCTGGATTTTGCCAACATTGAACATTTGCAGGCCAGCGGAAAATGGGACGACGCCGCAACCCTTTTAAATAAGGAGGCGCTGGCGCTGGCGCGCGGCGGGGCCGACTTTATCGTACTGGCGACAAATACCATGCATAAACTGGCGGACCAAATGATGAGCGGCGTTTCCATTCCGCTGCTGCACATTGCTGATGCAACGGCGGCTCGGATCCTTGCAGCGGGCCTTAAAGCGCCAGGCCTGATGGCAACCGCATTTACGATGGAACAAGCTTTTTATCTTGATCGGCTCAGGGCGGTAAAACTTCAGCCCGTTATACCGAATGATGCCGATCGGGCTGAGGTTCATCGCATCATTTATCAGGAGCTGTGCCAGGACGTTATAAACCCGGCCAGTCGCGCTGTTTATGAAAATATCGCACAGCGTTTAGCTGACAACGGCGCTGACTGTGTGATCCTTGGCTGTACCGAAGTCGGCATGTTGCTTAACAGGGATAACGTTTCCGTCCCTGTCTTCGATACCACGCTGATCCACTGCGAAGCTGCCGTTGATAAAGCGCTGGGTGCGAGTGTCTGAAGCGGGAAGTTTGCTTCAATATCACCTCTGGGCTGCAGGAGAAATTATCGCTTTGCTCCTGCGGCTATCTTTCTGCATGCAAAAGCCTGAACCGGCGACAGCGTTCTAATCAGACTCCTCTTTACCCGAGCGGGTGAGTAAGCTACTTGCCAGTAGCCTGAATACCTCAATAACTTTTGGCAGCGCCTGCTGCGGATCGTCGCTGGCTGCTATCCACAAGGCCGCATTGAGCGCGGCACCATTTAAAAGATGTGCGGCGGCATCGGCATCGACGGGTTTTATGACGCCGCTTGCGCTCATTTTTATAATGCTCTGGCGAGTGGATTCCAGGCAGCTATTTTGACCAGGCCACTGAGAAGGGTTGCCAAGAAAGGCCGGACCATCAAGCAGCACGATGCGCCGTACTTCTGCGTCCATCGCCATTTCGATATAGGCGATGCCCTCAGCTATTAACTTTTCCCAGTCATTGCCAGCCGTAGCCGCCGCAGCTTTAGCACGTTGCGCCATTTCACCATCTAACTGTTCGACAACCGCCGCAAGCAGCCCCTTTTTATCGCCAAAATTGGGGTAAAGCGCGCCACGCGTCAGGCCCACGCTGGCAGTAAGCTCATCCATTGATGCGCCTGCGAACCCTTTTTCAGCAAATGCTTTTCGTGCCGCCGCAATCAGTTTTATGCGGTTTTCTTTCATCAGTTCGGCGCGGCTCTTGGTGGCCATACGATATCCTTGTGCCATACGCGGCGTATGTTATTTGACATACGACGCGTATGTGTGATTAATTGTACATACGCAGCGTATATTAGATCATTCCTGTGCGCTGCGCATCCCGCATTCCAACCCGACCTAATCAAAGGAAATCGTATGGCCATCGCCCATCGTGAACCGGTTTTCCCAGCTAGTCGACATGCTCTTTATGAGGAACATGGTTATTCTGCCGCAATCCGTTCTGGTGATATGCTGTTTGTTTCCGGCCAGGTCGGTAGCCGCGCCGACGGTACGCCGGAGCCTGATTTCGCCGCGCAGGTGCAGCTTGCGTTTGATAATTTGGCCGCCACGCTTGCCGCAGCGGGGTGTACTTTTGACGATCTGATTGATGTCACGACTTATCATACCGATCCGGAAAATCAGTTTTCGACAATTATGCAGGTGAAGAAATCGATTTTTCCCCATCCCCCTTATCCAAACTGGACTGCCGTTGGCGTGACATGGCTTGCGGGATTCGACTTTGAAATTAAGGTCATTGCCCGCATTCCAACCCATCAGATATGAAAAATCATATCTGAACAGGCAAAAAATATTTCCCTGAATTCACGGGCCAGAGGCATAAATTAAGGTGGCTCTACCGACTGTTAAATGAGTAATTCGATTACTCAACCCACCTTTCTTATTCTCTGGCCCGTGCCTGGCCTCTTTTCTGAATAAAATAAAGCGATTAGGCTATGCCCGGTCGCGCATAACGGCTTTTACCGTGTCGATAAACAGGCGTAATGCGACAGACATATGGCGATGTTGCGGAAAGTAGAGCGCGATGCCCTGTGACGCAATCGTCCAGTCGTCCAACAACGTCACCAGCCGCTGCGTGTCCAGCCACTGTCGGGCGTAGCGCTCCGGGACATAGGCCACACCCAGCCCGGCGACAGCCGCTTCCACCATTAAAGCGCTGCTGTCGAGGGTCAGGCTGCCCGGCACATCCAGCGCAAACTGCTGCTCATGCTGCTGATATTCCCAGTGATACCGTTTACCGCCCGGCAAGCGCTGGCGCAAACAGGTATGCTGCATCAGATCCTGCGGATGCATGATTTTGGGCCGCCCGGCTAAGTAACCGGGCGAGGCCACGGTAATAAAGCGCAGCGGCCCGCTCAGAGCAATGGCAACCATGTCTTTAGGCACATCTTCAATCAGCCGAATGCCCGCATCAAACCCTTGCGCCACGATGTCTATGAGTTGCCCCTGCGCCACTAAATCAATTTCAATCCCCGGCTTTTGCTGGATAAATGTCGGCAGCACCTTTTCCAGCATAAGGCTAATCGCTGCATCGCTGGCACTGATGCGCAGCGTGCCATAAGGCTGCTGACCGCTGGCGGTAACGTCGTTCAGCAGGTCATCCATTTCCGCCAGTAACGGCGCCAGGCGCGCGATCAGTATTTCACCCGCTTCTGTCAGCGCAACGCTGCGCGTTGTGCGATGGAACAGCTGCACGCCAAGTGTTGCCTCCAGTCCTTTGACAGTATGGCTAAGCGTCGAGCGTTTAAGTCCCAGCACCTCAGCAGCGCGACGAAAACTGCGCTGCCCGGCAATGGTTTTCACCGCCTGCAATTCATTCCAGGAAGGTCGTTTCATTGTTGAATATTTCCCACCACCTCATGCTGATTTGCGGAGATTATGCCACCAATTATTCGGTTTATGCTGTCCTTCGGTTCACTGAATGGAGAAGACCCTAATGAAAACCTGGCTAATAACCGGTGCATCCAGCGGCCTGGGCCGCCTGATGTGTGAAACGCTGCTGGCCCGAGGCGACAGAGTATTTGCCAGCGTCCGCGATCGAGCAGTATTAGACGGTCTGTCAGCAATATACGGCGATCGTTTGCAGGTAACGGTGCTTGATCTCAGTATGGCAGCGACGATAAAACCCACCGTTGAGGCGGCGTTCGCTCAGGCGGGAAGCATTGATATTGTGGTCAGCAACGCGGCTTACGGCCTGTTTGGCGCAGCGGAAGAGCTAAGCGATAGGCAAATTGAGCGTCAGATTGCCACCAATCTTACCGGGTCGATTCAGCTTATCCGCGCGGCGATTCCCTTTTTGCGGCAGCAGGGTGGCGGGCGCATTATGCAGGTGTCGTCGGAAGGCGGCCAGGTCGCCTATCCTGATTTCAGTTTGTATCATGCCACTAAATGGGGAATTGAAGGTTTTGTCGAAGCGGTGCGGCAGGAAGTAGCGGCGTTTGGCATTGATTTTTTGCTGGTCGAGCCGGGGCCGACGGCGACGCGGTTTGGTGCGGGGCTGGATATCGCTGATGCCTTACCGGCCTACCGTGATACGGCAGCGGGGAAACTGCGGGCGGCACTGATGTCCGGAGAGTTTGTGATTAAAGGCGATGCTGAAAAATGCGTGACGGCTATGATCGCGGCGGCAGATGCTGCCAGCCCTCCATTACGTCTGCCGCTGGGCAGCACAGCCTACGACAATATTGAAGCCGCGTTAAAAATGCGTCTGCACGCGCTGCAAGCAATGAAAGCCGTGGCATATGGCGCAGATCGCCAGGAAGGGTAGGCAGCCAGGCCCGATGAGGTGGAAGACCAAACAGCTATGAGGCGTTCCACTTCGGTTCTAACCTAAAGCACCGCTAGCTGCTTTTGGCACGAGGCGGACATGATTTATCCCTGATAAGGCCGGGGCG
This sequence comes from Erwinia aeris, assembly GCF_041224955.1. NCBI lineage: Bacteria > Pseudomonadati > Pseudomonadota > Gammaproteobacteria > Enterobacterales > Erwiniaceae > Erwinia > Erwinia aeris. The sequence goes on along the minus strand of NZ_JBGFFX010000009.1, from coordinate 10,003 downwards.
ATCGCCGTTCCAGACCACGCTTTTCGTCCTGCGTCCCCGGCGGGGTCGTTATTCAACGACGATGAGTTCTTCGGTCACGAGCCGGACTACGGAACTCAGGTCGATAAAGTTTACGTGGTCCGGATCCACCCGGGTTGCAAAGTTGTCTGACAGAAAGAGTTTATCCATCTCTTCAGCGTTGTCGAACCACGCCTCCACCATGGCGTCAAACCGGGGTAGCTCTGAAGACGCATAATCCATGGGGTATGAAATAACAAAGCGGCGGATCTTCTTTGCTTCAGGAATGGCAAAAAGCAGTGGAGCATGAACGTCGCGACGATAATTCCTGAATTCCTCTATGCTCATACCTTGCCGACGCTTGAAAGCGATAATGACTTTGATCATGAAAATATCCTTTGACGGGGAGCAGCCGGTGCGTCTGCTTCGAAATAAGGATAACCATGGAAGTCGAAACAAACTATGTTTGAATATCCCTATTACTTTCGAGATTGTCCCCATGATTGCTGATCCTTTATCCGATATCATCTCGCTATTGACGCCGAAAACCTACATCGCGGGTGGATTTGACTTCGGGGGGGAATGGGCGCTTCAGTTCGGGAAGCATTCTGGCCTCAAGTATTTTGCGCTCGTATCGGGTAGCGCCTGGCTGGCCGTCGATGATGGGCAGGATCCGATAAAGCTTAAGGCGGGTGATTGCGTCCTGCTGCCTAACGGACGTCGGTTCCTGATTGCCCAAGACCTCGCCTTCGAGCCGATCGGCATTGCTACCATACCTGAAGAAGACTGGAACGGCGGGATCGCAACGGTGAACGGCGGGGGAGAAACGACAATGCTCGGCGGCCATTTCGGCTTCGCTGGTGACCATGTCGATATGCTTCTCGGCTCAATGCCAGCCATCATTCGGCTCCGCGATGAAGACGACAAGACAGGTCTGCGATGGGCCCTCGATCGTATGCGCCAGGAACTGTTCGGAGCACAGCCGGGCGCCAGGCTTATCGTGCAGCATCTCGCGCATCTGATGCTGGTCCAGGCGCTGCGGCTTTATCTGGATCACGGCTTGGGAAAAGACGTCGGCTGGCTGTTTGCACTTGGTGATAAGCGGATCGCGGCTGCCATTGGCGCAATTCATGCCAGCCCGGGCAGACGATGGACCTTGCCGGCACTTGCGCAGGAGGCCGGGATGTCTCGATCCAAATTCGCTCTCAGGTTTAAAAGTCTATCCGGCGCGTCGCCAATCGAATATCTGACACGATGGCGGATGATGATTGCATGCCACCGGCTCACCAGTGGCACTGAATCTGTCTCTGCAATCGCGCACTCACTAGGTTATGAATCAGAAGCTGCGTTCAGTACGGCGTTTCGACGACTCAATGGATGTTCGCCACGACGGTACTCGTTGAAAAATCCGTTACTAACCGAAACTGATAAGTAGTATTTTTCCGGCTGATGAAGTGACCTGGCTCTATTAACTGGCATAAGCCAACGTCCGCTTATGGCACTGAGCGGACTGACACGTATGCTGATGTCCGCTATGAGCGAAAAGCGGACATATACACTCAGTTCACTTCATCTTTGCATGTGCCTGTTGTTCCGGGGATGACGGCGGCAGATTCTTTGTCGTTGATTCCTGAGTTAGTGCATCGTTTTTCACCACCCCTAACAGGACATCAAGCAATCCGGGGAAGCGGGCATCTAGGTCTTCCCGACGTAGCGACAATAAATTTTCGCGGCCAAAGGGACGCTGCCAGATAACGCCACTGTCTCGTAGTACACGCCAGTGGTGAGTCAGAGTTGATTTGGGTATACCGCTTAGCACGGCGCTACAGGCATGCTCACCCCCCCCAGCCAGTACGCGTACCACAGTCAGACGTAGCGGATTTCCTAAAGCCGTCAGCACATTCTCAAAGCGTATTTGTTCCTTATCAGGATGCCCAGCAAGCATTAGTTTTCTCATCAGGTTAGCAACATACCAACACTCTACTTTAAATTTTATCTGTTGACTAATGTACGAGTACATACATACATTAATTGTACGTATGTACTCGTACATTAGTCTATATGGAGATTATCAGATGGCTATAGCCTTACCGGATTCAGATACCCCTCGCTTACAGCACTGGAGCCTTGCGCTGCTTGCTTTTGCCCAGCTTATGTACTCCCTGGATATCAATATTGTGTTTGTCGCTCTGCCGGAAATTGGCGCGGGACTGGGCTTTTCAGAGCATACACTTCAGTGGGTGGTCAGTGCTTATACGGTATGTTGCGGAGGATTTTTACTGTTCGGTGGGCGTGCTGCCGATCTTATGGGGCAGCGTCGCGTGTTTATCGGTGCGTTATGGCTGTATGCGCTATCCTCGCTTGCCGGTGGGTTAGCGTGGAGTCCTGTGGTCATCGTCATTGCGCGAGCCATACAGGGCATCGGCGCAGCATTACTGTTTCCAGCCACACTTTCGCTTATAAACAGACTCTTTGAGGAAGGGCCGTCACGCAACCGGGCACTGGCTGTCTGGGGCGGCGCAGGCGCAAGTGGGCTTACCCTGGGATCGCTCGCCGGGGGGGTACTCACCAGTACCTGTGGCTGGCCGGCGGTATTTTTCGTCAACGTTGTGCTGGCGGCCGTCGCTATTTTTGCCGCTTTTTTTGTCTTACCGAAAGACAGCTTTCGGAACGAACGCCGCAACTTCGATTTACCCGGCGCCGTAACAGTAACCGTGGGATCAACCCTGCTGGTTTATGCACTGATTCAGGGGCCGGAAGAGGGCTGGTTGACGGCACATGTTCTTTTATCGCTGGGTCTGGCAGCGGCATGCCTGCTGGCGTTTATTGCTATTGAATTTCGCAGTCACGATCCCCTGATGCCGGTACGCTTATTCAGAAACCGCAGTCTGGTCACAGGCATGGTGATCACGTTTATTTATATGGGAACCTTTGGTGCTCTGCCTTATTTCCTGACGGTTATGTTTCAAAGCATTATTGGTTACAGCGCTTTGCAGACCGGCCTTGCGTTTATTATTCCTTCGCTGGCCATTTTTGCCGGAACGCAACTTGGAGCCCGACTTGCAAATGGCCTGCCAGTGCGCACGGTATTACTGACCGGATTTGTCACAGGAATTGCGGGTACGCTGGCACTGGTACCAGCAGCCTTTTCAGTTGCATCCTATGCGACCATAATGCCCGGGCTGGTTATTTCAGGAACAGGCCAGGGGATTGTCTGGACGGCAATGTGGATAGCTTCTGGTTCAGGGGTAAAGCTTAACGAACAAGGGATCGCTTCGGGTATGGCTTCTACAACGCTGAATGTGGGTAATGCTGTTGGTATTGCTTTGCTGATAGCTCTATCCGGAAGCGGGGCTGAAAATCTGCAGCAGGAAACGTCTGTGAGCAGTCTCGAAAATGCCTTACAGCTCGCTTTTTATCTGGCTGCAGCCGGGCAGGTTGTAGGCCTTCTTGTTTCCCGACTGTTACCTCGAAAAGCAACAACTGGTTTATCAGCAGAAATAACGTAACTGAAAATCAGTTTTCTATGTAAATCCTTCTGGATGAAAAATAAGCGCATAAAGATCTGCTGAAAAGAGGATCTTGTCGTTGCCGGCCGGAATTAAGGGGGGCATAAGAATCTTAACGTCTTGCTGTGCCGGCCTGTATATGAATGTCGACTTTTGGCACAGGGCTGCTGTTGCAGCCCTCACCGGTTAGACTTCAATTGACTCCGATATCTCCAGAGCATCATCTACTTCAATGCTAAGGTAACGTACTGTGCTTTCGAGTTTTTTGTGACCCAACAGTAGCTGGATCACTCGAAGTTTTTGAATCGCCACGGATAATCTAGACACTTCCGAGCCGTTGATAATACTGGTTTTCATATTCTGTCGGTGACATTTGATCGCTAGAACCATGCCGACGCTTACTGTTATAAAACATTTCGATGTAATCAAAAATATCGCCGCGGGCTTCTTCCCGCGTTCCGTAGATCTTTTTCTTTATCCGTTCGCGTTTCAACAACTGGAAAAAGCTTTCTGCAACCGCATTATCATGGCAGTTACCGCGACGGCTCATGCTGCCCTCCAGGCCGTGTGATTTCAGGAACGACTGCCACTCATGGCTTGTGTACTGACTGCCCTGATCCGAATGAACCAGCACCTGTTTTTGGGGATTACGCCGCCATACAGCCATCAGCAGTGCGTTCAGGACAATGTCCTTTGTCATCCGGGATTGCATGGACCAGCCGATAATTTTGCGTGAGAACAGATCAACAACCACGGCAAGATACAGCCAGCCTTCGTGGGTCCTGATGTAGGTTATGTCCGTTACCCAACGCTCATCCGGAGCATCCGGATTGAACTGTCGCTGGAGCCTGTTGGGCGACACGATACTGGCCTCGCCTTTACGTGCCCGCGGGCTCCGGTATCCGACCTGAGCCTTTATCCCGACACGTTTCATCAGTCGCCAGACTCTGTTCACTCCGCACTGTTGCCCGCTGTCCCGCAGATCCAAATGGATCTTGCGATAACCATAGACGCATCCCGATTCCAGCCAGAACTGTTTAATCTGTCCTGTCAGTCCCAGGTCTGCCTGATGGCGTTGTGAATGCGGCTGCTGAAGCCAGGCGTAAAAACCACTGGGATGAACATCCAGCACCCGACAGAGCAGGCGAACAGGCCAGCAACAGGTGTTGTCACGGATAAAGGCGTACCTCAGTCGGACAGCTTTGCGAAGTACGCCGCGGCTTTTTTTAATATGTCCCGTTCGTCGGTAACCCGCTTCAGCTCTTTCTGGAGACGGCGGATCTCGGCCTGAGCATCTGACTGTTCTTTATTAGTGGAAGAATCCGGACCGTACTTCTTTATCCATGCGTAAAGGCTGTGGGTAGTGATATCGAGACGTGTTGCAACGCTGGAAACAGAATGGCCACGATCGACAACCTGTTTGACTGCTTCAATTTTAAACTCTTCTGGATAACGCTTACCGCTCATGGGCACCTCTCTTTCAGCCATCTTAAATGACTCTGAGGTGTCTGTTAAACCCGTGGCGATTCAAAACAGAGTGAATAACGTTTGTGGACATATATAGTCAAAGCAACGGGGCCGGGTTATGGCTGAGGCGCACCGCAGCAGGGTGAGGAGCGAACAGCCAAAACCTGGCCCCGGTATATGAAGCCAGGCGGGCTTATGGCAGCCCCGGCATTAGATGCGTTTATGAACAACTGAAAGATTGATTACCCGATCGGCAGAGGCGATGGTGGAAGGCCGATGAGCGATGATGACACGGGTAATATTCAGGCCACGTATAGCCATATTGATCAGCGCTTCATTATGCTCGTCCAGATGACTTGTTGCCTCATCCATAAACAGTATGCCGGGCCGTCGATATAAAGCCCGGGCAATAAATATGCGCTGCCGTTGTCCGCCTGATAATCCTTCGCCAAGCTCCCCGGTTAGCGTATCGTAGCCCATAGGCAATGCCATAATGTCATCGTGAATGTGGCTGAGACGGGCGCACGCTTCAAGCCAGGCCTCATCAGGCATGTCACCGAACCCGGTAATATTTTCCCGCATTGACCCTGCGAACAAACGATCCTCCTGGAGAATGCAGGATACAGCCCGACGATAGCTTTCCACACCGCCTGCATAGATATCTTTACCATCAGCCAGAACGTTTCCTCCGGAAGGTGGCACAAGTCCACATAATATTTTCATAAGCGTGGTCTTACCACAACCTGAAGGTCCGGTAATAGCAACACTTTCTCCTGCACAAAGAGTAAGATTTAAATCCTGTAGCACAGGCGAAGACTGGGCATCATGACGGAACAAAAGTTCTTTCGCTTCCAGCACGATAGCTTTTCCAGGTTTAAATTGTTCCGTTAAGGGTGATATGGGTTCGGGCGTAGTATGCGCAATATCTGCGATCCGCTCGCCATGTAATGAAAGCATTCCTAATCGCAGGAACATCTCAGTGAGGGAAAGCGCCCGTCCCGTAAACATTTCTCTGAAGACGCCAAACGCTACAAATGCGCCTAATGAAAGACTGTGCGTCATCACGGCGCTGATACCCAGCCAGAGGATGACAATATTATCCAGGGCTCCGGTCAGCCCGCTAACTGCATTAAATAAAATATCAAAGCGGCGTCGGTTAACGCCGGCATTTGCAGCTTCAACTTCCAGCGTCAGCCAGTTGCGCCCACGCTGCGACGCCAGACCCTGTGCCCGGAGTGTGGCGATGCCCCAAAGCGACTCGCTAAAATGCGAAGCAGCCGTTGCATTTTTTATCAGTTGTTCCTCAGCCAGCTGGCGATAGCGGGGAAAAGTTATTAAACGCATTAAAACCGCTATCAGCACAAAGCCAACCACCACGCAACAAAGCAGAGGCCCCCCGTAAACCGCCAGCAAGATCAGTGAGCCAATCAACATAATGCCGTCAATGATGCTACCGGTAATATCGTGAACAAAGCTGTCCCGCAGAATGCCAAGTGAGGCAAAACGGGACTGTATATCCCCCATTCTCCTTTTTGAAAACCAGGGCAGGGGAAGCGACAATAAATGTCTTAATAATCCTTCTTTCCACTGTATGTCTGTCAAAGTGTCCGTAATCATCACAGTCCAGGAACGAAGCAAATTAAGACCTGTTTGCAGCAGAATTAGCATCCCTAAAGACAAACAAACCAGCTCCAGGAGCCCGCGATCGGAAGAGGGAACAACATGGTCGAGGGCAATCTGGGTACCTACCGGTAACAGCAGACTGATACATTCAGTCATAACAGACAGACAAAATACTTTAATCAACGCCGGGCCAAAACCGGTAATACCACGTATCAACTCTGTAGGTCTGACACGTGATGACTTTTTCTGGCGGCTAAAATTACGATCGGGCCATAACTCCAGCGCAGCACCAGTAAAGCTTTGCGACAGTGTCTGACTACTGACCGTTCGTCGGCCATATGCAGGATCATGGATAACAGCCTTGTCACCTTTGAGACTGACCAACACGATGAAATGACTGAAATCCCAGTGGAGCACACACGGCAATCGCAGTGCTGAAAGTTCTTCCAGATCCAGTGACAGTGCCCGCCCGGCCAGTCCAAGGTTGCCAGCAATGGCATGCAGGGTGCCCAGCGTTGCCCCACGTGAAGAGAGGCCGCTTTCACTGCGCAATGTAAACAAATCTGTATGATGACCATGCCAGCCTGCGATCATGGCCATACAGGCAAGTCCACACTCCGCAGCCTCGGTCTGAAGGATGAGGGGCACCCGACGACGAGGAGAAAAATTTAGACGTCTTTGAAGCCAGGCAAGTTTTTCGTTATCCATTAATTGCTCCGCGCGTGCTGTCCCGCATTTCATAAAGCGGCGACAGAACCCACTGCCATAGCCGGCGCTTTTCCAAAAAAAGCGTGCAGTCTGCCCGAAGCCCGTTGCCCGCTTTAAGACGTTGCCCCTGCCATACAAAATGTGTCACGTCAGGTGTGATGGTTAGTCTGTACCAGGTTTGTGGTATACCTGTATCAGCGCCGGGTGCGCTGGCCCAGTGCGAACGTTCCTGCATACCGGCAGGTGTGACCGAGACCTCTGCAATGCGGCCGGGAAATAACCCGAATTTTTCCGATGGAAAAGCGCTATAGCGAATATTGACCGGCGCGTCGGTTTTTATAAAGGGCAGGGCACTGTCCGGGATCCACATCACCAGTTCCCAGTGTGGTTTAACATCCGGAATAATTTGTGCCAGCGTATCGCCCGAACGGGTGCTTTGCCCCAATGTAAGACTGACCGTATCTACCCGACCATTAACCGGAGAGGTAATTAAAAGCGTGCCGGAAGCATCATCTTCTGTATTCTGACGAGCCAGTACACTCCGCTGCATTTCCATGCGAAATATTTCATTGTCAAAATCAGCTGCACGTGTGCGTATATCACCCTCAAGCGCAAGAACCTGTAATGCATTCTGCTCACGTTGACCGCTCAAAGTGAGATGATCATTTTGCTGCTGATAAAAAAGAGAGGTCTGCTGAGAAAGTTGATCGCGATTTATTAATCCTGCCTGCTGATAGCGCCGATAGCTTTCCATGTTTTGTTTCATCTCTTTCAGGCCTGAAGCTGCCTGTTTAAGAATTTTAGTGGAATGTTCAAATGCCGCAGCATAACTTGCCTTTTCCTGTTCAAGCGTGGCAAGAGTAATACGCCGGTTTTCACGAAGGCGCCCTATAATATCATCGACGATTCTAAGTTGTTCTTGTGTACTTTGTCTGTGTTGCACGCTGACCACACCCGAACGTGTTGTACGACTAATATCAATCTCATACAGCGGCTGTCCTTTTTTGGCATTATCGCCTGGGCTAACAAATTTGTTTATAACAAAGCCCTGATCCGGAGACGCGACAGTAACAGGGCGAGGTACGGATGCAAGCTCACCACTTACGGTTACACGATGTGTATAACTACCAAAAGTAAGAAGGAGAGTAAGTGAGATAAGAAAAATGGCGGTAATAAGCAGATGTACCCATACTGGAAGTCCACGCACCAGCAGGGCTTTTCCTTTCCATACGTTAGTTCTGTGTGTAATAGCCGACTGCCGATAGAGAGATGAGTTCATGTTACCCTGCATGCCCCGAAAATCAGAGGGGTTTCCTGTCAGTAACAAACCGTATTATGCGGCAACCGGTACCTGAAGCCGCATTAAACTGAGGCTAAGAATTAATGCTTGCCGCCACGGTCGCTTTTGCTATTGCCGTTGCGGCCAGAGTGTGATTTGCCGGAGTTACCGCTGTTACCTCTGCCTGCATCCGGTGCGTTAATGCCGCAGCCTGCATGAACGCTCACTGATGTTGAAGAGCCACCGTGACCGTCATGCGTGGAAGAGTAGGAACCGCCAATTGAGCAGCTACCAATTGAAAAACCACCAGCAACCACATCCATTTCATTCAAAGAAAGTTCACGCATTGTTACTTCTCCTGATTACAATAATGGGCAAAGATGACGTGTTTTTTTCTCATTGACATAAGCCATTGAGAAGGTGTAATGGCAAAAGAGATATTCTTTATGCCAAATCTGTTCATATCTTCCGGAGAATATGAAAACCATTTTTCCGGGAAAGTATCGTGATAGTTATTTTTTAGCTGTGGGCAATAACATATCTCATTTCTTACCCCTGCCTCCTTGTAAAAGAGTGCTTCCTTTTTCTTTATCTGTTGAACGGATTCAAGCCTGAAAAATTCTGCGCGGGTTATATCCCCAGAAATTTCAACTTCTTGCTCTGGTCCGTTGGCGCCACCGTGCCACAGGATGTATGAATCATTATTAATTAATTTACGGTTACCTGCCACAAATAGATAGTTAGCACACGCAGAGGCACAGACGCTGCGAACTTCTATATCCATATTATTTTTTTTAATGTAACTGGCTATGGATAAAGCATTTTCCACATCTCCACCAATGCTGTTAACAGAGACGGTTTTGATTCTGGAGTTGCCGATTTCTTTTAAGAATAATACATAGGCCTCATTTGTTATTTGGCCGTCAAAGTAAAGAACATCCCCTTTCTTAACTATTTCAGGAGGATTATTCAAAACCCGTTCATCCTGGATGTCTATCTTTTGACTGGCCGGTAAAACGCCCGAACTTATAAAAATGCTACTAACGGAAATAAAAATTTTTATTACTTTTTTAAGGTTTTTTTTCTGCAAAAGAAAAGGGTTAATCATTTTCTCTCTGATATATAATTAATTTTCCGGAAAAGCGGCGGTCATCAATGCTTTGTAAGGTATGTCATTATTAAGTTTATTTTAAGTCAATAAAAGTAACATAATGTAAATTATTGGTCTTTTTTTTCAATTTTACTGAATGAAAAGATATGGAATTGGTGAATTTATTACAAAAAACTGACCAGGCACCAGCTTTCATCACTTGCAGTGTGTCCACCTTAAGATTAAGGCCAAACAGATAGCTGAAAAAAAATGAATAAATAATGAATCGTCCCTACTAAAAATAGTGCTTGTCATCATGAAAAAACGCTA
>NZ_JBGFFX010000008.1:0-242360 GCF_041224955.1 Erwinia aeris | reverse complement strand
CATCCCCGCCGAAATGTGGCTGTTTGGTGGTAACCAGACCCTCAGGAACGAGGAAACAAACGAAGATGAAAAAAGCACCTTCTATAATTTTATCCTTTCTGCCAACGAGCGGGATGCCACGCCTGAAAAACATCATCTTAACATTGGCCTCAGCAGCGAGTACAAAAAGACGCGCTACAGCGAGGCGCAGATGATTGAAATCTGGGACCGGCTGGTGAGTTCATTACGCTATAAATAATCGATTATAGTACTTAGGTAGCCAGTATTTCCTGAAAATCTCGATAGCAACAGACCTGAAATAAATCTATCCTTTCTTGGTAAATATGTGGGCTTAATTTTCACTATTAATATTGCTGGGTATTTATCTTCTCTGTTATAAAAATTGTAAGGCAGGTAGTGGTAAAGTTTTATTTTGGGTGAGTATTTTTTAATGTTTACACTTGTTAAAGTAAGGAGGCGCAATGAGCGTAGGGTTTTTTTTAAGAATTGGTGATAGCAGCACCTGTGGCGGGGAAATTTTAACGGGTGATTCAAGTTTTTTATGGGATGGTGTTGCTGCTGCAAGAGCAGGGGATATGGTTTCATGCGGTAAGCACGTCGGTACATTTAGAATATTAGCAGGTGTGGAGGACACATTTGATGAGGGAGTGACGTTGGCTGGCTCACTGGAAAGCTTTAGTTCCTGTCCATGCTGTGCACGATTTATCCCTTCTGTTCAGGACTTTTATTCTAAATAAATAGCGCGTTTGCTTTAGTGCTGATTTTCAGTTTGTACTCTGAATAGAGTTATTAGCGCGATGAAGATAAAAGAGTAAGTCATATTATCTTTGTGCTTCATCTCGATGTGAATTAAGTATAAAACGGAACGGTTATTAATATGGCATGGCCTATACCTGATATTCCAGAAAAACAATCATTACCCAGGCTAAAACTTTGGTTATGGATGGTTGTATTGCTATTTATGCTGTCAGCAGGCGTCCTCTCCAGCTTATGGATGTTGAAAGCAACGGATTATATCAACGTGTTGTTATATGGTGTTCTTCCTGCTTTTTTAATTTGGCTATGCGTGTTTGGCACGGTGTTTAATCGCTATGAGCAGTCAACTGCTGCCAAACTGAGTTGGGATGCTGAGAAAGAACAGACCAAAACTGAATGGCAGCATTGGAGCCGACGACAGCTTGCAGTGGTCGGAAATGTTCTTTTTTCCCCTGAAGAGAAAGGGATGGAGGCGCTATTAGGAGACTTCAAAGATGTCCCGGCGTATCCTAAAAAAGCCCGTTCGCTATTCGACTCCTTGCATAATTATTCCTCATTGATGAGTAAGATAGATCTACAGCTTGAACAGCAATATCCTCACTATCGTTATTTATTGAATTCTATTTATGTTTTACAGGCTTCCGGACGATTTGATAAAAAGAGCAATGAAGCTATTTTTCAGCAATGGGATTTGGTTCCTGAAACCTTTAACTCCATCGAACCGCTCCAGTCTCTCTATGATTCAAATGATAAATATGGATTAATTCTGATTATTTGTCTGCAAGACTGGTCGTTATTTTCTCCCAAACAAGCTAGTGAAATTATTTCAGCGCAGCTTATCGTCTCACCTGATTATGCTCATCAACAAGCTATGCCAGTTATTGCTGGGTTGAATCGCATAATGCCACTGGAGCCAGGAGGGTTCACCAGCGATCTAAATATGTTTTTTGAATATAGCGGTGCTGATAAAGACAGTCTTGAATATATCTGGGTCTCTGGTAATACAGAAAAAACGACTACAGATATTATGCAATATGCGAACGGTAACCAGTGGTCATTACCGGAAAGCAGGTTTTTACATTCTATTGACTTTTCATTTGGTCCACCAGGAGAGATGGCCTTACCGCTTTCCTTAGCAATGATGGTTGAAGCCGCGAATAAAACAGACAGAGACCAGCTGCTTATATATCAAACACCGCAACAAACAGGAGCACTTTGTCTCATTACCCGGGAGCTTTATATATGATGGAACAAAAAAAGCAGCCTGTAGCGCGTTATGGTTCGTGGGGATATTTTCTCCTGATTATGGGGCTGGCGGGAATAAGTGCATTACTGCTGTATATCAATCAGAATAGGCTGAAGAGCGCAGGGATGGCACCTCATACGGTTTGGGCAATATGGGGGGCGATATTTGCCATCTTGCTCTTTGGTCTGATTGGCTCACCGCTGTGGTGGCATTGGAAACAAAGAAAAAACCAGGAAATTTACAAGCCACAAACTGTTAATAAAGGGCTCAAATCAACATCTGCTAATACCTTTGATACAGGACGAAATCTGGCCAGCATTAAGAAATATCTCCGCGCCCGCTACGGCCTGTTCTGGCGCTTCAAAGTGCGTCTGCTGCTGGTGGTGGGCGACGACATGGCGCGTGAAACCCTGCTGCCCGGCCTGAAAGAGCAGCAGTGGCTGGAAGGTAACCGTACCGTGCTGATTGATGGCGGCAGCCTGGGGGGCGAAGTGGACGCCGAAAAATATCACGCGCTGCGCAAACTTCGCTGCGGCCGTCCGCTGGACGGCATTGTCCGCGTGCTGGATAAAGAGCAGAACCTGACGCCGCAGCAGAGCGATAGTGATTTACGCGCGCTGGAGAGCATCGGCAGCCTGCTGCGCTATCTGCCGCCGGTATGGCTGTGGCAGCTATGCAGCAGCGACTGGTCGCAGGAGGGACGGCCCGAACAGCCGGTAGGCGCGACGTTTCCGCTGCGCGCGCTGCCGGAGGATATCGCCTCACAGCTTAACCACCTGCTGCCGATGTTGCGCAGGCAGGGGATGGCGCAGATTGCACAGCACCGGCAGCACGACTTTCTGCTGCGCCTGGGCCAGCAGCTGGCGCGCGGCGGCATTGCGCGCTGGCAAACGCAACTGTCGCCGTGGCTACAGGGGGCGCAGCAGCGCATCATTCTGCGCGGCCTGATGTTCAGCCTGGCGGAAAGCCGTGGGACGGCGGAGAGTGCGCAGGTAATGCCGCGCCATGCTCTGACCTTATCCGCCGCCTGGCAGGGCGTGGTGGATGACTGTACCCGGCTGCGCGGCCGTCGCGTCGGAATGCCCTGGCAGCAGACGTTGGCCTGGGCGCTGATGACGATGGCTGGCGTGTGGGGCGCGGGCCTGCTGGTTTCCTTCGCGCTTAATCGCCATCACATTATCAGCGTGGCGGAGAAGGCCCGCGCCGTGGTGCAAACCCAGGCGGTATCCGATCGACAGCTGACCGATCTGTACGCGCTGCGCAACGAGGCCGGGCTGCTGAAACACTGGCATCAGGAAGGCGCGCCCTGGTATCGGCGTTTCGGCCTCGATCATCATGCATCGCTGCTGGCGGCGATGATGCCGTGGTATGGCATAGCGAATAACCGACTGATCCGCGATCCGGCGGACGTCGCGCTCCGGCAGCAGCTGAACGCGCTGGCGGACCTGCCGCCGGACAGCCCACTGCGCGCCACACGGGCAAAACCCGGCTACGACCAGCTGAAGGCCTGGCTGATGATGGCGCATCCCGAGAAGGTGGACAGCACGTTTTACGCCACGGTGATGAAAACGGTACAGCCAGCCCGCAGCGGGATCTCGCCTGGCTTATGGCAGAGCCTGGCGCCGGATCTGTGGGCATTTTATATTGCCGAGCTGCCGTACCAGCCACGCTGGGCCATCACCCCGGATGGCCCGATGGTCGCTCAGGTCCGTCAGGTGCTGCTCCAGCAGATTGGCCGCCGCAACGCCGAAAGCACCCTGTATGAAAACATGCTCAAATCGGTACGCCGCAACTTTGCGGACGTTACGCTGGAGGATATGACCAACGGCACCGATGCCCGACGCCTGTTCACCACCGACAGGATGGTGCCGGGCATGTTTACCCGCCAGGCCTGGGAAGGCGGCGTGCAGCAGGCTATCGACAAAGCGGCAACGTCACGGCGTGATGAGATTGACTGGGTGCTCAGCGACAGCCGCCAGGGGCTCGCCGCCGATCTGTCGCCGGAAGCGCTGAAAGCGCGCCTGACGCAGCGCTATTTCACCGATTTTGCCGGTAGCTGGCTCAACTTCCTTAACAGCCTGCGCCTTAATCCGGCCAGCAATATTGCCGACGTGACCGACCAGCTGACGCTGATGAGCGACGTCCGCCAGTCGCCGCTGATTGCGTTGATGAACACGCTGGCGTGGCAGGGGCAGACCGGCGAGCAGCGCGAGGCGCTGTCGGACTCCCTTATCAAATCGGCGAAGGAGCTGGTGGGTAGCAGCAAAAAGCCGGTAATCGACCAGAGCGCCGCCGGTCCGCAGGGCCCACTTGACGACACCTTTGGCCCGCTGCTGACGCTGATGGGCAGAAATAAAGCCGCCAACGCCCTGCCGGGCGATGACAGTCTGAGCCTGCAAACTTATCTGACACGCATCACTCGCGTGCGCCTGCGTCTGCAACAGGTGGCGGGCAGCTCCGATCCGCAGGAGATGATGCAAACGCTGGCACAGACGGTGTTTCAGGGCAAAAGCATCGACCTGACGGATACCCGCCAGTACGGCAGCTTGATTGCCGCCAGCCTGGGCGAAGAGTGGAGCGGCTTTGGCCAAACGATGTTCGTGCAGCCGTTGACGCAGGCCTGGGAGACGGTGCTGCAACCGTCGGCGGCCAGCCTCAACGACAGGTGGAGCCGCTCGGTGGTAGCCCTGTGGCGCAGCGCGTTTGACGGGCGCTATCCGTTTGCTGCCAGCAGCAACGATGCTTCACTGCCGATGCTGGCCGAATTCCTGCGCAGGGATAGCGGCCGTATCGAGCGTTTTCTTAACGCCGAGCTGAGCGGCGTGCTGCATAAAGAGGGCAGCCAGTGGGTACCGGATCGGACCAACAGCCAGGGGCTGACCTTTAATCCGGCACTTCTCAAAGCCCTTAACCAGCTTAGTCAGCTCTCTGACGTGCTGTTCACCGACGGCAGCCAGGGCATCAGCTTTGAACTGCAGGCGCGTCCGACGCCGGGTGTGGTGCAGACGCTGCTGACCATCGACGGTCAGCAGCAGAAATACTTTAATCAGATGGCCGAATGGCAAACCTTCCGCTGGCCGGGCGACACCTTCAAACCCGGTACCCTGCTGACCTGGAGCACCGCCAGTGCCGGGGCAAGGCTGTTTGGCGATTACAGCGGCACCTGGGGACTGATCCGCTGGCTGGAGCAGGGCAAGCGCCGCCAGCTGGACAGCAGCCAGTGGATGATGACGTTTACCGCTCCTGACGGCAGCAACCTGCAATGGGCGCTGCGCTCGCAGCTGGGCAGCGGCCCGTTACAGCTGCTGGCGCTGCGCAACTTCAGGCTACCGGCAGAAATTTTCAGCGTTGATGCTGTTCTGGCCGCCAGAGCGCTGGCGGCTGATAGCGAGATGCCCGCCATGGAAGGAGAAGATGAATGACCACGCTACAGCATATCGTGACCGCCTGCCACGCAGATCAAGCCGCGCTGATGCGGCTGGCGCAGGCGCGGGCGGAAGACTGGCGCGCCTGGCTGCTGCCGATCCGTGACGTACAGCCAGCGGGCGATGAACCCGGCTATGACGATGATTTTCAGCTTATCCGCGAAGAGGTGAACAAGCTTTCGGGCATTGATACCACGCTAATCTGCTCGCTCACGGAAAAGCTGTTGACCACGGTAAGCAAGGATCTGCGCGTGGCGACCTTTTATGTCTGGGCACGGCTGCATCAGGACGGCGAAGCCGGGCTGGCGGAAGGGCTGGAGCTGCTGGCCGCCATGCTGCAACGCTTTGGCACGCAGTTGCACCCGCAGCGCGAGCGCAGCCGCAAATCCGCGCTGGAGTGGCTTGGTAGCGGACGCGTACTCGACAGCCTTTCGCTCTACCCGGAAGTAGATATGGCCACCATGCAGCGTATTACCGGCGCGCTGCTGCTGGTGGAACAGGCCATGCAGTTGCTGGCTGAAGAGCATCGTCCACAGCTCGCCGGGCTTTACCTGGCGCTGGAAAACCGGCTGGCGCAAAGCGGCGGCGCGGATAGCCTGGTACCGCAGACCAGCCGGGAAGATCGCGCATCCTCCTCCACTGCGTCGTCAGCGGCCGCACCGGTAATGACAACCGTCACTTCCGGTCGTGACCTGCTCGATCAGGCGAAAATGCTGGCGAAATATCTTCGCGATCGGCCGGGCGGCTGGCTGGGAGGACACCATCTGATGAAAAGTATCCGCTGGGATACGCTGACCGAACTGCCGCCGCTTGACGCCAGCGGGCGCACCCGCCTTCTGCCGCCAAAGCCGGATCATCGCGCCCATCTCAAGCGTCTTTATCTCCAGCAGAGCTGGATGGAGCTGCTGGAGCAGACCGATGACCTTTTTGCCCAGGGCGTTAACCATTTGTGGCTCGATTTACAGTGGTACACCTGGCAGGCGCTGACGAAAGCGGATCCGGATGCGGTGCGCGCCGATATCCTCTGTCGGGACCTAAAAGGACTGCTGTCACGGCTGCCGGGGCTGGAGGCGCTGGCGTTTAACGACGGCACGCCGTTTGCCGATGAGGTCACGCTGAACTGGATCAATCAGCAGGTGATGGATGACCCTGAGAGTTGGAGCGCCGACGTGGTAACAGCAGTCGCGCAGGATCATGAAGCCGTACTGACGCTGGAACCGGAGCTGCTGGCGCTGGCGGACAGCGAGGGGGTTGAGGCCGCGTTCGTCTGGTTACAATCCCGCCCAGGTATGGCTTCCGCCCGCGATCGCTGGCTGATGCGTCTGCTGATGGCGCGCGTGGCGGAGCAATATGCCCGTAACGATCTGGCGCTGCACCTGCTGGGCGAACTGGACAGCGGCGCGCAGACGCTGACGCTGCCGCAGTGGTGCCCTGAACTTTTATTTGAAGTTCGCGCGCGACGACTGAAGCTGCTGCGCAACAAAGCTGCACGCAGCGAAACGGAAAAAGATCGCCTTCAGCCAGAGATGGACACGCTGCTGAGCGGCCTGATCGTACTCGATCCGGCCCGTGCGGCGGTGCTGTGCTGTTAGGCTTCCTTCGATATGTCACTCATTCAGGTTTATTATGGACGACTTAACCCTACGTTATTACGACGCGGAAATGCGTTACCTGCTTGACGCGGGTGAAGAGTTCGCTCGCGCTCACCCGGATCGCGCGGCGCTGCTGAATCTGGATAAAGCGGACGCTCGCGATCCTTATGTGGAGCGCCTGTTCGAGGGCTTCGCCTTTATGATGGGCCGCCTGCGCGAAAAGCTTGATGACGATCTGCCCGAGCTGACTGAAGGGCTGGTCACGCTGCTGTGGCCGCACTACTTACGGACTATTCCGTCAATGTCGATAGTAGAGTTCAGCCCCGACTGGCGCGAAATGAAAGAAAAAATAGCCATCGCGAAGGGGTTTGAAATCCTCTCGCGGCCCATTGGCGAGAAAGCGACCCGCTGTCGCTACACCACGACTCAGCAGATCGGCCTGCAACCGCTGGCACTGGAGGAGGCCGCGCTTTCAACCGATGCGGAAGGGCGATCGGTGGTGCGCCTGCGTTTTGCCTGTAGCAGCCTGGCCGACTGGAGCCGGGTCGATCTCAGCCTGATCCCGTTCTATTTTAACGCTGACGCGCCGCTGGCCTGCGCGATGCATGAAGCCTTTACCTTAAACACCGCCACTATTTGGCTGCGCCTGCCGGGAGAGCCGGAGCGTCGCCCGCTGGACGCGCGCTTTACCGCGCTGGGGTTTGGCGAGCAAGACGGGCTGTGGCCGAAAGGCGAAAGCAGCTTCAGCGGCTACCAGCTGCTGCTGGAATACTTTACCTTCCGGGAAAAATTTATGTTCACCGGCCTGCGCGGTCTGGAGAGCGTGACGCTGCCTGCCGCACTGGCATGGTTTGAAATTGAGGTGGTGCTGGCGCGGCGCTGGGAGCACGATTTCACCTTCAGCGAGAAGCACCTGCGGCTGCATTGCGTGCCGGTCATCAATCTTTTTCCGCTGGAGTCCGACCCGCTGACGCTGAACTCGCTCCAGACCGAGTATCTGCTGCGCCCTATGCGCGTGCAGGATGGCCATACCGAAATTTATTCCGTCGATTCGGTGATCTCCTCCGGGCGGCATGCCTACGTGCCGTTTTCCAGCTTCCGCCACAAGGGCGGCATGATGCGTCACGAAGCGCCGGAATATTACTACCATACCCGCGTGCGGCGCGGCGCGTCCGGGCTGCATAACACCTGGCTTATCCTCGGCGGGGAAGCTTTTGATAATCATACCGTGCCGGATGATGAAAGCCTGTCGCTGACGCTTACCGGCACCAACGGCCAGCTGCCGCGCCGCGCGTTGCAGAGCACGGTGCTGGATACCGCCATGAAGACCAGTTCGGCAAAGGTGGACGTGCGCAACCTCTGTGCGCCCACGCTGCCCTGTTATCCGCCGGATCGCGACCGTTTTCACTGGCGCGTGCTGAGCCATCTCGGCAGCAATTTCCTGTCGATGATGGACAATGCCGACGTGCTGCGCGGCACGCTGGCGCTGTACGAGTGGACCGGCAGAGAGATGAATCGCCGCCGTCTGGAAGCGATTGTCGATGTCAGCCACAGTGAAATCGAGCGCTTTGAACAAGGCCATTTGCTGCGGGGCGTGCAGATTGACGTCACGCTCGACAGCCACGGCTTTGCCGGCCACGGCGATATCTGTCTGTTTGGCGAAATGCTCAGCCACTTCTTCGCGCTGTATACCGATATCTATCTGTTTAATCGACTGGTTATCATTCTGAACCCCACCGGAGAACGCCTGCAATGGGAAGAGAAACACAACCGCCGTATTCCCGGTTAAGCCCGCGTCTGGAAGCGGAGCTGACGCGGATAAACTTCTACCGCTTCTGCCAGCTGCTGGAAAAACAGCACCCGGAGCGCCCTCCGCTCGGCAGTTCCAGCCATCCGCAGGATGATGCGGTGCGCTTCACCCCGTGGCCGGGGATGGGGTTTCCCGCCAGCGAGCTGAAAAGCGTTGAATACAGTGAAGACGATGCCACGGCCGCACCCAAAATACGGACCACGTTTATGGGCATGTACGGCGTGGATTCACCGCTGCCCACCAGCTATCTGGACGATATTACCCAGCGCAGGGAAGGGCATGAGGCGCTCCAGGGATTTCTCGACATTTTCAGCCATCGCATCCTGACGCAGTTCTATCGCATCTGGCGTAAATACTCCTATCCGGCCACCTTTGAGCCAGGCGGCACGGACGCTATTTCCCAGTCGCTGCTGGGGTTAGTCGGGCTGGGCATTCCCGGCACCGCCAGCCATATCGCCACGCCGGTTTCTCGCTTTCTGGCGCTGCTGGGCGTACTGCGGCAGCCTGCAAAAACCCAGGAAGGGATCCAGGCGCTGGTTCGCCTGCTGGCCCCGGAAACCCGCGCCAGCGTCAGCCCCTACAGCCTGCGACCGGTGGAAATCAGCCAGCCGCTCGGTTTTTACGGCGAGGATGATTTCCTGCTGGACGGTAATACGCCGCTGGGTGACGAAGTTATGGATACCAGCAGCCAGCTGCTGATTGAGCTGATAACCGACAGCAAAAGCGAAACGCAGGGCTGGATGCCGGACGGTCAGCTGTATCAGGACTTTCTGGTGATGCTGCGCGTTTACCTGGGCTGGCGCTTTAAGGCAAAAATTCGTCTGACCGTCAGCACGGCGCTGCTGCGCGTAGCCCCTCTTGGCGAAGCGCCGTTCCGGCTGGGCATGAGCGGCGTACTGGGCGTGGAAGGGGATGAGATCCCCAGCGACGTGCCGCAAACTTTTACCATTGAATCCGGCCGCTATCAGGGGCTGTCGTCTGCCGTCTCCGTACAAGGAAATCAGCGTGTTACCTACCAATTCAATTAAATCCGCCCGCTGGCTACTGCCGTTATTGGCTGTCAGCCTGACCGGCTGCGGACTGACGCAAAGCGTCACCGACGGCACCCGCTCGGCGGTGTCCGCCATTTTTTATAAACAAATAAAGGTGCTGCATCTCGATTTTACCAGTCGGGAAGCGCTGAATACTGATACGCGCGAAAGCCACAGCGCGCCTCAGTCCGTAGTGATACGCGTCTATCAGCTTCGCGACCGTAAGGTCTTCGATAAGCTGGTCTATCAGCAGCTGGTTACTGAAGGCGATACCTTGCTGAGTAGCGACCTGCTCGCCAGCCGGGATGTGATCCTGACTCCCGGCGGCGCGGTCAACCTGGATATGCCGATGGCGCCAGAGGCGGAGTTCGTCGCGGTGGTGGGGTTATTCCGCCAGCCGGATCTGACTAAAAATAACTGGAAGCAGGTGCTGGCGCGTGAAGCGCTGGACGCGGATAACGCTCGCGTGCTGGAAGCGGGCGATAACAGTCTTTCCCTCAAGGAGAAATAATGCCGCACTCACATAACGCTCCCTCGCTGTATGAAATGCTTTACGGCAACTTCAGCGGCGGGCTGGATCTGCACGATATCAGCGAAGAGAACCAGGTCATTCTTTCCGTGCTCGATAATATGCAGCGTATTCTCAACTGCCGCGCCGGAACGCTGGCGCATCTGCCCGGTTACGGCCTGCCGGATATGAGCAAAATCCTTCAGGGAATGCCCGGCACGGCGCACCAGCTGATGACCACGCTGTCCGAGGTATTGCTCCGCTACGAGCCGCGCCTGAACAGCATTCAGGTAACGCTGCTGCCGCAGGCCATGCCCGGCGAGCTGCGCTATGGCATTGATGCCGAGCTGAAAGGGATTGGCCTGGTGCGCTACGGCACCGAATTTCTGCCGGAAGGCAAGGTGCTGATCCGCCATATGAAACAGCAGCAGTATCTCGATCGGCAATCCATCCTCTGAACCAGAGAACGGAGGCGTATACAGACCTTCCGGCTCTGCATTCGACAGGGAGCACGAATGAAACTTCACGCTGGCACAGCGCTGTTAATCTGCATGATGTTAAGCCCCTCTGTTTTAGCCCATTCGGGCCGAACAAATTCTGAAGGCTGCCATACCAATCGTAAAACAGGCGAGTATCACTGCCACAGAAGCCCGCACCGGCGGGTAGAGTATCCCGGGCAAGATCCACAAACGGCACAGGCCAAAAAAAAGAAAGCTACGCCGCAAAAACGCGCCGCCCAGCCTGCTGACGGTGCGGCCACGCAGTGCATAAACAGCAGAAACCTTAATGCCTACTGGGAACCTGTCACCCGGCGCTGCCTGGACAGGACGACAGGAAGAGAAGCCGCGGGCTGACTATCACGCCGCCCGCCTGGATCAAAATCTGTTAACCAATCACGAGCCTGTTGCTTTGTCTCAGACGCCTTCATTTTTCGAAGTTGAAACCTCTTATGACTACTTTATCCGAACGCTACCTGAAAACCGGCGGTGACCCGCGCACGCTGCCGGATTACGCCGCCCTGCGCGACGAGCTGGGCAAGCTGTCCCATCCGGCGCGCCCGGACGTTAACTGGCACCACGTGGAAAAACTCAGCCTTGCGCTGTTTGAGCACAACGGCGTAGAGCTGCAAACGGCGGCCTGGTACACGCTGGCGCGCGCGCAGCTGGCCGGACTGGCCGGGCTGAACGAAGGGCTGGCTATTCTGGAGGCGCTAATCCGTCACCAGTGGGGAAATCTTTGGCCGCCACGGGTGCATGCACGAGTGGAGATCCTCAGCGCGCTTAGCCGTCGCGTGCAGCAACTGATGCGCACGCTGCCCGTCAGTTACAGCGACCTCAGCCAGCTTTACCATGCCGAACAGCAGCTCAGACGGCTTAACGAGGTGTTACAACGCCTTGAGCTGCGGAATCTGAGCCAGTTCGATGCGCTGGCAGCGCTGATGCACACCAGCGCGGTGCGGCTGGAAAACAGCGATACCGCCACGGGAGAGGAACCTGTATCCGCATCGTCCATCGTATTACCTGCCGCCGCGCAGTCTGTTGCTGAGATGGTGCCCGGTGCGGCGCGGTGGATCTATGTGGCGCAGCCCACGTCCAACGTTGAGGTGGCGACGGCACCGCCGAAGAGCCACCGCTGGAAACCTTTTGTTGCGGGAATGCTTACCATGTTGGTGGCGGGATGTATAGGGCAATGGGCATGGCATAGCCTGCATCGTACAGACCCGCTGGTGGCACAGCTAAAGGCATCGCTGACGCTATTACCGCTGCCGCTTTCCACAGCGCAGATAAACAACCTGAAGCAGGATGGTGCGCTGCCGCAAAACGTCCTGCGGGATACGCAGCAGCAGTTGGCACATATTAGCGGCCTTGCACCGGACTGGTCGCTGAATTACGGGCAGCAGCTGATAGACCTGGCGCTGGCAGCCAGCCCGGAGGAGGCGCGCGGTATAGCAACGGAATGGCAGCAGCAAGTAAAAGCGGCGGCATTGCCTGAAGAGGCGATGGGCGGCTGGCAGCAGGGAATGGAGCAGCTACAGCAGCTAACTTTAAAGCTGAATGCGCTCGACGGGCAGCGCGGTAAATATATGACGGTCAGCGAGCTGAAGTCGGTGGTGTATAACGCCACCCAGGCGTTTAACCGCTCGGTGCCGGCCGAAGAACAGCTGCGTCTTTACTCGCTCAGCCAGTCAGATATCCAGCGGCGGCAGGCGGAAAGGGCGCTGGCGCAGTTGCAGGCTCGCTATTTTTTGTTGAAGCAGGAGGCGGAAAAGGCCAGGGGGATAAATAGGTGGCGTTCAGCCTGTCAGGATCTTTTGTCAGATTTTGACGTCAGACGGTACGCGCGCAGGGCGCCGATCGAAAAGGGAATAAAAACTTAGCGGAATACAGAAACGAAAAACGGACCTCCAGGGAGGTCCGTTCTTACAAATATGGTGCCCGGACTCGGAATCGAACCAAGGACACGGGGATTTTCAATCCCCTGCTCTACCGACTGAGCTATCCGGGCAACGAGGCGCATTAAACAGGAGTCGCGGAAAACCGTCAACGGCTTTATGCACAAAAGCGAACTGTTTGCACTCTTTTCCATCAATCCGGCTGGATTTGCGCCGCTTTGGCACTATTGCCCGCATTTGTCTGCTGCAAACCGTCGCGCTCGCGGGCTACCTTTTCTGGTTAGTTACATCATACTAAAGACTGATTTGCTCGCCGTTCTGCACAGCTTTGCAAGCCAGGCATTCCTGATGAGGCTTTGTCGCTAAGGAAGATGGCTAATAAACGGGGCAGGGCAGCGAAAGCACACGTCGGGCAAATGCCGTCAGTTCGTAAAACCAAAACCACCGAAAACTGCTGAATATGTTTGCATTTTCAGTGCATAACCACCAAAAAAATCAGCGTAAAAGAGGTGTGGTAAAAAATAACTATATGAAATGTATATATTTATTTCAAAATGGCTATATAGGGATAATGCTTTTTGCGTCTTGAACATCAAAATAAAAGATGCGATTATTACCCCGTTTTCCGCTCCGCGAGGCCGCCATCATGCAAGCTCTGCTGCACTGTCGCTATCATCCAATGTCGCGCCGCCGATCCCCTTTTTTTCCTTTCTCCACGCCGCTCGCCATGCGGTGAGGCTCTGCCTGCTTCACGGTTAGCCATGAGTAAAACCCGCCGCGCGCGGAGTTTACTGATGTCTGTCGGTCGAAGCTGACCCTACTGACGCTTTCGTGGGGTAAAGGCCGCGCCTTTCCCCGTTGCTGTGTCTCCGGCACCCTTATCCTTGCCCTGGGATTTGCGTAATGACACCACTTAAAATTGCAGCCAGCACCACCGTGGCGATCCACCTTCAGACCGGTCGCGAAGTCGTGACGCTGGAAAAAACCGACTTCACGGACGTGGCGGCAATCGTGCTCTCCGTGGCCGACTCGCGCAGCGGGATGCTGGCGCTGCTGCGCCATACCGGTTTTAACCTGCCCGTATTTATCTCGCTTGACGATTTGGCCCAGGCGGAAGATCTGCCGGAAGTCACCGGCGTGCTGACGGGCGAAGAGGACGATGCCGCCAGGCTGGAGGCCGCCGCCGCCGACTATCAGGCAAAGCTGCTGCCGCCGTTTTTCAACACGCTGACCAAATACGTGGCAATGGATAACAGCACCTTTGCCTGTCCGGGCCACCAGGGCGGCGCGTTTTTTAAAAAGCATCCGGCCGGACGTCAGTTTTATGATTTCTTCGGCGAGAACATTTTTCGCGCCGATATGTGCAATGCCGATGTGAAACTGGGCGATCTGCTTATTCACGAAGGATCGGCCAAGCACGCCCAGAAATTCGCAGCAAAAGTTTTTAACGCGGATAAGACCTACTTTGTGCTGAACGGCACCTCCAGCGCCAATAAGGTCGTAACCAACGCGCTGCTGACCAGAGGCGATCTGGTACTGTTCGATCGCAACAACCACAAATCCAACCATCATGGCGCGCTGATCCAGGCGGGCGCGACGCCGGTTTATCTGGAAACGGCGCGTAACCCGTTTGGTTTTATCGGCGGTATCGATGCGCACTGTTTTGAAGAGAAGTGGCTGCGGGAGCAAATTGCCGCCGTCGCGCCGGATCGCGCCAACCAGCCGCGTCCTTTCCGGCTGGCGATTATCCAGCTTGGCACCTATGACGGCACGGTTTATAACGCGCGTAAGGTTATCGACAGCATCGGCCACCTTTGCGACTACATCCTGTTTGATTCCGCCTGGGTAGGCTACGAGCAGTTTATTCCGGTGATGGAAGCCTGCTCGCCGCTGCTGCTGGAACTTAATGAGCGTGATCCGGGTATTTTCGTCACCCAGTCGGTACACAAACAGCAGGCTGGCTTTTCGCAAACCTCCCAGATCCATAAAAAGGATAACCACCTTCGCGGCCAGCGGCGTTTTTGCAGCCATAAGCGGCTTAATAATGCTTTTATGCTGCACGCCTCAACCAGTCCTTTTTATCCGCTGTTCGCCGCGCTCGACGTTAATGCCAAAATGCACCAAGGCGAAGCCGGACGACGTTTGTGGCACGAGTGCGTCATGCTGGGGATTGAAGCGCGCAAGGCTATCCTCGCGAAGTGCGAGATGATCCGGCCTTTTATCCCTGACGAAGTGGACGGCAAGCGCTGGCAGGATGCGTCGACGGCCGCTATTGCCGCCGACAGCCGCTACTTCAGCTTTGCGCCACGTGCCGCCTGGCATGGCTTTGCCGGCTACGCAAAAGATCAGTATCTGATCGATCCCTGCAAGCTACTGCTGACCACGCCGGGCATTGATGCCGCCAGCGGTGAATATGCTGATTTCGGCATTCCGGCGACGATCCTGGCCAACTACCTGCGTGAAAACGGCGTGGTGCCGGAAAAATGCGATCTGAACTCCATTCTTTTCCTGCTGACGCCCGCCGAAAGCATGGAGAAAATGGTGCATCTGGTGGCGAAGCTGGCGCAGTTTGAGCAGCATATCCGCGAGGACGCGCTGCTGCGCGACGTGCTGCCGACTATTTACCGCAAAAACGCCGCGCGCTACGAAGGCTATACGCTGCGCCGCCTCTGTCTGGAGATGCACCAGCTGTATGTCGGTAACGAGGTAAAAGATCTTCAGAAGGCGATGTTCCGCCAGCAGAGCCTGCCGAAGGTGGCGATGAACCCTCAGGACGCTAACATTGAATTTATACGCGGCAACGTCGAGCTGGTGCCCATTGCAGAGGCGGAAGGGCGTATCGCTGCGGAAGGCGCGCTGCCTTATCCGCCGGGCGTGCTCTGCGTGGTGCCGGGCGAGGTTTGGGGCGGGGCGGCGCAGCGTTATTTCCTTGCGCTGGAGAAAGGGCTAAACGGCTTGCCGGGTTTTTCACCGGAGCTACAGGGCGTGTATGTGGAAACGGACGAAAACGGCGTGAAGCGCCTGATGGGCTATATGCTTAGCCGCTAAGCCAGCGATCCCGCGCCGTTAAGGTCGCGGGATAAGCCCCTTCTGTCGCACGGTAGCGCCGCTCAGTTAGCCTGTAGCGCGGCGTCTTCCCGCGCCTGACGCATAATAGCCCTGGCGATCCACTTGCCGATATCCTGAAGCTGGTCGTTATCGCAGCCCCAGATATCCTTCATCACCAGAAAAATCTCCGAGCCGTAGACCAGCGACAGGGACTTAATCACCCGATCGACAATCTCCGGCGGCAGCTCGTCGTTCAGCGGCTCCAGCACGTGCTGCAACAGCGCCTTGCGGTTTCCCCTTACCAGCTTTTCTCTGTCCGGCTTGTCGCTGGACTGCGACTGTGCCCACTGGGTCAGAGAAAGATGCAGCGCCGCGCGCAGCGTGCCTTCATGCTCCAACATGCGCGGAAAAGCGAACGTCAGCAGCTCGTCAATACGGTCGCTGGCTTCTTCACGAGTCGGGCGCCAGCTTTTTATCGGGCTGAGCGTCTCCGTAACGATGGCGGAAACCAGCGCGCTCTGCGTTGGAAAATAGCGATAGGCCGTTGCGCGAGAAAGCTGAGCTTCCTGCGCGACTTCGGTAATGGACGGGAACGCGCCGCTGTCAAAAAGCCGCATAGCGGTCTCGATCAGTAAACGACGTGTTCTTGCGCGTGTGGCGGTCAGCTTTACAACCCCAGCGGAATCCCTTTGCTCCACATTAACCTCATTTTGTTAAATCTGCCTGATATTCAAGCGATTGAAGACGGCAGCGCGTAAAGGGCATTCCCATTCGCTGGCGTCTGCAGGACAGGTTTTGTTATTAAGCATAGCCAACATCCTTGTGAGACACTTATTCCATTCAATTGATTTATCATTGACGATAGTGATACTGTTATCTCAACAAATTGAAAGTAAAAAACTCTCAATCTCTATTTACTGTTTTATTGCTTCTTTATCAAGTCTTTATTCTGTCTGATAACAGGGTGTTGTTACGACTATGACTATTAATCGTGGTTTTGTTTACGCCGTCGCAACGGCTGATACTAAAGGAAGGGAACTGTTTTATGTCAGCGACTGCCTGCGCAAGGCGGGCGTTGACGTCGTCACAGTTGACCTGTCAACTCAACCAGTTAGTACGCCTTCCACCGCTGATTTTCCGCCGGAGCTGGTCGCCGATTTTCATCCGGACGGGCGTGAAGCTGTGTTCTGCGGCGACCGCGGCAGGGCCATTAACGCGATGGCGCAGGCGTTTAAAATTTTCCTTAGCCAACGTCAGGATCTGCTTGGGGTTATCGGCCTCGGCGGCTCGGGCGGCACTGCGCTGATTACGCCAGCGATGCAGGCATTGCCGATCGGCGTGCCGAAGGTAATGGTTTCGACGATGGCTTCCGGCGACGTTTCCGGCTACGTCGGCGCCAGCGATATCAGCATGGTCTATTCGGTCACCGATGTCTCCGGCCTTAACCGTATCTCGCGTCGCGTGCTGGGCAATGCGGCCCATCAAATCGCCGGTGCGGTGCTTTTTCCCATAGAGAAAGACAGTAACGACAAGCCCGCGCTGGGCCTGACCATGTTCGGCGTCACCACGCCCTGTATTCAGACGGTCAGCGCCATGCTGGAAGAGCATTACGACTGCCTGGTGTTTCATGCCACCGGCAGTGGCGGTAAGGCGATGGAAAAGCTGACCGACAGCGGGATGCTGAGCGGCCTGCTGGATTTAACCACCACCGAAGTGTGCGACTACCTGTTTGGCGGCGTGCTGGCCTGCGATGAAACGCGTTTTGACGCCGTAGCCAACAGCCGCGTTCCCTGCGTAATTTCCTGCGGCGCGCTGGATATGGTCAACTTTGGTCATCCTTCCGGCGTGCCGGAGAAATATGCCGACCGGCTTTTCTATCACCATAACGCGCAGGTTACGCTGATGCGCACCACGCCGGAAGAGAACGCGACGATGGCGAAATGGATAGCGGATAAGCTTAATCGTTGCGAAGGCGACATCGTGTTTTTGATCCCGGAAGGCGGGTTTTCCGCGCTGGACGCGCCGGGCCAGGCTTTCTGGTCGCCGGAAGCGCGCGCCGCCTTTATCAGCACGCTGGAGGCGAACGTCAAACAGACCAGCCGCCGCGTTATTCGTCGCCTGCCGTTTAATATCAACGATCCGCAATTTGCGCTGGCGGCGGTCAGAGAGTTTCGCCAGCTGATCGAAAAGGAGTGCTGAACATGGCTTTTACCCGTCAGGAGATACTGACAAAATTTAACGCGATGATTGCGCGCGGCGAACCGATTATCGGCGGCGGAGCCGGTACCGGGCTTTCCGCGAAATGCGAAGAGGCGGGCGGCATAGACCTGATCGTTATCTATAATTCAGGGCGCTACCGTATGGCCGGGCGTGGTTCGCTGGCCGGCCTGCTGGCCTACGGCAACGCCAACGAAATCGTAGTGGATATGGCAAAAGAAGTGCTGCCGGTGGTGAAGAACACGCCGGTGCTGGCGGGCGTCAACGGCACCGATCCCTTCTGCCATTTTGATAAGTTTCTGGACGATCTCAAGGCGATGGGATTCGCCGGCGTGCAAAATTTTCCCACGGTAGGGCTGATTGATGGCAACTTCCGCGCCAACCTGGAAGAAACCGGCATGGGCTACGGGCTGGAAGTTGATATGATCCGGCTGGCGGCACAAAAAGAGATGCTGACCACGCCTTATGTTTTCAGCACGGAAAATGCTGTAGCGATGACGGAAGCGGGCGCGGATATTATCGTGGCGCATATGGGACTGACCACCGGCGGCAACATCGGCGCGGAAACCGCACTGAAGCTGGCCGACTGCGTGCCGTTAATCAACGAATGGGCGGCAGCCGCGAAGAAAGTGCGTAAAGAGGTCATTGTACTTTGTCACGGCGGGCCGATTTCCACGCCGGAAGACGCGAAGTATATCCTCAGCCAGTGCCCACAGTGCGACGGTTTTTACGGCGCCAGCTCCATGGAGCGGTTGCCGACCGAAGTTGCGCTGACGGAAACCACAAAGCAGTTTAAAAACATCAGCCGCTAAGACTGGAAGCGGACGGATCCTCGGATCTGTCCGCTTTGCTCTTTTGCAGAAGTCAGCCTGCGCGCTATTCGCTTTACCCCACCCGAAACGTCCGCGCTACCCGCAGCAATACTAATAGCGATGGTAGCTCTTCTGCGCGTTGTTCACTTTATAAAGATAGCGACGCGACTCGGCAGAAGGGTGGTTGGTGGTCAGCGTTTGATACACCTCCGCAGGCGACAGATCGTTAATCGCGCTGAAGGCCCGATTCTTATCGCTGGAGAAGACTCTCAGTACGCTGCCCGCGCCGCCGTTATAGGCTGTGATCACCGCATAGCGCCGTGACAGCGGATTCGCGATGCCGGAAAGGTAGCTGTCCTGCAGCAGCGAAAGATAGGCCGTCCCCGCATCGATATTGTTTTCCGGATCGAGCAGGTAGCTGCGGCTCGGCTTGCCCCATTTCCCTTTCATGCGGAACACGTCCGCGCCGGCGGTATGCTGCACCACCTGCATCAGGCCCAGCGCGTCAGAATGGCTGACCGCATAGGGGTTGAAGCTCGATTCAATCTGCATGATCGCCAGGATCAGCGCCTGATCCACGCCGTATTTCTCCGCCGCCTTGCGCACCATCGGCAGATATTTATGCGCACGCTTGTCCAGATGGTTGGGCACCATCGGGATAGTAACCGACCAGATGATATGCAGACCGGCGTTGCGGCGCTGCAATTTATTCTGGATCAGGTAGTCGGCGAAGCTGGCCGCGCGACCCTGCCAGCGGATCGCCTGGCCGGTATTATCCAGCACCTGACCATAGAGCAGCGGCTCCTGACCCAGCTGAATATCGTTGGCGTCGGAGTAGAGATCGACATTGCCCGGATCTTCGCCAATCAGCAGCGTGGTAATGATCGCCTGACGCAGGCTTGCCATCGGATCCGTACCGGCGATGGTCTCGATAGTGATCTTACCGGCGTCAAAGTTAATATGGCTGCGCGTATAATACTGATCGCTATATTTAACGTAGTCTTTTGGACCGGCGATCAGGACTTCATTAATACCCCAAATATTTTCGATGTTATGGGCAAACTGCCCCATCAGAATGTCGAATCCGTTGGTGTCCTTGACCCACTCTTCGTGGAAAACCGGCTTTTTATTGCTGGAGCAGGAAATCAGCAGCGGCGCGATAACCAGCAAGCCTATCAGTTTCTTCATTATGTCGTGCTACGCCCAAATTGAGGGGGCCTCTATGGCGAGGCCCAACGTTTATTCTGCTGGCGGGGTATAACCTTCGATATGGACATCGTGTCCTTCGAACAGAAATTTCACCATTTCCTGCTCAAGCTGTTTGCGATCTTCCGGGTTCATCATGCTCAGCTTTTTCTCGTTGATCAGCATGGTTTGCTTGCTCATCCACTGCGACCAGGCTTCTTTGGAAATTTCGTTATAGATACGCTTGCCCAGTTCACCCGGATAGAGCTGAAAATCCTGTCCTTCAGCATCGCGCTGCAGGAACGTACAAAAAATGGTTCTGCTCATCACTCTTCCTCTTCTGTTGGAATGCCCATCGGTTGCGGCTGACGCAGCTGCGCCAGCAAGCGCTCCACCGGGGCAGCCAGTCCCACGGACGGCGGCTGCGCTAAGTTATACCAGAGACCCGCGGCTTCATCCATGACCGCGCCTGCGGCAGGCAGTTTCAGCCA
Organism: Erwinia aeris; assembly: GCF_041224955.1. Classification (NCBI taxonomy): domain Bacteria; kingdom Pseudomonadati; phylum Pseudomonadota; class Gammaproteobacteria; order Enterobacterales; family Erwiniaceae; genus Erwinia; species Erwinia aeris. The sequence goes on along the minus strand of NZ_JBGFFX010000008.1, from coordinate 221,847 downwards.
CATTGGCACAATATCCAGGTGGAAATGGCTGAATGTGTGGCGAAAAGCGATAGTCTGGGTCAGCGCCGCATGATCGATACGGCGGCTGTGCAGCCACTGCCGCAGCTCGTCTTCGCTGGCGAACTGCGGAAAGCAGAACAGCCCGCCCCACAGGCCGACCGGCGGCCGCTGTTCCAGCCACACTTTGTCGTCCCGCTGCATCATCAGCAGATAGCCGGTGCGCTCCGGCAAAATCTGTTTTGGCTTCTTGCCGGGATAAGCGGTCTGGTTGCCCTGCGCACAGGCGATACAGCCCAGCTTCAGCGGACAAATTTCACATTTGGGTTTTGAGCGGGTGCAGACCATCGCGCCCAAATCCATCATCGCCTGGTTAAACTGGCTGACGCCTTCGGCAGGCGTGACCTCTTCGCTAATCTGCCAAAGACGCTTTTCCACCTCTTTTCTGCCCGGCCAGCCCTGAACGGCATAGCAGCGTGCCAGCACTCGCTTGACGTTGCCGTCCAGGATCGGGAAATGCTGACCCAGCGATAAAGAAAGGATCGCGCCCGCCGTCGAGCGGCCGACGCCGGGCAGATCGGCAACCTCTGCGAAGGTCTCCGGGAATTTCCCGCCGTGTTTTTCCACTACCTGTACCGCCGCCTTATGCAGATTGCGCGCGCGGGCATAGTAGCCAAGTCCGGTCCATAAATGCAGCACCTCATCCAGCTTTGCGGCAGCCAGATCGGTCACGGTGGGAAAGCGCGCCATAAAGCGTTCAAAGTAAGGGATAACGGTCGCGACCTGCGTCTGTTGCAGCATCACTTCGGAGAGCCAAACTTTATAAGGGGTTTTTGCCAGCTGCCAGGGCAGGGTTTTGCGGCCAAAGCGCTGATACCAGTCCAGTACCTGCTGTGAGAACTGCGGCGCTTGCATCATCTTTGCGAGGTTTCCCCAGTAAATTAAAAATCAGGCTGGGATTCCAGCACAGACCCGTTATGCTGTAAACCGGAAGTTTCCAGGGCTTGCTTAACCGCTGTAACTTTGCATAATGCCCGTTTTTCAGATATTGCAGACCAGCAGGCAGAAACATGAAGAATGATGTGATTACACCGGAGTTTGACGAAAACGGCCGCCCGATGCGCCGTATTCGCAGCTTCGTTCGCCGTCAGGGCCGCCTGACCAAAGGCCAGCAGCACGCGCTGGACCATTTCTGGCCTGTTAAAGGTGTGGAGTATCAGCCGGAACCCGTTGATCTGGCATCCCTTTTTGGCCGCGAGGCGCCGGTGGTGCTGGAGATTGGCTTTGGCATGGGCGCATCGCTGGTGGCGATGGCCGCCGCGAACCCGCAGCAAAACTTTCTGGGTATTGAAGTGCATTCGCCGGGCGTCGGCGCCTGCCTGAGCGCAGCCGACGAGGCGGGCGTGGAGAATCTGCGCGTGATGTGTCACGATGCAGTCGACGTGCTGGAGAAAATGATCCCGGATAATTCGCTGCGTATGGTGCAGCTCTTTTTCCCGGATCCCTGGCATAAAGCGCGCCATAACAAGCGCCGCATCGTTCAGGTGCCTTTTGCCGAGCTGGTGATGCGCAAGCTGAAGCTGGGCGGCGTGTTTCATATGGCGACCGACTGGGAAGCCTATGCGGAACATATGCTGGAAGTAATGAGCAGCATTGCTGGCTACAAAAACCAGTCGGCAACCAACGATTATGTGCCGCGTCCCGATTCGCGGCCGTTAACAAAATTCGAACAGCGCGGCCAGCGTCTTGGCCACGGTGTATGGGATTTGATGTTTGAGAGGATTAAATAATGGCAGCTCAACGCAGTCGTCGCTTGCGTAAAAAAATGCATATCGATGAGTTTCAGGAATTAGGCTTTTCCGTCGCTTTCTCCTTCCCGGAAGATACCAGCGGCGACACCATCGACACCACCCTGGACGCCTTCATTAATGAAGTTATCGATCCCAACGGCCTGGCGTTTGATGGCAGCGGCTTCCTGCAGTGGGAAGGGCTGGTCTGCCTGCAGCAAACCGGCAAGTGCACCGACGAGCACCGCGAGCTGGTGCGTAAATGGCTGGAAGATCGCCAGCTGAATAATATCCAGGTAACCGAACTTTTCGACGTCTGGTGGGACTAATTATCTGCCTGCCGTAGCATAAGCAGGCAAACCGTCCGTTGAGGCCACGCATGCGTGGCCTTTTGTTTCTCAGGAGAAGAGTCAATGCGTAAAGCGATCGTAGCGGCCGCGCTGTTGCTGGCGGCAGGCCAGGCACAGGCCGACTATCAATGTAGCGTCAATCCTCAGGACGATATCGTTATCTCTCCGCAGAACGTCAAGGTAGTGGGCGCCAGCGGCAATCTGATCATCACACCGACCGGCGAGGTACAGCGCAACGGGCAGTCCGCTTCGGTCGATAACGCCACGCGCCAGACCGCCATCGACTATCAGGCCGCGCTGCGCCGCGATTTGCCCTGGATCGATCAGGGAGCGCGTCAGCGTCTGGAAAAAAGCCGCGTGGCGCTGGATAACGTGATCGTCAACAAACTGGGCACGGACAGCAGAGTCCGTAGCCGCCTGACAAAGCTGGACGAGCAGCTGAAGCAGCAGATGAACCGCATTATTGAGCATCGCAACGACGGGCTGACGTTCCATCATCAGGCTATCGAGCAGGTGCGGCAGGACGGCGAAAAGCTGGTGCAGAGCGCGATGGGCGGCGTGATCCAGGACAGCCTTAACGAAATGGGCAGCAAGGTGAACGGCGATAATCCGCTTCAGGCAGTGATGGGTAACCTGGGCGGATTGCAGCAGGCCGTGCAGGCGGAATGGAGCAATCAGGAGGCGGACTTCCAGAACTTCGGACACGAAGTCTGCAACCGCGTGACCGCGCTGGAAGCGCAGCGTAAGACGCTGATTGGCGGATTGAAATAATCCGGCCAGAGCTGCTCTTCTGGTGTCTGTACGGGCTGGCTGTAAGCGGCAAAGACTACCGGCACCAGGACGTTATCGCCTTTCTCTTTGTCTAAAGACGTCCATGGGATTTATAGCTGGCAGCGTTGCCATAACGGCAGACTGTATTAACGGCTTGCGATTAGGCTGGTATTCCGCGCGCCGCGCGTAAAGAGGGGATAGCCGTTTGAAAACACGCCCCGCTTTTTCCGGCGGGACGTGGGTAAAGCGGGGCGGCTATTCAGCCAGGAACAGCTCCAGCAGCGAGTTCAGGAACAGCTTGCCTTTCTCCGTCACCTGCCAGCTTTGCGCCGTTTCCGTCAGGTAACCTTTCGCCAGCGCCTCATCAAGCTGAGGACGGATAGCTTCCTCACTAAGGCCGGTAAAGCGCGCAAACTCTTCGCGTGGCGCCGCTTCCAGCAGCCGGAAACGGTTCATAAAGAACTCAAACGGCTTTTCTGTTTCCGCGACCTCGTGCTGACGATCCAGGTAATTGCCGTTCATAAAGCCGCGTGGGTGGCGGGTTTTGGCGGTGCGGATAATTCGCCCGTCTGCCTGCGTCAGCTTGCCGTGCGCGCCGCAGCCGATCCCCAGATAGTCGCCGAAGCGCCAGTAGTTGAGGTTATGCTCGCAGCGGTAGCCCGGTTTGGCATAGGCGGAAGTCTCGTACTGCTCGTAACCCGCCGCCGTTAACAGCTGGTGGCCCTGCTCAAAGATATCCCATAACGCGTCATCGTCCGGCAGCACGGGCGGCCTGGAGGCAAACAGCGTGTTGGGTTCGATGGTCAGCTGATACCAGGAAAGATGCGGCGGATCCAGCTCGATAGCCTGGCGCAGGTCGTCCAGCGCCTCCGCCAGCGACTGATCGGGCAGGCCGTGCATCAAATCCAGGTTAAAGCTGCGCAGGCCCAGCCCCTGAGCCAGCTTCGCCGCGCGCTTCGCTTCTTCCGGGCCATGAATGCGGCCAAGACGCGTCAGCTTCTGCTGGCTGAAGCTTTGCACGCCAATCGAGATGCGGTTGATACCGGCGCGCTGATAGCCGCTGAAGCGATCGGCCTCGACGGTGCCCGGGTTCGCCTCCATGGTGATTTCCGCCGTTGGCGAGAGCGGCAGCCTTGCCCGCACGCCGTCCATCAGCATCTGCATCGCCTCGCTGCTCAGCAGGCTGGGCGTGCCGCCGCCGATAAAGATTGTGCCAACCTCGCGGCCAGCCGCCAGCGGCAGATCGGCATCCAGATCGGCCAGTAAATGCCGCACATACTCCTCGTGCGGCACTTCGCCCTTCAGCGCGTGCGAGTTGAAATCGCAGTAGGGACATTTCTGTACGCACCACGGAATATGAATATAGAGGCTGAGCGGCGGCAGATTATGCATTGCGCATCGCTTCCAGCAGCAGGGCCAGCGCTTTGCCACGATGGGAAACCGCGCGTTTCTCTTCTTTGCTCAGCTCTGCGGCGGTTTTGCCCAGCGCCGGTACAAAGAACACGGGATCGTAGCCGAAGCCGCCTTCGCCGCTGACGGCACGGGCGATTTCTCCCTGCCAGCAGCCGTGAAACACCAGCGGCGTGGGGTCTTCAGCATGGCGCAGATAAACCAGCACGCAGTGGAACTGCGCCTGGCGCTGGCCGTCCGCCACGTTTTCCATCGCTTCCAGCAGCTTGTCGATATTCTGCCGATCGCTGGCCTCCGCGCCGGCGTAACGCGCGGAATAGATGCCAGGTGCGCCGCCCAGCGCGTCCACCGCCAGCCCGGAGTCGTCGGCAATCGCCGGCAAACCGGTGATAGCCGCAGCGTGACGCGCTTTCAGCAGGGCATTCTCGATAAAGGTCAGGCCGGTCTCTTCGGCCGACTCCACGCCACACTCGGTCTGCGCCACGATATCCAGGCCAAAGGCGGCCAGCTTATCGGCCAGTTCACGAACTTTTCCGGCATTGCCGGTGGCGAGCACTACTTTTTGCATATCAGGTCCAGAAGTTAACTACCGTACAAATTAAAGCTGCGCCCAGCCGGGAACAAAGTCCATTCCCAGATAGTTCAGCATATAGAGGATCAGGATCACCGCCATCGCCGAGAAGTCGATGCCGCCCATCGCCGGAATAAGGCGACGCACGGGGGCCATCAGCGGCTCAGTCAGCTGGATCAGCACGTAATCCACCGGGTTGCGGCCCTGGCTTATCCAGCTCATCAGCGAGCGAATGATAATTACCCAGAATACCAGCACGCCGGCGGCTTTCACCAGCGACACCAGGCCGAAATAGAGGAAGACCGGATCGAAAATAAATACGCTGCTCTGAAGCGTGAACATCACGGTAAACAGCAGCACGCTCAGCACATAGGCCAGCAGTAAAGACGCGGTATCCAGCGGCCCGATAGAGGGTATGACCCGGCGCATCGGGCGGATCACCGGCTGGGTGATCTTAACGATAAACTGCGAGAACGGATTATAAAAATCGCATCTTGCCCACTGCATCCAGATACGCAGCAGCAGCACTTTCACGTAAAGATTAATTATCGTTGAGACCAGAAAAGTCAACGTCAGCATGGAGTCCCTCAAAAGTTAGTTAGTGGCGCCGTAATCGCGCGCGCCAAATATGGCGGTGCCAATGCGCACCATGGTCGTACCTGCCTCAATAGCCGCATCCATATCGTCGCTCATCCCCAGAGAGAGCGTGTCGACGGAGGCATAACTCTTTTTCAGTTCGCTAAAGGCTGCCGCCATCCGGCGACAAACGGCCAGCTGGTGCTGATAATCCGCCTCCGGCGCGGGGATCGCCATCAGGCCGCGCAGCGTTAAACGCGGCAGCTGAGCGATCTCGCGGGCCAGATCCGGCAGCGCAGCCAGCATGATGCCAGATTTACTCTGCTCGTCGCTGATATTTATCTGGATCAGCACATTCAACGGCGGTAAATCGGCCGGACGCTGTTCGTTCAGCCTGGCGGCAATCTTCAGCCGATCCACCGTATGGCACCAGGCAAAGTTTTCCGCTACCAGCCGACTTTTGTTGGATTGCAGCGGCCCGATAAAGTGCCACGCCAGCGCGGAATTGTTAAGCGCCTGGATTTTATCGACGCCTTCCTGCACGTAGTTTTCGCCAAAGGCAAGCTGGCCCGCCGCCGCCGCTTCTTCGACCGCGCTCGCAGGTTTTGTTTTGCTCACTGCAAGCAGCGTAATTTCTGCTGGATCGCGGCCGCATCGTGCGGCTGCCGCTGAGATCCGCTCGCGTATCTGCTGTAAGTTGTGCTGAATCGGGGTCATAGTCAGGGAGTTAATATGGATATTGAGGAATTAGTGGCGCTTAGTGTAAAGCATAACGCCGGGGATCTGCACCTCTGTAGTGGTCATTATCCGTTCTGGCGGCTGGCCGGCAGGCTGGAGGCGATACCGGGCGGTCTTCCTGCCAGCGACGAGCTGCTGCTAAAAATTAGTCAGGCGTGGCTGGATGCCGATCAGCAACGCGAATTCGCTCGCGCAGGCCAGCTGGATTTCGCGCTGACGCTGGCCGACGGCACGCGGCTGCGGGCGAATCTGTTCCGACAGCGGCGGGGTATTTCGCTGGCGCTGCGCTTTATCACCAGCCGCTGTCCCGAGCTGGCGGAGCTGGATCTACCGCCGATAGTAAAGGAGCTGCTCCGGCTGCAGGACGGGCTGGTATTGGTGACGGGCGCGACGGGCAGCGGCAAATCAACCACGCTGGCTGCGCTTATCGGCGCGATTAACCAGCAGCAGCACCGCCATATCCTGACGCTGGAAGATCCGGTGGAGTTTATTCACCGCAGCGAGCGATCGCTGATCCAGCAGCGGGAGATAGGCCGGCACTGCGTCTCTTTCAGCACCGGGCTGCGGGCGGCGCTGCGCCAGGATCCGGATGTCATCCTGCTGGGCGAGCTGCGCGATAGCGACACCATCCAGCTGGCTTTGACGGCGGCAGAAACCGGGCATCTGGTGCTGGCGACGCTGCACACGCGCGGCGCGGCGCAGGCGGTGGACAGGCTGGTGGACGTTTTTCCCGGCGCGGAGAAAAACCTGATCCGCAGCCAGCTGGCCGGCAGCCTGAAAGCGGTGATTGCGCAAAAGCTGGTGCCGGGCGTGACCAGGGGTCGGGTAGCGCTGTTTGAGGTGCTGATTAATACCCCAGCCACAAGCAGCTTGATTCGCGAGGGCAAAACGCATCAGCTACCGGGCGTGCTGCAAACCGGCGCGCAGCTGGGTATGCAGACGTTTGAGCAAAGTTTGCAGGCGCGGCGGCAGGCCGGGCTGGTGGCGTGATTTCAGGTGAAGACGGAGGTGTAACGGAAAGCGGGGCCGGTAGCGTAATGGCAGGCGTTACTGGCAAGTGGAGCTGGAGAAGTAATGGCAATCGAGACTGGCAGCCGCTGGTGCTGGGGCGTGGCGGCAATCGAAACGGGCGGGTGGCGGTGCTGGTGGCGTAACGTTAAGCGGTGCTGCTGGCGTAACGTTAAGCGGGACTGGTGCACGAGCCGGGCGACGTTACGCGGCCCGGCGGTAAAAGTGAAGCGATAAACGAGCCGACTAGCTCCACGCGTTCTCAAACCAGCTTTCGAGGATGATCACGGCCGAAAGGGAATCGACGCTGCCCTTGTTCAGCGCCCGAAAGCCGCCGCGTGAAAAGAGGTCAGCCCTGGCTTCCACGGTGCTGAGGCGCTCATCGTGCAGCTCTACCTTGACGCCAAAGCGGCCGTGCAGCCGGTTGGCAAATTTGCGCGCTCTGGCGGTTAGCGGCTGTTCGGTGCCGTCCATATTTAACGGCAGACCGACCACAACATGATCCGGCTGCCACTCTTTCAGCAACGCCTCGATTTTGCTCCAGTCGGGCGTGCCATCCTGCGCTTTTAACGCGGGAAGCGGGCGGGCGGTGCCGGTAAGCTGTTGGCCTATCGCCACGCCGATGCTTTTGGTGCCGAAATCGAAGGCCAGCAGAGTAAGGTGGCTCATCAGGCGTGTCCAACATCGCTGGTGATATTGTGAATATCCACGCCGATGCTTTTCGCCGCTTCGCGCCAGCGTTCGGCCACGGGCGTTTTAAACAGAATATTGCTGTTGGCCGGAATGGTCAGCCAGGCGTTTTCCAGCAGCTCGTTTTCCAGCTGGTCTTTCTCCCAGGCGCAGTAGCCCAGCGCGACCAGTACGCTTTCCGGCTGCTCCGGCGTGCCCAGCGTTTCCAGCACGTCGCGGGAGGTGGTGATCACCGTATTATCGGAAACGCGAATGCTGGACGCGTAGGTATGCTGAGCCGAGTGCAAAATAAAACCGCGATCTTCTGCCAGCGGGCCGCCGGCAAAAACCGGCTTGTCGAGTTTGACTTCGGGTTCGCGCGGGGTTGGCATAATTTTTAACTTCTTAAGAATGCCGTCGACGGTAAGATTTTCCATCGGTTTATTAACGATAATACCCATGGCGCCTTCGTCATTGTGTTCGCAGATATAAACAACCGAACGTTTGAACAAAGGATCCAGCAGCGTGGGCATGGCAATCAAAAAATGATGCTGTAAATTCATATCAGGATTCTGTAGTCGGGTTGCCCGCCTGTGGTAAAGGCCGCAGGCGAACAACAGGGTTAGCACGAAGGCCCGTCAATCCTTTTCTTATCAGGCCAGTCGTTTTTCAATCGCATCCATAAGCATACCAGTAATTGAAATCGGGAATGCGGCCTCGATCTCACGTATGCAGGTCGGGCTGGTCACGTTAATTTCCGTCAGCTTGTCGCCAATGATATCCAGGCCGACAAAAATCAGGCCCTTTTGCTTCAGCATTGGGCCGACGCGGCGGGCAATTTCCCAGTCGCTTTCGGACAGCGGACGCGCTTCGCCACGGCCGCCAGCCGCCAGGTTGCCACGCGTTTCGCCCGATTTGGGAATGCGAGCCAGGCAGTAAGGTACGGGTTCACCATCCACCACCAGCACGCGCTTGTCGCCTTCTTTAATCGCTGGCAGATAGTTCTGCGCCATGCAGTAGAAGCTGCCGTGCTCGGTCAGCGTTTCAATAATCACCGACAGGTTTGGATCTTCCTGCTTCACGCGGAAAATAGAGGCGCCGCCCATGCCGTCCAGCGGTTTCAGGATAATGTCGCCGTGCTCCTGCCAGAAATCGCGGATCTGCTGCGCGCTGCGGGTCACCAGCGTGTCCGGCGTCAGCTCAGCAAACCAGGCGGTATAGAGCTTCTCGTTGCAGTCGCGCAGGCTCTGCGGCTTATTCACGATCAGCGTGCCTTTTTCTTCCGCGCGCTCAAGGATGTAGGTCGCATAGATAAATTCGGTGTCGAAAGGCGGATCTTTACGCATCAGCACTACGTTCAGGTCGGCCAGCGCAATATCCTGCTCGCTGCCGAACTCGTACCATTTGTCGTAGTTTTGCTCAACGCTCAACAGACGCGTTGCGGCGCGCGCTTCACCGCCGCGCAGATAGAGATCTTTCATCTCCATATAGTGAATTTCATAACCGCGGCGCTGTGCTTCCAGCAGCATCGCGAAGCTGCTGTCTTTTTTAATATTGATGGCGCTAATCGGGTCCATCACAATGCCAAGCTTAATCATTAGTCTCTCCAGTTGAGCTTTCTTGCCTGCCGTTTTTCTCGTCAGTGCCTGTTATCAGCCTAAATCGCCAAACCGCACCTGAAGGGCGGTAATGGCGGTTAGCGCGGTGGTCTCCGTGCGCAGCACGCGAGGCCCTAAAAGGATATCGGTAAAGCCGTAGCGCGCCGTCATCGCGATCTCATCCGCCGTCAGGCCGCCTTCCGGGCCAATCAGCAAACGGACGCGTTCCACGGGCTGCTGCAGGGTATTGATGCTTTGGCTCGCTCTCGGGTGCAGATTGAGCTTCAGGCTGCTGTCCTCTTCGGCGCTCCAGGCCTCCAGCGTCATTGCTTCACGCACCTCCGGCACGCGATTTCTGCCGCACTGCTCGCAGGCGGCAATCACAATTTTTTGCCACTGCTGGATTTTTTTCGCCAGCCTTTGGGCATCAAGCTTTACGCCACAGCGCTCAGAAAACAAGGGGGTGATGCTGTTTACGCCCAGTTCCACCGCTTTTTGAATGGTGAACTCCATCTTCTCGCCGCGCGACATCACCTGGCCTAAATGCAGGTGAAGCGGGGATTCACGGCACTCTTCGCGACTTTCCTGCACGGCGACGCGCACATTTTTCTTATCCGCCTGCACGATTTCGGCGCTAAATGTCAGATTAGTACCATCGAACAATTCCAGGCGCTGACCGGCGTTCATCCGCAGTACGCGTCCTACGTGATTTGCCGCTTCTTCGTTGAGGAAAACTTCACTGCCGACGACCAGCGGTTCGGCATGATAAATGCGGGGTATACGCATGGGGATCCTGATAAAAGTAACTGGCCGCGGCGGGCGCGGCCAAGACATGCTGTCCAGTTTAGGCCACAGATTTTACCGCTGGCAAGCACGCTGTACATAGGGGTTGTGGTTGCCCTGGACTTTTGCGATGCGGTTATCGCGCTCGCATTCCCAGGCGGTAACCGGATACTGCTTGTCCCAGACCGTCATCAGCTGAGTCTGCTGTTTCGACATCGCAATCTGGTACTGGTCGCGCATATAGAACCAGGTGCGGGCGATGGCGCCGCGCGCGCGCGCTGGCGGTTCAGCCTGCTTGTTCTTGAAGTCGATCTTCATTTCGCACTGGCCGTACTGATGCTCGCTGCCGTTCCACTGGCTGTACATAAAGTTGCCGCGATCGCCGTTAACCTCGCCGATGGCGGGCTGCAGGTTATGCAGATCGGACTCTATACGGCGATAGCCCGCGTCTTTGGCGCACTGTTTTCTGCCGCCATCCTGCCAGCACTGGCGCTGGTGGCCGAAAGTCCAGGCGGGCACCACGTGCTCCCACTCAATGCGGTTAGCGCGGTTGGCGTTTTTGCGCACCTGATAGCCGCAGGAGGCGAGGTCCGGCACGCCTTTTTTCCCCTGCCAGTTAATTTTACAGCCGCAGTAAAAAGAGCCTGGCGCATCGGCATTGATTTGCGCGGCATAGGCTTTTGCCTGGCTGAAATTATTCTGATGGTAGTTGTTGGGGCTTAACCCGTGGGCAAAGAAGGCGGTCAGCAGCGAAAAGCAGCCAATAATTTTGCGTAACATAGTCCGGTTTTCTGTCAGTCAATAAAGCGGCGAGAGTAGCAGAAGCGCCGGATAACAGGAAATCGTCGCGTGCTTTATCAGCGCTTTTTTTGACGCCAGGCCGATTTTTATACGGGCGTAAACGTGCCGGGCAGCAATTTTTCGCCACAGTGAACGCAGCGGTATTCGCTTTCGCCACGCGTGACCCGGTTATGACGGCGTACGGTCAGCTGATGCTGCTGACAGCGGCAGCGATAGGGGAAAGCGCGGCTGCGCACCGATTCGATAGCAAACTGGTGGGTGCGTCGTGCAGGCACGCCCAGCACGCTTTCCATCATCCACTTCCACTCTTTGCCATGCGGCGCCACGCGGCCAAACTGTTTCCATACCAGCAGATGCGCCAGCTCGTGCGGCACCACTTCATTGATAAAAGCTTCCTGATTTTCCAGCAGCAGCACCGGATTCAGGCGGATCTCCCAGGCTTCCAGCCAGGCGGTGCCCGCAGCCGTACCGCGCTGCTGATAAACCAGCTTTGGTTCAGGATAGTGACGTTCAAGGCGCTGATTAGCCTGCTGCAGCTTGTCGCGCAGCGAACGCATCACGGCCTGTTGTAGGGCTATTGGAAGTCGAGGGGATTTCATGGTGCAGAGGATACGACGTGAGGCAGGGGAATTCAATGAAGCTGGCCGGGTTGCCCCGGCCAGTGAAGCTTAGTCGCGCTGACCGATGTCGCGCAGCTTTTTGCCGCTTAACAGGTTGCGTTCGATATGCTCAAGAGAAACGTTTTTGGTTTCCGGGATCAGCATAATAGTCAGAATGATAAAGAGGATATTCAGACCTGCGTAGACCCAGAAGGTATTGGCGTTGCCCAGCGTGTTCAGCATGGTCAGGAAGGTCGCCCCGACGATCATGTTGGCAATCCAGTTGGTCGCCGTAGAAACGGTGATACCAAAATCGCGGCCTTTCAGCGGCTGAATTTCAGAACACAGTACCCAGATCAGCGGGCCGGCGCTCATGGCGAAGCCGATGATAAACATCAGCAGCATAGCGATAGCAAAGTACTGTGCACCGGCAGAGTGAATGCCGATATGCAGCATGGTACCCAGCACGCCCATACCGATCGCCATGACCAGGAAGCCCAGCTTCAGGGTCGGCTTACGGCCCCAGCGATCCACCAGACCGATAGCGATAAAGGTCGCCAGCACGTTGATCAGACCAACGATAACGGTGCCCCACATCTGCTCGGTGGTATTGGTAAAGCCGGCAATTTCAAAAATTTTCGGCGCGTAGTACATGATGACGTTCATACCGGTGAACTGCTGCATAACCTGTAGCAGAATACCCAGCCAGACCGCACGGCGGAAATTACCGTTGTTTTTGAACAGATTCCAGCCGGACTGTTTGATCTTCAGGCTTTCACGAATTTCATCCAGCTCGCGTTTTGCCTGCTCGCTGGTGTCGCGCAGGCGATCCAGCACGCGCTGCGCATCGCGGAAGTTGCCTTTCGCCGCCAGCCAGCGCGGGCTGTTAGGCAGGAAGCAGACGCCGACCAGCAGCAGGGCCGCCGGGATAGTGATAATGCCCAGCATCCAGCGCCATTCGCCGGTGTAGCTGAACGCGGTATCGGAGAGATAGGCACCCAGAATACCGATGGTGATCATCAGCTGGTACAGCGAGATCATGCTGCCGCGAATTTTTTCCGGTGCGATTTCAGAAAGGTAAAGCGGAGCGGTAAAGGAAGCCACGCCGACGGCCAGGCCCAGCAGCACGCGCGCCACAATCAGCATATCCGCGTTTCCCGCCATGGCTGACCACAGCGAGCCGATAACGAACAGCACGGCGCCAATCATCAGGCTCTTTTTACGACCGAGGTAAGAGGACATCCAGCCGCTGCCGACGGCGCCGACGGCGGCACCGAACATCATCGAGCTGACAATCCATTCCTGCTGGTGGGCAGTGACGTTGAAATCTTTCGCAATGAAAGGTAAAGCGCCGGCAATCACGCCGATATCCAGCCCGAAAAGCAGGCCGGCGAGTGCGGCGAGTAAACATACGAACAAGGTCATCGCCTTGTTGGATGTTCTGCTCTGTTTCTTATTATCAGGCATGAAGCCTCCATATTAGTGGTACTGTATATTGTTTTTATAAATGTTAAAAAAACCCGGCGCGAAAGACTGTGCGGGCGATCACACGGTGTAATCGGTTACACACCAGATCTTTCTGAAAACAGTGGTTTTCATACGCGCTTACGCTTTATAACCGTTCAGGCATAGCACTAAATAGCTTCTCCTGGTTCCCTGCTGGCCCTCTATCGGACAGCGCTGAAAATAGCGCATTCCCGCTACTCTTGTTAAGGCTGGAAATTCTTAATTATCAGATGCTGCCTGATGTTTCTGGATGTAACCGTTAACATGCGGGGCGACGAAGGCCTGCAAAAGTGTATACGGAGTTTACCAATCTGCCAGCCAGCGGGCAGCAAAAAGGGCACCCTTTAGGTGCCCTTGATGCGATAGGTAAAACCTTACTTCAGGCCAGCCGCTTCGCGCAGCTGTGCGGCCTTGTCGGTTTTTTCCCATGGGAAGTGCTCGCGGCCAAAGTGACCGTAAGCCGCAGTTTCGCGGTAGATTGGGTGCAGCAGATCCAGCATCTGGATCAGGCCGTAAGGACGCAGGTCGAAGAACTCGCGTACCAGCAGCGTCAGCTGTTCGGTAGAGATTTTTTCTGTACCAAAGGTTTCTACCATGATGGAAGTCGGTTCCGCAACGCCGATGGCGTAAGAAACCTGGATTTCACAGCGATCGGCCAGGCCGGCAGCCACGATGTTCTTGGCCACGTAGCGTGCCGCGTAGGCTGCGGAACGGTCAACTTTTGACGGATCCTTACCGGAGAACGCGCCGCCACCGTGACGAGCCATGCCGCCGTAGGTGTCCACGATGATTTTACGACCGGTCAGGCCGCAATCGCCCATCGGGCCGCCGATAACGAAACGGCCGGTCGGGTTGATATGGTATTTGGTACCGGCGTTGATCCATTCAGCTGGCAGAACCGGCTTGATGATCTCTTCCATCACCGCTTCCTGCAGTGCTTTCTGATCGATATCTTCTGAATGCTGCGTAGAAAGCACTACCGCGTCGATACCAACGATTTTGCCCGCATCGTACTGGAAAGTGATCTGGCTTTTCGCATCCGGACGCAGCCACGGCAGGGTGCCGTTTTTACGCACTTCGGACTGACGCTGCACCAGACGGTGCGCGTAGGTCACCGGCGCAGGCATCAGCACGTCGGTTTCGTTGGTGGCATAGCCGAACATCAGGCCCTGATCGCCCGCGCCCTGTTCCAGCGGATCGGCGCGATCCACGCCCTGGTTGATATCCGGTGACTGTTTGCCGATAGCATTCAGCACCGCGCAGGAGTTGGCATCAAAGCCCATGTCGGAATGAACATAGCCGATTTCACGCACGGTATTACGGGTGATCTCTTCGATATCTACCCATGCGCTGGTGGTGATTTCGCCACCGACCAGCACCATGCCGGTTTTTACGTAGGTTTCACAGGCGACGCGGGCTTTCGGATCCTGCTCAAGGATGGCATCCAGCACGGCATCAGAGATCTGGTCGGCGATTTTATCGGGATGGCCTTCTGAGACGGACTCGGAAGTAAAAAGGTGTTTAGCCATTTATTCTTTACCTTACTGAAACGGGTTGGGATCGACTGCATAGCGCTAAAAAGAAACGGTGTTCTCTCTCTGCGCCCCCTCAGGCAAAGCCATGAGCAGTACAATAATTTAATTTAAGACGCTTAGAAGTTAACCAGTATAGATGGATTCACATCTGGACGGCTATTTTAGGTTACTCGTTAAACAGATTGCCAGCATTTTTTATCGGAAACAACCGGGGAATTTTGTAAAAATTACCGTGTCCCTTGTTGTTCCTTACATTTAAATTTTGCATTCCTGTCGTGCTGATTGTATAAAACGCCGCTGCTGTAAGCCGGGTTTGCCGGTATCAGCGGCAGGCGCGTCAGCGAGAGGACTTTTCGCTGGCCTTTTCCTCCCGGTTTCCCCAAGCGGAGCTGAATACGGTCATGATCGCAACCGGTTCATTGCGCCATTCCGGCGCACGCAGACTCTTCCTGTCCTGTTTTCCTGCCTCGGCGCCGTGCCGATGTAGCGCCGGTCGTGATGCCGGCATTTAATGTCGATAATCTCCTCCTTCTCGTTTCTCAGCGCAGCTGGGTGCCGGAGTCCGCGACGTGTTTAATGTTATACTTCTGATATCGCCTGGTGCGGTTCCTCAGCGTTTTATGCTGGGATGCCCGGTAGTCGATGGGTTGTTGTCGTGGGTTTTCCCTGCGATAGTAGTTAACTGTTCCGCATCATTGAAATTCGAGGCTCGCGATGTCTGACGACAGCAAGATGATTAAGGGTTCGTCAGCAGGCGAACAGGGTGTACTCCGCTCAATGCAGGAGGTGGCCATGAGCGATCAAGATGCCAGCAAAATGCTGCGCACCTACAATATTGCCTGGTGGGGCAATAATTATTACGACGTCAATGAGCTGGGGCATATCAGCGTCTGTCCCGATCCCGACGTGCCGGAAGCGCGCGTCGATCTGGCCCGGCTGGTTAAAGAGCGCGAGGCCGAAGGGCAACGCCTGCCCGCGCTGTTCTGTTTCCCTCAAATTTTACAGCATCGCCTGCGCTCCATTAACGCAGCGTTTAAGCGCGCGCGGGAATCCTACGGCTATCGCGGCGACTATTTCCTGGTCTATCCGATCAAGGTTAACCAGCATAAGCGCGTGATCGAATCGCTGATCAACTCCGGCGAGCCGCTGGGGCTGGAAGCGGGCTCCAAAGCGGAGCTGATGGCGGTGCTGGCGCACGCGGGCATGACCCGTTCAGTGATCGTCTGTAACGGCTACAAAGACCGTGAATATATTCGTCTGGCGCTGATCGGCGAAAAGATGGGCCACAAAGTCTATCTGGTGCTGGAAAAGATGACCGAAGTGAAGCTGGTGCTGGAAGAAGCGGAACGCCTGAACGTGGTGCCGCGTCTTGGCATCCGCGCGCGCCTGGCCTCGCAGGGCTCCGGCAAATGGCAGTCCAGCGGTGGCGAAAAGTCCAAGTTTGGCCTGTCCGCTACGCAGGTGCTGAAGCTGGTTGAGATCATGCGCGAAGCCGGCAGAATGGAAAGCCTGCAGCTGCTGCACTTCCACCTCGGCTCGCAGATGGCGAATATCCGCGATATCGCCACCGGCGTACGCGAATCGGCACGTTTCTATGTCGAACTGGCGAAGCTGGGCGTCAACATCCAGTGCTTCGACGTGGGCGGCGGCCTGGGCGTGGACTATGAGGGAACGCGTTCCCAGTCCGACTGTTCGGTCAACTACGGCCTGAACGAATACGCCAACAACGTGATCTGGGCTATCGGCGATGCGTGTGAGGAGCACAATCTGCCGCATCCGACGGTCATCACCGAATCAGGTCGTGCGGTTACCGCGCACCATACCGTGCTGGTTTCCAACATCATCGGCGTGGAACGCAACGAGTTTATTACGCCGGAGTCGCCGCCAGCGGATGCGCCTCGCCCGATTATCAGCCTGTGGGATACGTGGCAGGAGATGCACGAGCTGAACAATCGTCGCTCGCTGCGTGAATGGCTGCACGATAGCCAGATGGATCTGTTTGATATCCATACGGGCTACTCTCAGGGCATTTACAATCTGGAGCAGCGCGCCTGGGCCGAGCAGCTTTACCTGAGCGTTTGTAACTACATTCAGCAGCATCTGGATCCGGGTAACCGCGCGCACCGTCCGATTATCGACGAGCTGCAGGAGCGTATGGCGGATAAGATTTACGTCAACTTCTCGCTGTTCCAGTCCATGCCGGACGCGTGGGGCATCGATCAGCTGTTCCCGGTGCTGCCGCTGGAAGGGCTGGATAAAAAGCCGGAGCGCCGCGCCGTGTTGCTGGATATTACCTGTGATTCAGACGGCACCATCGACCACTATGTGGACGGCGACGGTATCGCTACCACCATGCCGATGCCGCAGTACGACGTGGATAATCCGCCGATGCTGGGCTTCTTTATGGTCGGCGCGTATCAGGAAATCCTGGGCAATATGCACAACCTGTTCGGCGATACCGAAGCGGTTGACGTTTATGCTTACGCGGATGGGCGTGTTGATGTGCAGCTGTCGGACGAAGGCGATACCGTAGCGGACATGCTGGAATACGTGCAGCTGGATCCGAACGAGCTGCTGACGCATTTCCGCAAGCAGATTGCCGAATCCGATCTGGACGATGAGCTGCGCGCGCAGTTTATCGAAGAGTTTGAAGCGGGCCTCTACGGCTACACTTATCTGGAAGATGAGTAAGCCTTAGCCGCGCGGTCGGGCGGCGCTTTTTCCGCCTGACAACCTGAACCCAATCCCTTTCTCGTCGGGCCTAACGACGCGACGGGGATTTTTTTTAGCTATAACAGCAAGGCCAGCCTGGCCGACAGCAAGAGAGGGGCTTATGTATAATACTCTGGGCAACCAGTACGATAACTCTTTGGTTTCCAATGCTTTTGGTTTTATGCGTTTTCCGGTTAACTTCCAGCCGTACGACAGCGACGCCGAATGGGTGATCACCGGCGTACCGTTTGACGCGGCCACGTCCGGCCGTCCCGGCAGCCGCTTAGGGCCGGGCGCCATCCGTCAGATCTCCACTAACCTGGCCTGGGAAGGCTGCCGCTGGCCGTGGAATTTCGATCTGCGTCAGCGTCTGAACGTCGTTGACTGCGGCGACCTGGTTTACGCTTTTGGCGATTCGCAGGATATGAGCGACAAATTGCAGGCCCATGCGGAGAAGCTGCTGGCTAACGGCAAACGCATGATGACCTTTGGCGGCGACCACTACGTCACGCTGCCGCTGCTGCGCGCGCACGCGAAACACTTCGGCAAAATGGCGCTGGTGCATTTTGATGCGCATACCGATACCTATTCCAACGGCCCGAAGTTCGACCACGGCACCATGTTCTACACCGCGCCGCAGGAAGGGCTGATCGATCCGACGCGCTCCGTGCAGATTGGTATTCGCACCGAGTTCGATGCATCGCTGGGCTTCAATGTGCTGGATGCGGCGCAGATTAACGATCGCAGCGTCGACGATATCATCGCACAGGTGAAAGAGATCGTGGGCGATATGCCTGTTTATCTGACTTTTGATATAGACTGTCTGGATCCGGCTCACGCGCCGGGCACGGGCACGCCTGTTGTCGGCGGTCTGACCTCGGACAAAGCAACTAAGCTGGTGCGCGGTCTGCAAGGGCTGAACATTGTGGGCATGGATCTGGTGGAAGTCGCGCCGGGCTATGACCAGTCCGATATCACTGCGCTGGCCGCCGCCACGCTGGCGCTGGATATGCTGCACGTTCAGGCTGTGAATAAAGGCGAGTAATCGTCGAAAGGGGCCAGCCGCAGGGCTGGCCTTGTTCAGGCTTATTTTCCGGCTTCGATGCGCGCTTTAATATGCGCCGCGCGGGATTCGGAAGAAGGGTGAGAATCGAACATGGTGCTCGCGCTGCCGCCTTCCAGCTTCGCCAGTTTCTCAAAGCTGGTTTCCAGACCCAGCGGGCTGATACCGCGTTTTTTCAGCAGATCGAACGAGTAGTCGTCCGCCTGTGACTCCTGTTTTTGTGAGAACTGCGCGTTAACCAGCTTTTCGCCCAGATCGCCCAGCTGCGACTGCGACAGCGTAGCGGCAATACCGCCAACGGATGCGGCCGCGGTACGCGCTGCGGTGGTGCCGTAAGCGACCTGCATCGCGCGGCGGGTATGGCCCAGCGCCACGTGGCCCATTTCATGGCCCAGCACGCCTTCCACTTCGTTGTCCGTCATCATATCCATCAGGCCGCTGTAAACGCGGATACAGCCGTTGGCCATCGCCCAGGCGTTGACGTCTTTGGTCAGGTAAACCTTATAGTTAGCAGGCGTGCCGTTGATGTTATCGCCAAGCGCGGCGGCGATTTTATTCAGGCGCTGGGTGTAAACGCTGTCGGCGGGTGCAATCTGCGCTTCGCTGTCCATTTGCTCGCACGATTTTACGCTCAGCTCTTTTACCTGCGCGTCGCTAAGCGAAGCGGCCTGATAAGCCTGCGCGCCAGACTGCAACAGCGCGTTGCTGTCAAAATTCTGACAGCCGGTCAGTGCGGTAGCGACGGCCAGCGCCATCAGAGAAGCGGGTATTTTCATATTTCCATCCATTAGATAACAAGGTAATAAAAACAAACACCTGCCGTTAAAGGCAGGGAATAAGACTGGCACTATGTTAACTTCCTGCGCGCTAATGCATAGTTCCAACGTCTGAAAAACGCAAGTATGGCCCTGTTTTTTTGCACTTTTCGCCATGTACATTCGGCTGCTCTTTCATGTACATTGAGGGTCGTCTTTTGCAGCTTTGCCTGATAACTCATTGATTAAAATAGGTTAAGGACGGCGAAGCCTTTAATCCGACCTGGAGTAGAACATGTCTTCTCGTAAAGAGCTTGCGAACGCCATTCGCGCATTAAGTATGGATGCTGTACAGAAAGCGAAATCCGGCCACCCTGGCGCGCCCATGGGCATGGCGGATATTGCCGAAGTGTTATGGCGTGATTTCCTGAACCATAACCCAACCAACCCGCTGTGGGCCGACCGTGACCGCTTCGTGCTGTCCAACGGCCACGGCTCAATGCTGATTTACAGCCTGCTGCACCTCTCTGGCTACGATCTGCCGATTGCCGAGCTGGCGAACTTCCGTCAGCTGCATTCCAAAACTCCAGGTCACCCGGAATACGGCTACACCGCCGGCGTTGAAACCACCACCGGCCCGCTGGGGCAGGGCATCGCCAACGCCGTGGGTATGGCTATCGCCGAGCGCACGCTGGCCGCGCAGTTCAACCGTCCAGGCCATAACGTTGTCGATCATAATACCTACGTGTTTATGGGCGACGGCTGCATGATGGAAGGGATCTCGCACGAAGTTTGCTCGCTGGCCGGTACGCTGAAGCTGGGCAAGCTGGTGGCTTTCTATGATGATAACGGCATCTCGATTGATGGTCACATCGACGGCTGGTTCACGGACGATACCGCACAGCGTTTTGAAGCCTACGGCTGGCACGTGGTGCGCGGCGTGGACGGCCACGACGCGGAAGCGATCCGCAAAGCGGTTGAAGAAGCAAAAGCGGTCAGCGACAAGCCTTCACTGCTGATGTGCAAAACCGTAATTGGTTTCGGCTCGCCGAACAAAGCTGGCACGCACGATTCCCACGGCGCACCGCTGGGCGACGAAGAAATCGCGCTGACCCGTAAACAGCTGGGCTGGCACCACGCACCGTTTGAAATCCCTCAGGATATCTACGCGCAGTGGGATGCCAAAGAAGCGGGCAAGGCGAAAGAAGCGGCCTGGAACGAGAAGTTCGCGGCCTATGCCAAAGCTTATCCCGAGCTGGCTCTGGAGTTCCAGCGCCGCACCAAAAACGAGCTGCCGGAAAACTGGCAGGCCGAGTCGCAGAAATTCATTGAGCAGCTGCAGGCCAATCCGGCCAAAATCGCCAGCCGTAAAGCCTCACAAAACGCGCTGGAAGCTTTCGGCAAGCTGCTGCCGGAATATCTGGGCGGCTCCGCCGACCTGGCGCCAAGCAACCTGACCATGTGGTCTGGTTCTAAGCCGATCAACGAAGACGCGGCGGGCAACTATATTCACTACGGCGTGCGTGAGTTCGGCATGACCGCTATCGCCAACGGCATTACGCTGCACGGCGGTTTCCTGCCGTATACCGCCACCTTCCTGATGTTTGTGGAATATGCGCGTAACGCTGCCCGTATGGCCGCGCTGATGAAAATCCGTCAGGTGATGGTCTATACCCACGACTCTATCGGTCTGGGTGAAGATGGCCCGACGCACCAGCCGGTTGAGCAGCTGGCCAGCCTGCGCGTCACGCCGAACATGAGCGTATGGCGTCCGTGCGACCAGGTTGAGTCTGCGGTAGCCTGGAAATATGCGATTGAGCGTCACGACGGCCCAACCGCGCTGATCTTCTCCCGCCAGAACCTGGCGCAGCAGGATCGCAGCGCCGAGCAGCTGGCTAACGTGGCTCGCGGCGCCTATATCCTGAAAGATTGCGACGGCACGCCGGAAGTGATCCTGATTGCGACCGGTTCTGAAGTGGAGCTGGCGGTTGGTGCTTACGAGAAGCTGAGCGCGGAAGGGCGTAAGGCGCGCGTGGTGTCCATGCCGTCTACCGATGCTTTCGACAAGCAGGATGCGGCCTATCGTGAAGCCGTACTGCCGAAAGCGGTTGGCGCGCGCGTGGCGATTGAAGCCGGTATCGCCGATTACTGGTTCAAATACACCGGCCTGCATGGCGCGGTGGTTGGCATGACCACCTTTGGCGAGTCGGCACCGGCCGAGAAGCTGTTTGAAATCTTCGGCTTCACCGTAGACAACGTGGTCGCTAAAGCGAAAGAGCTGCTGTAATAAACCGGGTTCGCCTGTGCAAGCAGGTGAACCTTCCTGGCAATCGCTTAAGCCGTAATCAATCCGGTTCGCCTGTGCAAACAGGCGAACCTTTTTACCTACTGCGCGGTGTCCCGCAAATGGAAATCCTGGCTGGGCGGTATCACCGGCTCCGCAAAGCTTTTCACCACGTTGCTTTCCGGCTCTCTTTCCGTCTTATAAGGCTTGGACTGGCCATAAAATTTACCCTGCTGGTTGATCGAAAGCGATTCGCACTCGATGGTGCCATCCATAAATCCGTTGGCGTTAATGGCCACCTCCCGACTACAGCATAATCCTTTCAGCTCGCCGCTGATTTCGGTGCGCTGCGCCCAGATTTCCCCTTCGACCCGCCCATCTTTCTGCACAAAAACGGTTTTTTCTGAATTCACCTTACCGTTAACGCTGCCGGTGATATGAATATCGCCTGCGGCGCTGATTTCACCTACGATGGTGCAGGTATCCGGGATGGTGGTGGTGCCTGTGGCAGGCGCGCTGGCGACGCTGACGACGGTTGCGGCAGAGACGCTTTCTTCAAATTCGCTGTCCATTAGCGAAGCGGAAGAGGGCGGCACGGGCGAAGTGTAATTCAGCGGAGCGCTGGGTTGACGGGGATTCTCTTTACGTTTGAACATCGCTATTTCCTTATTTAACGTGAATTTCCTGAAGGCAAGCCAGGTAAAAATGGCGGAGGCTGCGGCCATTAACAGTCCCCGATGCTGGCGGATCAGCAACAGCGTTGTCGCCCAGCTAAGGGAATAGACGAGCAGCGCTGAAGCCCAGATAATCCAGAGATACCAAAGCAAGTTGTAATTCATATTCCGGCACGGTTAGTGACCAGAGAGTGGACGCCAGATCTTTCCCGATCTCGCTACAGCCAGCCGCGCTTTTACCGGCGCTCTGCTGTGGGCGTCTCCTTCCTGGAAACGGTTGTCAGAGAGAAAATTCTGATATTTACCTGCAAAAGTAAGAAAATTCCGTTGATCGTGTCGCTAACTGGTTACTTGAAAGTAAATATCAGTAAAAGTTACTTTACTACTTTGTTGAGCGTTGTTGGCCTGTTTTTTATACAGAACCTTATCTAAATGTGATGCAGGTCAGATTTTTAAACTGTGGATTGATCTGGCGCATTCCAATTATTCCGCATTGTCTTTATTGTAGCTGAACCGTTTCAACAAGCATTGGCACTGACCTCTTTCCGTGGGAAAAACGGCCCGGTAACGCAAAAATTCCCTGTACAAACGGGAACGCCTGGCTCAGGCTAACGCTCCGGTTTTGCACAGAATTTGGATGCAGGAGTGATATGACGGTTCGTATTGCCATCAACGGTTTTGGACGCATTGGGCGCAACGTGCTGCGCGCGCTTTATGAAACCGGACGCCGCGCGGAGATTACCGTCGTGGCGGTTAATGAGCTAGCGGAAGCCGCCGGCATGGCGCATCTGCTGAAATATGACACCAGTCATGGCCGTTTTGCATGGGACGTTCGTCAGGAGCGGGATCTGCTGTGGATAGGCGAAGATCCTGTGCGCATTCTGCATCGGGCCGCTATCGCCGATCTCCCCTGGAAGGAGCTGAACGTGGATGTGGTGCTGGACTGCACCGGCGTCTGGGGCAGCCGCGAAGACGGCGAAGCGCACCTTGCCGCCGGGGCGAAAAAAGTCCTGTTTTCCCATCCGGGCGGCAACGATCTTGACGCTACCGTGGTTTACGGCGTCAATGAAAAAGCGCTAAAGGCCAGCGACCTGATCGTCTCTAACGCCTCCTGCACCACTAACTGTATTATTCCTGTGATTAAGTTACTGGATGATGCTTTCGGCATTGAGTCGGGAACGGTCACCACCATCCATTCCGCCATGCACGATCAGCAGGTTATTGACGCTTACCATACTGATTTGCGCCGCACTCGCGCAGCCAGCCAGTCGATAATTCCGGTCGATACTCGCCTTGCTGCGGGTATCGCGCGTATTTTTCCGAAATTCAATGACCGTTTCGAAGCGATCGCCGTGCGTGTACCGACAATCAACGTGACCGCCATTGATTTAAGCGTCAGCGTCCGCACGCCGGTAAAGGCCTGCGAGGTGAATGCGCTGCTGCGAAACGCATCAGAAAAAGCATTTAGTGGTATAGTTGACTATACGGAACTACCGTTAGTCTCCATTGATTTTAACCACGATCCGCACAGTGCCATTGTGGACGGCACGCAAACGCGGGTCAGCGGACAGCACCTGATCAAAACGCTGGTCTGGTGCGACAACGAATGGGGCTTTGCTAACCGAATGCTCGACACGACGTTAGCCATGGCCGCCAGCGGTTTCAGCCAGGGCGCGGACTGCGCCTTTAAAATTTAGAGAATCAACGAGAGGACTCACCATGTCAGTAATTAAAATGACCGATTTGGATCTTGCCGGGAAACGCGTACTGATTCGTTCTGATTTAAACGTGCCGGTTAAAGAGGGCAAAGTCACCTCTGACGCACGTATCCGTGCTTCACTGCCAACCATTGAAGCCGCGCTGAAACAGGGTGCGAAAGTGATGGTCACTTCTCACCTGGGCCGCCCGACCGAAGGCGAGTACAACGAAGAGTTCTCCCTGCTGCCAGTAGTTAACTATCTGAAAGAAAAACTTTCTTCTCCGGTTCGTCTGGAAAAAGACTACCTGGAAGGCGTTGATATCGCCGAGGGCGAGCTGGTAGTGCTGGAAAACGTTCGTTTTAACAAAGGCGAAAAGAAAGACGACGAGGCGCTGGCGAAAAAATATGCCGCGCTGTGCGACGTCTACGTGATGGACGCCTTCGGCACCGCGCACCGCGCCCAGGCTTCCACGCATGGCGTGGGGAAATTTGCGCCGGTAGCCTGCGCTGGCCCGCTGCTGGCCGATGAGCTGGAAGCGCTGGGTAAAGCGCTGAAAGAGCCTGCTCGTCCAATGGTGGCGGTGGTTGGCGGTTCTAAAGTTTCCACCAAATTCGACGTGCTGAACTCGCTGGTGAAAATCGCCGATACGGTGATCGTAGGCGGCGGCATCGCCAACACCTTCGTGGCTATCGACAACAAGGTGGGTAAATCCCTGTACGAGCCGGATTTCGTGGAAGCTGCGAAAAAACTGCGCGACGAATATAAAATTCCTGTGCCAACCGACTCCCGCGTCGGCACGGAATTCTCTGAAACTGCGCCTTCAACCGTGAAGAAAGTCTCCGAAGTTAAAGATGATGAAGAGATCATGGACTTTGGCGACGAAACCGCAGAAGCCATGGCTAAGTTGTTGAAAGAAGCCAAAACTATTCTGTGGAATGGCCCGGTGGGCGTGTTTGAATTCCCGAACTTCCGCAAAGGCACCGAAATCGTGGCGAAAGCCATTGCCGACAGCGACGCATTCTCTATCGCAGGCGGCGGTGATACGCTGGCTGCCATCGACCTCTTCGGCATTGAAGATAAGATTTCTTATATCTCTACCGGCGGCGGCGCTTTCCTTGAGTTCGTGGAAGGTAAAAAACTGCCTGCGGTAGCTATGCTGGAAGAACGCGCGAAACAGTAACCTCTGGGGCGGAGGGCTGCCTCCGCCAGAATGATTTGCCCCTTAAGGCGCAACATCTTTTCCTACTGCCGACGAAACAGGACAAAAGACATGTCTAAAATTTTTGATTTCGTAAAACCAGGCGTTGTCACCGGTGACGACGTACAGAAAATCTTCAAAGTCGCAAAAGAGAACAAATTCGCACTGCCAGCGGTTAACTGTGTCGGCACCGATTCCATCAACGCCGTGCTGGAAACCGCCGCGAAAGTTAAAGCGCCGGTTATCATCCAGTTCTCCAACGGTGGCGCGGCGTTCATCGCCGGTAAAGGCCTGAAGTCCGATAAGCCGCAGGCTGCAGCCATCCTGGGCGCAATCTCCGGTGCGCATCACGTGCATCAGATGGCGGAACACTACGGCGTGCCGGTTATCCTGCATACCGACCACTGCGCGAAAAAACTGCTGCCGTGGATCGACGGTCTGCTGGACGCGGGCGAAGCTCACTTTGAAAAAACCGGTAAGCCGCTGTTCTCTTCTCACATGATCGACCTGTCTGAAGAGTCGCTGGAAGAAAACATCGAAATCTGCAGCAAGTATCTGGCGCGTATGTCAAAAATCAACATGACGCTGGAAATCGAACTGGGCTGCACCGGCGGTGAAGAAGACGGCGTTGATAACAGCCATATGGATGCTTCCGCACTGTACACCCAGCCGGAAGACGTGAACTACGCTTACGAAAAACTGAACGCAATCAGCCCGCGTTTCACTATCGCGGCCTCTTTCGGTAACGTTCACGGCGTGTATAAGCCAGGCAACGTTAAGCTGACGCCAACCATCCTGCGTGATTCTCAGGAATATGTGACCAAAAAACATAACCTGGCGCACAACGCGCTGGACTTCGTTTTCCACGGCGGTTCCGGTTCTTCCGCTGCTGAAATCGAAGAGTCTATCAGCTACGGCGTGATCAAGATGAACATCGATACCGATACCCAATGGGCGACCTGGGACGGCATCCTGCAGTACTACAAAAAGAACGAAGGTTATCTGCAGGCGCAGCTGGGCAACCCGGAAGGCGCTGATAAACCAAACAAGAAATACTACGATCCGCGCGTATGGCTGCGCTCTGCTCAGACTTCCATGATTACTCGTCTGGAGCAGGCGTTTAAAGAACTGAACGCGGTAGACGTACTGTAATTTTCTCGTTCTGAACAGAAGGCTCCCTCGCGGAGCCTTTTTTTATGGGCAAATTTTAGAACGTCAGCGAAGTTTGCCTTCTGCATTTCTGTAAATATTGGCGCGGCTATCGGCTTTTCCCTTATTAAAAACCCTGCAAAAAAAGCGCCTTTGCGGTAACAAATTATTAATTTGCCTCGTTATTTGGCACCAGACAGCATTTTTAGTTACGCTTGAGGTTTGGGATGCCAGCCTGGACTGGCAGTCTGCTTACTTCCCGGCGGGGAACAACAACAGGATAAGCAAATGGAAGATTTGAACGTAGTCGACGGCGTTAACCGCGCTGGCAGCTGGCTGGTACACAATCAGGCGCTGCTGCTGAGCTATGCGGTAAATATTGTAGCGGCCATTATCATCCTGATTATCGGGACTATCGTAGCGCGTATCATTTCAAAAACGCTGAACAAGGTGCTGCGCGCTCGTCATATCGACGCCACCGTAGCCGATTTCCTTTCGGCGCTGGTGCGCTATGCCGTGATTGCGTTTACGCTGATTGCGGCGCTTGGGCGCGTAGGCGTACAGACGGCGTCGGTTATCGCCGTGCTGGGTGCCGCAGGTCTGGCCGTCGGTCTGGCTTTGCAGGGCTCGCTCTCCAACCTGGCAGCTGGCGTGCTGCTGGTGACTTTTCGTCCATTCCGCACCGGTGACTTTATCGATATCGGCATTATGGGCACCGTACAACAGGTACAGATTTTCTCTACCACGCTGAAAACCGCGGACGGCAAAACCGTTGTGGTGCCAAACGGTAAAATTATCGCCGGCAACATCGTAAACTTCTCTCGCGAGCCGGTTCGCCGTAATGAATTTATCATTGGCGTCTCCTACGATGCCGACGCGGACCAGGTTCTCAAACTGCTGCGCGAAGTGGTGGATGCCGATCCTCGCGTGCTGCAGGATATGGGCGTACAGATTGGCCTGAACGAGCTGGCAGCTTCGTCGGTTAACTACGTGGTGCGCTGCTGGAGCAACGCGGGCGATCTGCAAAACGTATACTGGGATCTGATGAAGAACTTCAAGCGCACGCTGGATGCCAACAATATCGGTATCCCTTATCCGCAGATGGATGTGCACCTGCATCAGACGGCCGAGACAAAAAGCGACGCTGCTCAGACTGCTGCGCCAGTACAGGCAAAGGCAGAGTAGTGTTAGCCGGTTGAGCCTGACGGCTTGCTCATCATGCAAAAGAAAAGGCGGACTGCGGTTCGCCTTTTTACCGATCGTTATCATTAGCTAAGTTTATGGAGTATTAGAATCTTCAATTTCCTCTAATGATGCTGTCGCTATACACTCGCCGCCAGCTGAAACCGTTTGAGGAAGACTCTATGTTTGCCGTTTTTCTGCAGGGCATGGCGCTGGGCGCCGCGCTGATCCTGCCGCTGGGGCCGCAGAATGCTTTTGTGATGAACCAGGGCGTGCGCCGCCACTACCATTTAATGACCGCCGCGCTTTGTACGCTGAGCGATATCCTGCTGATTTGCGGTGGCGTGTTCGGTGGCAGCGCGCTGCTGACCCATTCCACCCTGCTGCTGAACCTGGTAACCTGGGGCGGCGTACTGTTTCTTTTGTGGTACGGCTGGGGGGCGCTGCGTACCGCCTTCAGCGGCGATGTGGCGCTGGCGTCATCGGAAGCGATGAAGCAGAGCCGTTGGCGTATTATCGCCACCATGCTGGCCGTAACCTGGCTGAATCCGCACGTCTATCTCGATACCTTTGTGGTGCTGGGTAGCCTGGGCGGCCAGCTTCCGGCAGAAGCGCGCA
Source organism: Erwinia aeris (assembly GCF_041224955.1). Lineage (NCBI taxonomy): Bacteria > Pseudomonadati > Pseudomonadota > Gammaproteobacteria > Enterobacterales > Erwiniaceae > Erwinia > Erwinia aeris. Next base: position 193,813 of record NZ_JBGFFX010000008.1, on the reverse strand, counting down.
AATGGTTTGCACTGGGATCGGCCTGCGCCTCGCTAATCTGGTTTTTCGGCCTGGCTATCCTTGCCGCCTGGCTGGCACCGCGTCTCAATACCACCAGGGCGCAGCGTATTATTAATCTGCTGGTGGGGCTGGTGATGTGGCTGATCGCCCTGAAGCTGGCGCTGCAGGCGCTGAATATCTGGTAAACACGGCCGAACTCATTCCAGGAATTAAGGTCATAGTCTGGCAGGTACAATCGCACTAAGATGCGAACTGATGGATAAATTGTGGAAGCCGGTACGCTGTAGTCAGGCCGGCTTCTTCTGCTATGACTGAAGTCCCATGGAGGATCTCCTTTGAAGCTGACCAAACTGGCGCTGGCCGCCCTTATTTTTACCTCGCCTTTTGCCGCCGTGGCGGATGAACTGCCTAACGGCCCGCATGTTGTCACGTCCGGGCAGGCAAGCGTCGACGCAACGCCTGATATTGCCACGCTGGCGATAGAGGTTGGCGTCTCGTCGAAAGATGCCTCTGAAGCGAAAAAACAGGCCGACAGCCGTGTCGCCCAGTATTTTGATTTTCTCCAGAAAAACGGCATTGATAAAAAAGATATCAACGCGGCCAACCTGCGTACGCAGCCGGAATACGATTATCTGAAAGACGGCAAATCGGAGCTGAAAGGCTATCGCGCGGTGCGTCAGGTGCAGGTTACACTGCGCCAGCTTGATAAGTTGAACGAGCTGCTGGACGGCGCGCTGAAATCGGGCCTGAACGAAATCCGCTCCGTTGAGCTGGGCGTGGCTAATCCCGATAGCTATCGCGATAAAGCCCGCCAGGCCGCTATCGAAAACGCGACGCATCAGGCTGGCGAGCTGGCGAAAGGCTTTAACGCTCAGCTGGGGCCGGTTTACAGCATTCGCTATCACGTAGCCAACTATCAGCCGATGCCAATGGCGAGAATGTTTAAAACCGCCGACGCCGCGCCGATGAGCTCGGCCGCGCAAACCTACGAGCAGCAGAGCATTCACTTTGACGATCAGGTGGATGTGGTGTTTGAGCTACAGCGCAAGCAGTAATCTCAGCTTGCTGAAAGCCGCGTCCGGTAAGCATTCCGGACGCTTTTCTTTGCCAGGGATGCCAGGCAAAAATCCGCTTCAACCTGAGCGCTATTCCCCCTGGCGCAGCACGCGATGGCCGTGGGCAATCAGCGCGTCGGTCACTTTGCGCATCAGGCGGCTTTCCGGCGCAAAACGATGCCAGTACAGCATTCGGCGCTGAAACAGCCCCGGCGTCAGATCGATCAGTTCGCCTTCCGCCAGCTCGCGCTCAATCTGTAAGTGCGGGATCATACAGCAGGTCGTGCCCTGACGCGCCAGCTGCACAAAAGCCTCCGACGAGTTAACGATATGGCACGGCACGCTGCCGGGCGACAGATCGAAATTCTGCTGTAAAAACGCCTGATGCATATCGTCAAGATGATCGAAAGCCACCGCCGGCGCCTTCAGCAGTGCGGAGCGGGTCACGCCGTTCGGAAAGTAGCGCGCGGCGAACTCTTTCGAGCCGACAAACAGATAATCCAGCGCGCCGAGCTGATCCACCAGGCAGCTTGGCAGCGGCTGCGGCTGGATACTTACCGCGCCGACTACTTCGCCGCGCCGCAGGCGCTCCTGGGTACGGGTTTCGTCTTCCACCTGAAGATTCAGGCGCACCGGTGAATCGCTCAGCACCGTTTTCAGCGCGGGCAGCAGCCAGGTCGCCAGACTGTCGGCGTTCACTGCCAGCGACAGCAGCAGCGGCGTGGTGCCGCTGTTTTCATCGCCCAGCCACTCTTCTTCCAGCAGCTCTACCTGATGCAGCAACGCCAGCAGCTTTTGCCCCTGTTCGGTAGGGCGAGGCGGCACGGTGCGCACCAGCAGCGGCTGACCAAACATATTTTCCAGCTGCTTGATGCGCTGGGAAACGGCTGACTGGGTAATACAAAGTTTTTGCGCCGCGCGTTCAAAGCCGCGCTCGCGAATGACTGCATCCAGCGCCTGAAGCGTTCGATAGTCCGGGCGTTTCATTGTTGTTTTAGCTCTCTTTCAGGTGTGGAATCTGCACTATGCCATATTTTTGCCATTTTGCCCTGCGCTTAAAGCTGGCGTCCCGGTTTTGCGGCCTCTCTTCCAGAGTGACAACAAATGGCGCCGCAGGGCGGTTTTTTCAACGAGGGTTGCTTTATACTATCGCCACACAGTAGCAGCACGGATTCTAAACTTACCATGACGCAGGATGAACTGAAAAAAGCCGTTGGCTGGGCCGCGTTAAACTATGTTGAACGCGGCACTATCGTTGGCGTGGGCACCGGATCGACCGCCGCCCACTTTATTGATGCGCTGGGCTCGATTAAAAATGAGATTGAAGGCGCGGTTTCCAGCTCGGAGGCTTCCACGCTCCGGCTGAAAAGCTTAGGTATTCCGGTTTTCGATTTGAACGAGGTGGATTCCCTGTCGGTTTATGTTGACGGCGCCGACGAGATCAACAGCGCGATGCAGATGATTAAAGGCGGGGGCGCGGCGCTGACCCGTGAAAAAATCATTGCCGCCGTGGCGAAGAAGTTCGTCTGCATCGCCGACGAATCCAAGCAGGTCGACGTGCTGGGCAAATTTCCGCTGCCGGTCGAGGTCATTCCTATGGCTCGCAGCTTTGTGGCGCGCGAGCTGGTGAAGCTGGGCGGCCTGCCGGAATATCGTCAGCAGGTGGTCACCGATAACGGTAACGTCATCCTGGACGTGCATAATCTGAAAATCCTGGATGCCGTCGCGCTGGAAAAAGCCATCAACGCGCTGCCGGGCGTAGTCACGGTGGGGCTTTTCGCCACGCGTGGCGCGGACGTGGCGCTGATCGGCACGGCAAACGGTGTAAAAACGCTGGGCGATTAGCTGATTAGCGTGGCCGTTTTACCAGCCGGGAATGGCCGGTAGTGCATCAAGGTCGTGGCCGTCAGCCGCGACCTTAAGCGCCAGGCTCTAAGTCATAGCTGTAGCCATAGCTATAAGCGCCAGGTCATAGCCGTAGCCGTAAGCTCTGAATGCTAAGAGCTAAGAGCTAAGAGCTAAGTGCTAAGTGCTAAGTGCCAGGTGCTAAATGCCAGGTACTAAATGCCAGGCCACAATCGATAAGCTCTAAGCTCTAAGCTCTAAGCCATAAAAAAACGATCTTACCGGCGCGGCTATCGCCTCGGTTAATTTTTATAAAAAAACATCTTTTCTTTTGCCCCACAAATTTGGTGACTTATGTCACGGAATTTACCCCCGCCTCGCGATCCTGCTGACGATGCTTCACGTGTCATGATTATCTGCCGATTTATGCTGATGCTTTCGGCTGCCGTGCTGGCCGCAAGGCAATCGTTTGTATTGCCGCGCGCGTAAATTTTGATATTTTGACAGAAGGCTGACTTATTCCTCACGGAGTCAGTCACTTCTGAAGTCTGCTGAATAGGGTCGGGAAATGGCAAAAGTATCACTGGAGAAAGACAAGATTAAGTTCCTGCTGGTCGAAGGCGTGCACCAGAGCGCGATTGAGAATCTTCGGGCGTCAGGCTACACCAACATCGAATTTCACAAGGGCGCGCTGGACAGCGAAACGCTGAAAGAAGCGATCCGCGATGCGCACTTTATTGGTATCCGCTCGCGTACCAACCTGACCGAAGAGATTTTCGCTGCGGCAGAAAAACTCGTCGCGGTAGGCTGCTTCTGCATCGGCACTAACCAGGTCGATTTGCAGGCCGCAGAAAAACGCGGTATTCCGGTGTTCAATGCGCCTTTCTCCAATACCCGATCCGTAGCAGAACTGGTCATCGGCGAGCTGCTGCTGATGCTGCGCGGCGTACCGGCCGCCAATGCTAAAGCGCACCGCGGCATCTGGAACAAGCTGGCGGTCGGCTCTTATGAGGCGCGCGGCAAAAAGCTGGGCATTATCGGCTATGGCCATATCGGTATGCAGCTGGGCGTGCTGGCCGAAAGCTTAGGGATGCACGTCTACTTTTACGATATCGAAAGCAAGCTGCCGCTCGGCAACGCCACGCAGGTTCGCTACCTCTCCGAACTGCTGAATATGAGTGATGTGGTCAGCCTGCACGTGCCGGAAACGGCCTCCACCCAGAATATGATGGGTGCGGAAGAGCTGGCGATGATGAAACCCGGCTCGCTGCTGATCAACGCTTCACGCGGCACGGTAGTGGATATTCCGGCGCTGTGCAAAGTGCTGGCGGACAAACATCTGGCCGGCGCGGCCATCGACGTCTTCCCGGAAGAGCCGGCAACTAACGCCGATCCGTTTAATTCGCCGCTGTGCGAGTTCGACAACGTGATCCTGACGCCGCATATCGGCGGTTCAACGCAGGAAGCGCAGGAAAATATCGGGATTGAAGTAGCGGGTAAACTGGCGAAATACTCAGATAACGGCTCGACGCTGTCAGCGGTTAACTTCCCGGAAGTGTCGCTGCCGATGCATGGCCAGCAGAGCCGCCTGCTGCATATTCACGAGAACCGTCCCGGCGTGCTGACCGCCATCAACAATATCTTTGCCGGTCAGGGCATCAACATTGCCGCGCAGTATCTGCAAACCACGCCGCAGATGGGCTATGTGGTGATCGATATCGATGCGACGAAGGAAGTGGCCGACAACGCGCTTCAGCAGATGAAAGCGATTCCGGGCACCATTCGCGCTCGTCTGCTTTACTGATGACGCAAAGCGTCCCCGCTCGTGGGACGCTTTTCCTGCCATTGCCAGAGCCGCGAAGGCGTAATTATCGCCGGCAAAGGCACATCCCATTCCGCCACGGGCAATGTTTCTACCTGCTGACAGTCATGCGCCAGGCCAATCGGCAACAGGCCGTGCTGCGGCCAATTTTGCAGAGTGCGGTCATAAAAGCCGCCGCCCATACCCAGACGCTGTCCGGCCCGATCGAACGCCACCAGCGGCACCATTATCACATCCAGCTCGTCCAGCGTGGCCAGGTTGCGGATATCCAGCGGCGGTTCCGGGATACGCAGACGGTTAGGCTGCAACAGCGTTTCCGTGTCATAGCGCAGAAAAAGCAGCTGACCGCGTGAAAAAGGGTGCAGTACGGGCAGATAAACTTCCTGATGACGCTGCCAAAGTTTGGCAATCAGCGGACGGGTATCCAGTTCGCCGTCGAAGGACAGGAACAGCGCGATTTTGCGGGCCTGCTGAACGGGTTTGAAGCTTAGCGCATGTTCGGCGACCGTTACGGCGGCCAGGCGCTGCTGTTCTGGTGTCAGGTCACGACGCAAATGGCGAATGTGAGTACGAATATCCTGACGATCGAGAAGGCTGAGGTTCATCAGTTTCACCGTGTCGGAAGCGGGATAAAGCAGGGAACCCGAAAGCGCCGGGAAAAACATGGCTTTGCAGGTGGTAAAGAAGGGAATCTCCGAGATGCCGCCGCAGGCTGTAACCCTTGAACCCTTGGTTCAAGGTGAGTGTACCGTCATAACCATCAGGCTTCTCGGACGGACCGAGCATGCACACAGGTTACAGAGCGCCACACTCTGTTTGGTATGAAATATCGGCTCAGGGGACTGGCCCGCTTGCAAACACCTCAGAGAATTTTTTACATCACCGTTACTGTAACACAGATAACGTTAACGTGTTATTCGAATTGCGTTCCAGTTCTTTCCGTAATGCGACCTTGTTCAAGCAATGCCTGCTCGATAGTCTGCTGTAACATTCGGATACGCTGTTCCATATTACTGGCATAATCGCGGGTTTTCATCTTTTCCTGCGCTAACTCATGGCAGATGTTCAACGCGGCGATAAAAACCAATTGTTCAGTATTGGTGACTCTAGTGCGAACTTTAAGATCTTGCAACCGTTGATTAAGGTCTTCGGCGGCCAGATTCAGCGCATCTTGCTGTTCAGGCGGACAATTCACTCTTAAGGAACGGCCAAAAATTTGAATATCTACGGGCTGTGCAGACATAAAACCATCCTGACTGATTACTTCGCCGGTAATCTCCCTTGCCGCTCAATGGCTTGGGAGGGGCGCAACTATATCTACCCCTGGCAGAAGAAACAACCCCTTTCTGGAATCAAAGAGGCACCTGGTGGTAGCATAACACGAACTTATCCAGCCAACGATGACCAAAACCTATGTCACTAACAAACACAATGCCGGGCTACGACGCGCTGGCTTCAGCACTGACGCAGCAGGGCGTGGGAATGACCCCGGCTGAAATGCACGGCCTGATCAGCGGAATTCTTTGCGGCGGCAACAAGGACAGTAGCTGGCAGACGCTGGTACACGACTTAACGAACGAAGGCATGGCCTTCTCGCAGACGCTGGCTCAGCCTTTACAGCAGCTGCACCAGGGCATCGGCGATACGCTGGAAGACGAAGGTTTCCTGTTTCAACTCTATTTGCCGGAAGATGACGATATCACCGTCTTCGATCGGGCGGATGCGCTGGCGGGCTGGGTTAACCACTTTCTGCTGGGCCTGGGCGTGTCCCAGCCGAAGCTCGATAAGGTCAAGGGCGAAACGGGCGAGGCGATTGACGATCTGCGTACTATCGCCCAGCTCGGCTATGATGAAGATGAAGACCAGGAAGAGCTGGAACAGTCGTTGGAAGAGGTGATTGAGTATGTGCGCGTAGCGGCGCTGCTTTGCCACGACACCTTTACCCATATCGCGCCAACGGCGGTGGAAGTGAAAAAACCAACGCTGCACTAATTTCTGCCACGCCAGGGGCGGCGACAGAAAAAAAGCGCGCTGTATGCGGGCGCTAAGATGGATTGCATTCAGGAGAAGCGGATGACACAGCAAGAGTTCGTGCGCCGTCGCCAGGCGCTGCTGGCAAAAATGGCACCGGCCAGCGCGGCGGTGATCTTTGCCGCGCCGGAGGCGACGCGCAGCAATGACAGCGAGTACCCTTATCGGCAGAACAGCGATTTCTGGTATTTTACCGGCTTTAACGAGCCTGAAGCGGCGCTGGTGCTGATCAAAAGCGCGGAAAACCATAACCACAGCGTGCTGTTTAATCGCGTTCGCGATCTGACCGCTGAAATCTGGTTTGGCCGTCGTCTGGGTCAGGATGCCGCGCCGGAAAAACTTGCTGTCGATCGCGCGCTGCCCTGGGATGCCATCAGCGACCAGCTGCCGCAGCTGCTGAACGGCCTGGACGTGGTTTATCACGCGCAGGGACTTTACGAACAGGCCGACACGCTGCTGTTTGGCGCGTTGGAGAAGCTGCGGCGCGGCGCTCGTCAGAACCTGACCGCGCCGTCGACGCTGACCGACTGGCGGCCCTGGGTGCACGAGATGCGCCTGTTTAAATCGCCGGAAGAGCTGGCCGTGCTGCGTGAAGCCGGTCGTATCAGCGCGCTGGCGCATACGCGGGCGATGCGGCAGTGTCGGCCCGGAATGTTTGAGTATCAGCTCGAAGGCGAAATCCAGCACGAATTCAACCGTCACGGCGCGCGCTTTCCCTCTTACAACACCATAGTTGGCGCCGGTGAAAACGGCTGCATCCTGCACTACACCGAAAACGAGTCCAGGATGCGCGACGGCGATCTGGTGCTGATTGATGCGGGCTGCGAGCTGAAAGGCTACGCGGGCGACATTACGCGCACTTTCCCGGTTAACGGCAAATTCAGCAAGCCTCAGCGCGCCGTCTACGATATCGTGCTGGCATCGCTTAATCGGGCGCTGGAACTGTTTCGTCCCGGCACCAGCATCCGCGAAGTTAATGCGGAAGTCGTGCGCATTATGGTGACGGGGCTGGTCGGGCTGGGCGTAATGCAGGGTGATGTTGAGACGCTGATTGCGGAACAGGCGCATCGCCGGTTCTTTATGCACGGCCTGAGCCACTGGCTGGGGCTGGACGTGCACGATGTCGGCGGCTACGGTCACGAACGCGATCGCGTGCTGGAGCCGGGCATGGTGTTGACGGTCGAGCCCGGTCTGTATATCGCGCCGGATGCGGATGTGCCTGTGGAATATCGCGGCATCGGTATCCGGGTGGAAGATGACATTCTGATCACCGAGGATGGCAACGAAAACCTGACCGACAGCGTGGTGAAAGATCCGGATGAGATTGAAGCATTAATGGCGGCGGCTAAAACATTATGAGCATGATCATCGCAGGCGGCGGGATGACGGGCGCGACGCTGGCGCTGGCTGTTTCCTGGCTGACCCAGGGCAGGCTGCCGGTGACGCTGGTCGAAGCGCAGGATCCGGCTTCAAGAGCGCATCCCGGCTATGACGGACGGGCGATAGCGCTAGCGGAAGGCACCTGCCAGCAGCTGGCGGCGATCAACCTCTGGCCCGCGCTGAAAGCGTGCGCCACGCCGATCACCCACGTTCACGTCAGCGATCGCGGGCATGCCAGCTTTGTGTCGCTGGCTGCGGAAGATTATGACATTCCCGCGCTGGGGCAGGTGGTTGAGCTGCACGATATCGGCCAGCGGCTGTTTAAGCTGCTGCAAAAAGCGCCGGGCGTACGCGTGGTCTGTCCGGCGAAGGTGGCGAAGGTCGAGCGAACGCAGCAGCAGGTCAGCGTGCTGCTGGATAATGACGAAACGCTGACGGCGCAGCTGCTGGTGGCCGCAGACGGTTCCCGCTCCGCCGTGGCCGCCTCCTGCGGCGTGCAGGTGGCTTCTGAGGATTATCAGCAGGTTGCTGTTATTGCCAACGTTTCCACCGCACAGCCGCATCAGGGAAGGGCATTTGAACGCTTTACCGAAAATGGCCCGCTGGCGCTGCTGCCGATGTCCTCTGGTCGCAGTTCGCTGGTGTGGTGCCACCCGCTGGCGCAAAAAGCGCAGATTGATAGCTGGGACGATCGGCAATTTTTAGACGAGCTGCAAAAAGCCTTTGGCTGGCGGCTGGGACGCTTTACCCAGGTTGGGCAGCGCTACAGCTATCCGTTGGCGCTGCTGTCCGCTTCGCAGCACGTTTCCCATCGGCTGGCGCTGGTTGGCAACGCGGCGCAAACGCTGCATCCGATTGCGGGCCAGGGATTTAATTTAGGTATCCGGGACGTAATGTCGCTGGCGGAATCCGTGGCCGCCGCCTGGCGGGCGCAGCAGGATATCGGCAGCTACGGCGTGCTACAACAGTTTCAGCAGCGTCGCCAGCCGGATGCCGTTGCTACTATCGGGATAACCGACAGTCTGGTCAGGCTGTTTGCTAACCGCTACACGCCGCTGGTGCTGGGGCGAAATCTGGGCCTGATGGTGATGGATTCGCTGCCGCTGGCGCGTAATTTGCTGGCCGAGCGCACGTTAGGCTGGGTCGAGCGTTAAGGAGAAAGCAGTGATGCAAACTTATGATGTTATTGTCGCCGGTGGCGGAATGGTCGGCCTGGCCGTCGCCTGTGGCTTACAGGGCAGCGGCATGAAAATCGCCGTGCTGGAACGCGAAGCGCCGCAGGCGACGAACGACAGCGCGCCGGCGCTGCGCGTCTCCGCCATTAATGCCGCCAGCGAGCGCCTGCTGCAGCACCTTGATGTCTGGAGCGCCATTCAGGCCAACCGCGCCAGCGCCTATCACGGGATGGAAGTCTGGGATCGCGACAGCTTCGGCCGGATTGAATTCGATGACGCTCAGCAGGGCCTGGCGCATCTGGGCCATATTATTGAAAATCCGGTTATTCACCGGGCGCTGTGGCAAAAAGCCAGCGAATCACGGGATATTACGCTGATTACGCCAGCGGAGCTGCAGCAGGTGGCGTTTGGCGATAACGAAGCTTTCGTCACGCTGGGCGATGGCACCATGATGACGGCGCGGCTGCTGGTGGCCGCCGACGGCGCCAACTCCTGGCTGCGTAACAAGGCGGATATTCCGCTGACGTTCTGGGATTACGATCACCATGCGCTGGTCGCTAATATTCGTACCGAACAGCCGCACGACGCCGTTGCACGCCAGGTGTTTCACGGCGAAGGCATTCTGGCATTTCTGCCGCTCAGCGACCCGCACCTCAGCTCAATTGTCTGGTCGCTGCCGCCGCAGGAAGCCACGCGTTTACAGTCAATGCCGGAAGAGGTCTTTAACCAGCAGCTGTCGGTCGCCTTCGATATGCGTCTGGGGCTGTGCAAGCTGGAAAGCGAGCGCAAGGCTTTCCCGCTGATGGGCCGCTATGCGCGTAATTTCGCGGCGCATCGTCTGGCACTGGTTGGCGACGCGGCGCATACCATTCATCCCCTGGCGGGGCAGGGCGTTAACCTGGGCTTTATGGATGCCGCCGAGCTGATCGGCGAGATCAAACGTCTGCATCAGCAGGGCAAAGATATTGGCCAGCACCTTTACCTGCGACGCTACGAGCGCAGCCGCAAGCACAGCGCGGCCGTGATGCTGGCAAGTATGCAGGGCTTTCGCGAGCTGTTTAAAGGCAATAATCCCGCGAAGAAGCTGCTGCGTGATATCGGCCTGAGCCTGGCAGATAATTTGCCTGGCGTGAAGCCGCGTCTGTTAAAGCAGGCAATGGGCCTGCACGATCTGCCGGAGTGGCTGCGGTAATAAATTGCAGCGTTCAGGCCCGACCTGAACGCTGGTTATTTTCTTATCAGCTGTTGCAGACGGGCGCTCTGCCACTTTTTAAGCTATTACTTTTCATTTTCTTTCTCCTTTATCAGTTTCCTGCCTGCATATTAATCCCCCCGGCGTGCCTAACCATGACAGTAACCCGACTGCTGCCCGACACCAGCCCGATCGCAATAAAATGTGAAGCTGTACCCAGCGTAGCTCCGGCACTTCCCATACCCGGAACGAGAGAAGATTCGCATGGTATCGCTTATCCGGCTGCACGTAGTAAACCGTCAGGTCCCGGTCATTTGATTCGCCTGTGATCATAACTTCTTTGCGCAGCCCGGTGCGCAAAACCGGCTCGGCGATGCTGCGCTCGTCGTAACGTGGGAACAGGTATTGTTCGATGCTGTATGTGCCGGTGGTTGATGCGGCCATGGTGAGTCCGCGTAATAAAAATTGCGGGAATGGGTTGCTATACAGGAACTAAATCTATGGAAGCGCCCGGCGCGCTGGTTTGTGCCATCCGTGGAAGTTTGAAAAGAGCCCTTTCAGCTGCGGGCTATGTGAGGGTTGTGCAGGAAGTCGCTTGTCAAGGCTCTTTTCTGAGGGAAATAAAAAGCCCACTGTTACGCGGGCTGGTGGCAGAGGTCAAAGGAACCATTGCGGCTTCACGCCGAACCGGTGCGAAAGCGCCTTGATGTGTGAGATCGTCAGGGAGCGCTGGCCGGAGAGTATCTGGCTCACCAGGGATTTAGATCCGATCTCCTCCTTCAGGTCGGAGTAGGACAGCTTATGCTGGTCAATCAGCGTGCGCAGCAGCGCGACGCCAACCGGCATTTCATCCACTGACTTATTGAACTCGGCGAACCGCTTGCTGTTATCTTCGTAGTCAGCGATGCTGGCCGCCAGTAAGTCGATCAACGGATTTTCGTCGTCGTGGTCGATCAGGTAGTCCACCAGCGCCAGTGCGTCACGGTAGTCTTTTTCTGAGGCGCTGCCCCCCAGCAGGGGAACAGCGGCTACCAGTTGTTTCGTTGCTTCGATAGCTTTAATGGGGTCGGCGATCATTCTTTGTTCTCCCGATAGTAGCGAGTCAGCTTATCGTATTCAGCGTGGGTGGCAATGTGCTTCACGTAAAAGCGCTTATTCACGAAGTTGATGTAGGCGATGATTCGCAGATTGTTCCCACCAACATCTAAAACCCACCATTTGTTACGGTACTTAAAATTATCCAGGCTTGACACGGCGGCGCGCAGTTCATCCGGGGATTTAAAATCTGTTTCGCGAACCAGATGATACAGCGCCTTTATGGCTGTGGCATCGTTTGGGAAGAGCCGCGCCGCTTGCTCAAATGGCTCTCTGGAAATGACGTGCATTAAAAGATTCCCTTCCTGTGTTCACAATATGTAAACACTTTAACGCACAATAACCCCGGTGGCAATACGGTTCTAAAAGCTGATGGAGAAGAATAAAAGCTCGCCGTAGCTGTTGCTCACCAGACGGCAGATATGCCCTGCCATTAGTATGACTTGCCCGCGCTTATTCACCTCTGGTCAGGGTTTCGTCAAAGTATCTTTGCCGAAAGCAAAACAGTTTTTCGTATTGCTGCACCTTTAACAGGCAGCCTGCCCCAAACGGGCGCGTCGTTTGAGAAATTCTAATTTAGCGTGCTTCTTCGCATTACTTTTACTAATCATCAGGTTTGAGCCATAAAGCAGGTTTTTATCTTCAACGGGCTGATACCTTACTTTTATCCTGAGATTCTGGCTGCTTAATAACATATTTGCGTATTAACTGCGCAAAAAGCGGTGATTTTATCTGGCTGATTTTGCTGCCTGAGAACGCCGTCAAAAAAATCATACCCGTTTTAACTTATGGTTAACGCTGGATTTCGGTGGTAAGTTCGGAGCAAGGATATCGTTTGCGCCGGGCTGCCTGCCGACGCCGAACACTTTGCCTGAGGAAGAAGATGAAACAGACCCCTTTGTTCGAACAGCATCAGGCCTGCGGCGCGCGCATGGTGGATTTTCATGGCTGGATGATGCCGCTGCACTACGGTTCGCAGCTGGATGAGCATCATACGGTTCGTAGCGATGCCGGCATGTTCGACGTGTCGCATATGACTATTGTCGATCTGCACGGCGTCCGCACCCGTGAATTTTTACGCTACCTGCTGGCCAACGACGTCGCCAAACTGACCCAGCCCGGCAAAGCGCTTTATACCGCTATGCTCAACGCCTCCGCTGGCGTAATCGACGATCTGATTGTTTACTTTATGACCGAAGAGTTTTTCCGGCTGGTGGTGAACTCCGCCACGCGGGAAAAAGATCTCGCCTGGATTACCCAACATGCGGAAGGCTATGGCGTGACGCTGACCGAGCGCGACGACCTGGCGCTGATCGCGGTGCAGGGGCCGCAGGCGCAGGCAAAAGCCCGTTCGCTGTTCGATGAGGCGCAGCGAGAGGCCGTAGCGGACATGAAGCCCTTCTTTGGCGTGCAGGCTGGCGAGTTGTTTATTGCTACCACAGGCTACACCGGCGAAGCCGGGTATGAAATCGCCCTGCCCAACGAGCAGGCGGCGGATTTCTGGCAAAAGCTGCTGGCGGCGGGCGTGAAGCCTGCCGGTCTGGGCGCGCGCGATACCCTGCGCCTGGAAGCCGGCATGAATTTATACGGGCAGGAAATGGACGAGGGCGTTTCGCCGCTGGCGGCCAATATGGGCTGGACAATCGGCTGGCAGCCTCAAGAGCGCGATTTTATCGGCCGCGAGGCGCTGGCGTCGCAGCGTGAAAAAGGCACCGAGCAGCTGGTCGGTCTGGTGATGACCGAGAAAGGCGTACTGCGCAACGGCTTACCGGTGCGCTTTACCGACGCGACCGGCAACCTGCAGGAAGGCGTTATCACCAGCGGCTCTTTCTCGCCAACTTTAGGCTACAGCATTGCGCTGGCTCGCGTTCCCGCAGGCATTGGCGAGCAGGCGATTGTGCAAATCCGCAACCGTGAAATGCCGGTTCGCGTGACCAAACCCGTTTTTGTACGCGCCGGTAAAGCGGTGGCGTAAAAGGCGCTTTCCGCGCTTCAGCTGCGGAAAACGACCCGGAATTATTTTAAGGAGATCAGGCGATGAGCAATGTTCCAAACGAACTGAAATACCGTGAAAGCCATGAGTGGGTGCGTAAAGAAGAAGATGGTACCTATACCGTAGGCATCACCGCCCACGCGCAGGAGCTGCTGGGCGATATGGTGTTTGTCGATCTGCCCGAAGTGGGCAACACCTATAGCCAGGGCGAAGACTGCGCCGTAGCCGAGTCGGTAAAGGCCGCCTCCGATATTTATGCGCCGGTCAGCGGCGAAATTGTCGAAGTCAACGGCGCGCTGGCAAGCGAACCGGAGCTGGTCAACAGCGATCCCTACAGCGATGGCTGGCTGTTCCGCATTAAGGCCAGCGACGAGTCCGAACTGGAATCGCTGATGGACGCGGACGCCTACAAAACCAGCATTGACGAATAGACGGCGGTAGCGCGGGCCGTATTTTACGGCCCGGCTTCGTTTCGTCAGCGATTTATTAGCCCTCTCCGGAGAGATCTCTCCTTAATGCCTTTGCCCGATGCAGGATTTACCGCTAATGACTACTCTCAGCCAGCTTGAACATACCGGCGCTTTTATCGAACGCCATATCGGCCCTTCGCCAGCCCAGCAGGAAGCGATGCTGAACGCGGTAGGCGCCGCCTCTCTCAGCGAGTTGATTACCGCTATCGTCCCGGCTGATATTCAGCTGCCCGGCGCGCCTGCCGTCGGCGATCCCCTGACCGAACATCAGGCGCTGGCCGAGCTAAAAGCGATCGCCAGCCGCAACCTGCGTTATAAATCCTGTATCGGGATGGGCTACACGCCGGTGCTGACGCCGCCGGTTATTCTGCGCAACATGCTGGAAAATCCCGGCTGGTACACTGCCTATACGCCTTATCAGCCCGAGGTTTCTCAGGGCCGACTGGAAGCGCTGTTGAACTTCCAGCAGGTCACGCTGGATTTGACCGGCCTGGATATCGCCTCTGCTTCGCTGTTGGATGAAGCAACCGCCGCCGCCGAGGCGATGGCGATGGCGAAGCGCGTCAGCAAGCTAAAAAACGCCAACCGCTTCTTTGTGGCCGAGGATATTCATCCGCAGACGCTGGACGTGGTGCGGACGCGGGCGGAAACCTTTGGCTTTGAGGTGGTGGTCGATAAGGCGGCGCGCGTGCTGGATCATCAGGACGTGTTCGGCGTGCTGCTACAGCAGGTCGGCACCACTGGCGAGGTACATGACTACACCTCGCTGATCCATGAGCTGAAGGCGCGGAAAGTGATAGTCAGCGTCGCTGCGGATTTTATGTCGCTGGTGCTGCTGACCGCACCGGGAAAACAGGGCGCGGATATCGTTTTTGGCTCTGCGCAGCGTTTTGGCGTTCCGATGGGCTACGGCGGCCCTCACGCAGCCTTCTTTGCCGCCCGCGACGAATACAAACGCTCAATGCCAGGGCGCATTATCGGCGTCTCGCGCGATGCGGCGGGCAACACGGCGCTGCGGATGGCAATGCAGACTCGCGAGCAGCATATCCGTCGTGAAAAGGCCAACTCCAATATTTGTACGTCACAGGTGCTGTTGGCCAATATCGCCAGCCTGTACGCGGTCTTCCACGGCCCGCACGGCCTGAAACGCATCGCCTCGCGCATTCATCGCCTGACGGATATCCTGGCGGCCGGGCTGCAAAAGGGCGGCATGACGCTGCGCCATCAGAGCTGGTTCGATACGCTGACCGTTGAAGTCACGGATAAAGCCGCGGTGCTGGATCGCGCGCTGAGTTTCGGCATCAATCTGCGCACCGATATCCACAACGCGGTTGGCATCACCCTGGATGAAACCACGCTGCGGGAAGATGTGGCGGCGCTGTTCTCCGTGCTGCTGGGCGAAAATCACGGTCTGGATATCGACGAGCTGGACAGCGCCGTAGCCGACAGCGCGTCCGTTCCGCCAGCGATGCTGCGCAAAGAGGCCATCCTGACGCATCCGGTCTTTAACCGTTACCACAGCGAAACCGAGATGATGCGCTATATGCACAGCCTGGAGCGCAAGGATCTGGCGCTGAATCAGGCGATGATCCCGCTCGGCTCCTGCACCATGAAGTTGAACGCCGCCGCTGAGATGATCCCGATTACCTGGCCGGAATTCGCGGAGCTGCACCCGTTCTGTCCTGCCGATCAGGCCGCAGGCTATCTGCAAATGATCGGCCAGCTGTCGCAGTGGCTGGTGCAGCTGACCGGCTATGACGCGCTCTGTATGCAGCCTAACTCCGGCGCGCAGGGCGAGTATGCGGGCCTACTGGCGATCCGCCGCTATCATGAAAGCCGTGGTGAAGCCGGACGTAATATCTGTCTGATCCCCAGCTCGGCGCATGGCACCAATCCGGCATCGGCACAGATGGCGGGCATGGCGGTAGTCGTGGTGGCCTGCGACAAACAGGGCAATATCGATCTGCACGATCTGCGGCAGAAAGCGGAACAGGCGGGCGAAGCGCTCTCCTGCATTATGGTGACCTATCCTTCCACGCACGGCGTCTATGAAGAAACCATCCGCGAGGTTTGCCAGATCGTTCATCAGTATGGCGGACAGGTTTATCTGGACGGCGCCAACATGAACGCCCAGGTCGGCATCACCACGCCTGGCTATATCGGCGCGGACGTCTCGCACCTTAACCTGCATAAAACCTTCTGTATTCCGCACGGCGGCGGCGGGCCAGGCATGGGGCCGATTGGCGTAAAAGCCCATCTGGCGCCATTTGTGCCGGGCCACAGCGTGGTGCAGATTGACGACATGCTGACGCAGCAGGGCGCGGTGTCCGCCGCGCCGTTCGGCAGCGCTTCTATTCTGCCTATCAGCTGGATGTATATCCGCATGATGGGTGCGGAAGGGCTGAAGCAGGCCAGTTCGGTAGCGATCCTGAACGCCAACTATATTGCTGCACGCCTGAAATCGGCCTATCCGATCCTGTATGCCGGACGGGATGGGCGGGTAGCGCATGAATGCATCCTGGATATTCGTCCGCTGAAAGAGCAAACCGGCATCAGCGAACTGGATATTGCCAAACGCCTGATCGACTATGGCTTCCACGCGCCGACCATGTCCTTCCCGGTGGCGGGCACGCTGATGGTGGAGCCGACGGAATCGGAAAGCAAAGTGGAGTTGGATCGCTTTATCGACGCCATGCTGGCTATCCGCATGGAGATCGACCGCGTGGCGGAAGGTGAGTGGCCAGCGGAAGATAACCCGTTAGTTAATGCGCCCCATACGCAAATGGAGCTGGTCGGCGAGTGGTCGCATCCCTACACGCGCGAGCTGGCGGTCTTCCCGGCGGGCAGCGCGAATAAATACTGGCCGACCGTCAAGCGTCTTGACGATGTTTATGGCGATCGAAATCTGTTCTGCTCCTGTTTGCCGATGAGCGAATATGAATAAAGCAGCATAGCGATACAGACTGAAGGGCACCCTGGTGCCCTTTATTTTTATCGGGAGGAAAAAATGAAAACGGCTTTGGTAACCGGCGGCAGCCGGGGAATTGGGCGAGCCACCGCGCTGCTGCTGGCGCAGCACGGCTATCAGGTTGCGGTTAACTATCGTCAGCGTGAGGAAGCGGCGGCGGAAGTAGTGTCGCTTATTCAGCAACAAGGCGGAAAAGCGTTCAGCGTGCAGGCCGATATTTCTGATGAACAACAGGTAGTAGCGATGTTTCGCAGCCTTGATCAACAGGGCGCCGTGCTAAGCGCGTTGGTCAATAATGCCGGGATCCTGTTTCAGCAGACCAGCGTGGCGCAGCTAAACGCCGAACGCATCAATCGCGTTTTCGCTACCAATGTCACCGGAACCTTTCTCTGCTGTCGCGAAGCGGTAAAGCGCATGAGTTTTCAGTACGGTGGGCAGGGCGGTGCAATCGTAAACGTCTCTTCCGCCGCAGCCCGTAGCGGTGCGCCACACGAATATGTCGATTATGCCGCCTCGAAAGGGGCTGTAGATACGCTAACCAGAGGGCTGGCGCTGGAAGTGGCGGCGCAGGGCATCCGGGTTAACGCGGTACGGCCGGGATTAATCTATACCGATATGCACGCCGACGGCGGCGAGGCGGATCGCGTCAACCGTATTGCGCCGACTCTTCCCATGCAGCGCGGCGGCGAGCCGGATGAAATTGCCAACGCCATTCTCTGGCTGCTTAGCGAAGCGGCTTCTTATGTTACCGGCACTTTTATCGATGCCGCTGGCGGACGATAACGGGATAAAGGCTGTCGAATAACGGCGCCCGCGCCATTTAGTGGCTGCTTAGCGAAGCGGCTTCTTATGTCACCAGCACTTTTATTGCTGCCGCAGCCGGGCGTTACAGGGTGAAGGTCGCCGAATAACCGCCTGTTTTTCCTGGTTAAACAGCTGTTACAGTCGTTCACAGTTTATTTAAGCTTACAGTTGTACTCTGAAATCACTCTCGTCTAAGCTGAACGTGCGCAACTTTCGGACGGGCGGCTGAAAACGAGCCTGGATGCGATCCCCTTTGGCCGCCCCTCCGCTTCAGATTGGAAGAGGACAATGCATGACCAATAAAAAAGTGTTAACGGAGGGCTACTCCGTTGCAGAGGAGATAGCTAATAGCATCAGCCACGGCATCGGCTTTATCTTTGGTATTGTAGGGCTGGTGCTGCTGCTGTCGCAGGCGCTCGACAGCCAGGCCAACGCCGTCGCCATCACCAGTTACAGCCTCTATGGCGGCAGCATGATCCTGCTGTTTCTGGCCTCGACGCTTTATCACGCCATCCCTCATCCGCGCGCCAAAAGCTGGCTGAAAAAGCTGGACCATTGCGCTATTTACCTGCTGATTGCCGGCACCTATACGCCTTTTCTGCTGGTGGGACTTAAGTCGCCGCTGGCGCATGGCCTGATGGTGGTGATCTGGAGCCTGGCGCTGGTGGGCGTGCTGTTTAAACTGTTTTTTGTGCACCGCTTCGAGGCCTTATCGGTCATAACCTATCTGCTGATGGGCTGGCTGTCGCTGGTTGTGATTTATCAGCTGGCGATGAAACTGTCGGCGGGCGGCGTCTGGCTGCTGGCGGCGGGCGGCATTATCTATTCGCTGGGGGTGATTTTTTACGTCTCAAAGCGCATTCCCTATAACCACGCCATCTGGCACGGCTTTGTGCTTGGCGGCAGCATCTGCCATTTTCTGGCGATTTACTTTTATATTTCATAAAAAAAGGGGCCGTCCGGCCCCTTATTATTACGAAATCTCGTAGGGCAGCGGCTGGATAGCCAGACTGCCGCCTTCGTCGCCCTGTACCCGCAGCGCCGTTTCCGGCTCCAGATCGTTATTCAGCACCGCCTGCACCCAGACATCGCCATTATCCAGCTGACAGGCGGCCAGAATGGTGCCGGTGCGGCGCCAGTTGTCGCCCAGCTTCATTTCCAGCGCATCCGCAGCGGCCGGAACGCGGGCGGCCTTGCCGGCCAGCCAGTAAAGCGCACGCTTGTTGGCGCCGCGGAATTTAGCGCGCGCCACCATCTCCTGGCCCGTATAGCAGCCTTTTTTAAAGCTGATAGCGTCCAGCGCCTGCAGGTTTGTCGCCTGAGGAATAAACTGCGCGCTGTTCGCCGCGTCGATAACGGGCAGGCCAGCTTCGATATTCAGCGCCAGCCACTGCGAGCTGTCGGTTAGCTGTGCCTGACCGTCCAGAGCCGCGCGCAGCGCTAGTGCTCTGTCGCGATTCAGGATTAGCAGAAAGCGTTCCGCCGGTGCGGAAAACCACAGCAGCGTCGCATCATCCTGCTGCACGACTGGGTTTTCAGCGTCCGGCAGCGTGTCAAACAGCCCGGCCAGCGCGGTGCGCGCCTGAAAACCGGCTACACCCAGCAGCACCGCTTCATCATCCGCTTCGATAGCGACTTTGGCGAAAACGGCATACTTTTTCAGCTCGCTGATTTGCGTATCGCGCAGGCTGCGGCGTTCCAGATAGGCAAAGCCTTCGTCACGGTGAAACAGACGCAGATTGCTCCACATTTTCCCTTTTGCATCACAGTGGGCGGCGGGAAGATGCGCATTGGCATCCAGCGCAGCGACGTCCAGCGTCAGCTGACCCTGCAAATAGCTGACGCGGTCCGCGCCGGTCACGTTGACCAGCGCCCACTCTTCCAGCGAGATCAGCGTAAGCGGCAGACGGGCAGAGGCCGCAGGTTGACGAGGCGGGAAAGATAAAGTCGGCATAGCGGATTCCTGAAGTCAAATAAGCCTGCATTCATGTTAAAAGAGCCGCCCGGCTTTGCAACCAGTTTTCTGAAGGCGACGCACAAAAGGCGCGCTTGCGCGGCAACAAATGCTTTTATCGTGCGGCGCATTACGCAAAGCCAAATTGCGCCATCAACATCGGCTTAAAAAAGCGCTACACTAGCGGCCATCTTTCACCGACTGACGATGGAAAACATGGATATTGAAAATAGAGCGCGCGTGCAGTGGGCCTGCCGGCGCGGTATGCGGGAACTGGATATCTCCATCATGCCGTTCTTTGAATATGAATATGACACGCTGAGCGATAGCGATAAAAAGATCTTTATTCGCCTGCTGGAAAGCGACGATCCCGATCTGTTCAACTGGATGATGAATCATGGCGAACCTGCCGATCCGGAACTGAAACGCATGGTTCACCTGATCCAGCAGCGAAACCAGCAGCGTGGCCCTGTGGCGTTCTGATCTGCGGGTCTCCTGGCAGGCGCAGTGGATGTCGCTCTCGCTGCACGGCGTGGTAGTGATAGCGCTGCTGTTGGCGCCGTGGCCGGCCAGCTTAACGGTAGTGTGGATGCTGCTGCTGACGCTGGTGGTGCTGGAGTGCGTGCGTAGCCAGCGACGCATTCGCAGCCGGGAAGGCGATATCGCGCTGCTGGCGGACCATCAGCTGCAATGGCGGCAGAAGCACTGGCGCATCTGCGGTCGGCCGTGGATGACGCGGCGGGCGATCCTGCTGGCGCTGCGCTCCGCTAAAGGCGAGCGCGAGAAGCTCTGGCTGCTGCGCGACAGCATGAACGAAAGCGAGTGGCGGCAGCTCCGTCAGCAGCTGCTCGCTATTCACTAAACGGCAGGCTTACAGCGTGGCGGCCATTTCCGTCAGGATTTGTTCGCACCACTGCGCGATACGCTCGTCCGTCAGCTCAAACTGGTTAACGTCGTCCAGCGCCAGGCCGACAAACTGCTGGCCGTCGGCGGTTAGCGGTTTGCGGCTGATAAACTCGTAGCCTTCGGTAGGCCAGTAGCCGACAAAAACGACGCCCAGCGGCTGCAGCACCTCATGCAGCATGCCAAGCGCGTCCAGAAACCACTCGCTGTACTCGGCCTGATCGCCCATACCGTACAGCGCCACGGTTTTGCCGCGCAGGTTTAGCGTAGCGAGGTCGGTCCAAACCGCCTCCCAGTCCTCCTGGATTTCGCCGAAATCCCAGGTGGGAATGCCCAAGATCAGCATGTCGTACTGCTCCATCAGCTGCGGCGAGTCCTCTTTCAGATTGTGCAGCGTAACAAGATCCTCGCCGATAAAATCGCGGATTTTCTCCGCCGCCATCTCGGTGTAACAGGTGCTGGAACCGTAAAAAAGCCCGATATTCATACGCGGTTTACTCAATTCTCCTGGTTCAATGGCGCGAATTATATCAGAATTGAGCTTTGACGGCGTGCCGTCGGGTAAGTGGAAAAGGAGTCAACGTGCAGGACAGCGATCTGACAGAGCAGTTTCTTGATGCCTTATGGATTGAGCGAAATCTTGCGCAAAACACGGTGGCTTCCTATCGGCTTGATCTGATGTCGCTGGTGAACTGGCTGGCGCATCACCAGCTGGATCTGCTGCATGTAGACAGCGCCGGGCTACAGAACTTTCTGGCCGAGCGCGTGGAAGGCGGCTATAAGGCCAGCAGTTCCGCTCGCCTGCTCAGCGCCATGCGGCGCCTGTTCCAGTATCTTTACCGGGAAAAGCTGCGTGAAGACGATCCCAGCGCGCTGCTGGCCTCGCCTAAACTGCCGCAGCGGCTGCCGAAAGATCTCAGCGAAGCGCAGATAGAGCGGCTGCTGCAGGCGCCCTCTACGGATATCCCGATAGAGCTGCGCGACAAAGCCATGCTGGAGCTGCTTTATGCCACCGGGCTGCGCGTCACGGAGCTGGTCAGCCTGACGCTCAACAACGTCAGCCTGCGCCAGGGCGTGGTGCGCGTGGTGGGCAAAGGCGATAAAGAGCGGCTGGTACCGCTGGGTGAAGAGGCGCTGCACTGGCTGGAGCATTACATTGAATATGGTCGTCCGTGGCTGCTGAACGGACAGACGCTGGACGTGCTTTTCCCCAGCAACCGCGCGCAGCAAATGACCCGACAAACGTTCTGGCACCGCATCAAGCATTATGCGACGCTGGCGGGCATCGACAGTGAAAAGCTCTCCCCCCACGTGCTGCGACACGCTTTCGCCACGCATCTGTTGAACCACGGCGCCGATCTGCGGGTCGTACAGATGCTGTTAGGGCATAGCGACCTGTCCACCACGCAAATTTATACCCATGTCGCCACCGAGCGGCTACGGCAGTTACATCAACAGCATCATCCCCGCGCCTGACGCGGTGATCAAACGGCCAAACTATAAGGCCATGAGGATAATCAATGAAAAAGCGTTACTTTCTCCTTTCTCTGCTGGTAGCAGCTGGCCTGGCGCATGCCGACGATGCGGCCATCAAGCAATCCCTGGCGAAGCTGGGACTGCAGCAGATGGAGATCCAGCCGTCGCCTTTGCCAGGGATGAAAACCGTGCTGACCGAAAGCGGCGTGCTTTACGTCAGCGAAGACGGCAAGCAGTTTATTCAGGGGCCGCTGTACGACATCAGCGGCGCGCAGCCGATCAACGTCACCAACAAACTGTTGGAGAAAAAAGTCGACGCGCTGAGCAGCGAAATGATCGTGTATAAAGCGCCGAAAGAGCAGCATGTCATCACCGTCTTTACCGACATCACCTGCGGCTACTGCCATAAGCTGCATTCGCAGATGGCGGACTACAACGCGCTGGGGATCACCGTGCGCTATCTGGCCTTCCCACGCGAAGGCATGAACGGACAGGTCGCCAAAGAGATGAAATCAATCTGGTGCGTGGCCGATCGCAAAAAAGCGTTCGACGCGGCGATGAAAGGCGAAACCCCTGCGGCGGCCGACTGCAAAATTGACCTGGCTAAGCATTACCAGCTGGGCATTCTCTACGGTATTCAGGGCACGCCAGCCATCCTGCTGCAAAACGGTATGATGATCCCTGGCTATCAGGGGCCGCAGGAGATGAAAAAGCTGCTGGATAGCCAGAAGACAGGCGGCTAAGCCCAGTGAAAGGAAAAACCGAATTACGCCGCCGCGTGGCGGCGCAGGCGTGCGAGCTGCCGGAGGATCTCCATCCTCTGCTGCGTCGCCTCTATGCGCATCGGGGCGTTAAGCAGGCCGTGGAGCTGGAGCGCGGTGCCAAAAATCTTCACGCGTTTCACTCGCTCAGCGGCATTGAGCGGGCGGCAGAGATCCTGCAAAAGGCCATTGCCGATAACCTGTGCATTATGATCGTTGGCGATTTCGACGCCGACGGCGCCACCAGCACTGCGCTGACCGTGCTGGCTTTACGCAGCATGGGCGGCCGCAATATCAAATATCTGGTGCCAAACCGGTTTGACGATGGCTACGGCCTGAGTCCGGAAGTGGTGGAGCAGGCGGCGGCGCGCGGTGCGCAGCTGATTATGACCGTGGATAACGGCATTTCTTCCCATGCTGGCGTCGCGCTGGCGCACGAAAAAGGCATCGCCGTAGTGATCACCGATCACCACCTCCCCGGCGATACGCTGCCGGATGCGGAAGCGATTGTTAATCCTAACCTGGCGGACAGCGAGTTTCCTTCACGCACGCTGGCGGGCGTGGGCGTCGCGTTTTATCTGATGCTGGCGCTGCGCGCGCGGCTGCGCGACAGCGGCGTCGCCACGCTGCCAAACCTGGCCGAGCTGCTGGATCTGGTGGCGCTGGGCACGGTGGCGGACGTGGTGCCGCTGGACGCCAACAACCGCATCCTGGTCTGGCAAGGGCTGAGCCGTATTCGCGCCGGCAAATGCCGCGTCGGCATCCGGGCGCTGCTGGAAATCGCCAATCGCGACGCGCGCCAGCTTGCCGCCAGCGACCTGGGTTTTGCGCTGGGGCCGCGTCTCAACGCTGCCGGACGGCTGGACGATATGTCGGTCGGCGTCGCGCTGTTGCTTAGCGAAGACATCGCCCAGGCGCGCATGCTGGCCAGCGAGCTGGATGCGCTGAACCAGACGCGCAAAGAGATAGAGCAGGGGATGCAGACGGAAGCGCTGGCGTTGTGCGATGCGCTGGAGCGCAGCAGCGAAGCGCTGCCGCTTGGTATCGCCATGTACCATCCGGAATGGCACCAGGGCGTGGTCGGCATCCTGGCTTCGCGGCTGAAAGAGCGCTTTCACCGTCCGGTTATCGCCTTTGCGCCCGCCGGTGACGGCACGCTGAAAGGGTCGGGACGCTCCATCAGCGGGCTGCATATGCGTGACGCGCTTGAGCGGCTGGATACGCTCTATCCCGGCCTGATTATCAAGTTTGGCGGCCACGCGATGGCGGCGGGCCTGTCGCTGGAGGCGGAAAAGTTCGATGAATTCCGCCAGCGCTTTGGCGAGCTAATCGGCGAATGGCTCAGCGAAGAGTCTTTGCAGGGCGTGGTCTGGTCAGACGGCCAGCTGATGGCGCAGGAGCTGACGTTGCCCACCGCAGAGCTGCTGCGTGAAGCCGGGCCATGGGGGCAGGCGTTTCCCGAACCGCAGTTTGACGGCAAATTTAAGCTGATCCAGCAGCGGCTGGTGGGCGAGCGTCATCTGAAGGTCATGCTGGAGCCGCTGGGCGGCGGGCCGCTGCTGGACGGTATCGCTTTCAATATTGATACCGCGCTCTGGCCCGATCCCAGCGTGAAGCAGGTAGAGCTGGCCTACAAGCTGGATATCAACGAGTTTCGCGGCAACCGCAGCGTGCAGCTGATTATCGAGCATCTCTGGCCGCTGTAGCCTGAACAGGCAAGTCTTACTCAGTCAGGAAGAGGTTGTGATTTGTCATGGCAGAGGGATAGCGTAATAAGTAAGCGCTTTTCATTATCTTGCAGTCCCAAAATGGGACTGGTATAGTCAAGGCGAATGTTTACCCAGGGAGGGGACATGAAGATTATCGCGGTAGCGCCATTACGGGAATTCTGGACCCTCCACAATCAGGCTGAGCAACCGCTTAAGGCCTGGGTTGATGAAGTCAGAAAAGCAACCTGGCGGACGCCACAGGATATAAAGAGGCGCTATCCGTCAGCCGATTTTGTGGCGAAAAACCGGGTGATATTCGAGATAAAGGGTAACGACTATCGGTTAATAGCCGCTGTGGCTTACCGCTTTCAGGCGGTATACGTGAAGTTTGTTGGAACCCACGCCCA
Source organism: Erwinia aeris (assembly GCF_041224955.1). Lineage (NCBI taxonomy): Bacteria > Pseudomonadati > Pseudomonadota > Gammaproteobacteria > Enterobacterales > Erwiniaceae > Erwinia > Erwinia aeris. The sequence continues at coordinate 168,773 of NZ_JBGFFX010000008.1, read as the reverse complement.
ATATAACGACATTGACGCTAAGACGGTGGAGCTATGACAAAGTATCAAATCAAACCTATTCGCACTGAAGAAGATTATCACTATGCGCTGGCTGCGGTTTCGCCGCTTTTTGATAATGAACCTGAACCTGGCTCAGAGGCAGCAGATTTTCTGGAAGTGACTATTTTGCTTATAGAAAAATATGAGCAGGAGCATTATCCCATTGAAGCGCCGGATCCGGTCGCGGCCATTAAATTTCGCATGGAGCAAATGGGAATGACCGCCAACGATCTGGTGCCGGCAATCGGTCTCAAAAATCGCGTTTATGAGGTGCTGAATTATAAACGAACGCTGACGCTGCCGATGATCCGCAGGCTGCATAAGATGTTTAACATTCCTCTGGCTTCGTTAGTGGCAGAATATCCGCCCGAGCCCCCAGCTTCTGCCGGTTAAGCGTCAACAAGCGTAACCAGCGCCGGTGCGCCTTCCGACTAAGGGATTGGCTGCGGTAAACTGCTGCCGCGCTAACGCTACAAACTCCCCGCAAATTCGTTTAAACTGCGTAGTTACATTGCAGACTTTTGAAGATCTAAATCATGTTTGAAATTAATCCGGTAAAGAACCGAATTCAGGATCTCACTGAGCGCAGCAGCGTTCTCAGGGGGTATCTTTGACTACGATGCCAAGAAAGAGCGCTTAGAAGAAGTTAACGCCGAGCTGGAACAGCCGGACGTCTGGAACGAGCCTGAACGCGCGCAGGCGCTGGGCAAAGAGCGTTCCGCGCTGGAAGCGGTAGTAGAAACGCTGGATCAGCTGAGCCAGGGGCTGGAAGATGTTGCCGGCCTGCTGGAGCTGGCGGTAGAAGCGGACGACGAAGAAACCTTCAACGAAGCGGTTGCCGAGCTGGACGGGCTGGATAAAAAGCTCGCCGATCTGGAGTTCCGCCGCATGTTCTCCGGCGAATACGACGGCGCGGACTGCTATATCGATATTCAGGCCGGCTCCGGCGGTACGGAAGCGCAGGACTGGGCCAGTATGCTGGTGCGTATGTACCTGCGCTGGGCCGAAGCGAAAGGCTTTAAAACGGAAGTGATCGAAGAGTCCGAAGGCGAAGTAGCCGGTACTAAATCCGCCACGCTGCGCATCAGCGGCGATTACGCTTTCGGCTGGCTGCGTACCGAAACCGGCGTGCATCGTCTGGTGCGTAAAAGCCCGTTCGACTCCGGCGGTCGTCGTCATACCTCTTTCAGCTCCGCGTTTGTCTACCCGGAAGTGGATGACGATATCGATATCGAGATCAACCCGGCCGACCTGCGTATTGACGTTTACCGCGCTTCCGGCGCCGGTGGTCAGCACGTTAACCGTACGGAATCGGCGGTGCGTATCACCCATATTCCAACCGGTACGGTGACCCAGTGCCAGAACGACCGTTCTCAGCATAAGAACAAAGACCAGGCGATGAAGCAGATGAAGGCGAAGCTGTACGAGCTGGAAATGCAGAAGAAAAACGCTGAGAAACAGTCGCTGGAAGATAACAAATCCGATATCGGCTGGGGCAGCCAGATCCGCTCCTACGTGCTGGACGATTCACGCATCAAGGATCTGCGCACCGGCGTGGAAACCCGTAATACTCAGGCGGTGCTGGACGGCGATCTGGACCGATTTATTGAAGCAAGTTTGAAAGCAGGGCTATAAGGAACTGACATGTCAGAACAACAACCGCAGGGCGCCGACGCCGCACTTGAGCTGAATAATGAACTGAAAGCGCGTCGCGAAAAGCTGAGCGCGCTGCGTGAGAACGGCGTGGCATTTCCCAACGATTTCCGTCGCGACAGCCTTTCCGACAAGCTGCACGCAGAATATGACGCGAAAGAGAATGAAGAGCTGGAAGCGCTGGGCGTAGAAGTCAGCGTGGCGGGACGAATGATGACGCGCCGTATTATGGGCAAGGCATCCTTTGTTACGCTGCAGGACGTAGGTGGCCGCATCCAGCTGTATGTTTCTCGCGACGATCTGGCGGAAGGCATTTACAACGAACAGTTTAAAAAGTGGGATCTCGGCGATATCGTCGGCGCTCGCGGCAAGCTGTTTAAAACCAAAACCGGCGAGCTCTCTATCCACTGTAGTGAACTGCGTCTGCTGACCAAAGCGCTGCGTCCGCTGCCGGATAAGTTCCACGGCCTGGCCGATCAGGAAACCCGCTATCGCCAGCGCTATCTGGATCTGATCTCCAACGACGACTCGCGCAAAACCTTTAAAATTCGTTCGCAGATCATGGCGGGCATCCGTAGCTTTATGGTCGGCCGCGACTTTATGGAAGTGGAAACGCCAATGATGCAGGTGATCCCCGGCGGCGCGTCTGCCCGTCCGTTTATCACCCATCATAACGCGCTGGATATTGACATGTATCTGCGCATCGCGCCCGAGCTTTACCTGAAGCGTCTGGTGGTCGGCGGCTTCGATCGCGTCTTCGAGATCAACCGTAACTTCCGTAACGAAGGGATCTCGCCGCGCCATAACCCAGAGTTCACCATGATGGAACTCTATATGGCCTATGCGGACTACAAGGATCTGATCGAACTGACCGAAAGCCTGTTCCGTACGCTGGCGCAGGACGTGCTGGGCACCACGGTAGTGCCTTACGGCGATCAGGAGTTCGACTTCGGCAAGCCGTTCGACAAACTGACGATGAAAGAAGCCATTCAGAAATACCGTCCGGAAACCGATCTGGCCGACCTGGATGATTTTGACAAAGCCTGCGCTATCGCGCAGTCGCTGGGCATCAAGGTTGAGAAGAGCTGGGGTCTGGGCCGCGTGGTAACGGAAATCTTCGAAGAGACGGCGGAAAGCCATCTGATCCAGCCGACCTTTATTACCGAATATCCGGCCGAAGTGTCGCCGCTGGCTCGCCGCAACGACGTTAACCCGGAAATCACCGACCGCTTCGAGTTCTTTATCGGCGGCCGTGAAATCGGTAACGGCTTCTCCGAGCTGAACGACGCGCAGGATCAGGCTGAACGCTTCCTGCAGCAGGTTAACGCCAAGGATGCGGGCGACGACGAAGCGATGTTCTACGACGAAGACTACGTAACGGCGCTGGAGCACGGCCTGCCGCCAACCGCAGGCCTGGGCATTGGTATCGACCGTATGGTGATGCTGTTTACCAACAGCCACACCATTCGCGACGTGATCCTGTTCCCGGCGCTGCGTCCGTCAGGAAAATAAGCAACGGCTGTGAGATTAAGGGGCGACTTGTCGCCCCTTTTTTACGGCTGATTTCAGGCGGGAGCTGGCGATGGCCTGAACGGTTCCGGGAAGTCCCCATCAAAATGACGGGTTTTGCTCTTCGCTGGGCTAAAGCCTGCGCTGGAATAAAGTACGTAATGTTTGCCTGCGCAAAACCGGTTTGTTACTGGAACCGCCAGCGCGTCCGGTGCCGCTCTTTGACCACCATCGCCCTTCATGTCGAAATAGCGATAAGCTCCTGCGGCCAGCGGAGTAAGCCGCCATGCCGTTACGATTTTATCGCCTCGTCGAGCCAATCCTTAAAGCGCGCGTAGGGCACGTACAGCGAGACGTTTTTATACAGCGTTTTACCGGTTTTAATATCGTTAATGCGGTTGGAATAGCCAACGATAACGCCCGCCACGGAGTCATCGGACGCGTTATAGACCGCGCCGCCGGACATGCCCTGCACCACGCCCGCGTCTGAAGCCACCACAACGCAGCTCAGCTTGTTCCAGTCGTTCTTCAGGCCGGTATTCACCAGATTGGTGCCGGTTGAGGCCACCGGCATGGCAGAGATAAAGCTGTAGCCATACAGATTGATTTTGTCGCCCATAAAGCCGTTACGGAAGCGCGGCGCGGGAACGTTGCCGTTTTTATGGTAAACCACCGCCAGGTCGCATTCAGGATGGCGCGACTTAACGCGATAAAGCGAATATTTCGCCACGTGCGCCGCCGTCAGGCTGTAATCGGCGGTCAGCGGAATAGTGGTGCCCAGCGTGCCCACGCCCAGAATGGTCGGAATGCCGGTAACGGTCATATCCACACGCTTCTCTGCTTCGCTGCTGTACTCATATTTTCCTACTGAGCACCCGGTGATACTCAGCGTCAGCAGGCAAATAGCCAGTCGCATCTTTGCTCCTCGGTAATGAATCGATCAAGCACAGCTCAATAAACGCCCGTTGCATCCATCATCGAGGTATCGGCCAACACTCGGAAAACTTTACCTATTTAACCTCACTCCGCGTCAAATGATTATCAGATAATTGATAATTTTCCGTAATGATTACCGTCTCAATGCGCGCAAAACACGACCATTATTTACTAAAGTAGCGGCGTATTTTCCTCAAGTATAGACAAACCGCGAGGCCCAAAAACGCGCCGGAAAGGCTAAAATCGGTGGATCTGACGGTCAGTCGGCGGTGATTATTGCCTTTCAGGCAAGAGATTGTTGCCTGAGAAGGGGTATAAGTCCCTGATGAGCTGTGCTTTAATCTCTGATGTGATGTAGATCAAAATTCACATTCTGTAATACTTTCCCCGCCCTTTTTTTGCCTGTCGACCGCTGTCGGCGGAAAGATAATTTTTTCTGGAGAAGATGAGATGCCCGTTTCTTTACTGGCGCTGGCGCTGAGCGCCTTTGCTATAGGCACCACGGAATTCGTTATTATGGGCCTGCTGCCGGAAGTGGCAGGCGATCTCGGCGTAACGATCCCTTCGGCGGGCTGGTTAATCAGCGGCTATGCGCTGGGCGTGGCGATCGGCGCACCGATTATGGCGCTGCTCACGGCTAAGCTGCCGCGTAAAAAAACGCTGATTTTACTGATGTCGATCTTTATTGTCGGCAACGTGCTTTGCGCGCTGGCTTACAGCTACAACCTGTTGATGATGGCACGGGTGATCACCGCGCTTTGCCACGGCGCATTTTTCGGCATTGGCGCCGTGGTAGCCGCCAGCCTGGTCGCGCCCGACAAGCAGGCTTCCGCCGTGGCGCTGATGTTTACCGGCTTAACGCTGGCTAACGTGCTGGGCGTGCCGTTGGGTACCTGGTTTGGCCAGCTGTTTGGCTGGCGCGCCACCTTCTGGGGCGTGGCGGTGATTGGCGTGCTGGCCTTTATTGCGCTGATCGTCAGCCTGCCCACCAACCGCAACGAAAAGCCGGTACATCTGGCCAGCGAGGTCAGCGCGCTGGCTAACGGCAAGCTGTGGCTGTCGCTGCTGATGACGGTGTTTTTCGCCGCCGCCATGTTTGCGCTGTTCAGCTATATTGCGCCGCTGCTGCTCCAGGTTACCGGCATCAGCAACAAAGGCGTCAGCTGGACGCTATTTTTAATCGGCGGCGGCCTGACCGTCGGCAATATCCTGGGCGGCAGGCTGGCCGACTGGAAAGTCTCTTTTAGCCTGATCCTCAGCTTCTCGCTGATCGCGCTGTTTTCGCTCGCCTTTAGCTGGACCAGCCATGCGCTGTGGCTGGCGGAAATCACCCTGTTTTTATGGGCGATGGCAACGTTCTCTACCGTGCCGGGACTGCAAATCAACGTAGTTCGCCACGGCAAAGAGGCGCCGAACCTTGTGTCTACGCTGAATATCTCTGCGTTTAACGTCGGCAACGCGTTTGGCGCATGGGCGGGCGGTGCAGTGATTGACGGCGGTTACGGGCTGACTTCCGTGCCGGTTGCGGCGGCCGTACTGGCCGTTATGGGCCTGCTGATTTGCCTGCTGACCTTCCGCCGCCCGCGCGGCCAGCAGCAGGCGGCGCGCGCTTAAGCCAGTAATGCCGCGAGGCGCTGGTTGAACAGGCTGCTATGCTCGCGCAGATGCAGACTGAACGCGTCAACCAGCGCCGAGCCGGGACGGTGCTGCGGCCGGATCAGGCTGACGGTAAAAGGCACCGCAATGCTGAAGCGGCGGATTGCCACGCCGCTGCCCGCATAATCCAGCGCCGTGAGCGGATTGACTATCGAAACGCCCACGCCCGCTCTTACCATCGCACAAACCGAGGCCGCGCTGTGCGTCTCCATCACCATTCTGCGCTGAACGCCCTGCTCGCTGAATAGCTGATCCAGTAACTGACGATAGCTGTCCGTTTGCGACAGGCTGATAAAGTTTCTCCCGGCGAAATCCTGCGGCGTCAGGCAGCTTTTTTCCGCCAGCGCGTCGTCCTGCGGCAGCACGCAAACCTCATTACCGGTAAAGATTACGCTGCGTTCCGTGCCGGCCGGCGTCTGGCCGGTTTCCGTTAAGCCTAAATCGTAACGCTGCGCCGACAGCCACTCTTCCAGCAGCGGCGACTCCTGCGGAATGATATTCAAACTGACGTCGGGATAACGCTGCAAAAAGGGCTGGCAGAGCAGGGGAAGCAGCGACTGGGAAAACACGGGCAGACAGGCCACAGACAGCTCGCCCTGGCGAAACTGGCGCAGGCTTTCGGCCGCGTTGATAATCCTGTCCAGACCGTACCAGGACCGCTGCACTTCCTCAAACAGCTTCAGTCCCTGAACGGTAGGGTGCAGACGGCCCCGGATGCGATCGAACAGCTTCAGGCCGGTCAGCTTTTCCAGCCTGGCCAGTTCGCGGCTGACCGTGGGCTGCGAGGTATGCAGCATGACCGCCGCTTCGGTCAGATTGCCGGTGGTAACAACCGCATGAAAAATTTCGATATGCCGCAGCGTGATGCCAGCCATAAAAACCCCCGCAAAAAGACTAATTCATATCATGAATGAATAGACTTCGCTAAAACAGATATTTTTCATCCCGCTGTCGCTATGGCGTAATAACGCTATTACTGACAGGAGAAAGCCCGATGCCACGCCCGCTGAACACCACTGAAACCGCTCTGAACCGTGACAATTTGCTCCAGCTGGCGCGCCAGTATGGCGGCCCCGTCTGGGCTTATGATGCCGATGTCATTGCCGACCGTATCGCGCAGCTGCAACAGTTTGACGTGGTGCGTTTTGCGCAAAAAGCCTGCTCTAACGTTCATATCCTTAAGCTGATGCGCGCAGCGGGCGTTCGCGTTGATTCGGTTTCGCTGGGAGAAGTGGAGCGCGCGCTGGCGGCAGGCTTTCAGCCCGGCGGGGAAGAGATCGTCTTTACGGCCGATCTGCTGGATGCGCCTACGCTTGCCCGTCTGGCAGAGCTTGCGATCCCGGTGAATGCCGGTTCGGTTGATATGCTGCATCAGCTGGGCGAAGTGTCGCCGGGCCATAAGGTTTGGCTGCGCGTTAATCCGGGGTTTGGTCACGGCCACAGCCAGAAAACCAATACCGGCGGTGAAAACAGCAAGCACGGGATCTGGCACGGCGATCTTGAGCTGGCGCTGGCCGCTATCCGGCAGCATCGGCTGCAGCTGGTCGGCATCCATATGCATATTGGATCGGGCGTGGATTATGGTCATCTGGAGCAGGTTTGCGACGCGATGGTCAGGCTGGTTATCGACTTCGGACAGGATGTGGAGGCGATCTCAGCCGGCGGCGGGCTTTCCATTCCCTACCGTTTTGGCGAAGAAGCGATCGATACCGCTCACTACTTTGGGCTGTGGGATGCGGCGCGCCAGCGAGTGGCGCAGCATTTAGGCCATGCGGTGAAGCTGGAAATTGAACCGGGACGCTTTCTGGTGGCGGAATCTGGCGTGCTGGTGTCTGAAGTGCGCGCCGTTAAACAGATGGGCAGCCGCCACTTCGTGCTGGTGGACGCCGGTTTTAACGATCTGATGCGTCCGGCGATGTATGGCAGCTATCATCATATCTCCGCCATTGCCGGTGATGGACGCGATCTGCAAGAGAGCCGGACGATTGACACCGTGGTGGCGGGGCCGCTGTGCGAATCCGGCGACGTTTTCACCCAGCAGGAAGGCGGCAAAGTCGAAACCCGCGCGCTGCCGCACGTCAGGCCGGGCGACTATCTGATATTTCATGATACCGGCGCTTACGGCGCGTCGATGTCCTCTAACTACAACAGCCGCCCGCTGCTGCCGGAAGTGCTGTTTGAAAACGGCCAGCCGCGCCAGATCCGCCGCGCGCAGACCGTTCAGGAGCTGCTGGCGCTGGAGACGTAAGCATCAGTCCGGCGAGCCGACCGAATGGCGGCGCACCAGCGTCGGACTGAACAGATTGGTCACCTCCGGCAGCGGCTGGTTATTAGCCAGCGCTAACGCCAGCTCCGCTGCCTGCTGCGCCATGGTGACGATAGGGTAGCGCACCGTGGTCAGCCTCGGGCGGACATAGCGCGATACCAGCACATCATCAAAACCAATCAGCGACATCTCTTCCGGCACCCGCACGCCGTTATCGCTGAGTACCGCCAGCGCGCCCGCCGCCATTGAATCGTTATAGCAGGCTACGGCGCTAAAGGCCTTGCCGCGTCCCAGCAGCTCCGTCATCGCCTGTTCGCCACCGATCTCATCCGGTTCGCCAAACGCGACCAGGCGATCGCTGCCCGGCAGATTGTGCTCCTTCAGCGCGTCGTAATAGCCCTGCAGCCGCTCGTCCGCATCGGAAATAGGGTGGTTTGAGCAGATAAAAGCGATGTTCTGATGGCCCTGTTGGATTAGATGGCGCGTTGCCAGCCACGAGCCGTAGCGATCGTCCAGCGCAATGCAGCGCTTTTCAAAACCCGGCAGCGCACGGTTAATCAATACCATGCCGGGGATCTGCTTCATCAGAGGGATCAGGTCGGCGTCCGGGATTTTTTTTGTATGCACCACCAGCGCGCCGCAGCGGTGCCGGATCAGCTGTTCAATCGCCTGGCGCTCTTTTTGCTCATTGTGATAACCGTTGCCAATCAGCAAAAAGTTGCCGGTACCGTAGGCGACCTGCTCGACCGCCTTGACCAGCGCGCCGAAAAAGGGATCGGAAACGTCGCCGACGACCAGCCCCATGGTTTCCGTTGACTGCTGCGCCAGCGCGCGCGCGTTAGCGTTGGGATGATACTGCAACTCTTCCATTGCGCTGTTAACGGCCTGGCGAGAAGCGTCGCTGGCTTTAGGCGAATTATTAATTACGCGAGAGACCGTAGCAACGGACACACCCGCCAGCCTGGCGACATCCTTAATGGTAGCCATAGTGACAAAGCCTTCCAGGGTAAACGTTTACATGGCTCCAGTGTTGCGGAAATTGCCAGCTACTTCAAGCAGGCAGAATGCTGTGAATGTCGCAAAGCCGATGAAAAAGGCGAGGTATTATCGGCGGATCCTTTTACCGGGCCGTCTTTCCCTTAACGCTTTGCCGCTTTCGATGTAAAAGCACGGCAGGTCCAGGCACTGCAAATATGCAAAGAGCAGCTTCAGTAATGTGCTTTTAGCGCATCAGGCACCGGGTCAGCGGGCTTTTACCACCGCATATCGGCCGCACAGAAGTTTGCTGAAACGCACCGGAAAAATGGTAGCCTGTAGACTGACACGAACACCAGCCGGACTGCCTGCCATGACTCTAAAAAAAGTGCCGCATCTTGCCCACTGGGGCGCCTTTACCGCCGTTGTCGAAAACGGCAAACTGCAGCGCTGCGAACCCTTTTTCGCCGATCGCGATCCGTCGCCAATGCTTAACACTATTCCCGAGCTGGTCTATTCCGACCGGCGCATTCGTCAGCCGATGGTGCGCCGCTCCTGGCTTAAATCGCGCGAGAAAAGCGACCGTACGCTGCGGGGACGGGAAGATTTTGTGGCGGTGGACTGGGAAACAGCGCTGGATTTAGTGGCGGAAGAAAACCGTCGGGTGCGCGATCGCTACGGCGCCGCCGGTATTTTTAACGGTTCTTACGGCTGGTCTTCGGCGGGGCGCGTTAACCATGCCCGCACGCTGATCCGTCGCTTCTACTTTACCGGCGGCGGCGGCGTCGATCAGCTGGGCAACTACAGCTGGGGTGCCGCGCAGTTTTTCCTGCCCTATATCATCGGCACCTATATGCCGTTGACCGGTCGCGTTACCGACTGGCCGAGCGTGGTAGAACATTGCGAAATTTTTGTCGCCTTTGGCGGACTGGCGCTGAAAAATGGCCAGGTTGCCTCCGGCGGCGCAGGGCAGCACAGCCTGAAACCGGCGCTGCTTGAACTGACGGCCAAAGGCACGCCGGTGATCAACATCAGCCCGATGCGGGATGACTGCCCGGAATTTGTTAACGCCGAATGGATCCCGATCCGACCTAATACCGACGTGGCGCTGATGCTGGCGCTGGGGTACGAAGTGGAGCGGCTGGGCGCGGCGGATCGCACTTTTCTGGCTTCGCACTGCGTTGGCTATCCGCAGCTGCGTGGCTATCTGCTGGGCGACAGCGACGGGGTGGCAAAAACCCCGCGCTGGGCCAGCGAGATCACCGGTATTCCGGCCGCGCGCATTGAACTGTTGGCCAGACAGCTGATCGGCAAACGCAGTTTTATGACCAGTTCTTATTCCGTGCAGCGTGCCCATCGCGGCGAACAGCCTTACTGGATGATGATCGCGCTCTCGTCGATGCTGGGCCAGCCGGGCCTGCCGGGCGCCGGGTTCTCTTTTGGACATGGTTCCATGAACAGCGTGGGCAACCCGCGCATTGACGGGCCGGCACCGATGATGTCAACCGGCGTCAATCCCATTGCCGACCAGGCGATCCCGGTAGCGCGCATCAGCGATATGCTGCTGCATCCGGGCGAGCCATACGCTTTCCAGGGCCAAACCCATACTTATCCCGATATTCAGCTGATCCACTGGGCGGGCGGCAATCCGTTTCATCATCATCAGCAGCTTAACCGGCTGGTCGAGGGCTGGCAGAAGCCGGAAACGGTTATCGTGCAGGATATCGTCTGGACGCCTGCGGCGCAGATGGCGGATATCGTGCTGCCGGTGACCACCTCGCTGGAGCGCAACGATATCGGCGGCTCGTCCCGCGACCGCTTTGTGCTGGCTATGCATCAGGCGATCGAACCGCAGCATCAGGCGCGTAACGACTTTGATATTTTTGCCGATCTGGCGGAGCGCCTGGGCTATCGCGACGCTTTTACCGAAAACCGGAACGAAGCGCAGTGGATTGAGCACCTTTACCAGCAGTGCGGGGTGGCGCACCAGCGTCGGGGCGTCGACTGGCCGGATTTCCAGACTTTCTGGGAACGGGGCTACGTGGAGGTGCCAGAAGGCGACAAGCCGTTTATTTTTATGGAGGATTTTCGCCGGGATCCGCAGCAAAACCCGATCCAGACCGCCAGCGGCAAAATTGAGCTGTTCAGCGAAACCATTGCGGGCTTTGGCCTGGTGGATTTTGCGCCGCATCCGGAATGGCAGCCGCCGCAGGAGTGGCTGGGAGCGGAAATCCGCCAGCGCTTCCCGCTGCATATGATCTCCATGCAGCCTGGCGATCGACTGCACAGCCAGATGGATGCGACGCCGACGGTGCAGGCTAACAAAACGGCCGGAAGGGAAACGCTGTGGATGCATCCGGAAGATGCCGAAACGCGCGGGATTGCCGATGGCGACACCATTGAGGTCAGCAACGATCGCGGGCGGATGCTGGCTGGCGTCAGGCTTACGGACGGCGTCAGCCGCAGCGTGGTGCTGATCGCCACCGGCGCCTGGTTCGATCCGGGCTTTGGCAAAGCCTGGCTGCCGTATGACCAGGCGGGCAATCCCAACGTGCTGACGCTGGATATCGGCACCTCTTCGCTGACGCAGGGGCCAAACGCCATGAGCTGCCTGGTAGAAATCTGCAAGGCGACGGAAGTCTGATGCCAGCAACAAAACGGGCACCACTCTGATAGTGCCAATAATTGTTGATAATGGAGTGAAAAAGATTAAAAATTAGCCTGCTGACAGACCGGGCAATACAGATAAAAACCGTAAAGATCGTTTCTGCTGTCCTGGAGTGGATGGCAGTTTTGAAAGCTTTCAAGGGATTATCATCCGGTTGCCCGCCGTCTGGCTAAAAAATAGCCATGATATAGCTATCAGGGAGGGATAAATTATGTATGGAACTGAAAGGGATGCGGTGCCGTTTCCCGGCTATTGGGAAAAAAGCGGCGGCAGAGGGGGAAATATGCGAAATCTTGTAAGGAAGCTGGAAGAAGACGTAGCGGGCATTCGGATTGATATTGCCGTCATCAAGTCGAACTATATGACAAAGCAGGATCCCGGCGTTTTCAGAGACGAACTGAAAGGGGATAACAGCACCCCTTTAGAAGAGGTTCGCAAGTTGAACGTGGCAATTAGCGATGCAAAAAACGCAATTATTTTTTGGTGCGTCAGCGCCGTGATTTTTGCCCAGATCATACCCACTCTGCCAGCTATCCTGAAAATTCTCTTTCCTTCCTGAGTCCGGCAGTCATCCCGCTAAGGCGGGATGTAGCTTTCAGCAACCCACTAACGTTGCAAAAACACATAGAAATCACATGGCTGGTTACATTTTGCGGGTAACTGTTGCGAATGTGGGCTGGCGAGCAGGCTGGCCCGGTTGCTACAGTTTATGTCCCAGAGGTATTGATGGGTGAACATCAAAATAACTTTGTTTCACCGACCTGCGCAGATGCGCAGGTTTTTTTTATCTGACGCTTTTGCTAAACCGCACGGCAATAATCACGATCTGAAACACAGTTTTCCTGTTATCACCCCTGCATTTTTTGTATAACTCCCGGTCAGTTATCCGCTATTCGCCGACAGAAGAGCCATGCCCCGCTTAAAGAAATCACTGGCTAAAGACCAGGAGCCGTTTCATCCCGTTCGCTTTCGCCTGATTTGTCTTGGCGTGTTCGTTTCCATGCTGCTGCTGTTGCTCTGGGTAGGGGATTTGCAGCTGATTAATCATCCTATGCTGGAAAAACAGGCGGACGAGCGCTCGCTGCGCACGGTCACTATTCCGACTAATCGCGGCACGCTGTTGGATCGTAACGGCGAAGCGCTGGCGCTGAGCGTGCCCTCGCGCGATATTATTGCCGATCCGCAGCGCGTGCTGGAAGCCAATCCCGATTTTACCAGCGCGAAATGGGAATATCTGGCTAACGCTTTGGATCAGCGACCTGAAGAGATCGCCCGGCAGATCAAAGCCAATCCCAACCGTCGCTTTCTTTACCTGGGCCATAAAATCGAGCTGGGTATCGCTAAAGATATCGCCAAACTGCATCTTTCCGGCATTTCCACCGTCTATGACGACAGCCGCTTCTATCCGATGAGCGAGGCGACTGCGCCGCTGCTCGGCATTGTCGGCGCGGACAATAGCGGCCTGAACGGGCTGGAAAAAGGTTTTGATAAGGTGTTGCAGGGCACGGCAGGCGTAGAGAAATATCGTCAGGATGCCCACGGCAATATTATCGCCATGATTAACTATGAGCCGCCTCGCCAGCCGCCGACGGTGCAGCTCAGCATCGATAAATTCGATCAGTACACCCTGTACACTAAGCTGCGCGATGGCGTACTGCTGAACAAAGCCGATTCCGGCGCGGCGGTGCTGGTTAAAGTCGATACCGGCGAAATTCTGGGGATGGCGTCTTATCCTTCCTATAATCCCAATAATTTCAGCAACGTTTCGCCTGACCAGATGCGTAATGCGGCCATTAACGACAGCTATGAACCCGGCTCAACGGTAAAACCGCTGGTGGTGATGGAAGGGCTGGCGCGCAAGCTGGTGCGCCCGGATTCCGTGCTGGATACCACGCCTTATCGCGTTAACGGCCACCTGATCCGCGACGTGGGCCACTGGCCGCGACTGACCATGACCGGCATCCTGCAAAAATCGAGCGATATCGGCGTATCGCATATCGCGCTGGCGATGCCCGCTGAAGTGCTGGTCAACACCTTCCACTCTTTTGGCCTGGGGAAACCCACCGGCCTGGGGCTGACCGGCGAAAGCGTAGGCTACTTCCCGCTGCACCGTGAACGCTGGGCCGATATCGAACGGGCCACTTTCTCCTTTGGCTATGGTCTGCGCGTCACGCCGCTGCAAATAGCGCGTGAATACGCCACGCTGGGATCTTTCGGCGTTTATCGTCCGCTTTCGATTACCAAAGTGACGCCGCCCGTGATCGGCACGCGGGTAGCAGACGAAGATATCGTGCGCTCGGTGGTCCATATGATGGAAAGCGACGCGCTGCCCGGCGGCAGCGGCGTGCGCGCGGCGGTACCGGGCTATCGACTGGCAATTAAAACGGGAACGGCCGAAAAAATGGGCTCGAGCGGTAAATATGACGGCGGCTATATCAACTATACCGCGGGCGTAGCGCCAGCCAGTAATCCTCAGGTCGCGCTGGTGATTATGATCAACCACCCGACGGCAGGGGATCACTTTGGCGGCTCGGTCGCCGCGCCGGTCTTCGGCAATATTATCGGCCCCGTGCTCAAGCATATGAACGTGGCACCGGACGCGCTCTACTCCACGCACAGCGGCACCTGATACTGTCCAATATCTGAGGCCGCCGTCAACAAGAAGCCCACGCCAGCGCGTGGGCTTTTTTTATCTTAGCCTCCCGTCATCCGCTCCGGCTTTAACGCACAAATACCTCTGTTAAACATCAGCTATTCTGACAATTGGAAATTGTGTGATCTATTAAAATATCAATATCTGTTATATCTCCAGATAAGATCTAAACTGTTTATATCAAAGCATGGATGGCTCTACTTTCATACGATCCAAGAGGACATTCGTGCACATTATCAGATCGACTCCTGACTTTCCGGCACCTTCTCAGCTATCGGTGCTGGCCGTTTTAATCAGTACGTTATTACTTGTCGGATGTGGTGGTGGTGGTGGCGGCGGCGGTGGTGGTGGCGAAACGCTGAACATGGCGCCGGCGCCTGTAAACAATCCCGCGCCAACGCCGACGCCGACGCCAACGCCGACAACCGAACCCGTAGCCGAGACGACGCCGACTACCGATTCGGCGCCAACCCCAGAGCCGATGCCGGTTTCGCCAGTCGTTACCTACGGCAAGGTTAAAGTCGGTATTGTCGATTCGGGCCTGGCGGCCGGTCGTTCTGACATCAACTACGACAATGTCCATTTCGCCTCTTATCTTTCCGGCGGCAGCCAGACCCTGAACGATAATAACGGTCAGGCAGGGCACGGCACGTTGGTGGCGCTGACGGCGGCCGGCCTGGCCAGCGGGGCGTTTGCCGGCGGCGTGGCGCCGGACAGCGATTTATGGATAGCGCAGGCTTCCAGTAATAACCTTTTTTATTACCAGGATACGCAAAAGGCTATCAGCGGGCTGCTCAATAACGGCGTAAAAATAATTAACATGTCTTATGCTTCCGGCGAGCGACTGGCTACTACGGCACAGCAGCAAAGCGCCAGAACCAGCGGGCGTTACGATCTGCTGCGTGACAGCCTGAGCAGCATCGTCAGCGCTAACGCGTTGGGCGTAGTGGTGACCGGCAACAACGGGACGTCTACGCCTTCGCCGAACGCGCAGATCCCTTTAATCTACAATGACCCCAGCCTGCAAAAAGGGCTGATCGCCGTGACCGGCTATGTGCCTGGCTATACCGTGGCGCAGGGCAGCCGTCCGCCGGAGCTGTTTGTGTTTGACGCCTGTGGCGATGTCGCCGCCTGGTGTCTGGCCGCGCCCGGCTATGCGGATTACCTGCAGGACAACGGCACGCTGGGTCGCAAATACGGCACTTCTTTCGCCGCACCTCGCGTGACCGGCGCGGCATCCCGTGTGTCGGCGCAGTTTCCGTGGATGACCGGCTACAACCTTCAGCAAACTTTGCTGACGACGGCGGATTACCACAGCGATGCCGTGGCGGGCGTCAGCCAGGACACCGCCAACGGGCGGCCCTATAACAACACCTTCGGCTGGGGAAATGTGAATGTCGATAAGGCGTTACGAGGCCCGGGGATGTTTTATGGCGATGACTTTACCGCCGCGCTGACCTACGGCAGCTACGTGTTTGCCAACGATATCAGCGGCAGCGGCGGCCTGATTGTCAGCGGCGCCAGCAACGCGGGCGGCAGCCTGACGCTGAGCGGCAATAACACCTACACCGGCGCAACACGGGTGGAAAGCAACAGTCTGTTTATCGACGGCAGCGTCGCCAGCGACGTGCGCGTAACGGGCAGCGGGCTGCTGGCAGGCTCGGGCCGGATCAACGGTAATCTGAGCAACCAGGGCACGGTGGTAACCACCGCCGCTGGCGGGCTGCGCGTGGTCGGCAGCTATCAGCAAAGCGCCGACGGCACGCTGCGGATAACGCTCTCTCAGCCGCTGACGGTTGCAGGCCCGGCGACGCTCAATGGCGCGCTTCAGGTTACCTTGCCTTCCGATACCTATATTGTGCAGACCAACGAATCGCTGCTGGAAAGCGGACAGGGCATCAGCGGGCAGTTCGCCAGCGTGGATACCGGCGTCTTCCTGAAAGGCACGGTGGCCTACAGCGCCAACAGCGTTACCGGACATTTTCAGCGAGTGAATACCGTTCAGGCGGCCCAGGCGGCGGGACTGACCGGCAAAGCAACGCTGCAAAGCGCCGCCAACGTCGAGCGGGCGTTGCAGGCGGCCGACAGGCTGTCGACGCAGTCGGGCCTTTCCGCGCAGCAAACCGAACTGTTGCAGGATGCGGCGGCTTTCCAGCGTATCGGCAGCGGCGCGGCGGCTGAAGCGGTGCTGGATTCGCTTTCCGGCCAGGCACACGCCAGCGGCAATGCTATTCTCTTCAACAGCCTGGATTACCAGAACCAGCTGCTGAATAACCGCCTCGATCCGGCGCGGCAAAAGCCTTACGGCATGTGGGCGGAAACGGGCACGCTGCACGGCGATTTGCAGCAGGATGGTTATCTGGGCAGCCACTACCGCACCAACACTACTGCGATTGGCGTGGACAGCAGTTTCGACGTGCCGGGACTGCGGGTAGGCGCGGCCGTCACCGATAGCGAAATCCGGGCCAGCTACGAAGGCAGCGGCGGCAACAGCACCAACAGTTTGCAGGGCGTTATGCTTTATGGACAGTATGCCGTAACGCCGGAATGGTTCTGGCAGGGCAACCTGAGCTATCAGCATGGCGAGACCGATCTCGATCGCGTGCTGCTGCTGAACGGCGTGCGTTCATCTTCATCAGAAACGCGCAACGACAGCTGGCAGGCGCTGGTCAAAACCGGCTACCGCTGGTCGCTGGACGACAGGCTGACGCTGCAACCTTATGTCGGCATGAAGCTGAGCCAGCTCTATACCGGCGGCTTTAACGATGAGGCCGGCGCGCTGGGACTGCAAGGCGACAGTGCCCGTTACAGCCGCACCGTTGGCCTCACCGGCCTTAACCTGAGCGCGCCTCTGCTTGAGGTCGATCAATGGTGGTCGCTGCTTTCCGTCTACGGCGAGCACCAGCACGCCTTTACCAATCCGTCGCTGGATGTGAACGCCCGCTGGATAGGCACCGGTTCTGAAGGCGACAGCTTCGCCATTCCGGGCATGACGCTGGACAGGGATTCTCAGTGGTACGGGATGCGGCTGGACGTAGGCAAAGCGAAAGATGCGCGCCTGTTCCTGCGAGTGGACAAGCACGTGGCGGAGAAAGGCGACGAGTCGGTCTTCCGCGGCGGCGTGGATATCGCCTTTTAATCGCGGCGCGACAATGACAGAAGCTGGCCTTGCTGCCAGCTTTTTTTTCGCCCGTGCTTAAAATGCCTACGCCCTGACGGCAGATGGCAATAACGCGGCGGCCTGAATTCGACGGCTGAGACTTGTAAACCACCCTTAACAGAAACCTTACGTTCTGAGCATGGAATTTAATCAGCCTGCTCAATCATAATACCGCCGGGTCAGATGACCTGCTTTTTTCTGGCGGTGACGAGATGCTGCCGCTTCTTTGTTTTATTTGATCCGACTGAGCCTCATGACCTCTACAACAGCAAAACCCTTCCGTCGCAAACTTATCCTTGCCGCTCTTATTATTCTGGCCATTTTGCTGGTCTGGCGTTTCTGGCCGCACGGCAGCGGCGCGGGCAGGCCAGGCGGCCCCGGCATGATGATGGCCGGCCCGGTAGCGGTTCACGCCGGGCTGGTTACCACCGCCGACGTACCGGTTTACCTGACCGCGCTCGGCACGGTGATCCCTAATGCTACCGTTACCGTTACCAGCCGCGTGGACGGGCAGCTGATGAAGGTTTACTTTACGGAAGGGCAGCAGGTCGAAGCCGGCCAGCTGCTGGCGCAGATCGATCCACGCAGCTATGAGGCCACGCTGGCGCAGTACCAGGGCGATCTCAGCCAGAACCAGGCGCTGCTGCAAAGCGCGGAGCTGACGCTGGCGCGCTACCGCAAGCTCTATGCGCAGGACTCTTTAGCCCGCCAGGATTTGGATACGCAGGCCGCCACGGTGGGGCAGTATCGCGGGGCGGTAAAAGCCGACCAGGCGCAAATCGCCTCGGCAAAGCTGAATATTGAATTTGCACGCATCACTGCGCCGGTTTCCGGGCGCGTTGGCCTGCGCCTGGTTGACGAAGGCAATATGGTGCAGAGCAGCGACACCACCGGCCTGGTGACCATTACCCAGATGCAGCCCGCCGCCGTAACTTTCAGCGTTCCGCAAAGCAACATTCCCACGCTGATTAAGGCGCTGCACAACGGGCAGACGCTGCCGGCAACCGCGTTCGATCAGGATGGCGATAAGGCGCTGGCTTCCGGCAGCGTGCGGTTTATCAGCAACCAGATCGACACCGCTACCGGCACGGTCGAGCTGAAAGCGCTGTTCGACAATCAGGACGAGGCGCTCTATCCCAACCAGTTTGTGGATCTACGGCTGCAAACCGGCACCCTGAAGCAGGCGACCGTGATCCCGGCGCAGGCGTTGCAGCTCAGCAGCGACGGCAGCTTCGTCTACGTGATCGGCAGCGATAAAACGGTTACGCGCCGCGCGGTGAAAACCGGGCCGACGCTGGGCGACACGCAGCAGGCGATTACTGAAGGCGTGAAGGCGGGCGAGCAGGTCGTTACCGTAGGCATCGATCGGCTAAGCAACGGCAGTAAAGTCTCTGTGGTTACGGCTGATGAAACCCCGGCCGCCAGCGACAAAGCGAAAGCGCAATGAATCCGTCCCGCATTTTTATCGCGCGTCCGGTCGCCACTATCCTGCTGATGATCGGCGTGCTGATCTCCGGCGTTTTCGCCTATAAGTTTCTTTCGACCTCCGCGCTGCCGCAGGTGGATTATCCGACCATTCAGGTCACCACGCTCTATCCGGGCGCGAGTCCGGATGTTATGGCATCGGGCGTTACCGCGCCGCTGGAAAGGCAGCTGGGGCAGATGGCGGGCCTGAGCCAGATGGCCTCCAGCAGCTCGGGCGGCTCGTCGGTGATCACGCTGAAGTTCTCGCTGGATCTGTCGCTGGACGTGGCGGAGCAGGAAGTGCAGGCGGCGATCAACGCCGCCAACAGCCTGCTGCCCTCCGACTTGCCTAATCCGCCAACCTATAAAAAGGTGAACCCGGCGGATACGGCGGTGATCACGCTGGCGGCCAGCTCGGATACGCTGCCGCTGATTAAAGTCCAGGACCTGGTCAACACCCGCGTCGCGCTGAAGCTGTCGCAAATCTCCGGCGTCGGCATGGTGACGCTGGCGGGCGGCCATCAGCCCGCTATCCGCGTGCAGATGGATCCCAAAGCGCTGGCGGCGCACGGGCTGACGCTGGAAGACGTCAATACGCTGATTAGCAACAGCAACGTCAACGGCTCGAAAGGCGGTTTCGACGGCAAATACCATTCGATAACCATCGACGCCAACGACCAGCTGCGCACCGCAGAGGAATACGGCAACCTGATCCTTACATATCAGAACGGCGCGGCGCTGCGGCTGAAGGATATCGCCCATATCGAAGAGGCGGCGGAAAACAGCTATCAGTCGGCCTGGGCCAACAACAGCCCGGCGATTGTGATTAGCGTCCAGCGCCAGCCCGGCGCCAACGTGATTGCGGTGGTGGACAACATTAAAAAGCAGCTGCCGACGCTCCAGGCCGCGCTGCCGGACGGGGTAAAAGTGCAGATCCTCTCCGACCGCACCCAGACCATTCGCGCCTCCATCAGCGACGTGCAGTTTGAGCTGATGCTGTCGATTGCGCTGGTGGTGATGGTGACCTTTCTGTTTCTGCGCAACGTCGCGGCGACGCTGATCCCGAGCGTGGCGGTGCCGCTGTCGCTGGTCGGCACCTTTGGCGTGATGTATCTGGCGGGCTTCAGCCTGAATAACCTGTCGCTGATGGCGCTGACTATCGCCACCGGTTTCGTTATTGATGACGCTATCGTAGTGGTGGAAAATATCTCAAGGCGGCTGGAGCAGGGCGAAACGCCGATGGAGGCGGCGCTGAAAGGCTCGGCGCAGATTGGCTTCACCATTATCTCGCTGACCTTTTCGCTGATTGCGGTGCTGATCCCGCTGCTGTTTATGGGCGACGTGGTCGGACGGCTGTTTCGCGAGTTCGCCATTACGCTGGCGGTGTCGATTCTGGTTTCGATGCTGGTTTCGCTGACGCTTACGCCGATGCTTTGCGCCTGTCTGCTGCGCCATATCCCGGAAGAGAAGCAGAGCCGCTTTTACCGCAAGGGCGGTCAGTTCTTCGATAAGCTGGTGGCCGGTTACGATCGCCTGCTGACGATAGTGCTTAACCATCAGCGCCTGACGCTGCTGGTGGCGCTGGCGACGCTGGCGCTGACCGCGCTGCTCTATCTGGTTATTCCCAAAGGCTTTTTCCCGGCGCAGGATACCGGGTTAATCCAGGGCGTGACCGTGGCTTCTCAGGACGTTTCTTTTGGTGAAATGGCGAAGCGGCAGCAGCAGCTGGCGGCTATCGTGCTGAAGAACCCGGCGGTGGCGAGTCTTTCTTCCACTATCGGCATCGACGGCAACAATACCAGCCTGAACAGCGGGCGGCTGCAAATCAACCTGAAGTCGTTTGACCAGCGCGACGAGCGGGCCGACCAGGTGATTGCCGAACTGCAACAGGCGACCCGCAGCGTGCCGGGCATTCAGCTTTATATGCAGGCCGCGCAGGATCTGACGGTCAACGATCGGGTCACGCCGGATCGCTATCAGTTCTCGCTGGACGACGCCGACAGCGAGAACCTGGTCGCCTGGACGCCGAAGCTGGTGGCCGCGCTGGAAAAACGGCCGGAGTTCAGCTCGGTGGTCAGCGATTTGCAGGATCAGGGGCAGGTCGCCTGGGTCGAACTGAACCGCGATGCGGCGGCGCGTTACGGCATTACCGCCGCCGACGTGGATACCGCGCTGTATAACGCTTTCGGCCAGCGGCTGGTCTCCACCATTTTTACCCAGTCGAATCAGTACCGGGTGGTGCTGGAGGTCGCGCCGCAGTATCAGCAGTCTCCGGCCTCGTTTAACGACATCTGGCTGGCGGCTGCCGCTTCGTCCTCGACCACCTCCACGAGCAGCGGCACCTCAAGCGATACCGACAGCAGCTCGTCTGACAGCGCTTCTTCAACCAGCAGCGGCGGCATGGTGCGGCTGACCTCAGTCGCCACCATTCATCAGCGCATCGGCTCGCTGGTGCATATGCGGCTGAACCAGTTCCCGGCGGTGACCGTCTCGTTCAATCTCAACGACGGCTACTCGCTGGAAGAGGCGCAAAAGGCGATAGCGGAGACGCAGCAAAGCCTGAAGGTGCCGTCCAGCATGACGCTGCGCTATCAGGGCGAAACCGAAGCTTTCCAGAACGCTACCGGCAACACGCTGTGGCTGATCCTGGCCGCGCTGCTGACCATGTACGTGGTGCTGGGCATTCTTTATGAAAGCTTTATTCATCCGGTGACCATTCTCTCCACGCTGCCGTCGGCGGCGGTCGGCGCGCTGCTGACGCTGCTGCTGGCGGGCACGGAATTCAGCCTGATTGCGCTGATTGGGGTGATATTGCTGATCGGCATTGTGAAAAAGAACGCGATTATGATGATCGACTTTGCGCTGGATGCGGAGAAAAAGCAGCACCTCAGCCCGCGGGAAGCGATCCATCAGGCCTGTCTGCTGCGCTTCCGCCCGATCCTGATGACCACCATGGCGGCGCTGCTTGGCGCGCTGCCGCTGATGCTGGCCTCCGGCTCGGGCGCTGAACTGCGCCAGCCGCTGGGGCTGGTGATTGTCGGCGGCCTGATCTTCAGCCAGGTGCTGACGCTGTTCTCCACACCCGTGATCTACCTGTGGTTCGATCGCCTGGCCGGGCGGGCACGCCGCAGAATGCGGGCGGCTAAATGATTACGCGCTTTTTTATCTTCCGGCCCGTTACCACGCTGCTGTTAACGCTGGCGCTGCTGCTGCTGGGCGCGCTGGGCTATCGTTTGCTGCCCGTCGCGCCGCTGCCGCAGGTCGATTTCCCGACCATTATGGTTTCCGCCAGCCTGCCGGGCGCCAGCCCGGAGACGATGGCGGCCACGGTCGCCACGCCGCTGGAGCGCGCGCTGGGGCAAATCGCGGGCATTACCGAGATGACCTCCAGCAGCTCGCAGGGCTCCAGCAATATCATTTTGCAGTTTGAGCTGACCCGCGACATCAACGGCGCGGCGCGGGATGTACAGGCGGCGATCAACGCCTCGCGCAGCCTGCTGCCGAGCAGCATGCCGTCGCTGCCGACCTATCGTAAAGCCAACCCGTCCGACGCGCCGATTGTGATGCTGGCGCTGACGTCCACCACTCGCTCCAAGGGCGAGCTGTACGATATCGCCGAGAGCAAAATCGACCAGAAAATCGCGCAGGTGCAGGGCGTCGGCGACGTCTCGCTGATGGGCAGCGCGCTGCCGGCGGTCAGAATAGATCTACAGCCGCAAATGCTGGCCCATGCCGGGATCTCGCTGGATACGGTGCGCGCCGCCATCGCCAACAGCACCAGCAATCTGCCGAAAGGGATGTTGCAGGGCGCTAACCAGAGCTGGGTGATTGACGGTAACAGCCAGCTGGACGGCGCAAAGCAGTACCGCGATTTAGTGGTCAGCTACCAGAACGGCCGCGCTATCCGCCTCAGCGACATCGCCACCGTTTACGATTCGGTAGAGGACCAGTACAACGTCGGTTACTTCAACGGTTCGCCGTCGGTGATGATCGGCGTCACGCGCCAGGCGGGCGCCAATATGCTGCAAACCATTGATGCCATCAAAGCGCAGCTGCCGGCGCTGGAGGAAAACCTGCCGGCCGACGTCTCGCTGAAAATCGTGGTTGACCGCTCTCCCAACGTGCGCGCGTCCCTTTATGACACCGAAGAAACGTTGCTGATCGCCATCGCGCTGGTGATTGGCGTGGTCTTTATTTTCTTACGCAATTTGCAGGCGGTGGCCATTCCCGCGCTGGCGCTGCCCGTTTCGCTGGTGGGCACCTGTGCGGTGATGTATTTGCTCGGCTACAGCCTGGATAACCTGTCGCTGATGGCGCTGATCATCGCCACCGGCTTTGTGGTGGACGACGCCATCGTGGTGCTGGAAAACATCACGCGCTATATAGAAGAGGGGCTAAGCCCGGTGCGCGCCGCGCTGAAAGGCGCGAACGAGGTGAGCTTTACCGTGCTGTCGATGACGCTGTCGCTGGTGGCGGTGTTTATCCCGATCCTGCTGATGGGCAGCATCGTTGGCCGCCTGTTTCGCGAGTTTGCGGTGACGCTGACCGTTTCGCTGATTATCTCTATGCTGGTGTCGCTCAGCCTCACGCCGATGCTCTGTTCGCGGCTGCTGAAGCGTAAACCCGGCGTCACCGCGCGGCCGCATCCGCTTTATCAGTGGATCGAAAACGGCCTTAATCGTCTGCTGGCCGCCTACGCCCGCGGGCTGAACTGGGTGATGCGCCATCAGCGGCTGACGCTGTTTAGCTTGATGCTGACGGTGATCCTCAATCTGTTTCTCTATTCGGTGGTGCAGAAAGGCTTTTTCCCCAATCAGGATACCGGTCTGCTGATGGGGATGCTGCGCGCCGATCAAAACGTCTCTTTCCAGGCGATGAAGCCGAAAATGGAGGCGTTCGCCAGACTGATCCAGCAGGATCCGGCGGTGGACGGCGTGATGTCGTCAATGGGCAGCGGCGCGTTCGGTTCGCGCAACACCGCCAACTTTTTCGTGCATCTGAAAGACTTCGACCAACGTGACGCGACGGCGACGGAAGTCGCCAACCGGCTGAGCGGCAAAACGCGCAACGTGCCGGGCGTGGAGCTGTTTCTGATGGCGGCGCAGGATATTCATATCGGCGGCCGCAGCGCCAACGCCAGCTATCAGTACAGCCTTCAGGCTGACAATCTGGAGACGCTGCGTGTCTGGACGCCGAAGGTCAAGGCCGCGCTGGAGGCGATCCCACAGCTGACCAGCGTCGATTCCGACTCACAAACCGGCGGCCAGGAGGTAATGGTCACGATCGATCGCGATCGCGCCAAACGGCTGGGGGTCAACGTGGAGATGGTCGATACGCTGCTGAATAATTCGTTTGCGCAGCGCCAGGTCGCCACGCTGTACAAGACGCTTAATCAGTATCATGTGGTGATGTCATTGCAGAATGCGTGGACGCGCGATCCGGAAACGCTTAACAAGCTGTATGTGATTAACGATGCCGGCGACCAGGTGCCGCTTTCGGCTTTCGCCCGCTTCAGCGGCGCCAACGCGCCGCTGTCGGTGGCGCATCAGGGCCAGTCGGCCACCAGCACGATTGCCTTTAACCTGGCGGACGGCGTTTCGCTGGAGCAGGCTTCGGCACTGATTAAAGCCGCGATGGCGAAAATTGCGCTGCCGGGCGATATTCAGGCCGGTTTTCAGGGCACGGCGAAAGCCTTTGGCGATCTCACCGCCTCTATGCCGTGGCTGATCCTTGCCGCGCTGGCGGCCGTCTATATCGTGCTGGGGATGCTTTATGAAAGCTATATTCATCCGCTGACCATCCTTTCCACGCTGCCGTCCGCGGGCGTTGGCGCGCTGTTGCTGCTGCTGCTGACCGGCACGCAGCTAACGGTGATCGCACTGATCGGCATCCTGCTGCTGATCGGCATCGTAAAAAAGAACGCCATTATGATGATCGACTTCGCGCTGGCGGCGGAACGCAAGCAGGGCATGACGCCGCAGCAGGCGATTGTGCAGGCCTGCCTGATGCGCTTCCGGCCCATTATGATGACCACGCTGGCCGCCTTTTTCGGCGCGCTGCCGCTGGCGCTGGGCAGCGGCGGCGACGCCGATCTGCGCAGTCCGCTGGGCCTGGCTATCGCCGGCGGCCTGGCGCTGAGCCAGTTGTTAACGCTGTTTACCACGCCGGTGGTTTACCTCTATCTCGATCGTGCCAGCCGCGCCGCTAAACGTCAGTGGGCGCGCCTCAGAGCTTAAATAATGACAATGAAAAAATTACCGTTTCTGTCCGGGCAAAGGACAAGTTCCAGGCTCGCGCCTGTTTTCCTGGCGCTGCTGCTGAGCGGCTGCGCCGTCGGCCCCGATTACCATCGTCCGGCGGTGAACGTGCCCGCGCACTATAAAGAAGCGCAGGGCTGGCGCGAGGCCGCACCGCAGGATGCACAAAGCAAAGGCGACTGGTGGTCGGTCTATCATGACAATACGCTGAGCGGTCTGCTGCGGCAGGTTGCCGTTTCAAACCAGAACGTGGCGCAGTATGAAGCGCAGTATCGCCAGGCCAGGGCGCTGGTCAGTGAAGCGCGCTCTGACCTTCTGCCCGGTGCGACCTATAGCGGTTCCTCAACGCGCAGCGGCAGCGCTTCGACGGGCACGGGCCAGCGCACCGCCAGCGACAGCCATTCGCTACAGGCCAGCGCCAGCTGGGAAGTGGATATCTGGGGCAAGCTGCGGCGCACGCTGGAAGAGAACAAAGCCAGCGCGCAGGCCAGCGAGGCGGAGCTGGCGAATATCACCCTCAGCGCCCAGTCCGAGCTGGCGCAGGATTATTTTCAGCTGCGCATTATGGACCAGCAGATCGTGCTGTATCAGCAAAGCGTTGAGGCTTACCAGCGCTACCTGACTATTATTGAGAATAAATATCAGGCTGGCAGCGAGTCTCGCGCCACGCTCGCGCAGGCGCAAATGCAGCTGGAAACCTCGCGGGCTTCGGCGCTCGACCTCAGCTGGCAGCGGGCGCAAACCGAACACGCTATCGCTATCCTGCTCGGTAAAACGCCGGCGGAATTCAGCCTGCCGGTAACGAAAGCGATGACCGCCACGCTGCCCGCCATCCCGCAGGCCGTGCCCTCGACGCTGCTTGAGCGCCGCCCGGATATCGCTTACGCAGAACGCACTGTGGCAGCGGCCAATGCCGCCGTTGGCGTGGCGATCGCAGGCTACTATCCCGACCTCACGCTGAGCGCCACCGGCGGCTTTACCAGCTCGGCGCTGCATAATTTGCTGTCGCTGCCGAATCGCGTCTGGTCGCTCGGGCCGTCGCTCAGCGGCACGCTGCTGGACTTTGGCGCCACCTCGGCGAAAGTGGAGCAGGCGAGAGCGGCCTATAACGCCGATGTGGCCAGCTATCGCCAGGCGGTGCTGACCGGCGTTGAGGAGGTGGAAAACTACCTGGTGGAGCTGCACACGCTGCAAAACGAAATCGTGGCGCAGCAAAACGCCACCTCGGCGGCGCAGGAGTCGGCCCGCGTCACGCGTAACCAGTATGAAGCGGGGATGATTGACTATCTGGATGTCGCCACCACTGAAAACAGCAGCCTGAGCCAGCAGCAGAGCCTGCTGTCGTTGCAAAGCACGCAGTGGGTCGCCAGCGTGCAGCTGATCGCCGCGCTGGGCGGCGGCTGGCGGGAGGCATCGCGCTAACATATGGGCGTTATCGCCCCGGCGGAAACCGGTCTGAAAAGCAATTGGAATATCAGCATGGCGGGCAGTATCATCGTTAAGACTGCCCGCATTACGAATACAAATTCCAGCGCCCACAAATATCGCCACTTTGGCCGTAAAATATCTCTGGCAGCCTTAACTACATTATTTCCCGGCCGGTTGGGCCGCCAACGCCGGGTCGTAACCTATATTATTTTCCCGCCAGTTGTGCCGCCAGAGCCGGGTCGTAACGACCATCAAGCTGAACGAACAGGATACGGCAGGACTCCTGCGATCGGTTGGACCACGCATGATTAGTGCCCCGCTGTACAACTACGCTGCCGGGCCTGAGCAGCACCTCTGAGTCATCAAGCACGAGATAAACTTCGCCGTGTACGATCACGCAATAATCGACCGCCTCGCTGCGGTGCATCATGGGGTGGGGCGAATCGGCTTTTACCGTCAGCCCGTCGGTATAGTTAACCTGTTCAAAAAGATCTTTAATGCGGTTATCTTCCTGATCCAGATAAGAGGCATCGGGCGGCAGATCGACGAAGCGAATACGCGTGCCGTTGGTTGGCGCGTTGTGCATTACCGGTCCGCTAGTGGGATCCGGATCGTTATTAACCGGCGCGGGCGATGCCGACGTTTCCCAGACCTCGTGAAAAATCAGCCCCGGGATCGCTTCCGTCTCAATGACCGAAGGCAGCGAACCCTCGCTATAAATCGTTGATTTTCCTTTGGCGTCGTGTCCGGTAACAATGCGGTGGATGGCGGGTAACGGCATAGCGTACTTCTCCTCTGCGGCGAAAAATATAAATGCTCAGGCAATCCGAACATCCCTTTATTTCAGCCAGTATGTTTAAACATCTGTGTGACAGCGTTATGGCTGATGCAGCATAAATTGGGACGCGCCCATATAGCACGTCCGAAAAGTTTTAATCGCGCGTTATTAATGCTGCCCGGATGGCTCGGTGAAGTAGCGCAGCGTCCTGCTGTCATTCAGCATATGATCGCGCATGTAGTCCATATCAGCGGTGCTGAAATCCTTTTTTGTCTCCTGGCTGGTTTTTATTTCATTGGCTGCCAGATCGATGGAAAGCGCAGAGTGCGCGGTAGAAACATGGACGTTATCGTCGTCCAGATCCAGATAATCATATTGCGACCTGAGATTTTGCTGAAGCGCTGCTAAACGGGTTTGCTGCTGGTCGGCAACGGCCGGATCTTTGTCGAGAACGGTAGCCAGCGTGAGATTAATTTCAGATTCAAAATGATCGTCGAACGCCTGGCGGACGTTGGCAGCAAAATCTTTGATATCCGCTTCCGGTTGCAGATGAGCAAGCAACCCGCTTGTTTCCCCGTCACGAGAACGATAAGTGATGCCTACGCCAATACGGGGGCCGCATCCACCTGTCTCCATCTGCTGATTATCTCCTTTAAGCAAGGCGACCTGTCCCATCCCCAACAATCCTTGCCGAAGGTTGTCAGGGGCAACGCTTCCTTTAATTGCCAGCCGCGCCATGATGCAAGCCGTTTAGCGGCCCTTGTAAATGGCGGGTTGCAGAGGCTGCCTGTTTATTCTGCTCTGTAGCCAGAGCGGGCGCCGATATGCCTGAACGATTAACCTGCACGCGTCTTCCTCAATAAAAGTGATGTGATATGAGGGGGCTTTAGTGTCCTTAACGCGTTAACGGTTCCCGTAAAATAATGGAATGGCCAGCAACCCGGGCGGAGCAATCGTTGTAAGGAACCATAAGTTTCACGTCGCCACTAAAGCGCTTTAGAAAATAAGGTGAACTTATGAAATTCGTTTCCGGCCAGCTAAGGCCATACCAAAACCCGAGCCAGGGAAACAGGTTACGTGAGGAAAGCACTACGCCGTTGCGCAGCGGAGAGGCTCACCAGGCCGGGCGGCCTGGCGGGCGTCGTCACAGTATGGATAGCGGGTCGGCGAATTTACATCTGCAACAACAGGTTACTGAGCTTGAAGAGCAGGTTAATAAGATCCGGGCAAAGGACGATCTCGAAGCCGCGCCCGGCACGTTCAGCGCTGATTTGCATCAGCATATGCTGGGCCAGCGTCGCTATGAAAAAGCGGCCACGGCTGATTTTTTGGGAACGCAAACCTGGAAGCGTATGCGGTGCGCGCAATTGAACGCTACTCCGGGCGGGCAGGTGGCCGCCGCGCAGTATGGGCTGGGATTTGCGCATGATGAAACAAGCGGTAAAGTCCCGTTCGGCAAGCTGGAGATCGGGCATGAAATGAATGGCTACTATCAGCGTATGGCGCCTTCGGGAAAAACCCTCAATCTGTGCCACCAGCTCTACCAGCTGCGTTATCCGCAGGCGAAGCAGCAGCAGCGTCTGTTTATCAACAGCGAATTTATGACGGATAAAATTGTTAAACGTTTCCAGGCCCAGCATCCCGGGCACGGGCCGTTAAAACAGGAAGCCGTCGCGCCGGGTATTATTGCCATCAGCTGCGACAGTGTGGATGACTGGCAAGCGCTGGATTTACTCGCTGATAAATTCGGCGCCCGTCCTTCGGCTTATCAGGTGGCCCGGAACGCCGTCGGCGCACAGCAGCAGCCTTTCATCAACGACCCGCGAGTACAGAATCACCTGACTGTTGCGGCGCTTCGCTCTCCTCATGCCCAGGGGCCGGTTACGCAGCTGAGAAAGATACCTGACTCGCTCAGCACCAGCGTGCTGGCCCGGGCGGATGCGGATATGATCGACGAACTTACCCGCATACTCAGCTACCCGCAGCTGGCCCAGCGTCATCAGCAAAATCCTTTGGTTGCGCAGGGATTGCAGGGCATCCGCTTTATTGCCGAAGCCATGCCCGCGCTGGCTACGGACAGCACCCGATTCGGCAACGCTCACCGGGCGCTGATGGAGGAAATGCAGGTGTTGCTGGGCGCCATAAGCCCGTACAAGGCCAACGCCTTTAAGGCGTACGCTTCGCAGCGCATCCGCGAAGCGCTGCCGCCGCAGCAGGCGATGCAGCTCAATCCGATCGAACCTTTCTTGTTATCCTCAGGAATGCAGGCGCTTACGGAAGCCCTTGAGGCCGCCCTGATCGCCAGCCGCAGCGGATTAGCGCCCCTGAAGAACGGGGAAAAGTGCACGCAATTCTATTACGAGGCCGAGGAGTATGCGGACAGCTTCGGCAAGCTGGCCGATCCGCAAAAGCAGTCGCCTGCGTTTTACACCTCTTTCTGCGACAGCTTTGTCGCCCACAACAGTCAACCCGAACACAGTTGGTCTTTGCAGGATATGATTGAGGGCATCGGGCAGGAGATGAAAAACCGCAAAAATAAAGCGGAGCCGCTTAACGTGGTTATCGACACCACCATTGAAAAAGAAGGAGAAATGAAGGCGCTAATGGGGACCTTTAGCGAAGCGTTAGCCAATAATGAACTCCGCTTATTCCTGTGCAAAAGCCATCAAAAGTTCGGCAATCTGGGCGCAACCAAAGTGCTGGGAGGGAGCCTGACGCTGGTGGGCGCGAAAACAGAGGGAAACGAAGCCCTACAAAAGCGGTTTCGCCATTACGAGGCCAGCCAGAACTGGTTTCATCATGGTGAAGGCCAGCTCCTTACGCACATTACTCATGCAGCCATCAGGCATGAGCCAAAAATGCTACAGCAGTCCATTGATAACGGTAACTTTATTGCTCAACACTGTTTTAACGGCGAAAACGGGCACGGCCGTTTTGCTGGTCACGATACCGATAAGCCTTTTTCCATGCTGAACACCTATAGCCTCGAACCGGAAGCGCGCTATCCCAGCTTTAAATTGAACGCAAATTCAGGGAAGGCGCAGCGCTGGTCGTACAGTCCTGCTGAGGTTGTAGAGAGTGATTTGATTCGCGCCCGAGGCTCCTTTGGCTTTACCGAAAGTACGATTAGCTCGATAGGTAATCTGCCGGGTTATGACGACAGAATGCTGCGTCTCAGTCACGGCAGCGAAACGAAACCTGAAAGCATTGAAAGAAACTGGATGCTGAGCAGGGAAATGCAGCTGGATCGTCCTTCTCTCACTATTGGATCAGCTCTGCATCTGGCAAAACAGCTGGTTAATGATTCCCTGACGCCGGAGCAGCGCCGTTCGCTGCACGACAGGCCCTTCAGCGAAAAGCTGCGCCAGGCGGGGAAAAATGCCGCTCCGGTAATCAGTAATCAACAAAGAAATGAAGCCAGCGTCGCGGAGCTGCGCGCTACGGCGGCCCTTCCTGAAAACTTCACGCTGAATAAAGTGGCTTCGATTGTGGGGTATCTTAACCACCTGATAAGCAGTGAGGATCTGACGGAGGAAGTGGCCTACTCGGACGATCGTCAGGCGCTGGATGAACTGCTGGGGGGATTTATCGATTCCGGCATGCCCGGCGTTTCCCGTACGGGTCGTGAACAGGCGGTCAGATTACGCTGTGAGCTGAGCCTTGAAGATATGTGGAGCGACGATCCCGAAACGCGGCGGCGCGGCACCGATCATCTGCTGGCGGCTTCCGACAGCCATATCAGCCGCGGCATGGGCGTGCTTAAAGAGGCGGTGCCGGATAAAGCCTGGCAGGAAATGCCGCAAAAAGTGCGGGACCGGTTGGTCAGCGTTATTTTCGACAGGCTGGATGTTAACAGCCAGCTCGAATTTCTGCACCATAACAGCCAGTTATCCGGACGCGGGCAGTTTACCCAGGAGTGCGCAATGCGGCTGGCTGGCCGTCTGAACGCCAGTTCGCCGGAAGCAACAAGCCAGCACTGGCAGGCCACAATAATGCAGGCCATGCTGCGTCGGGGCATTATTACGCCGGGCAATAGCTGAGAAAGGCATGGGCCGCAGGAAAATCAGCTTGCTGAGCCGGGCTGCCATCGCCTGATTTTTTATGCTGCCGTGTAGCGCAGGTGCTAAAAAAGCGTGAGCGCTACTGGTTTTGGTTGTTCGCCAGCAGGAGCCTGTTTCTTCGGCCAGCGCCGCAAATTTTTTTGCAACGCTGCGGTATCCACACATAAATTGATTCAGCACGTCCTGATTTTTATGTTCCGCCATTGTCATGCGCAGCCATATCCTGCATCGTTACAGGCAAATTTATCTGCTAAGGAGATGGCATGCTGCTTTCATTTTTCCGTCTGCTGGTTGGGGTGCTCTACCGTACCCGGCTGGCTGGCGATCTTTCCCCGCTGCACCAGCCAAAGGTGCTGATTGTGCCCAACCATATGTCGTTTCTGGACGGCATGCTGCTGGCGCTGTTTTTGCCGGTTAAGCCGGTATTTGCCGTCTACTCTTCCATCAGCGAAAAATGGTATATGCGCTGGGTGCGCCCGCTGGTGGATTTTGTGCCGCTGGATCCGGCAAAGCCGCTGTCGGTCAAGCGTCTGGTGAAAACAATCGCGCAGGGCCGTCCGGTGGTGATTTTTCCCGAGGGGCGAATTACCGTCACCGGATCGCTGATGAAAATTTACGACGGTGCCGGTTTTGTCGCGGCAAAGTCGCAGGCTACCGTTGTGCCGCTGCGGATAGAGGGCGCGGAGTTTTCGCCGTTTGGCCGCCTGGCCGGCGTGTTTAAGCGCCGCCTTTTCCCGCGTATCAGCATGACCGTGCTTCCTGCCACCACCATCCCGATGCCGGAGGCCAAAACCGCGCGGGAGCGCCGCAGGCTGGCGGGGGAACATCTGCATCATATTATGATGGAAGCGCGAATGGCGGTGCGCCCGCGCGAGACGCTTTATCAGGCGTTTCTGGCTGCCCGCACGCGCTATGGCTATTTCAAATCCTGTATTGAAGACGTCAATTTGCAGCCTGACAGCTACACGGGGCTGCTGAAAAAATCGCTGGGCGTCGGCCGGATCCTGGAGCGTTATACGTCGCCAGGTGAATACATTGGCCTGTTGCTGCCGAATACCACGGTGACCGCCGCCGCGATCCTGGGCGCGTCGATGCGTGGCCGCGTTCCGGCGATGCTTAACTACACCGCTGGCGTTAAAGGCGTGGGCAGCGCGCTGAAAGCGGCAGAGGTAAAAACGGTTTTCACCTCCCGTCAGTTTCTGGACAAGGGCAAGCTCTGGCATCTGCCGGAGCAGCTTACCGGGGTAAAATGGATCTTTCTGGAAGATCTGAAAGGAACGGTTACCACGCAGGATAAACTCTGGATCCTCGGCCATCTTCTTCTGCCACGCCATGCTGAAGTGCAGCAGCAGCCGGAAGACGCGGCGATGGTGCTGTTTACCTCCGGCTCGGAAGGTCATCCTAAAGGCGTGGTGCATTCGCATAAAAGCCTGCTGGCGAATGTGGAACAGATCCGCACGGTGGCCGACTTTACGCCGCGCGATCGCTTTATGTCCGCGCTGCCGCTGTTTCACGCTTTCGGCCTGACCGTTGGGCTGTTTACGCCGCTAATGACCGGGGCAGAAGTGTTCCTTTATCCCAGCCCGCTGCACTATCGTATTATTCCGGAGCTGGTGTATGACCGGAACTGCACCGTACTGTTCGGCACCTCCACCTTTTTGGGCAACTACGCGCGCTTTGCTAATCCGTATGATTTCGCGCGCCTGCGCTACGTGGTGGCCGGCGCAGAAAAATTGCAGGAGGGCACGCGTCAGGTCTGGATGGAGAAATTCGGCATCCGCATTCTGGAAGGGTACGGCGTGACGGAGTGCGCGCCTGTGGTGGCCATCAACGTGCCGATGGCGGCGAAAAACCATACCGTCGGGCGTATTCTGCCGGGCATGGATTCTCGTCTGATTTCCGTGCCGGGGATTGAGCAGGGCGGGCTTCTGCAGCTGCGCGGGCCGAATATTATGAAAGGCTACCTCCGGGTAGAAAAACCAGGCGTGCTGGAAGCGCCGCAGGCGGATAACGGCGAAGGGCAGATGGAAGCAGGCTGGTACGATACCGGTGATATCGTCAGCTTTGACGAGCATGGTTTTTGTCAGATCCAGGGGCGCGCAAAGCGGTTTGCTAAGCTGGCGGGCGAAATGGTGTCGCTGGAAATCGTCGAGCAGATTGCGCTGAAGGCATCGGCAGAAAAACAGCACGCCGCGTCGATAAAGCCCGACGGCAACCGTGGCGAAGCGCTGGTGCTGTTTACCACCGACGGCGAATTAACCCGCGACAGGCTGCAGAAGGCGGCTCGCGAGCTGGGCGCGCCGGAGCTGGCGGTGCCGCGCGATATTCGCGTGTTGCCGCAGCTGCCGCTGTTGGGCAGCGGGAAACCCGACTTCGTTACGCTGAAAAGCATGGCGGAACAGCCGGAAAAAGAGGCGGAAAATGCATAACTCATCCGGCAGCGAAAAGCTGCTTTCGCGCGGCATGATGGCGGTTATCGCCGCGCAGTTTTTGTCGGCTTTTGGCGATAATGCGCTGCTCTTCGCCACGCTGGCGGTGCTTAAAAACCAGGTCTATCCGGACTGGAGCCAGCCGGTGCTGCAAATGGTTTTTGTCGCCACCTATATCATCCTGGCGCCTTTCGTCGGCCAGGTTGCGGACAGCTTCGCCAAAGGTCGGGTGATGATGGTCGCCAACGGCCTCAAGCTGCTGGGCGCGCTGACTATCTGTTTCGGCTTTAATCCTTTTATCGGCTATGCACTGGTTGGCGTTGGCGCGGCGGCCTATTCACCAGCCAAGTACGGCATTTTGGGCGAAATCACCGGCGGCGAAACGCTGGTCAAGGCAAATGGCCTGATGGAATCCTCAACCATTGCGGCTATTTTGCTGGGATCGATCGCGGGCGGCGTGCTGGCGGACTGGAATCTGACCGGCGCGCTTATCGCCTGCGTGCTGGCCTACGGGCTTGCCGTAGCGGCGAACGTGCTGATCCCGAAACTGGCGGCGGCGAGGGCGGGGCAAAGCTGGCATCCGCTGCGCATGTCGCTCAGCTTTTTCCACGCCTGTCGCGAGCTGTGGCGCAATGGCGAAACGCGTTTTTCGCTGGTGGGCACCAGCCTCTTCTGGGGCGCGGGCGTCACCCTGCGTTTTCTGCTGGTGTTGTGGGTGCCGGTCGCGTTGGGTATTACCGATAACAAAACGCCCACGCTGCTGAATGCTATGGTCGCCATCGGCATTGTGTTCGGCGCAGGCGCGGCCGCGAAGCTGGTGACGCTGAAAACGGTCGGCAGATGTATGCCAGCGGGCGTGCTGATTGGCGTGGCGGTGGTCTTTTTCGCCTTGCAGCACACGGCGGCAGGCGCTTACGGATTACTGATAGTTATCGGCATGCTTGGCGGCTTCTTTGTGGTGCCGCTGAACGCGCTGTTGCAGATGCGCGGCAAGGAGAGCGTCGGCGCAGGCAACGCTATTGCGGTACAAAACCTGGGTGAGAACGGCGCGATGTTGATCATGCTGGGGCTTTACTCGCTGGCCGTGAAGCTGGGCGCGCCGCCGGTAGCCACCGGCGTGGGCTTCGGTGCGCTGTTTGCGCTGGCGATTGCCGTGCTGTGGGGCTGGCAGCTGGCGCAGCATCGCCACACCAGAGTGGGGAAATAAACGGATTTTCAGAGCAAAAAAGGGGCGGAAATATTCCGCCCCTTTTTACTGGCTACCGTTAACCGTTTTCGTCAAAAAACGAGTTAAGGCGACGGGAAGGTGTAGCGGCGATGGATAGCTTCCAGCCCCTGCATCACTTCCTCATCCAGCGTCAGATTATAGCTGTCGATATTCAGCTGCAGCTGTTCCAGGGTAGTCGCGCCCAGCAGCGTACTGGCGACGAAAGGCTGCTGACGGACAAAAGCCAGCGCCATCTGGGACGGGTCAAGATTATACTTTTTCGCCAGCGCCACATACTCGGCAATAGCCAGCTCGGCCTGTTCGCCGCTGTAGCGGGTAAAGCGGCTGAACAGCGTGTTGCGCGCGCCGGCAGGCTTAGCGCCGTTCAGGTATTTGCCGCTCAGCGTGCCAAAGGCCAGGCAGGAATAGGCCAGCAGCTCGACGCCTTCGTGCTGGCTGATTTCCGCCAGACCCACTTCAAAGCTGCGGTTCAGCAGGCTGTAGGGGTTCTGAATAGAGACAATGCGCGGCAGCTCGTGCTTTTCCGCCAGCTGTAAATAGCGCATCACGCCCCACGGCGTTTCGTTCGAGACGCCGATATAGCGTATTTTACCGGCACGAACCTGCTCGTTCAGCGCTTCCAGCGTCTCCAGCAGCGTGACCGTGGCGGTATCTTCCGCATATTCGTAGTTCAGCCGTCCGAAGTAGTTGGTCTGTCGCTGCGGCCAGTGCAGCTGGTAAAGATCCAGATAGTCGGTGTTCAGCCGCTTCAGGCTGGCGTCCAGCGCCTGACGGATGTTCTTGCGATCCAGCGCCTGGCCCGGTCGGATTGAAGCATCCGCACCGCGTACCGGCCCGGCGACTTTAGAGGCCAGCACCACTTTTTCGCGATTGCCGCGCGCCTTCAGCCAGCTGCCAATATAGGTTTCGGTTAACCCCTGCGTTTCCGGGCGCGGCGGCACCGGATACATCTCAGCGGTATCGATCAGGTTAATGCCGGAACGGAGCGCCAGATCAAGCTGCGCATGGGCATCGGCTTCACTGTTTTGCTCGCCAAACGTCATGGTGCCTAATCCCAGGCTGCTGATTTCCAGCGTACTGTGGGGGATGCGATGATAATGCATGTGCCGGCTTCCTTTTTTCATTATTAAAAGACCAGCCTGGCGTGCGGGGTAAAACTGTTGAAGCAAACGCCAGATCCGGCTTTTGACTATAACCGTCGGGCGCTACAGGGGGAAGAGCGGATTTATCGGGAAGTGCGGTGGGGGCCACCTGTCGGAAAGCGTCAGGTGGCGGGATTGGGCTTAGCGTTCAACAATCGATGAAACCTCATCGCCGTTGATTTGCAGCTCATGGCCGGAGCGATCGGTGTACTTCACCAGACCGGTATCCTGATCGATCTCCGGTTTACCCTGGGTCATAATCATCTTGCCTTCTTTTGTCGCCATCACGTAATCACTGCTGCAACCGCCGAGCAGCGTGGCCAGCATCAGAACGGCCGCGCCAGACATCAACTTCATACTTCGCTCCCTTAGCCTTCAATTTGCCTGCATCAGTAATAGCGCATTTTACAGAAAGCGTTAACCGCAGAACTCCTAAAAAGGCGTCACAGCACGACGAACTATTGACTTTGATCGTAAAAACAACAGGAAGAAGCCGACCGGCAGCGCCGGTCGGCCTGGTATCAGGCGTGGTTTTTTTTGCCGCGTAGCAGGTTAAGACACTCTACCGACATGGAGAAGAACATCGCGAAATAGATATAACCTTTTGGCACGTGAATATTGAAGCTTTCCAGGATCAGGGTGAAACCTACCAGGATCAGGAAAGTCAGCGCCAGCATTTTTACTGAAGGATGGCGGTCAACAAATTCACCGATAGCGCGGGCGGCAAACATCATCACGCCCACTGCAATTACCACGGCCGCCATCATAATAATCAGATGATCGGACAGGCCAACGGCAGTAATTACCGAATCAAGACTGAAGATAATATCCAGCAGCATAATCTGCACAATCGCGCCGGCGAAGGAATGAACATTGCTTTTATGTTCTTCTTCACCGCCTTCTATTGTTTCGTGGATCTCCATACTGGACTTCCACAGCAGAAAAAGCCCCCCGAACAGCAGGATTAAATCGCGCGCGGAAAAAGAGTGGTCCATCAGCGTAAACAGCGGCGTGGTCAGGCGAATGACCCAGGCAATCGAGGCCAACAGACCCAGACGCATCAGCATGGCGCCCGCCAGGCCGATACGGCGCGCGGCGTTCTGCTGCTGTTTGGGAAGTTTAGCCACCACCAGAGAAAGAAAAATAATATTATCAATACCCAGAACGATTTCCAGAATCGTCAGTGTACCCAGCGCCAGCCAGGCGTTGGGATCGGCAATCCAGTCAAACATACAACGTTGCATCCTAAACGAAAGTTAAACGAAGAGTATACTCATCCGGATGCCGCTCAGCTAAAGCTTTACAGTAAAAAATGACGTGCCAGTAAGGGCGCGGTGAAAGCCTTTTTCAGGTAGAAGCCCCTGGGCAGCGTCATTACCGGCTGGCCGTTTTCGCCAATGCCTTCCGTCAGGGCTTTGCTGTTGGCGGCTTTGGGCCGGATTTGCAGCACTTCGCCGTGGCGGGCGGTAATACGCTCTACCTGTCCCAGCACGATCATATCCATCAGCTCTTCCCAGTCGCGCCGCAGCAGCAGCTCTTCTTCTTCACTGGGACTCCACAGCAGCGGGGCGCCGACGCGACGTTCGGCCAGCGGAATAGCCCGATCGCCTTCTACCGGGATCCACAATACTCTCGCCAGCTTATGTCGCACATGGCTGGTTTCCCAGACCAGACCGCTGTTGCCGGTCAACGGTGCCACGCAAACAAAGGTGGTTTCCAACGGGCGGCCCTGCGCGTCGACAGGAATAGTTTTCAGCTCCACGCCGATGTCGGCAAAATCCTGTTCTGGTTTGCTGCCTGCGCTGGCGCCCAGATAGCGTTCCAGTAGCATACCCACCCAGCCCTTATCACGACGCAGGTCGCGCGGTATCGTAAGGCCCGCTCTCAACGCCAGTTCGCCCAGCGTAAAGCCAGCCAGCTGGCGCGCGCGTTCCAGTAACGCGGCTTCGTTTTCCGGCGGTAAAACCGGAGAAAAATAGTCTGGCATCGCCTGCTCTTGGTTGTTGGTTAAAAAATGAACAGTAGTTTTCCATATTAAAAGGGATGCGTTCATCCCTGAGGAAAAGCGCAATAATAGCATGATTAATCGCGGCTTTTTTTTGTCACTTTGCGGCCGCGATCGGGAAGTTGAAAAGGTTATGCCTGCCTGCGCACCGACAATGAACAGGATCTTACACGTAGTTATCCACAGAAAAATGGGATAAGTCGATTTTTAAAATAATACTGTTTCGATTTACAGGCTTGACGCGGCGGTTTTACCCGGGTTACCGCATTTTTTGCTTAGGATAGCAACATATCCTGTGGATAAAAAAGTCGGTGTTCGATCTTTCGCCACCTGCATGGGGTCGTCATTGATCGGGGGCCCTGAAACAGCAGAAGGACGCGGTAGAATTGGATAAATCCCAATATTTATAATGCGTTAACCAAAGTATTAACCTTGGGCTAAAAGGCGCCACTCTGAGTTTTCCCCAGCGGCCAGGAGAGTTCTGCACAAAGATATCCACAGAAAAGGTGAATAAGATCGCGCAAAAGTGGCGATTTCTGTTTATAACTCTACGAATGTTCGCAAGTTATCCCGCGAATGCCGTCAGTAACGCCCCAAAAGCAGTGGTTTACCGTCTGTAAGGAGTATGAAACAATCAGGCTATCCGAGTATTAGTTTTGAGGTAGTCCAGTGATCGATGATGATGGCTACCGCCCGAATGTTGGTATCGTAATTTGTAACAGGCAGGGACAAGTGTTGTGGGCCAGAAGGTATGGCCAGCACTCCTGGCAGTTTCCTCAGGGAGGCATCAACCCTGGCGAAACGGCAGAACAGGCGATGTATCGAGAACTCTTTGAGGAAGTCGGTTTGCACCGCAAAGATGTGCGCATCCTTGCCTCTACCCGGAACTGGTTACGCTATAAGTTGCCGAAACGTTTGGTGCGTTGGGACACAAAGCCGGTTTGTATCGGCCAGAAACAGAAGTGGTTTCTTCTGCAACTCTTGTGCAATGACGCGGATATCAACATGCAAACCAGCAGCACGCCGGAGTTCGACGGCTGGCGCTGGGTGAGCTTCTGGTATCCTGTACGTCAGGTTGTCTCTTTTAAACGCGACGTTTATCGCCGGGTGATGAAGGAGTTCGCCAGCGTGGTGATGCCCCTGCAGGAGAATGCCGTACCGCGAAATACGCCTTATCGACGGAAGAGAGGGTAAGCCGCTCAGATATGCTTATACAGCTGCGCGAGATAGTGGAGAAAGTGGCAGGAGCGCCCCGGCTGACCGAGGCGCTCGACATTCTGGTCAGCGAAATCTGCCTGGCAATGGATACCGAAGTCTGTTCGGTCTACCTGGCCGATCACGACCGTCGCTGCTATTACCTGATGGCGACGCGCGGCCTGAAAAAGCCGCGCGGCCGCACCGTCGCGCTGGCTTTCGACGAAGGGATCGTCGGGCTGGTAGGGCGTCTGGCTGAACCTATCAACCTTGCCGATGCGCAAAGTCATCCCAGCTTCAAATATATTCCTTCCGTAAAAGAAGAGCGCTTCCGTTCTTTTCTCGGCGTGCCGGTTATCAGCCGCCGCCAGCTGCTGGGCGTACTGGTCGTTCAGCAGCGCGAGCACCGCCAGTTTGACGAGAGCGAAGAATCGTTTCTGGTGACGCTGGCTACGCAAATGGCCACTATTCTCTCTCAATCGCAGCTTAATACGCTGTTCGGACAGTACCGGCAAACCCGCGTGCGCGCCCTGGCCGCCGCGCCGGGCGTGGCGGTGGCCGCAGGCTGGGTAGAAAGTAACCAGCCGTCGCTGGATACCGTTTCGGCGGCCTCCACGCTGGATGCGGTGCGCGAGCGCGAAAGGCTGTCGCTGGCGATGGACGAGGCTTCCGGCGAGTTTCGCCGCTACAGCAAACGTTTCACCTCCAGCGTGCATAAAGAAAGCGCCGCCATTTTCGATCTCTATTCGCACCTGCTCAGCGACAACAGGCTGAAAAAAGATCTCTTTGCGGAGATCGACAACGGCTTCGTGGCGGAATGGGCGGTAAAGAAGGTCATTGAGAAGTTTGCCGCCCAGTTTGCCAGCCTGCAGGACAGCTATCTGCGTGAAAGGGCGGGCGATCTGCGCGCGCTGGGGCAGCGTTTGCTGTTTCACCTCGACGACACCATGCAGGGCACCAATACCTGGCCCGAACGCTTCGTGCTGGTGGCCGACGAGCTGACCGCCACGACGCTGGCCGAGCTGCCGCACGATCGCCTGGCAGGCGTGGTGGTCAGGGATGGCGCGGCCAACTCGCACGCGGCGATTATGGTGCGCGCGATGGGCATTCCGACCGTGATGGGCGCGGATATTCAGCCCGAGGCGCTCAACGGCAGGCTGCTGATCGTGGACGGCTATCGCGGCGAGCTGCTGGTGGATCCGGAACCGGTGCTGGTGCAGGAATATCAGCGGCTGATCAGCGAAGAAAACGAGCTGAGCAAGCTGGCGGAAGACGTGGTGGAGCGGCCTGCGACGCTGAAGTCGGGCGAGCCGGTAAAAGTGATGCTCAACGCGGGCCTGAGCGCGGAGCATGAGCAGGCGCAGGGCGGTCGCGTGGATGGCGTCGGGCTTTACCGTACGGAAATCCCCTTTATGCTGCAAAACGGTTTCCCTTCCGAAGAGGAGCAGGTCGCGCAGTATCAGGGGATGCTGCAACTCTTCCTGGAAAAGCCGGTTACGCTGCGCACGCTGGATATCGGCGCTGACAAACAGCTGCCCTACATGCCGATAAGCGAGGAGAACCCTTGCCTGGGCTGGCGCGGTATCCGACTAACGCTGGATCAGCCGGAGATTTTTCTGGTCCAGGTACGCGCCATGCTGCGCGCTAACGTCGCCAGCGACAACCTCAGCATTCTGCTGCCGATGATCACCAGCATTGATGAAATCGACGAGGCGCTCAGGCTAATCGAACGAGCCGGAAAGGAAGTGGAAGAGATGCTGGGCTACCCGATTCCCAGGCCGCGCGTCGGCGTGATGATTGAGGTACCCTCGATGATCTTTATGATCGGCCACCTGGCAAAGCGGGTCGATTTTATCTCCGTCGGCACTAACGATCTGACGCAGTACCTGCTGGCCGTCGATCGCAACAATACGCGCGTCGCCAGCCTTTACGACAGCCTGCATCCGGCGATGCTGCGCGCGCTGAAAACCATTGCGGAAGAGGCGAAGCGGGCCAATATCGAACTCTGTCTGTGCGGCGAAATGGCGGGCGATTCCAGCTGCGTCGCCCTGCTGGTGGGGCTGGGCTATCACCATCTGAGCATGAACGGACGCAACGTCGCCAGGGTGAAATATCTTCTGCATCATATTGATTACGAAGAGGCGCAGAAGCTGGCGGAAGCGGGCCTGCAGGCGGAACAGGCAAATGAGGTGCGCCACCTGGTCGCCGCCTTTATGGAACGGCGCGGGCTGGGCGGTCTGATCCGCGGTGGTCGATAGTTCTCTTATTAAAGTTTACAAAGTTCCATCGGGCCGCCTTCGTGCGGCCTGTGCTATGATGCGCGCCTCTGCGCGGCGCCGCACGCGCGCTTTATTCATTCCGTCACCTGAAATCAGGGACTATTAATAATGGTGAAAGATGACTAACGGCTATCTGGCTTTCCCCCAATTTGATCCGGTAATTTTCTCCGTCGGGCCGATCGCCCTGCACTGGTATGGCCTGATGTATCTGGTCGGCTTTATCTTTGCCATGTGGCTGGCCGTACGCCGCGCCAACAAGCCGGGCAGCGGCTGGAAAAAAGAAGAGGTTGAGAATCTGCTCTATGCGGGGTTCCTCGGCGTCTTCCTGGGCGGCCGCATCGGCTACGTGCTGTTTTATAATATGCCGCTGTTTCTGGATAATCCGCTCTATCTGTTCAAGGTCTGGGATGGCGGCATGTCGTTCCACGGCGGCCTGCTGGGCGTTATCTGCGTGATGCTGTGGTTCGCCCACCGTACCAAACGCAACTTTTTCCAGGTGGCGGATTTTATCGCGCCGCTGATCCCTTTCGGGCTGGGCGCCGGCCGTCTGGGCAACTTTATCAATGGTGAACTCTGGGGACGCGTAGCGCCCGATCTGCCATGGGCGATGCTGTTTCCCGGCTCGCGCGGCGAAGACGTAGCGCTGGCCGCCACCCATCCTGAATGGCAGTCGCTGCTGGCTACTTACGGCGTGCTGCCGCGCCATCCTTCTCAGCTCTATGAACTGCTGCTGGAAGGCGTGGTGCTGTTTATCATTTTGAATGTTTTTATCCGTAAAAATCGTCCGATGGGCGCGGTATCAGGTTTGTTCCTGATCGGCTACGGCGTATTCCGCTTTATCGTGGAGTATTTCCGTCAGCCAGACGCCCAGCTGGGCCTGTTCGACAATTTTATCAGCATGGGGCAAATCCTTTCGACGCCGATGATTATCGCCGGCGCCATTATGATGATTTGGGCGTATCGCCGCCGTACCGTGCAACACGTTCGTGAGGAAAAATGAAACAGTATCTGGAATTAATGCAGAAAGTGCTCAACGAGGGCACGCCGAAAAATGACCGTACCGGTACCGGCACGCTGTCGATTTTTGGTCATCAGATGCGTTTCAACCTGCAGGAAGGCTTTCCGCTGGTGACCACCAAGAAGTGCCATTTGCGTTCGATTATCCATGAGCTGCTGTGGTTTCTGAAGGGCGACACCAATATCGCCTATCTGAAAGAAAATAAAGTGACCATCTGGGACGAGTGGGCCGATAAAAACGGCGACCTTGGCCCGGTATACGGCAAGCAATGGCGCAGCTGGGGCGCGCCGGACGGCCGCCAGATTGATCAGCTGGCAAAAGTGATGGAGCAGCTGAAAAACGATCCGGACTCGCGCCGCATCATCGTCTCCGCGTGGAACGTGGGCGAGCTTGACGAGATGGCGCTGGCGCCGTGCCATGCCTTCTTCCAGTTCTACGTGGCGGACGGCAAGCTTTCCTGCCAGCTCTATCAGCGCTCTTGCGATGTGTTCCTTGGCCTGCCGTTTAATATCGCCAGCTATGCGCTGCTGGTGCATATGGTGGCGCAGCAGTGCGATCTGGAACCGGGCGACTTTGTCTGGACGGGCGGCGACACGCACCTCTACAGCAACCATCTGGAGCAGGCGAATCTGCAGCTGACCCGCGAGCCGCGTGAGATGCCGAAGCTGGTGATCAAACGTAAACCCGCTTCGCTGTTTGATTATCGTTTTGAAGATTTCGATATCGAAGGTTACGATCCGCATCCTGCCATTAAGGCGCCGGTCGCCATCTGACCGACTAAGGGAGCGAGCTTTCGCTCCCTTTTTTACGACCCGACAAAGCTGCTGCCGTTCTCTTTGCTGTACTAAATTTAAGTATCCCCGTGTTGCCACCGTTATTTCTGCCTCTTTATTTCCTGCCCTGAGCTTAAGCGCCGCTCTCTTGCCGCTGCCGCTCTCTTGCCGCTGCCGCTCTCTTGCCGCTGCCGCTCTCTCAGCTTCTTTCTTTCCTGCCCGGAGCTTAAGCGCCCACCTGTCTGAACTTTATTTTTGCCGACAGGATGGCGCGGTAAAACCGCAGCGGAAAAGGTTGTTTTTCCAATACAGGCCGCAAAAAAACAGGTAATGAAACATCCAAAGCGTAAACGGCCGGAAAGCCGCTCGCATGATGGCTTTTTGTGGCTGGCAACTTTGCTCGCCAACGGCACAATAGAGCACATGAACAGAGCAGGCTTTACCTTACCGGAATTGCTGATCGTCATGACTATCGCCAGCATGCTGATGGCCGGCGCGGTCGGTGGCTGGCAGCAGTGGCAGCAGACGCAGCGGCTAAACGCGAGCGCGCGGCAAATCCAGCATTTTTTACTGCGGCTGCGCAGCGAGACAAACTGGCATAACCGGCAGGCGCTGCTGTGGAAAACGGATGGCGCTTCGTGGTGCCTGGGCAGCGGCCCGGTGCAGGCGTCCTGCCATGGCCGCCAGCGCCGAACGTTAACTGCGCCCTGGCCTGCGATAAAAATAGCCTCGCTCACGGAGGGGATGGGATTTTATGGCCGCCGCAACGTGGCCAAACCGGGCCGGATCGTGATCGTCGGCGCGGCGGGCGAACGTCATATTATCCTGTCGTCGAGGGCAAGGGTGCGCATTTGTCAGGATGCCTGTCCGTGAAGCGCGGTGGTTTTACCCTGCCGGAAATGTTAGTGGCGTTGGCGATTAGCGGCGTACTGATGCTGGGCGCGGCAAAATTTCTGCCGCTGTTGCAGATCGGCAATCTGCGGATCCTGCTGACCTTTCAGCTTCACGAAGAGCTACAGCTGATGATGAGCACGCTGGAAAAAAGCGTGCGGCGCGCGGGCTACTGTCACGGCAAATGCCAGGGCGAAGGGCTGCAGACGATCGGCGAAAAAAACGCATGCCTGCTGGTGCGCTGGGACGAGAACAGCAACGGCCGCTGGGAAGGGCCGGGCAATGACAACAGCGACTACTATGGCTTCCGGCTGCGCGACGGCAATCTGGAGGCGCAGCGCGGCGTAC
The DNA here is from genome assembly GCF_041224955.1 of Erwinia aeris. Lineage (NCBI taxonomy): Bacteria > Pseudomonadati > Pseudomonadota > Gammaproteobacteria > Enterobacterales > Erwiniaceae > Erwinia > Erwinia aeris. The sequence continues at coordinate 123,963 of NZ_JBGFFX010000008.1, read as the reverse complement.
AGAGCTGCGACAGCGGCGGATGGGAAAAAATGAACGACCCGGACAGCATAGTAATCAGCGATTTTCGCGTGCTTAAGCAGGCGAGACAGATCCGACTGCTGCTTGGCGGCTATGCCAGACGTTTTCCGCAGCTGCCGCTAACCGTCGAGCGCTGGATCACGGCGGAAAACTTGTGAATACGCAGCAGGGAAGCGGTGTGCTGCTGATGGCGATCCTGCTGTTGCTGATGTCGACGGCGCTGCTCAACGCCACCCGACAGCAGCTGGATGCATCGTTAAGCCTTGTGGCGGACGAGCGGCTTTATCTGCGGCAGGCCAGCCTGGCCGCTTCGGCGCTGGAGGCGGGGAAAAGGGAAAAATGGGCGTCGACGGTGGTTTGGCGCTGCCTTACGGCACGGCAGCAGCCTGACTGGCGGGCCTGTTTTAAAGTGACAACGAAAGGCGAAGCCTTATTACGTGGTGACGGCGGCAAAGACACTATCGCCTTTTATCAATGGGTAACCCACGATGAACAAAATGGCCGCGTACATCCACAGCCGCACGGCTGGCTTGATTTTTGTCCGTTGGCGCAGGAAGAAGACTGCCTGCCGGACAGGGAAACCGCAGGGCTTTAGCCTGCCGGAAACGCTGGTGGCGCTGCTGCTGTTTAGCCTGAGCTCGCTGGCGCTGGTTCAGTATCAGCTGGCGCTGGGAAGAAGCTTTCAGCTGCAGCTACAGCAGCGGGAAGCGGTCAGGCTGGCCCGGCAGCGGTTCGAAGGCTATCAGGCGCCCGGCTGGCAGACGATGCTGGAACAGCAAACGCTGACCGAAGGCTGCATGCTGTTAACGGCGCGGGTTATCAGTCCTGCCGGGGCTAAAGCTGCATTATCGCAGCTGAGCTGTAAAAGCGAAGACCAACAGGAAAGTGCAGAGCTGCACAGGTAGTTTATGCTGTCGTCGTTTTGAAAAAGCCTGAAAGCAGCCAGCGGCCGATTATCTCTTTATGAGAGATAACAGCCGGAAATCTTTTTTCTGCTGCCACAGAAAAAAACAAGCTGGCAAAATAGCGAAGGTTCGGGACGTAACTATCCATTACTTTCCCTGTCATAATATTTTTGTTTTTATCAAGTGACTTTGCTTTTCAGGCGGTTTTGAAAGTTTTTATAAAAATATCTTTTCCCGTGTCAGTATTAACACAGAACGGCAGCGGCTTTTTGTATTAAGGAGGTATACCAGGACGGTTAACTATCCCGACTGAATCTGCCTGGCAATTAATGCAGTCAGTAACAGGCTCTTTTAATAAACCTTCACGGATGAAACAAGATGAAAATAGCAACGAAACTTTTACTCTCCCTCTCTTTATCCGCGGTATTTCTTCCCCCGGCGGGCGCAGATGCCGTCAAAGATGTGACCGTGGATTATCGACACGGCTACCGCCTGCGCGACCGCACCCACTACGATAAGCTGGCGCTGGGTGCCAGCCTGCCTGATAATTACGTTTTTAGCGTCGAAACCAAATTTAAAACCGGCGGCCCGGACCCGAAAGATAAATATTATAACGACATAGTTTTGAACGTAGTCGAAATGACGCTGATGAAAAACTTTTTTTATGGCGACTGGACTTTTACCCCTTTTATTCAGCCAGAGTTCAGTTCGGTGAGAACGGAATGGAAATTTGGCGTCGTGCCCTGGTATAAAATTAATGACAGCTGGTCTGTTGGCGGTATGTATCGCCTGGAGCTAAGCGACTATGCGCATGACGGCCAGTGCGGTGAAGCCGGTCACGACTATTGCAGCCTGGACAAGCACCGTACCGTTAACCGCTTTGATGCCTATTTCCGCTACCGCTGGAAAGATTTAACCACCACCTATAAATACATTTATATGCACGGTGACGATTTACTGTTCGCCAATAAGAAAAATAACTACGAGCAGGAGCTACAGTTTGATTATGTAGTTGGCGCGAACAGAGAGTGGCGGCCTTATGTCACCTTCGCCGATATCGGCCGCAGCGCTTATTCCAGCGAGCGCCAGCTCCGCTTAAGGCTGGGCGTCGCCTATACCTTTAAATAAATTTTGGCTACATAAACGGTAAACGGCCTGACAGCCGCATTTGCAACAGCCTCCGGACGGGGTAGAGTGTGCACGCAGAGCGCAACACCGTACCAGGAGCAGGCATGTTTACCGTTTATCACTCGAATCAGCTGGATCTTTTAAAAACGCTGGCGGCTTTTCATATTGAAAACCAGCCGCTGCGCGATCCTTTCCAGTCCGAAGTGGTGCTGGTGCAGAGTCCCGGTATGGCGCAGTGGCTGCAAATGTCGTTGGCCGAGCAGTTCGGCATTGCGGCTAATATCGCCTTTCCGCTGCCCGCGTCCTTTATCTGGGATATGTTTGTCCGCGTTCTGCCGGGCATTCCTAAAGAGAGCGCCTTCAGCAAAGCCAGCATGAGCTGGAAGCTGATGACTATCCTGCCGAAGCTGCTGTCGCGGCCGGAATTCGTTATGCTGAGCCACTATCTTTCTGACGACGAGGACAAGCGTAAGCTGTTTCAGCTCGCATCGCGGGTAGCCGATCTTTACGACCAGTATCTGGTTTACCGCTCGGAGTGGCTTAACAGCTGGGAAAAAGGGCAGCAGATCGAAGGGCTGGGCGAAGCGCAGCAGTGGCAGGCGCCGCTGTGGGCGGAGCTGGTTGCCTGGAACCGCGAGCTGGGCCATCCGGAATGGCACCGCGCCAATCTTTACGCGCGGTTTATCGCCACGCTGGAACAAAGCAGTACCCGGCCGCCAAACCTGCCGGATCGCGTATTTATCTGCGGCATCTCCGCGCTGCCGCCGGTGTACCTCCAGGCGCTTCAGGCGCTCGGCAAGCATATAGATATCCACCTGCTGTTTACCAACCCGTGCCGCCATTATTGGGGTGACATTCAGGATTACGCTTTTCTGGCTAAGCTGCAAAGCCGCCGCCGCGAGCACTACAAACAGCAGCGGGAAAGCGCGCTGTTTCGTGAAGAAGACGCCGCCAGCCTGTTTAACGAGGCGGGCGAGCAGCAGCTGAGCAATCCGCTGCTGGCTTCCTGGGGTAAGCTGGGGCGCGACAACCTGTTTTTGCTGGCGCAGATGGAGTGTCGGGAAATCGACGCCTTTGTCGATATCGAACCGACCACGCTGCTGCAAACGCTACAGCACGATCTGCTGGAGCTGGAAGACAATGCCGTGATCGGCCTGAAGCGGGAAGAGTGGGAATCCAGCCTGGGCAAGCGGGTGCTGGATCCCGACGACCAGTCGGTGACTTTTCACCTCTGCCACAGCCCGCAGCGCGAAGTGGAAGTGTTGCAGGACAGGCTATTGGCGATTATGGCGGAAGATCCGCAGCTTTCGCCGCGCGACATTATCGTGATGGTGGCGGATATCGACGCCTACACGCCGTTTATCCAGGCGGTTTTCGGCAATGCGCCTGCGGAACGCTGGCTGCCTTTTTCCATCTCCGACCGTCGCGCCAGCCAGGCGCATCCTGCTTTGCAGGCCTTTATTGCGCTGCTGAGCCTGCCGGACAGCCGCTTTACCTCCGAAAGCGTACTGGCACTGTTGGAAGTGCCGGCGGTTGCCAGCCGTTTCTCTGTTGATGAAGAAGGGCTGCGGCGGCTGCGGCACTGGGTCGGCGAGTGCGGCATTCGTTGGGGGCTGGATGACGACACGGTGCGCGAGCTGGATCTGCCGCCAACCGGACAGCATACCTGGCAGTTCGGCCTGACGAGAATGCTATTGGGCTACGCCATGCACAGCGATATCGGCCACTGGCAGGGCGTGCTGCCCTATGATGAATCCAGCGGCCTGATTGCCGAGCTGGTGGGGCACCTGGCCGAGCTGTTAATGCAGCTGCGTCGCTGGCGCGAGCGGCTGAGCGAGCCAAGAGCGCTGGAGGCGTGGCTGCCGCTCTGTCGCGAGCTGCTTGGCGATTTCTTTGAAGGCGATGCCGAGGCGGAAGCGGCGCTGGCGCTGATTGAAGAGCAGTGGCAGCAGGCCATCAGCTACGGTATTCAGGCCGAATATCAGCAGGCTATCCCGCTGTCGCTGCTGCGCGACGAACTGCGCGCCAGGCTGGATCAGGAGCGGATCAGCCAGCGCTTTCTTGCTGGCCCGGTTAACTTCTGTACGCTGATGCCGATGCGATCCATTCCCTTTAAGGTGGTTTGCCTGCTGGGCATGAACGACGGCGTCTACCCGCGCACGCTGCCGCCGCCGGGTTTCGATCTGATGAGCCAGCAGCCGAAAAAAGGCGACCGTAGCCGTCGCGACGACGACCGCTATCTGTTTCTGGAAGCCATTAACTCCGCTCAGCATCAGCTCTATATCAGCTATATCGGCCGCACCATACAGGACAATTCGGAACGATTCCCTTCGGTGCTGGTCAGCGAGCTGGTGGATTATATCGGGCAAAGCTTCTGTCTGCCGGAAGACCGTCAGAGCGATGTGGATACCAGCGCGGCGCGGGTTATCGCGCATCTGCATCACCTACACAGCAGGATGCCGTTTGCGGCGGAAAACTTTCTGCCGCAGGCGCGTTATCAGAGCTATGCGGCGGAGTGGCTACCGGCAGCGAAGGCGAGCGGCGTGCCGCATCCGCCATTTATGCAGCCGCTGCCGGAGGAAAATATTGCCGAGCTTAACTTCGACCAGCTGCTGCGTTTCTGGCGTCATCCGGTACGCGCCTTTTTCAGCCTGCGGTTGGGCGTCAGCTTCAGCGCGGAAGACATGGAACTGCCGGATGCGGAACCTTTTATTCTGGATAACCTCAGCCGTTACCAGCTTAATACCCAGCTGCTGAATACCCTGATTGAAGGCCAGCCGGGCGAACCGCTGTTCGATCGTCATCGCGCGGCGGGCAATCTGCCGTATGGCGCCTGGGGCGAACTGTTCTGGCAGGATCAGCTGGCGGATATGGCCGAACTGGCCGGCGTGGTGCGCGAGCAGCGCAAGGATGCCGTCAGCCAGGAAATCAATCTTCAGGTTGGCGGGCTTCAGCTGAGCGGCTGGCTGCCTGCCGTACAGGACGATGGCCTGCTGCGCTGGCGGCCAGGCCACCTTAACTTTACCGACGGGCTGGCGCTGTGGCTGGAACATCTGGTCTACTGCGTGCTGGGCGGCAGCGGCGCCAGCCGCATGTACGGACGTAAAGAGAGCCGCTGGTGGTTCCCGCCGCTCTCCGCCATTGAGGCCAGCGGCTGGCTTGAACGCTATATCGAAGGCTATAAAGCAGGCATGCGCGCGCCGCTGCTGCTGCTGCCCAAAACCGGCGGTGCCTGGCTGGAGGCCTGCTATGACGAAAAGGCGGCGGCGGTCTCTTACGATGAGGCGACGCAGGCAAAAGCGCGCAATAAGCTGCTGCAGGCCTGGCAGGGCAATATGCAAATAGAAGGCGAGGGCAGCGATCCCTATCTGGCCCGGCTGTTCCGCACGCTGGATGAAGCAACGCTACAGCAAATCACGCACAACGCCGAAGTCTGGCTGCTGCCGCTGCTGCGGATGAATGACATTAACTGAGACATCCTGTAGTGTTACTTTATAACCCCATTTCGCTTTTTTTTCTGTCCGCTCTTAGCCAGCGGAGTCTTTAGGGTCGTCGTTTAGCTGTCGCCGCTTCGGGGGCGCAGAAAGCACGTTAGATTGTCGAGGAGTTTGAATGCGTCGTTATGCAGTCTGGTTCACCACGCTGTTTCTGCTTTTTACCTTCTGGAGTCCGCTGAGCCAGGCACAGTCAGGCTGGCAGCCGATCCCTGAAGCTATCCGCAAAAGTGAAAAAGATCCGCGCCAGTATCAGGCGATCAAACTCGACAACGGCATGACGGTACTGCTGGTTTCCGATCCGCAGGCGACAAAATCCCTGTCGGCGCTGACGCTGCCCATCGGCTCGCTGGACAACCCGCGTAACCAGCAGGGTCTGGCGCACTATCTTGAGCATATGCTGCTGATGGGGTCAAAACGCTATCCGCAGCCGGATAATCTGGCGGAGTTCCTGAAAAAGCACGGCGGCAGCCACAATGCCAGCACGGCGTCCTACCGCACGGCTTTCTACCTGGAAGTGGAAAACGATGCGCTGGCCCCGGCGGTGGATCGGCTGGCGGATGCCATCGCCGAGCCGCTGCTGGATCCGGTTAATGCCGATCGCGAGCGCCATGCGGTGAATGCGGAGCTGACGATGGCGCGCTCGCGCGACGGCTTGCGCATGGCGCAGGTCGGCGCGGAAACGCTGAATCCTGACCATCCCAGCTCGCTTTTTTCCGGCGGCAACCTGGACACGCTGAAAGACAAACCGGACAGCAAGCTGCACGATGCGCTGAAGGATTTTTATCAGCGCTACTATTCGGCCAACCTGATGAAAGCGGTGATTTACAGCAATAAGCCGCTGGCGGAACTGCAAAAAATCGCGGCCACTACCTTTGGCAGAGTGGCGAACCACAATGCCGCAGTGCCTGCGATTACCGTGCCGGTGGTGACGGACCAGCAGAAAGGCATTGTGATCCACTACGTGCCGGCCCAGCCGCGCAAGCAGGTCAGGATCGAGTTTCGCATCGACAATAACAGCGACCAGTTTCGCAGCAAGACCGATACGTTAATCGCCTATCTGATCGGCAATCGCAGCAAAAATACGCTTTCCGACTGGCTGCAAAGCCAGGGCCTGGCCGATTCTATTGATGCCGGCGCCGATCCGGTTATCGATCGCAACGGCGGCGTCTTTTCCATCTCTATTTCGCTGACCGATCGGGGGCAGGCAAACCGCGATCGGGTGGTGGCCGCCGTGTTCAGCTATCTGAACAAGCTGCGTAACGAAGGCATCGACAAACGCTATTTTGATGAAATGGCGCACGTGCTGGATCTGGACTTCCGCTATCCGTCGATCACGCGTGACATGGACTATATCGAATGGCTGGTGGATACCATGCTGCGCGTGCCGGTTACCGACACGCTGGTCGCGTCCTATATCGCCGATCGCTACGATCCGCAGGCGATTAAAGCGCGTCTGGACGGCATGACGCCGCAGAACGCCCGGATCTGGTTTATCAGCCCGAACGAGCCGCACAATAAGACCGCCTATTTCGTTAATGCGCCTTATCAGGTCGATCGCATCACGCCGGAACGTTTTGCCGCCTGGCAGAAGGAAAGCGCGGCTATTTCGCTGGACCTGCCCGTGTTGAATCCCTATATCCCGTCTGATTTCACGCTGATTAAACCGGCGCAGCAGGTTGACCGTCCGCAGACGCTGGTTAACCAGCCGGGCCTGCGCGTGTTCTATATGCCGAGCCGCTTTTACGCGGACGATCCCAAAGCCAACATCACGCTGGCGCTGCGTAACAAAGAGGCGATGAGCACCGCTAAAAATCAGGTGCTGTTCGGCATGAATGATTACCTGGCGGGCCAGGCGCTGGACGAGCTGAACTCGCAGGCTTCGGTTGGCGGCATCAGCTTCTCCACCAGCGAAAACGACGGCGTAACCTTTAACGCCAGCGGCTTTACTCAGCACCTGCCGGAGCTGATGCAGACGCTGCTGAAACAGTACGCCAGCTATCAGCCAACGCAGCAGCAGCTGGATCAGGCGAAGTCCTGGTATCTGGAGCGTCTGGACGCCGCCGAAAAAGGGAAGGCCTTCGAGCTGGCTATTCAGCCCGCGCAAATGCTGTCGCAGCTGCCCTATACCCAACGCAGCGAGCGCCGTAAGCTGGTGGCCGGTATTACGCTGGCCGATCTGAAGAATTACCGCAGTATGCTGTTGGAAAAAGCGACGCCGGAGCTGATGGTGGTCGGCAATATGACGCCGGAAAGCGTCAAGGCGCTGGCGACCACGCTGAAAGCGCAGCTTAACTGCGAAGGGCAGAGCAGCTGGCACAGCGATTATCTGACGGTGGATAAAACGGCAAACGCCAATTTACAACAGGCCGGCAGCAGCACCGATTCCGCGCTGGCCGCGCTGTACGTGCCGCTCGGCTATGAAGAGTTCGACAGCATCGCCAGCAGCGCCATGCTCAGCCAGATTGTGCAGCCGTGGTTCTATAACCAGCTGCGTACTGAGGAGCAGCTTGGCTATGCGGTATTCGCCTTCCAGATGCCGGTTGGTCGCCAGTGGGGCATCGGCTTCCTGCTGCAAAGCAACGTTAAGCAGCCCGCTTATCTGCTGCAGCGCTTTGAGGCGTTCTATCCGACGGCGGAAAAGCGCCTGCGCGAGATGAGCAAAGAGGATTTCGCCCAGTATCAGGCGGCAATGATCAACGAGCTGAAGCAGCGTCCGCAAACGCTGGATGAAGAAGCGGGCCGCTACAGTAAAGATTTCAACCGGCAGAACTACCGTTTCGACACCCGTGAAAAAGTGGTTGCCCGTATTCAGGCGCTGACGCCAGAGAAGCTGGCGGCCTTTTTCCACGATGCGGTCAGCAAACCGCAGGGCCTGACGCTGCTGTCGCAGATCTCCGGCAGCCAGCACGACAAGGCCGACTATGCGAAGCCGGCGGGCTTTACCACCTGGCAGGAAGTGTCGAAGCTACAGCAATCTTTTCCGGTGCAAAGCGATAAATGAAGGTCCAGCGTCTCGATCCCCTGACGCTGCCGCTGAAAGGCGAAAGGCTGATAGAAGCCTCGGCGGGCACGGGGAAAACCTTTACCATCGGCCTGCTCTACCTGCGTCTGCTGCTGGGGCTGGGCGGCGAAGCGTCGTTCGGGCGGCCGCTGTCGGTTGAAGAGATCCTGGTGGTGACCTTTACCGAAGCGGCCACCGCAGAGCTGCGCGGCCGCATCCGTGAAAACATCCACCGGCTGCGTATCGCCTGCGTGCGCGGATATACGGCTGACGGCGTGCTGGCCCAGCTGCTGACGGAAATCGACGACCTGCCGCAGGCGGCCGCGCAGCTGCTGGCCGCAGAACGGCAGATGGACGACGCCGGGATTTTTACCATCCACGGCTTCTGCCAGCGCATGCTGAACCTGAACGCCTTTGAGTCAGGCATGCTGTTTGAGCAGCAGCTGATTGAGGATGAGTTTCCGCTGCGCCGTCAGGCCGCCGCCGACTTCTGGCGCCGCTACTGCTATCCGCTGCCGCTGCCGATAGCGCGGGTAATGACCCAGATGTGGCAGGGGCCGGAGCAGCTGCTGACCACGCTGCTGCCCTGGCTGAACGGCGAAGCGCCGGTGCTGAAATATCCGCTTGATTTGCAGGAAACCTTTAGCGAACGCCACGACAAAATTATCGCGCAGATCGACGGCCTGAAAGCGGCCTGGGTGGCGGCCGGTAATTTGCACGATCTGATCGCGCAATCGGGCGTGGATAAGCGAAGTTACAGCAGTAAGCACTTACCTAACTGGCTGGACAAGCTGAACCAGTGGGCGATGGCGGAGACGCTGGACTATCTGTTTCCCAAAGAGCTGGAACGCTTTGGCCAGCGCGTGCTGCATGAAAAAACCAAAAAGGGCGAGCCGCCGCAGCATCCGCTGTTCGAAGAGATCGACCGTTTTCTGGCCGAGCCGCTGTCGCTGCGCGATTTAGTGATCGCCACCGCGCTGGAGGAAATCCGCCAGGCAACCCAGAAAGAGAAGCGCCAGAACGCGCTGCTGGGGTTTGACGATTTGCTACAGCGCCTCGACAGCGCGCTGCGGCAGCCGGGCGGCGAGGCGCTGGCGCAGGCGATCAGAACCCGCTATCCGGTCGCGCTGATTGATGAATTTCAGGATACCGACCCGCAGCAGTACCGTATTTTCCGCGGTATCTACGGCCAGCAGCCCGACAACGCGCTGCTGCTGATTGGCGATCCCAAACAGGCGATTTACGCTTTTCGCGGCGCGGATATTTTTACCTATATGAAAGCGCGTGGGGAAGTCAGCGCTCACTACACGCTGGAAACTAACTGGCGCTCGTCGCCGATGATGGTTAACAGCGTTAACCAGCTCTTTTCCCGCATGCAGGATCCCTTTCTGTTCAGCGAAATTCCCTTTATTCGCGTTGAGCCAGCCGCGCCCAACGCCGCGCTGAGCTTTACCGTTGAGGGCAAGGAGCAGCCCGCGCTGCGCTTCTGGCTACAGCCGGGTGAAGGCGTGGGCGTGACGGAATATCAGCAGTTTATGGCGCGCCAGTGCGCGGCGGATATCTGCCGCTGGCTGAGCGCGGGTCAGCAAGGCACGGCGCAGATCGGCAAGGGCGACGAGCTGCGGCCGGTGCAGGCTTCGGACGTCACCGTGCTGGTGCGCAGCCGCAGCGAAGCCGCGCTGGTACGGGAAGCGCTCAACGCCCTGAATATTCCCTCGGTCTACCTTTCCAACCGCGACAGCGTGTTCGCCACCCAGGAAGCGCGTGAAATGCTGTGGCTGCTTCAGGCGGTGCTGGCGCCGGAGCAGGAACGCATTCTGCGCAGCGCGCTCGCTACCAGCATCTTCGGGCTGGATGCGCCGACCTTGCAGGATCTGAGCGAGGACGAGCGCAAATGGGATGCGCTGGTGGATGAGTTCGACCACTATCGTCAGCGCTGGCTGAAGCGGGGCGTGCTGCCGATGCTGCGCGAGCTGATGGTCAACCGGCAGATTGCGGAAAACCTGCTGGCTTCGGAAAGCGGCGAGCGCCGCCTGACCGATCTGCTGCATCTGGGCGAGCTGTTGCAGGAAGCTTCCGCGTCGCTCGACAGCGAGCACGCATTGGTGCGCTGGCTGGCGCAGGAAGTGGCGCAGCCCAACGGGCAGTCGGCCAGTCAGCAGCTGCGGCTGGAGAGCGATCGCCACCTGGTGCAGATCGTCACTATCCATAAATCGAAAGGTCTGCAATATCCGCTGGTGTGGCTGCCGTTTGTTGCCAACTATCGCGAAGCGGCCACGGGCATCTATCACGATCGACAGAATTATCAGGCGCTGCTGGATCTGCGCGAGGACGAGGAAAGCCTTGAGCTGGCCGAGCAGGAGCGGCTGGCCGAAGATCTGCGCCTGCTCTATGTGGCGCTGACGCGCTCCGTTCATCACTGTAGCGTGGGCGTTGCGCCGCTGATCAAGGGCAACCGTAAAAAAGAAGGCAACAGCGATCTGCACCGCAGCGCGCTGGGCTGGCTGTTGCAGCAGGGCGAACCGGCTGACGCCACCGCGCTACGCGAGCAGCTGCTTACAATGCAAAACGAGGCGGTAGAAACCGTGCTGGCGGAGACGCCGGAAAGCGCTCCCTGGCAGCCGCAGCGGCACGCCTTACACGCGCTCAGCAGCAAAGCGATGGCGCGCAAGCTGCGCGACGAGTGGCGGGTGACCAGCTATTCCGGGCTACAGCAGCACGGCCATTCCGTCACGCTGGATCTGCTGCCGCGCCTGGACGTTGACGCGGCGGGCGAGGCGCAAAGCCAGCAGGCTGCGCAATTGACGCCGCATACTTTTCCTCGCGGCGCGGCGCCGGGCACTTTTCTGCACGGCCTGTTTGAAAACCTCGACTTTACCCAGCCGGTGGATGAAGCCTGGCTGAGCGAACAGCTTGCCGGACAGGGGCACGACCTTGCCTGGCTGCCGGTGATGAAACAGTGGCTGGAAAACGTGCTGACCACGCCGCTGAATGAAACCGGCGTCAGCCTGAGCCAGCTACCGGCGGAAAGCCGTCAGGTGGAGCTGCAATTTTATCTGCCCATCAAACAAATGCTGATGGCGGAAAAGCTGGATCGGCTGGTGCGCCATTACGATCCGCTGTCGGCCGGCTGCCCGCCGCTTAACTTTCAGCAGGTGCAGGGAATGCTGAAAGGTTTTATCGATCTGGTGTTTTGCTGGCAGGGAAAATATTATCTGCTGGATTATAAATCCAACTGGCTGGGCGAGTCGGGCGAGCACTACACGCCGGAAGCGATGGCGGAAGCGATGCGCGCGCACCGTTACGATCTGCAATATCAGCTTTATACGCTGGCGCTGCATCGCTATTTGCGTCATCGTCTGGCTGACTACGATTATCAGCGCCACTTCGGCGGCGTTATCTATCTTTTCCTGCGCGGCGTGGACGGTACGGCGCGTGAAAACGGCATCTTCCGCACCTGCCCGGAAGCGGCTTTTGTGCAGTCGCTCGACGCGCTGTTTGCCGGGGAATTTCAGGAGGAACTATGGCCATAGCGCAACTGCTGCTCTCCGCCTGTGAGGCGCGACTGCTGCGTCCGCTGGACGTGCAGTTCGCCCGCATGGTGGCGGGCGACGATCATCCCGCACTGATGCTGGCTGCGGCCTGCGTCAGCGCCGAAGCGGGCGAGGGGCACGTGTGCCTGCCGCTGACGCATCTCAGCGAAGCGCTGCTGTTCGGCGGACGCCATCCTGAGCTGGCCGGTCAGCTGTGGCAGGCCGTTGGCGAGCCGGACTGGCATCACCTGCTGTCATCGGCGCAGGCCGTGGGCGACGGCACGACGGCAACGCCGCTGGTACTGCATCAGCAGCGGCTCTATCTGCATCGCATGTGGCAGTCGGAAGGGCAGGTGGCGCAGTTTATCGTGCGTGAAGCCCATACGCCCTTTGACGAACAGCGGCTGCGCAGCGCGCTCGACAGGCATTTTGGCGAGCAGCCGGATAACTGGCAGAAAATCGCCGCAGCGGTGGCGATCACGCGGCAAATTGCGGTGATCTCCGGCGGGCCGGGAACGGGCAAAACCACCACGGTAGCCAAACTGCTGGCGACGCTGCTGGAGCTTTCTTCCGGCTCGCTGCGTATTCGCCTGGCCGCCCCGACGGGTAAAGCGGCGGCGCGGCTGACCGAATCCCTGGGCAAAGCGTTGCAGCGGCTTGAAGTCAGCGAAGCGGAAAAACAGCGTTTTCCTGCCGAGGCCACCACGCTGCATCGCCTGCTGGGCGCGGTGCCCGGCAGCCAGCGGATGCGCTATCACGCGGGCAATCCGCTGCATCTGGATCTGTTAGTGGTGGATGAAGCTTCTATGGTGGATTTGCCGATGATGGCGAGCCTGATCGCCGCGCTGCCGCCGCACGCCAGGGTGATCTTTCTGGGCGATCGCGACCAGCTTGCCTCGGTGGAAGCGGGCGCGGTGCTCGGCGATATCTGCCGCTGCGCGGAGTCCGGCTACAGCAGCCAGCGCGCGGAAATGCTGATGCGCCTGACCGGCTGCGAGATTGCAGGCCAGGAGGACAAGCTGGCGCCAGCGGTGCGCGACAGCATTTGCCTGCTGCGTAAAAGCTACCGTTTCGACGCCTCATCGGGCATCGGGCAGCTGGCGCTGGCGGTCAACGCGGGCGATATCCGTCAGGTTGAAAAAGTATTTAACGCGGATTTTGCTGATATTACCCGCTTTACGCTGAGCAGCAGCGCAGAGTATCAGCATCTGCTGGACGCCAGCGTGGCAGGCTATCGCGACTATCTTGAGCAGATTGCCGACCAGGCGGAACCTCGCCGGGTGATTGAGGCGTTTGGCCGCTTTCAGCTGCTGTGTGCGCTGAGGGAGGGGCCGTTTGGCGTGTTCGGACTTAATGAGCGTATTGAGGCCGCCTTGCAGAAAAAACGGCTGATCCAGCGCCAGCCGGGCAGCAAATGGTATATCGGCAGGCCGGTAATGATCGCCCGCAACGACAGCGCGCTGGGGCTGTTTAACGGTGATATCGGCATTGCGATGAACGATGCGGAAGGCGCGCTGAAGGTGTTCTTCCCGCTGCCCGACGGCAGCATTCGGGCCGTGCAGCCCAGCCGCCTGCCGCCGCATGAAACCGCCTATGCGATGACCGTGCATAAATCACAGGGCTCGGAGTTTGATCATACGCTGCTGGTGCTGCCGAATCAGTTTGCGCCGGTACTGACGCGTGAACTGGTTTATACCGCTATCACCCGCGCCAGAGAGCGGCTGACGCTGTATGCGGATAATCAGGTGCTGAACAGCGCGGTGAAGATGCGCACGCGCCGCCGCAGCGGCCTGGTGGAACGGCTGGCGGGGTAAAGTGAGAAAATAGCTGACTTGCTTAATCTGACATTACAACGTTATGCCTGTCAGACATCTTCTTTCTGCAACTAAACAGCTCGGTAATGCTAACCTGATGTTCGGCTAACTTTTTGTAATCGTTCAAACAAAGCCCGGGTTTCACGGGCTTTTTTGCAGAGTTCACGATCGATAAATTTGTCGTCAAGCTCATAATCTTTTCTGTTCGCACTAAGAAATATATAAAGCTGTTCGAGGATTTTATAGAGAGGGATATTCTGACGTGTCTGGATACGTCGCCAGGCACTGTGCTGCGTAAGTTGGATGAAACTGTCTAAAAAGCGTCTGGCGTGACGAAAGTGCTCAAACTCGAACTTATCCAGTAAAAAATAGAATACGGGAAGCATCAGGCTCTTAATCCGAAGGCTTTCAGTTTCTGTATCGGGCTTGATTTTTTCGGCAATATTAGCGAAACGCGATCTCATACAGGCAACAGGATTAAGCACTCTGACCAGATCATGGCTTTCCGGCACGCCGGATTTTATATGACGCGTTATAAATGGTTCTGTGTTTAACAGCAGCTTTTCACCGGTGAACTCGTCATGCTGAAAGCCGGAAGGCCTGTCTATAATATCGATAATATTTTCACGATATTGAATATCAGCATTAGAAAACAGGCGTCCGCCAAACTCTTTTATCTTTGCCGTGTCTCGATCAATCAGTGAAAAAATTGCGATAGACGGAGGGGTAAAAGGTTCCTGAAATTTCGGTTCGATATTAAGCGCTTTACCTATACCGATCACATTTCTTTTTCTGGAAACATAATCGATATCCACAGAGCGAAGTGCGCGTTCGTCTGGTTGCTCGGTTGCGGGGTAAAGTTCCTGATAATAAGATGCCCAATAAAAAACAGCCTGACCGCCGACCGTAATTACCGGATCCTGTAGTTCATTCGCATGTGCTATCAGCTCATGATTCAGTAGGTAAACCTGCTCAGAAGTGGGAATGTGTAGTTCTGCCATAGCGTTAACCAACAAAAATTAAAAAAGATGTCGATAGCGGATGGGCTCAGTAAAATAAAGTCAGTGAGGCAAATCAGGCAGTTGAGTTAATCATTATTAATACAAAAATAACCATCCCGAGGAGGGTTTATTTTCACTATGCAAAGCTAACGTTAGCCCGACGAGAAGACTTACGACTGGCGCTATAGCAGGGCTTTTCACTCAAAGGTTGAGGAGCAAGCTGGCCTTTGTTAAGCGCTTTCATACGCTCTGCATAGACCTGATGTTGTTTTTCTTTAAGCTCACGCGGCGACATAGCTAAATCCTGCTCTGGAATATTGACGGGGTCGTCAATACATAACTGGTTAAATATTACGCCACACCTGCGATGAGTTCAACTGCCTCCACGGCTGATTTAATCGTCCCCTGGAGGCAGGTACATAGCTTTTTCGCTACGCCATCCGCGCATGGCTCAGATCGGCCATCAGCACCTTTGAGCGGCGCTGGTAGTTATACATCTGCTTTTTGCTTTCCGGCAGCTCTTCGATATCGACCGGCGTAAAGCCGCGCTCCTGGAACCAGTGAATGCTGCGCGTGGTCAGCACGAACAGCTTTTTCAGCCCCATCTGCCGCGCCTGCAGCGCCACTCTTTCCAGCAGCGCTTCGCCGCGCGACGAGCTGCGGTAGTCCGGGTGTACCGCGACGCAGGCCATCTCGCCGATTTTCTCTTCCGGGAAAGGGTAGAGCGCCGCGCAGCCGATGGTGAGGTTATCCCGCTCGATAATCGTAAATTTGTCGATTTCGATCTCTAACTGCTCGCGCGAGCGACGCACCAGAATGCCCTGCTGCTCCAGCGGGCGGATCAGCTCAAGGATGCCGCCGATGTCGTTGATGGTGGCGCGGCGGATCTGCTCGGCGCTTTCCATCACAATCTGCGTACCGATACCGTCACGCGAGAACAGTTCCTGCAACAGCGTGCCGTCCTCCTGATAGCTAATCAGGTGGCTGCGGCGCACGCCGCTGCGGCAGGCCTTCACCGCGCCGCGTAAAAAGCGCACGGTCGCAGACAGATAGTCATGGCCTTCTTCCAGCTCGATAATGCGCTGCTGCGCTTCGTTCGGGAACAGCTCGGAGATAATTGCGCCTTCGCTGTCGGTCACGCCCTGTTCCGCGCAGAAGCCGATCATTTTTTCCGCCTTCAGCTTGATCGCCAGCTGGGTGGCGACTTCTTCCGAGGTCAGGTTAAAGCTCTCGCCGGTCACGGAAACGGCAACCGGCCCCAGCAGCACGATAGCGCCGCTGTCGAGCTGACGGTGAATAGCCTCTTCATCGATGCGGCGGATACGGCCGCTGTGGCAGTAATCCACGCCGTCATCCACGCCCAGCGGCTGCGCGATAATAAAGTTGCCGCTGACGACGTTGATATGCGCGCCCTGGAGCGGCGTGTTGTTGAGGCTCATCGACAGGCGCGCGGTGATATCCAGCTGTAAACGGCCTGCCGCCTGCTTGACCAGCTCCAGCGACTGCGCGTCGGTGACGCGGGTATGCTTGTGATAAACCGGCTCCAGCTGATGCTCCGCCAGATTGGCGTCAATCTGCGGCCTCGCACCGTATACCACCACCAGGCGAATGCCGAGGCTGTGCAGAAGGCCAATATCATTAACGATGCTTGAGAAGTTATCATGCTCAATGGCTTCGCCGCCCAGCATAATGACAAACGTCTTACCACGATGGGCATTGATATAGGGCACGGTATGGCGAAACCCCTGAACCAGCTCGGTACTCCGTTCCTTCACGGCAAACCCTCTATGAATTATTATTCGCTAAAAATGTATTTTTATTCTTTTATCGCGCGGGCGCAAGTGCCAATTTTCAACCTTCTCTTTAACGTAGCTTAACGCTGCGGCCCGTGAAGGGCTTTTGGGGGTGACACCGGCAGCAGGATTCGCTACAGTTTTGCGCCTGGTGGTTTTTTGGTTTTATTTTTCTTTACAAAACAGCAATTTCTTACTGGAGTGGCATGTCTGATTTACCTTCGCCCGGCCGACGTCGCTGGCTACAGGGCGCTGGCGCAGCGCTGCTGCTGAGCGTCAGCAAAGCGGGACTG
The DNA here is from genome assembly GCF_041224955.1 of Erwinia aeris. Taxonomy (NCBI): domain Bacteria; kingdom Pseudomonadati; phylum Pseudomonadota; class Gammaproteobacteria; order Enterobacterales; family Erwiniaceae; genus Erwinia; species Erwinia aeris. Next base: position 106,980 of record NZ_JBGFFX010000008.1, on the reverse strand, counting down.
GCGGCAAGCAGCCATATTGTGGCCGTGCGCATCTGGCCGTCTTCAACCTATTCCCGCGTCACGCTGGAATCCAATACTCCGCTGAAATATAAACAGTTTGCGTTAAGTCATCCTGAACGCATAGTGGTGGATATCTCCGGCGTGCACCTGAATCAGACCCTGCATCAGGTCGGGCATCTGGTGCGCAGCGACGATCCCTATATTAAAAGCGCGCGCGTCGGCCAGTTCGATCGCCATACGGTGCGGCTGGTGCTGGAGCTGAAGCAGAGCGTGACGCCAAAAGTCTTTACGCTCGATCCGGTCGCTGGCATCAAAAACCGCCTGGTGCTGGATCTCTATCCGGCCAGAAACCGCAGCCATAACCATGAAGACGATCCGCTGCTGGCGCTGTTGCAGGATTACAATAAAGGCGAGCTGGAAAGCGGCCAGCCCGCTTCCGCGCCGTTGCCCGGCAAAGCGGGGCGGGATCGTCCGATTATTATCATGATCGATCCCGGTCACGGCGGCGAAGATACCGGTGCTATCGGCAAGCATAAAACCAAAGAAAAGGACGTGGTGCTGAAAATCGCCCGTCGGTTGAAAGCGCTAATCGATAAGCAGCCCAATATGCGCGCGCATATGACACGCAGCGACGACGTATTTATTCCGTTGAAGGTGCGGGTGGCAAAAGCGCGCAGATTACGCGCCGATCTGTTTGTTTCTATTCATGCCGATGCCTTTACCAGCCGGGCGGCGCGAGGCTCTTCCGTGTTCGCGCTGTCGACTAAAGGCGCAACCAGCACCGCCGCGCGCTATCTGGCGCAAACGCAGAACGAATCGGATCTGATCGGCGGCGTCAGCATGAGCGGCGATCGCTACCTTGATCACACTATGTTCGATATGGTACAGAGCCTGACCGTTAACGACAGCCTGAAGTTCGGCAAGGAAGTGCTGGGACATATGGGCAAAATTAATCATCTGCACAAGAAGAAGGTGGAGCAGGCGGCTTTTGCGGTGTTGAAAGCGCCGGATATTCCTTCCATTCTGGTGGAAACGGCTTTTATCAGTAATCTGGAGGAGGAGCGCAAACTGCGTACGGCAGCGTTCCAGCGTCAGGTGGCGGAGTCGATTCTGGCAGGGATTAAAGGCTATTTTGCCCACGGCGCACCGTTAGCACCAAGATAGGAAAGCGGGCGGCGACAGGTCGTCCGATAAAATAAGAAAGTTGGAACGCCAGAAACAAAAAAACACCCGAAAGGGTGTTTAGTTGGTTGCGGGAGCCGGATTCGAACCGACGACCTTCGGGTTATGAGCCCGACGAGCTACCAGGCTGCTCCATCCCGCGTCCGATGCTGACGCTTCCATCACGGCAGACTTTTTTACTACTACATTTTCCTGAGAAAATGGTTGCGGGAGCCGGATTTGAACCGACGACCTTCGGGTTATGAGCCCGACGAGCTACCAGGCTGCTCCATCCCGCGTCCGAACTTCCTGGCGCTTCCATCACGACAGGTTTACTGCTTTTCCCCGGAGGGAATTGGTTGCGGGAGCCGGATTTGAACCGACGACCTTCGGGTTATGAGCCCGACGAGCTACCAGGCTGCTCCATCCCGCGTCCGTGGATGCGCACTATACTCTCCGGCGATTTTGTTGCAACCCCTTTTTGCAAATTAACGCCTGAAATCGCCCTTACTGCTTAATTTGTCAGCCGATTGTTGTATTGTTGTGCAAAAACGACGCTTCTTTTTGGCGAGGACGTTTTAATCTGTGGGGCGCTTTGCTATCTTCGCCTGCAATTGCGTATAAAGGTAGAGAATAATGAAAGGACGTTGGGCAAAGTATATGGTCACCGGGGCGTTAATCGCCCTGCTTGCGGGATGTTCCTCCAAACCTACCGATCGCGGCCAGCAGTATAAGGACGGCAAGCTGCAGCAGCCGCTGGGGCTGGTTAATCAACCTAACGCCAAAGGGCGCCCCGTTAACGGCAAAGATTTTGCCGATCAGCTGCTGGAAATCCAGGCCGCTTCGCCAGCCATGTTTTCCCGCCAGCTTTCAACCTACAGCGCGCTAAAAAGCTGGCTGATGGCGGGCGGTGATACGCGGCAGCTGCGCCAGTACGGCGTGGATGCGTATCAGATGGAAGGCACCGACAATTATGGCAACGTGCAGTTTACCGGTTACTACACGCCGGTTATCCATGCCCGCTACACCCGCCAGGGCGAATTTCAGTATCCTTTATACCGCATGCCGCCGCGCGGCAAGCGCCGTTTGCCAAGCCGAGCGGAAATCTACAGCGGCGGCCTGGATGAACGTTACGTTATCGGTTACAGCAATTCGCTGATGGATAACTTTATTATGGACGTGCAGGGCAGCGGCTACGTTGACTACGGCAACGGCCGTCCTTTGACCTTCTTCGGCTACGGCGGCAAGAACGGCCATGCTTATCGCAGCATCGGTAAGGTGCTGATCGATCGCGGCGAAGTGAAGCGCGAAGATATGTCGATGCAGGCTATCCGCCAATGGGGCGAAAACCACAGCCCGGCCGAGGTGCGCGAGCTGCTGGAGCAAAACCCGTCCTTTGTCTTCTTTAAGCCGGAAGAGTTTGCGCCGGTACGCGGCGCGAGCGCGGTACCGCTGATCGCCAAAGCCTCGGTGGCCGCCGATCGTTCGCTGATCCCGCCGGGCACGGTACTGCTGGCGGAGGTGCCTTTGCTGAACGATAAAGGCAAGTTCAACGGCAAATATGAAATGCGCGTGATGGTGGCGCTCGACGTGGGCGGCGCTATTAAGGGCCAGCACTTTGATATCTATCAGGGTATCGGCGAGCAGGCGGGCCATATGGCAGGCTGGTATAACCACTACGGTCGCGTCTGGGTGCTGAAAGCGGCGCCGGGCGCGGGCGTTTCTCCTTTCTCTATGGCACAAAATGGCAATGCCGGTGCGGCGCTGGTCAGTCGATAATTAAGGTCAACGGGCCGGCGTTTCCGGCCCGTTTCCGACGTTGAGGTAAATCATGAGGGTTCTTTCCGACGCCTGGCTACAGCGCTTTGGCGGCACGGCACGCTTATATGGTCAGTCTGCTCTGCAACTTTTCGCCGACGCGCATATCTGCGTGATCGGCATTGGCGGCGTAGGCTCCTGGGCCGCTGAAGCGCTGGCGCGCACCGGTATCGGCGCCATCACGCTAATTGATATGGACGATGTCTGCGTGACCAACACCAACAGGCAGATCCACGCGCTGAAAGGTACGGTAGGGCAGGCGAAAACCGAGGTAATGGCGCAACGCATCCTGGCCATCAATCCGGAATGCAAAGTGACCTGCGTGGATGACTTTATCACTGCGGAAAATACGGCTGAGCTGATGAGCGGCGGCTTTACCTATGTGATTGACGCCATCGACAGCGTGCGGCCAAAAGCGGCGCTGCTGGCCTGGTGCCGCCGTAATAAAATTCCGCTGGTTACCACCGGCGGCGCGGGTGGTCAGATCGATCCCACGCAGATCCAGGTGGCGGATCTGGCGAAAACGATTCAGGATCCGCTGGCGGCTAAGCTGCGCGAACGGTTAAAAAGCGATTTCAATATCGTTAAAAACAGCAAGGGCAAGCTGGGTATTGACTGCGTGTTTTCCACCGAGGCGCTGATGTATCCGCAGCCGGACGGTTCCGTTTGCGCTTCACGCAGTACGGCGGAAGGGCCAAAGCGGATGGACTGCGCTTCCGGCTTCGGCGCGGCCACGATGGTCACCGCCACTTTCGGCTTCGTGGCCGTTTCCCACGTGCTGAAAAAAATGATGGCGAAAGCGGCGCGCGGCTGACGCCGCTTCTGATTTGCTTAACCCGCTTCGCTCGCCGCCTTCACTACCGCTGTCGCCAGTGCCGCCAGTCCGGCGCTGCGCGAGGCGCTGAGCTGATCGCGCAGCCCCAGGTCATCAAACAGCGCCAGCGGATCGCTCTGCAATATCTCTTCGGGCAGCTTTCCTTCCACGCTGACCAGCAGCACCGCCAGCAGTCCGCGCACGATGCGGCCTTCGCTGTCGCCGTAAAAGTGCAGGCTGCCGTCGGGCGACTGTCGATGTCCAAGCCAGACGCGGTTTTCACAGCCGCTGAGTTCGATTTCCGCCGTTTTCCACTCCTCCGCCAGTGCGGGCAGCTGTTTTCCCACCAAAATCAGCTGGCGATAGCGTTCTTCCCACTGCGTAAAGGCGGAAAAAGTCTGTTTTAAGCCGTCGGCGGTAATCAGCGTGCCGAACGGGTGCGGAGCCGGTAAAGTCGTCATAGTTAATCTGCCAAAAGTTCCAGTGCGGTGGTCATGGCGCTGACCAGCGCTTCAACATCGTTAAGCGTATTATAGGGCGCAAAAGAGGCGCGCAGGGTGCCGTTGACGCCAAGTGTCTGTAGCAGCGGCTGGGCGCAGTGCTGGCCGGCGCGCAGCGCGATGCCGCTTTCCGCCAGCAGCGTAACAATATCACTGTGGTGTACGCCCGCGATATCAAAGGCGAGCAGGCTGGAGCCGCTGGCTCGGAAGCTGCGAAAGCCGGGCAGATCCGCCAGCCGCTCTTCCGCCACGTCGGCCAGCCCGCAGCTCCAGCTTTCTGCCGCCGCCATATCCACTGTTTCCAGCCAGCTCAGCGCCGCGCTCAGCCCGATGACGCCCGCTACGTTGGGCGTGCCTGCCTCAAAGCGCCAGGGCACCGCCTGCGGCGTAAAGCCGTCAAAGCTGACGGTGGTCAGCATTTTGCCGCCGCCCTGCCAGGGCTGCATCGCTTCCAGCAGCGCTGTTTTGCCATAGAGCACGCCTGTCCCCATCGGCCCATAAAGCTTATGGGCGGAAAAAGCATAAAAGTCGATATCCAGCGCTGCTACGTCGGGCGGCCGATGCGCCACGCCCTGCGCGCCGTCTATAACTACCTTTGCGCCCGCGCGATGCGCCAGTGCGACGGCCTTGCTTACATCCGGGCAGCCACCGGTGACGTTGGACATTTGTCCAAGCGCCAGCACCCGCGTACGCGCATTCAGTAAGGTTTCCAGCGTCGCGATGCCGGGCAGCAAATCTTTGCCGATCGGCCACTTCACCACTTTGGCGCCGGTCTGCTCAGCCACCATCAGCCATGGCACCAGATTGGCGTGATGCTCGGCTTCGCTGACGACGATCTCATCGCCTGGCCGCAGGCGTGGTCGAAAATAGCCCTGGGCGATCAGGTTGATCGCTTCCGTGGTGCCTTTGGTCCAGACAATATTGCTGGCGAGCGGGGCATTCAGCAGTCGCGCCACCTGACCACGGGCATTTTCATAGCGGTCGGTTAGCGCACGCGCGGCGGCAAACTGGCTGCGATGCACGGTTCCGGCCCCCTGACTGTAGAACGCCTGGGTGGCTTCAATCACCGCCGCTGGCTTCAGCGTGGTGGCCGCGCTGTCAAGATAGATGCCGGCTTCGTCCAACGCGGGAAACTGCTGGCGAAAATGAACAGGCGAAAATATGCTCATGTTCTCCTCGAATAAGGGTGGATTGATGCGGTTTTTACCGAATCCAACTGAATTACAGGCGCTTTCCTGGCAATGTCTGAAAAGCGAGTTATCCTGATTTATGCAAGGTTTAAACTATTACCCGCAAATAAGCTTTCTCAGGACAGGCAATTTACTCGCTTTTTGCCTCGGGATCGCGCATTGCGGGTGGTTTATCGCATTACTATCTGCAAGGAGATATAAAGATGAAAAAATTTGCTGCTATTATGGCCGCCTGCGCCATGACTTTTGCCCTGGCTGCCTGCTCAAGCAATTATGTTATGCATACCAATGATGGCCGTACCATCGTCGCCGACGGCAAACCCGTAGTAGATGACGATACCGGTATGATCAGCTACAAAGATGCTAACGGCAACAAGCAGCAGATCAACCGTTCAGACGTAAAAGAAATGGTTGAAATGGGCCAGTAAGTTTCAGGCAAAAAAAAGCACCGCAATTTGCGGTGCTATTAAATCTCTATGGACAGACAGGGTAAATCTAAAAGCGGTAGTCGGACTACCCGATCTGCAAAAGGCAGATCAATTGCAAACACAACATCACGACCACAAGCCAAAAGCCTTCTAAAATCCCCGCGCAAGCGCTTCAATTTCAAACTGCTTTTCGTTCCGGCTCAGGAAGTGCGGCAACTATAGGTATTTGCTGGTGCATCCTCAACGGACAAATTATAATGGCTCGGATAAAAAAAACTAATACGTAAAGCTGCGTCAGCGGCCTTATGTCCGAAGCCAACATTCTGTAACCGGTAATCATGTCGAAACGTCTTCCTCCTTTAAATGCCCTGCGCGTATTTGATGCTGCCGCACGTCATCTCAGTTTTACCCGGGCCGCAGAAGAGCTTTTTGTGACCCAGGCGGCGGTAAGCCATCAGATCAAGTCACTGGAGGATTTTCTGGGCCTTAAGCTGTTCCGGCGGCGCAACCGCTCTTTATTGCTTACCGAGGAAGGCCAGAGCTACTACCTGGATATCAAAGAGATTTTCACCGCGCTGAACGACGCTACCCGCAAGCTTCAGGCACGGAGCGCGAAGGGCGCGCTGACCGTCAGCCTGCTGCCCAGCTTTGCGATCCAATGGCTGGTGCCGCGCCTGTCCAGCTTTAACTCAGCTTATCCGGGGATAGACGTGCGTATCCAGGCCGTCGACCGGGAAGAAGAGAAGCTGGCCGATGACGTAGACGTGGCTATTTTCTATGGGCGCGGCAACTGGCCGGGCCTGCGGGTGGAAAAACTTTATGCCGAATATTTGCTGCCTGTCTGTTCACCTTTGCTGCTAACCGGCGATAATCCTCTTAAAACGGCTGCCGATCTGACGCGCTTTACGCTGCTGCATGACGCTTCCCGTCGCGACTGGCAGGCCTATACGCGCCAGCTGGGCGTAAATATCAACGTGCAGCACGGCCCTATTTTCAGCCACAGCGCGATGGTTTTACAGGCGGCTATCCACGGCCAGGGCGTGGCGCTGGCGAACAACGTGATGGCGCAAACGGAGATAGAAGCGGGCAGGCTGGCCTGTCCCTTTAACGACGTGCTGGTAAGTAAAAACGCTTTTTATCTGGTTTGTCATGACAGTCAGGCAGAACTGGGTAAAATAGCCGCCTTTCGTCAGTGGATCCTGGCAAAAGCGGCCAGCGAACAGGAAAAATTCCGCTTCCGCTACGAAAGCTGAACCCTTAATCATGCGTTGCCAGGGCGGCGGCGCGTGCTGTCTCAGAGGATGATAAGAATGTCGAGTCGTGCAATGCTGATTTTTACGGCCATCAGCGGGTTTGTTTTTGTCATGCTGGGCGCATTTGGCGCTCATGTATTAAGCCGGTCACTGGGGCCGGGCGAAATGGCCTGGTTGAAAACCGGCCTGGAGTATCAGGGTTTCCACACGCTGGCGATCCTGGGCCTGGCGGCAGCGATGCGCAGCCGCGCCAATATCTGGTTTTACTGGAGCAGCGCGCTGCTGGCGCTGGGCACCGTACTGTTTAGCGGCAGCCTTTACTGTCTGGCGCTGTCCCATCTTAAGCTTTGGGTTTACGTTACGCCGGTAGGAGGCTTCTGCTTCCTGATTGGCTGGGTTTTAATGTTGATTGGCGCGCTGCGTCTGAAGAAAAGGGCAGAACGCCATGAATAAAGTTTTACTCTATTGCCGTCAGGGCTTTGAAAAAGAGTGCGCGGCGGAGATCACCGCGAAAGCCGCAGCCAGAGAAGTATTTGGCTTTGCGCGCGTAAAGGAAGATTCCGCTTACGTGCTGTTTGAATGCTATCAGCCTGAAGACGCCGAAAAACTGCTGCGCGAGCTGCCTTTCAGCGAGCTGATTTTTTCGCGTCAGATGATCGTCGTGGGCGAGCTGCTGCGCGATTTGCCTCCTGAGGATCGCGTCACGCCGGTGACGGGGATGCTGACCGGCGTGGTGGAAAAGGGCGGCGAGCTGCGGGTTGAAGTGCCGGACACTAACGAGAGCAAAGAGCTGCTGAAATTCTGCCGCAAGTTCACCGTGCCGCTGCGTTCCAGCCTGCGCTCGGCGGGCATCCTGCTGAATTACGAAAGCGACAAGCGTCCCGTGGTGCACGTCTTTTTTATCGCGCCGGGCTACTGCTACGTCGGCTACTCGCTGCCGCAGAACAACTCCCCGTTCTTTATGGGCATTCCACGGCTGAAGTTCCCGTCCGACGCGCCAAGCCGCTCGACGTTAAAGCTGGAAGAAGCGTTTCACGTTTTTGTACCGGCCGACGAATGGGAAGAACGCCTGGGCAGCGGCCTTTATGCGGTCGATTTGGGCGCCTGTCCCGGCGGCTGGACTTATCAGCTGGTGAAGCGCAGCATGATGGTGCACGCCGTTGATAACGGCCCGATGGCGCCGAGCCTGATGGATACCGGGCAGGTTTTCCACCATCGCGAGGACGGCTTTAAATATCGCCCGACGCGCAGCAACATCTACTGGCTGGTATGCGATATGGTGGAAAAACCGGTACGCGTGGCTAACCTGATGGCCGACTGGCTGGTGAACGGCTGGTGCCGTGAAACCATCTTCAACCTCAAGCTGCCGATGAAAAAGCGCTATGAAGAAGTCTCACAAAACCTGGCGATGATCGACGAAAAGCTGAAGGCCAACGGCATCAACGCGCAAATTCAGGCGCGCCAGCTTTATCACGATCGCGAAGAAGTTACCGTGCATATTCGCCGCATCTGGGGCGCGACGCCAGGACGCCGCGACGAGCGCTAAAGAGAGTCCGGGCCGCAGACCGCTGTCAAAAGACAGGCGGCAATGAAGTTGCCGCTATGTCCGTTATCAACGTCAGGCCCGGGACGCGCGCTTGCCTTTACGGCAGCCGCAGATCCTTCAGGTTGCCGGCCAGATGCAGATCGGTTTTCAGTGTCGCCACCTCGCGGCAGAGATGCGCCATCTCCTGCTGCTGCTCCAGCTTCTTGCGCCATTTATCCGCCACTTCCGGCAGCCGCTCGTAAATCGCCGCCAGCGAGCCGTAGGTTTGCAGCAGCTCTGCCGCGCTTTTCGCGCCAATGCCCGCCACGCCTGGGATCTTACTGCTGCTGATACCGGCCAGCCCCCAGTAATCCGTCAGCTGCGCGGGCGCTACGCCAAACTCCTTTTCAATAAACGGCAAATCCAGCCAGCGCTTCTGAAAGTAGTCGCGGATTTGAATATTTGGTGCCAGCAGCTGGCAGTAGCCCTTATCGGTCGACACTATGGTTGCCTGATGGCCGCTGTCGGCAACCTTTACCGCCAAAGTGGCGGCCAGATCGTCCGCCTCTTCGCCCGGCGCGTGCCAGCAGGCCACGCCCGCCGCCTCAAACGCTGCCCGGATCTGCGGCATCTCTGTTTTTAACGTGTCCGGCATGGGCGCGCGTCCGGCTTTATAGTCCGGCAGGCGCTGATGACGCCAGCCTTCGTGGCGATCGTCGTCGTCAAACACCGCCACCGCATGGGTCGGCTTGCTGTGCAGGATAAGCTGTTGCACAGCATGGATACAGGTTTCCTGGCAGGGAGAATCCTGCACGGCGTGGATGCGACGAATCAGATTCAGCGCATCAATAATCAACAGATGAATAGTCATAGTGGATACTGAGCGGCACGGCTGCCGCTCCGCTGAGGGTTACTTAATGATTTCGTAGCAGGGGATGTAGGCCGTTCCCGGCAGCTTCATGCGGTGCTGGGCAACAAATCCCTGTAACAAATCGTCCATGCGGCGCATGATTTCTGCATCGCCGTGTATCTTATACGGGCCTTGTTCCTTAATCGCTTTGATCCCAGGCTCCTTGACGTTGCCCGCCACAATGCCGGAGAACGCGCGGCGCAGCGAGGCCGCCAGCTGTTCGGCAGGCTGATTGGGATAAAGATTAAGATTGGCCATATTTTCGTGCGTGGGCATAAACGGCACCTGCAAATTCGGCGCGATGCGGATTGACCAGTTAAAGCTATAGGCGTCGCCCGTCTCGCGCCGATGCTCTTTCACCTTCGGCATAGCGTTTTTCATCAGGCGCGCCACTTCCGCCGCATCATCGATAATAATGGTGTAGTGCTGACGCGCGGCTTCGCCCAGCGTGCTGACGATAAACTCATCCAGCACGCGGAAGTAATCGGCGCTCTCTTTCGGGCCGGTAAGGATCAGCGGCAGCACCTGATCGCGGTTCTGCGGATTCATCAGGATGCCCAGCAGATAGAGCAGCTCTTCCGCCGTACCCACGCCGCCCGGGAAAATAATGATGCCGTGGGCGATACGCACAAAGGCTTCCAGACGTTTTTCAATGTCCGGCATGATAATCAGTTCGTTGACCAGCGGATTCGGCGGCTCGGCGGCAATGATCGACGGTTCGGTCAGGCCGATAAAACGGCTCTCTTTGTAACGCTGCTGCGCGTGGCCCACGGCGGCGCCTTTCATCGGCGCTTCCATGACGCCCGGCCCGCAGCCGGTACAGATATTCAGCTCGCGCAGGCCCAGCTGCGAACCGACGTTGCGGCAGTACTGATATTCCACGGCGTTGATCGAGTGGCCGCCCCAGCAAACCACGGTATTCGGCAGCTCGCCGACGTGCAGCGCCCTGGCGTTACGCAGCAGCGAAAACACCAGGTTGGTGATGCGCACCGAGTCATCCACGTCCTGCTGCTGAAAGCCGCTGTCAAACTGACCATTTACAAACAGAATGTCGCGCAGCACGGCAAACAGGTTGGCCTGTAGCGAGCGAATGATGCGACCGTCGACAAAGGCTTCCTCCGGCGGATTAATCAGCTCCAGCTTGACGCCGCGCTCGCGCCGCAGCACGTTGATGTCAAAGTTTTCAAAACGCGACAGCAGTTCATGGCTGCTGTCCGTCTGGCTGCCGGAGTTAAGTACGGCAAGGGAACAGTTGCGGAAGAGTTGGTAAAGGTCGCTGCTGGCGGTGCGCTTCAGCATATCGACTTCCAGTTGAGACAACAGATCCATGGAGCCTAATGGGCTGATATGTGTGATCAAATTAACTCCTTTACACCCGTCCGGGCGGTGGTCGCTCCCCATCAAAAGCCCGCCGGATAAACGGCGAGCGTGACGGCGAAAAAATGTTCCCGGGCACCCGATGCCCGCTTCAGATTAGCCTTCTTCTCAAACAGTTAACAACGTTATCGTGCGTTTATGCGCGACGGTACGCAAAGTGCTACTGGCGTACCAGCCTGGACAGGCCGGGTTTAAATGCGCCGTTGCTGCGCCAGGGATTGATATCCAGGCCGCCGCGACGGGTATAGCGGGCATAAACGCTCAGGCTTTCCGGCTGGCAGAAGCGCAAGATATCATTGAAAATGCGCTCAACGCACTGCTCATGAAATTCGTTATGGTGCCGGAACGACACCAGGTAGCGCAGCAGCGCCTCACGCTGGATACGCGGGCCGCGATAGCTGATTTGCACTGAACCCCAGTCCGGCTGGTTGGTGATCAGACAGTTGGACTTCAGCAGATGGCTCACCAGTTTTTCTTCCACTACTTCCGGCTGCGTGGCCTGCTGGAGATAGTCGGTGCTGAAGGTATAGCTGTCGATCTCAATATCCTGCTCGTCAATGCAGTGGCCGCTGAAGTGGCCTATCGGCTGGCCTTCAATTTCCCGCAGCCGGAACAGCGCAACGCTGACCTCGCCCTGCGCGCAGGCGCTGAGGTCGCGCTCCAGCGTCGCCCGGACTTCGCCCCAGTCACCAAAGCGGGTCTGATTAAAGCTGTTAAGATAGAGCTTAAAGCTCTTGGACTCGATCAGGTTAACGCTGTGGGCATCCAGGCTGACTTCGCCAATCGCCACCTGCGGCAGGCCTTTGGCATTCAGCCAGGAGAGTTCGTACAGCGTCCAGATATCGGCGCCGTGGAAGGGCAAACTGTCAGGATAAAGCCCCAGCGGCTCACGGTTCATGCTTCTTGGCACCGCCTGGAGCAAAGAAGGCTGATACTGGTCGTGGTACTCTGTGGGTTTTCCTAACGTCAGGCCGCTCAGCGCCTGATGTGTATCTGAAGACATTGCATTACCTTATAGCCTGATATGACAGGTGAAGTGGTCAATCGTCTGCGGCCGGGAAGGCCCGGGCGACGCAACTAAAAACGTATAGCCTTAGTGTAACTCAGGCACCAGAGAGTGAAAAAAGAATGATTGATGAAACCTCCCGCGCCCTGGCTGATTTTACCCGCAACTATTGCGACCGGTGGGTCAGCGAATGCGGTCATCCGCCCGCCAGCAGCGAGCTGTATGGCGTTCCCTCGCCCTGCGTGCAGCAAACCGTTGGCGATGAGGTCTGGTGGCTGCCGCAGCCCTTTACCCTCGCCAAAAACCTGGAAAACGTAGAGCGCGCGCTCGATTTACAAATTCAGCCTGCCGTCGTTGCCTGGTACACCTCGCAGTTTGCAGGCGATATGAAGACGCTGGTCAACGGCCAGCCCTGCACGCTGCTGCAAATATGGAGCGAAGACGATTTCGAGCGTATGCAGGAAAACTTGATCGGCCATCTGGTTATGAAGCGCCGTCTTAAACATTCGCCTACGTTTTTTATTGCTACCACACCATCCGAGCTGGAAATCATTTCCGTATGTAATTTGAGCGGGGAAGTGATTCTGGAAAAGCTGGGTACTAAAAAGCAGACGGTACTGGCCGCGAACCTGGAGCAATTCCTTGTTTCTTTACCGATTATTGATCCCTTAAGGTAAAGCGTCATTTATCTTGTGAGAGATCTCTTACAGAGTCTGTAAGAGATCGCTTTTATATCTTAAGAAAAAAAGGCGTTTTCTCCGGTAAAAGCAAAGCAAATCATAAAGTTGTTATAACGCTTTTCGTAAAAAAACCTGCCGGGGTCAAAAAAAAGTTTTCAGCCTATTGTTTGTCAGGTTCATTAAGGCAAACTTGATCCTGTCGCAAGGGATGGTGGCTTAAGGAACAAGCCGGTCGGCAGACTGAAAGCACCTGTTAAGGACTTCAGATCTGCACAAGATATCTCAGGAGTGAGAAAAAGGGACACCTCCGGGAAGGAGAAACGTACTGCCGGAGAGCGGTAAGCCAGGATGCTCAGGGACATCGCCATTGACGGTGAAAGTGTAGGGAAAACTGCAGGACAAAGTTATCAGGGATGAGCAGGGAGCACTAAAAGTAGCTGGATTGCTGCGAACGAACCGGGAGCACTGTTTTTACAGTGCTCCCTTTTTTTCGTCCATACTTATCCCGTTGTCGGCGGTAATGCTATGCTTGCGACCCTTTAAAACTGACCAGGAGAGCTTAGATGAGCCGGGAACTTGAAATCCGCAATCGCCTGCAGGCTATTGAGCAGGCCTTACATGACGCCGGGCTGTGGCAAAACTGCGCGCCAAACGCCGAGGCGTTTGAAAGCACCGAGCCTTTTTGCGTAGATACCATGATGCCGATCCAGTGGCTACAGTGGGTTTTCCTGCCGCGTATGCAGGCGCTGCTGGATGCGCAGTCTGCTTTGCCGGTAAAGCTGGCTATCGCCCCTTATTATGAAGTGGCGCTGGAAGGTGCTATTCCGGGCCGCGCCAATCTGCTGCACATGCTGAACCAGCTTGATCAACTGTTCGAGCACGACGCCTGATGCTGGAGATCCTTTATCAGGACGAGTGGCTGGTCGCGGTGAATAAACCCTCAGGCTGGCTGGTGCACCGCAGCTGGCTCGACAGGCATGAAAGCGTTTTCGTGATGCAAACCGTGCGCGATCAGATAGGCCAGCACGTATTTACCGTTCATCGGCTCGATCGCCCCACGTCGGGCGTGCTGTTGATGGGCTTATCCAGCGAGGTCGCCCGCCTGCTTTCGCAGCAGTTTGAGCAGCACCAGCTGCAAAAAACCTATCATGCCGTGGTCAGAGGCTGGCTGGATGGCGAAGAAACGCTGGATTACGCATTAACTGAAGAGCTGGATAAGATCGCTGACAGGTTCAGCGAGCAGAATAAGGAACCGCAGCCTGCCGTGACCCACTGGCGCGCGCTGGATAAAGCGGAGCTGCCGGTGCCGGTCAGCCGATACGATACCTCGCGCTATACGCTGATGGAGCTGAAGCCGCAGACGGGCCGCAAGCACCAGCTGCGTCGGCATATGACCCATCTGCGCCATCCGATTATCGGCGACAGCGCGCACGGCGATCTGCGGCAGAATCGCAGCGCGGCACAGCACTTCGGCATGACGCGGCTGATGCTGCACGCCAGCGAACTGCGGCTGACGCATCCGGTAACGGGCGAGCCTTTGCTGCTGCGCGCGGGTCTGGACTCGGTCTGGCAGGGAATGATGGCGCAGTTTGGCTGGGAAGACGCTCTCCCCAATCTTCCCAGGGTTGAGTTTGCGGCATCTTGCCTGCAGGATAGCGGTTCAGACCAGGCAACGAGGAGATAAGCATGGCGCAAATAGGCATTTTTGTAGGGACGGTTTACGGTAACGCGCTGCTGGTGGCGGAAGAGGCGGAGCCTTTATTGACGGATGCCGGTCATCAGGTGGAAATTTTTGAAGATCCCACGCTTGAACAGTGGCAGCGTTACGCCGACGGCGTGGCATTGGTGATCACCTCGACCACGGCTCAGGGCGATCTGCCGGACAGCATCACGCCGCTGTTTTATGCTATCAAAGACAAGCTGGGCCATCAGCCCACTCTGCGCTACGGCGTGATTGCGCTGGGCGACAGCAACTACGATGATTTCTGCGGCGCGGGGAAAAAGTTCGATGCGCTGTTGCAGGAGCACTCGGCGAAGCGGGTCGGCGATGTACTGCTGATCGATGCTAACGACTATCCGGAGCCTGAAACGCTTTCTTCGCCGTGGGTTGAAGCCTGGCTGAAGCAGCTGGATTAATAGCCGGGCCTTTGCCTTAAAGGGAAGGCCCGCAGCATCAGGTAACCGGTGCCGGATTGAATACCGCCAGCGAGTTACGGATCCCCCAGCGGTCGGACCAGGTTTGTTTCCGGCCGCTGGCGATATCCAGGATCAGCTCAAACAGCCGCCAGCCTACCTGTTCTATGGTTTCCTCGCCCGTCGCAATCGTCCCCGCATTGATATCCATTAAGTCATGCCATCTTTCCGCCAGCGCGTTGCGCGTCGCCATTTTGATTACGGGGATAGCCGCCAGGCCGTAAGGCGTGCCGCGTCCTGTAGTAAACACCTGCAAAGTAATGCCGGAAGCCATCTGCTGCGTGCCGCAGACGAAATCACTGGCCGGCGTGGCGGCATAGATCAGGCCGCGTTTGGTGGGTCGCTGGCCTGGCGACAGCACCTCAACGATAGCGCTGCGGCCCGATTTGGCGATAGAACCCAGCGCCTTTTCCACCACGTTCGCCAGCCCGCCTTTTTTGTTGCCGGGCGAAGGGTTAGCGCTGCGATCGGTTTTGCCCATATTCAGATAGTCATCGTACCAGGCCATCTCTTCCAGCAGCCGCTGGCCGACTTCTTGTGTCGCCACGCGCGGCGTCAGCAGATGCACCGCATCGCGCACTTCGGTCACCTCGGAGAACATCACCGTCGCGCCGCAGCGCACCAGCAGATCGGAAGCGAAACCTACCGCCGGGTTGGCGGTTACGCCGGAAAAGGCATCGCTGCCGCCGCACTGCATACCGACGATCAGTTCCGCTGCCGGTACCGTTTCACGCTGGCGCTGGTTCAGGCGTTGCAGATGGCGTTCGGCAACCTGCAAAATATCGGCAACCATAGATTCAAAGCCAACATGCTTCTCATCCTGTAGGCGCACCACGTCATTATCATCCAGCGAAATCGCCTGTACGTCGGGCGTGCCTTCCAGCAGGCGCTCGGGTTGAAGTTTCTCACAGCCCAGGCCGACAATCATTACTTCGCCGCCGAAGTTGGCGTTCAGCGCCAGGTTGTGAATGGTACGGATCGGCACCACGGCGGCCGGCGCGTTGATCGCCACGCCGCAGCCGTAAAGGTGATTCAGCGCCACCACGCCATCGACGTTAGGATATTTTGGCAGCAATTCACGCTCAATAATCTGCACCACGTAATCGACCACGCCCGCCACGCAGTGCACGCTGGTAGTAATCCCCAGCAGGTTGCGCGTGCCCACGCTGCCGTCGGCGTTGCGATAGCCTTCAAAGGTGTAGCCTTCAAGCGGCGGCAGGGCGGGCGGCACATTGTTGGCCAGCGGCAGGCTGGCGAGATCCGGCGCTTCCGGCAACACCACCAGCGACTCGTCAATCCAGCCGCCGCGAGGAATATCGCGCACCGCATAACCAATCACTTCGCCATAGCGAATAATATCGCCGCCTTGCGCAATATCGTTTAATGCAACTTTATGTCCCTGGGGAATATGTTCTTTTAGTACCAGTCCGCATGAAAAAGTCGTACCAGCCTTTAATCCATTATTATTTACAACAATGGCGACGTTATCGTTTTCATGCACCTTTATATAAAGGGGAAGATCGTTTCTGGAAATGTTCATTGCTCGACAAGTCCTGAGATAAATGAATCGGCACGTTCTTTATTTTAAAGGTGGGTGAGAAGCGTTTTCGGGTGGAATTATTCTGCTGTTGGACAGTATAGAGAGGCTTCAGGCCGAAAACATTATGCAAATGTCCGACATGGCGCGGTAACAATCAGCGTATTTTCAGGCAAGAGTACAGGCGACAGTGAGGAGGCTCACAAAGAAAAAGGGAACGTGACCGCGCCCGCAGAACCCGCTGTTTCCGTGAGCCACTCCGCAACGAATTGGGCATATGCAAGAACATCTCTGGGTTTTTCCCGTTTAAATAGTGCTTTTTACCGGTGCTTTACCTGGGTGGCCTCCCTATACTTTTTAACAAACGGGACGAGAGCTTTGAACGTTGTGATTATTCTGCCACTTAATCGCTGTGTTTAACCTGACATCATTCTGATACCCAACGCGATGTGTATGCAGTCCAGAGTGAGTTTGCCTGACCGCTATATTTCAGGAGTGCATCATGGATTCAATCAGCAGTGCTGCGAGCACCGTGCAAAAAAGAACTAATGCTCGCTACTGGATAGTGGTGATGCTATTTATCGTCACCTCATTTAATTATGGCGACCGCGCCACTATCGCTATCGCCGGTTCGGCAATGTCAAAAGACATCGGGCTGGATCCGGTCGGGCTGGGCTATATCTTCTCCGCTTTCTCATGGGCTTACGTAATAGGGCAGATCCCCGGCGGCTGGCTGCTGGACCGGTTCGGCTCAAAGCGCGTCTATTTCTGGAGCATCTTCCTGTGGTCGCTGTTCACGCTGTTGCAGGGCTTTGTCGATCTGCTCAGCGGCTTCAGCATTATCGTCACGCTGTTTATGCTCAGGTTTATGGTCGGCCTGGCGGAAGCGCCTTCTTTTCCCGGCAACAGCCGCATCGTCGCCGCCTGGTTCCCCGCGCAGGAGCGCGGCACCGCCGTCGCTATTTTTAACTCGGCGCAGTACTTCGCCACGGTGATCTTCGCGCCGATCATGGGCTGGCTTACCTCCGAAGTCGGCTGGGCGCACGTGTTCTGGTTTATGGGCGGGCTGGGCATCATCATCAGCTTTATCTGGCTCAAAGTGATCCACGATCCGAACGACCATCCGGGCGTCAATAAAGCCGAGCTGGAATATATGGAGCAGGGCGGCGCGCTGATTAATATGGATATGAAAAAAGCCGAGCGTAAGGTCAGCTGGGCGGAGAAAAAAGCGCAGATAAAGCAGCTGATTACCTCAAGAATGATGATAGGTATCTACCTGGGTCAGTACTGCATTAACGCCTTAACCTACTTCTTTATCACCTGGTTCCCGGTTTATCTGGTGCAGGCGCGCGGCATGTCCATTCTGAAGGCCGGCATGGTGGCGTCGATTCCGGCCATCTGCGGTTTCCTGGGCGGCGTGCTGGGCGGCATTATTTCCGACTGGCTGATGCGTAAAACCGGCTCGCTGAATATCGCCCGTAAAACCCCAATCGTTCTCGGCATGCTGCTCTCTATCACCATGGTGGTCTGTAACTACGTCGATACGGAATGGGTGGTGGTGTTCTTTATGGCGCTGGCTTTCTTCGGCAAAGGGATTGGCGCGCTGGGCTGGGCGGTGATGGCGGATACCGCGCCGAAAGAGATCAGCGGGCTTAGCGGCGGGCTGTTCAATATGTTCGGCAACATTTCCGGCATCGTCACGCCGGTGGTGATCGGTTACATCATCGCCACGACCGGCTCCTATAACGGCGCGCTGATTTACGTTTGTATTCATGCGTTTGTCGCGGTAATGAGCTACCTGGTGCTGGTACGCGATATCAAGCGTATTGAACTGAAACCTTTGTAAGGACGAGTTATGACGACGCAAAGCAGCCCGACGATCACCGATATGAAAGTGATCCCGGTAGCGGGATACGACAGCATGTTGCTGAATATCGGCGGCGCGCACGGCGCTTACTTTACCCGCAATATCGTGGTGCTGACCGACAGCGCCGGACACACCGGCGTGGGAGAAGCGCCGGGCGGCGAGACGATTTACCAGACGCTGCTGGATGCCGTCCCCCAGGTCAAAGGGCGGGAAGTCGCCAGGATGAACCGGCTGGTGCAGGAGGTGCATCGGGGCAACCAGTCGGCGGATTTTGATAACTTCGGCAAAGGCGCGTGGACGTTTGAACTGCGCGTCAACGCGGTGGCCGCGCTGGAAGCGGCGCTGCTGGATCTGCTGGGACAGTGCCTGAACGTACCGGTCGCGGAACTGCTGGGGCCGGGCAAACAGCGTGATGAAGTGACGGTGCTGGGGTATCTGTTCTATATCGGCGACCGGGAAAAAACCGATCTTCCTTACCTGAACGGCGAGAACGCCCCGCACGACTGGTATCGCCTGCGTCATCAGAAGGCGATGGACAGCGAGGCCGTGGTGCGGCTGGCGGAAGCCGCGCAGGATAAATATGGCTTCAAGGATTTCAAGCTCAAAGGCGGCGTGCTGCCGGGCGAGCAGGAGATCGACGCGGTGAAAGCGATGAAAAAACGTTTTCCCGAAGCGCGCATCACCGTCGATCCCAACGGTGCCTGGCTGCTTGATGAAGCTATCGCGCTGTGTAAAGACATGCAGGGCATTCTGACCTATGCGGAAGATCCGTGCGGCGCGGAGCAGGGCTTTTCGGGCCGTGAGGTAATGGCGGAATTCCGCCGCGCGACCGGCCTGCCGGTTGCCACCAATATGATCGCCACTAACTGGCGGGAAATGAACCATGCCGTAATGCTGAACGCCGTCGATATTCCGCTGGCCGATCCGCACTTCTGGACGCTGAGCGGTGCGGTGCGTGTCGCCCAGCTGTGCGACGACTGGGGGCTGACCTGGGGCTGCCATTCCAATAACCACTTCGATATTTCGCTGGCGATGTTTACGCACGTGGGCGCCGCCGCGCCGGGCAAGCCGACGGCCATTGATACCCACTGGATCTGGCAGGAAGGCGATCAGCGCCTGACCAAAGAACCTTTGCAGATCCGCAACGGCAAGATCGCCGTGCCGGACGCGCCGGGGCTGGGCATTGAGCTGGACTGGGCGCAAATTGAAAAAGCCCACGCGCTTTATAAAACGCTGCCCGGCGGCGCGCGCAATGATGCCGCCGCCATGCAATACCTGATCCCCGGCTGGACATTCGATCGCAAACGCCCGGCCTTTGGGCGCTGAACCTTACAGAAGGAATACGTTATGAGTCAGGCTACTCCACTGATCACAGAAATGCAGGTCATCCCGGTCGCCGGTCACGACAGCATGTTGCTGAACCTCAGCGGCGCCCACGCGCCATTCTTTACCCGTAATATCGTTATCATTAAAGATAATTCCGGCCACACGGGCGTCGGTGAAATTCCCGGCGGCGAAAAAATTCGCAAGACGCTGGAAGAAGCGGCGGCGCTGCTGGTCGGCCACGGCATTGGCGAATATAAAAATCTGCTGAGCCACGTGCGCAACACCTTTGCCGATCGCGATGCGAGCGGGCGCGGCAACCAGACTTTCGATTTGCGTACCACTATCCACGTGGTGACCGGCATCGAAGCGGCGCTGCTGGACCTGCTGGGCCAGCACCTTGGCGTCAACGTTGCCTCCCTGCTGGGCGATGGGCAGCAGCGCGATCGCGTGGAAATGCTGGGCTATCTCTTTTACGTCGGCGATCGCCGAAAAACCTCGCTGCCTTATCAGAGCCAGCCGGACGACAGCTGCGACTGGTATCGCCTGCGTCATGAAGAGGCGCTGACGCCTGAAACCGTGGTGCGCCTGGCGGAAGCCGCCTATGAAAAATATGGCTTCAACGATTTCAAACTGAAAGGCGGCGTGCTGGCCGGGAGCGAAGAGGCCGAAGCGGTGACCGCGCTGGCGAAGCGTTTTCCCGAGGCGCGCATTACGCTCGATCCTAACGGCGCCTGGTCGCTCAACGAAGCGATCGAGCTGGGCAAGCAGCTGAAAGACGTGCTGGCCTACGCCGAAGATCCTTGCGGCGCGGAGCAGGGCTATTCCGGTCGCGAAGTGATGGCCGAGTTCCGTCGCGCGACGGGCATGCCAACGGCCACCAATATGATTGCCACCGACTGGCGCCAGATGGGGCACACGCTCTCTTTGCAGTCCGTCGACATTCCGCTGGCGGATCCGCACTTCTGGACGATGCAGGGTTCCGTACGCGTTGCGCAGATGTGTCATGACTTCGGCCTGACCTGGGGCTCCCACTCCAATAACCATTTTGACGTTTCGCTGGCGATGTTTACCCACGTTGCGGCGGCGGCACCCGGCAAAATCACCGCTATCGATACCCACTGGATCTGGCAGGAAGGCAACCAGCGCCTGACGCAGCAGCCTTTGCAAATCAAGGGCGGCATGGTGCAGGTGCCGGACAGGCCGGGCCTGGGCGTAGAGCTGGATATGGATCGCGTTATGAAAGCGCACGAGCTTTACCTGAAACACGGTCTGGGCGCGCGCGACGACGCGCAGGCTATGCAATTCCTGGTACCGGACTGGACGTTTGACAACAAACGCCCATGCCTGGTGCGCTAACCCAATTTCTGGAGAAACCGATGAGCTACGTAAATACGCCGAACAGCTTTCGTCAGCGCCTGCTGGCAGGCGAAACCTTAATCGGCAGCTGGTGCGCGCTGGCTAACCCGCTGACCACGGAAGTGTTAGGACTGGCAGGCTTCGACTGGCTGGTGCTGGATGGCGAACACGCGCCGAACGACATCACCACTTTTATTCCGCAGCTGATGGCGCTGAAGGGCAGCGTCAGCGCGCCGGTGGTGCGGCCGCCGACCAACGAGCCGGTCATCATCAAACGCCTGCTGGATATCGGTTTTTCCAACTTCCTGATCCCGTTTGTCGAGACGGAAGAGGAAGCGGTGCGCGCGGTGGCCTCCACCCGCTATCCGCCGATGGGCATTCGCGGCGTATCGGTTTCGCACCGCAGCAATATGTACGGCACCGTGCCGCAGTACAACACCATCATCAACGACAACATCACCGTGCTGGTGCAGATCGAAACGCAGCAGGGCGTGGATAACATTGACGCTATCGCGGCGGTAGAAGGCGTGGACGGCATTTTCGTCGGGCCGGGCGATCTCTCGGCCGCGCTGGGCTACCTGGGGCAGCCCGCCCATCCGGAAGTGCTGAAGGTGATCAAATATATTTTTGAGCGCGCCAAAGCGGTCGGCAAGCCGAGCGGCATTCTGGCCCCGGTGGAGGCCGATGCCCGCCGCTATCTGGAATGGGGCGCCGGTTTTGTTGCGGTAGGCAGCGATTTAGGCGTGTTCCGTGGCGCCACGCAGGCCCTGTGCGATCGCTTTAAAAAATAACCCACTGTTCAGGAGACAAAGATGAAAATCGGATTTATAGGTCTGGGTATCATGGGCAAGCCCATGAGCAAAAACTTAATTAAGGCCGGCTACTCGCTGGTGGTGCGCGATCACAATGCGGAAAGCGTGGCGGAGCTGGTTGCGCTGGGCGCGACGTCCGGCGATTCGGCAAAAGCGGTGGCAGAGCAGAGCGACGTGATTATCACCATGCTGCCCAACTCGCCGCACGTGAAAGAAGTGCTGCTGGGCGAAGGCGGCGTAATCGAAGGCGCGAAGGCGGGCACTATCGTGATCGATATGAGCTCCATCGCGCCGCTGGCGAGCCGTGAAATTCATGAAGCGCTGGCGAAAAAAAGCGTCGCGCTGCTGGATGCGCCGGTCAGCGGCGGCGAACCTAAAGCCATCGACGGCACGCTTTCGGTGATGGTCGGCGGCGACAAAGAGCTGTTCGATAAGTGCTACGATATTATGAAAGCGATGGCAGGCTCGGTGGTTCACACCGGTGAGATTGGCGCGGGCAACGTGACCAAGCTGGCTAACCAGGTGATTGTTGCGTTGAATATCGCGGCAATGGCGGAAGCGCTGACGCTGGCGACCAAAGCGGGCGTCAACCCGGATCTGGTCTACCAGGCGATACGCGGCGGCCTGGCGGGCAGCACGGTGCTGGATGCCAAAGCGCCAATGGTGATGAGCCGCAACTTCAAGCCGGGTTTTCGTATCGATCTGCATATTAAAGATCTGGCTAACGCCCTGGATACGTCGCACGGCGTAGGCGCGCAGCTGCCGCTCACGGCGGCGGTAATGGAAATGATGCAGGCGCTGAAAGCTGACGGGCTGGGCACGGCCGATCACAGCGCGCTGGCCTGCTATTACGAAAAACTGGCGAAAGTCGAAATCAAATAGTCCCGTGGTCCGGCCTGCTGAACCAGGCCGGAACCTTCCCGGCCCCGCGCACGGATTAACGTATGAAAATAGTAATCGCACCGGATTCGTATAAAGAAAGCCTGTCGGCTCAGCAGGTCGCCACGCAAATCGAGCAGGGATTCAGGGAAATATTTCCCGAAGCTCAGTATGTCAAACTGCCCGTCGCGGACGGCGGCGAAGGCACGGTCGAGGCGATGGTGGCGGCGACGGGCGGCAAAACCGTACGCCTGCGCGTCACCGGCCCGCTGGGCGAAGAGGTCGACGCCTTTTACGGTCTTTCCGGTGACGACAGCTGCGCCTATATCGAAATGGCGGCGGCCAGCGGGCTGGAACTGGTGCCTGCGGCGCGGCGCGATCCGCTGATCACCACCTCCTTTGGCACCGGCGAACTGATCCGCAGCGCGCTGGATAAGGGCGTACAGCGTTTTATTATCGGCATCGGCGGCAGCGCAACCAATGACGGCGGCGCGGGTATGGTGCAGGCGCTGGGCGCAAAACTGCTCGACAGCCAGGGCAGACAAATCGGTTTAGGCGGCGGCAGGCTTAACGATCTGGCGACGATAGACATCAGCGAACTGGATGCGCGGATCAAAAACTGCCGTTTTGAGGTTGCCTGCGACGTCACCAATCCGCTGCTGGGCGAAGAGGGCGCTTCCGCCGTGTTCGGCCCGCAGAAAGGGGCTACGCCGGAGCTGGTGGAACAGCTGGATAACGCGCTGGCGCACTATGCCCGGATTATCCGGCGGGATCTGGATATCGACGTGCTGTCGATCCCCGGCGGCGGCGCGGCAGGCGGGATGGGCGTGGCGCTGCACGCTTTTTGCGGCGCGGAACTGCGGCGCGGCATTGAAATCGTGACCGAGGCGCTGGGGCTGGACGAGCTGGTGCGGGACGCCACGCTGGTGATCACCGGCGAAGGGCGCATTGACAGCCAGACCATTCACGGCAAAGTGCCGATCGGAGTAGCGAAAGTCGCCAAGCGCTATAACAAGCCGGTTATCGGCATCGCGGGCAGCCTGACCAAAGATGTCGCGGTCGTGCATCAGCACGGTCTGGATGCGGTATTCAGCGTTATTTACAGCATTTGTACGCTGGACGACGCGCTGGAAAATGCGGCGGATAACGTGCGCATGACGGCACGGAACATCGCCGCCGCGCTGGCGATTGGCCAGAAACTTTCCTGACTCGTTCACTACGTTTTGTTTGCCGTGGCCGGATGGGCAAGCGCGCCCGGTACAGTCTGAGAGCAAACAGGGCTTCTGTAACAACAAGCCTTTTGCATCGGCCTGCTGCTCCGCTGGTTTTCTCTCAGGCCGGGCCGTTGTGTTTTCCTTGCTGGCGCAACGCCTGGCCTCAGCGTCCCTTGCCCGCTACCCTCGTCAGCTTTTCCTGCGCCAGCCGGGCGACGTTTTGCATCTCGTCCAGTAGTTCAAACAGCTCCGGCTCGACGTCTTCAACGGGCATGCCGCCGCGCAGGCTTTGCTCCAGCTGCTGGCACAGCTGCTTCATGCGGGGAACGCCGCTGTAGCTGGCGCTGCCGTGCAGTTTATGAATGATATCGCGCAGCGCCCCGACGTCGCCTTCCGCCATATGGCTTTCAACCTGTTTCTGCACTTCAGGCAGGAAATCCACCAGCATTTGCAGCAGATCGCGCGCCAGATCGGGCTTGTTGGCCGCCTGACGCAGCGCCAGATCCCAGTCCAGAGAGGCAGAAAGCGTGCCCGGCGCGGCAAGAGGCTGCGCTTTGTGCGGCGCATAGCGCAGCAGCAGGTTTTCCAGCCTGGCCTCGTCGATAGGCTTGGCCAGATAATCGTTCATGCCCGCCTTAATCAGCTGCGCTCTTTCGCCATCCAGCGTATGCGCCGTCACGGCGACAATCGGCGTGGAGGCGTGCGCAGGCAGCTCGCGGATCAGTTCGCTGGCACGAATCCCGTCAATTTCCGGCATCTGAATATCCATCAGGATAACGTCCAGCGGCTGGGTTTTCGCCTGCTGGATCGCCATCATCGCGCTGTCGCACAGCACCACCCGTTCAACCTGTTCCTCCAGCAGAGCGCCGATCAGCTTCAGGTTCGCCGGATTGTCATCGACGGCCATCACCGTCAGCGGCAGCTTGTGGCGGCGGGGCAGATCGTTTTCTTCGCGGGTATGGTGATCGAGCAGCACCGGCAGCAGCCGCGACAGCGAAACCGGCTTCAGCAGGCAGGCACTGACGCCTTTATCTTTCAGCTCTTCCGCCCAGGTCTGCATCTGGCAGGGCAGAGCCATAATCACATTATCTGCACGCTCAAGCGCGGGCAGTGCCTGCCAGGGCAGCTGCCGCGAAGGTTCCTGGCTGACCGGCAAACCAATCAGCAGCGTGTCGTAATGCGCCTGCGGCAGCCCGGCAAGCGTTGGGCTATAGCTGACGGCCAGCGGCGTGCTGGCCAGCAGCGCCAGCGTGGCCTGCGCGGCGGCTGGATTCGCCTCTATATAAGCCAGCGTTTTGCCTTCCAGACAGGCTACGGCGCGCGGATCCTGAGCGGCATTCGGGTTCAGCGCCAGGTTGACGTGAAACCAGAAGGTGGAGCCCTGATTCAACCGGCTATGAAAAGAGATCTCGCCGCCCATTTCGTTAACCAGCTTTTGCGTAATCACCAGCCCCAGCCCGGTGCCGCCATGGCGTCGGGAAATGCTGGCGTCGGCCTGGCGGAAAGCCTGGAACAGCTGCGACTGCTGCTTTTCAGCGATGCCGATGCCGGTATCGTGGATCTGCACCTCAAGGTCAACGCGGTTGTTGCTCTGGGAGCGCTTCTCAATGCAGATATCGATGTTGCCGTGTTCGGTAAACTTAATCGCATTGCCCAACAGGTTGACGATGATTTGCTGTAGGCGTAGCGGATCGCCGATAGTGTTGTCGGGCACGTCGGACTGAATGCTCAGCGTCAGCTCCAGCCCTTTTTCATGTGCGGACGGCGCCAGCAGGACGACGACTTCATCCAGGGTGGCGCGCAGCGGGAACGGGATGGTTTCCAGCACCAGCTTGCCCGCCTCCAGCTTGGAGAAATCCAGCACGTCGTTAATGATGCTCAGCAGGTTGTTGGCCGAACGCTCAATGGTATGCAGATAGTCGCGCTGCGTAATATTCAGCGGCGTTTTCAGCGTCTGGCGGGTAAAGCCAATTACGCCGTTAAGCGGCGTGCGCAGCTCGTGCGACATATTCGCCAGGAACTCTGACTTAATCCGCGCGGCCTCCTGGGCGCGTTTTTTAGCCAGATCCAGCTCGACGTTCTGGATCTCCATCTGTTCCAGGGTTTCGCGCAGATCGGACGTCGCCTGATCGATATTTTGCTGCATCTCTTCGTGATAGGCGGTCAGCGACATTGCCATTGAGTTAATGCCGTTTTTCAGCATATCCAGCTCGCCGAGCATATGGCCCGTGACGCGGCTGTCCAGCTGGCCGCGTCGAATACGATCGACGGTATTGACCATATCGCGGATCGGGCCGGTGACGTCGCGCATCAGACGATAGGCGAACAGCATGGCCAGGCAAAGGCAGAGCAGCAGCAGCAGGGTGGAAACAAAAACTTCTTTATACTGCTGCAGCCGCACCGACTGCAGATCCAGTTCAATGGCGACATAGCCCAGCGGATTGCCGTTGGGTTTGGCGTCCTCGACCGGCGACTCATCGGGATAATAGCTTTCCGATAAAATGGGCGTGCGCAGAATGACCGAATTGCCCAGCCGCTGATAGCTGAAGGGGGTAGAGAAGGTCGCGTCTGCCGGCAGACGCAGCTTGTCGGCGCTGGCGTGATAGTTGGACGTGACAAAAAGCTGATTCTGCGCGTCGAAAACGGTAATGGCGCGCACGATATCGGAATGGCGACGGTGGAGCAGGCTGACCAGCTGCCGCACCGCCTCTTTGCTGTGGAACGTCATGCCGTATTCGCTGGAAACCGCCAGCGGTTCGATAATATTGATGCCGGCATCCACCAGCTGGCGCTGCAGTTCGTTATAGCGATGCACGATAAAAAACGTGCTCAGCAGCAGCCCAATCATCAGCGTAGGCGCCAGAATCAAGATCATCATTCGTGCCCGCAGGCTGTATTTGGTCATAATTATCCTGTGGCGCCGTCGCCAGTCGAATTAATCCTGATGCTGGTGTAGGCTACGCGGGTTTAACCACTGTCGAGACAAAAGTAATGGCGCAATTCTACTCTGCAAAACGGCGCGTGACGACCCGCCAGATCATGACCGTGACGGTTACTGACCTTGACGGCTCCGGCCAGGGCGTGGCGCACCATCATGGCAAAACGCTGTTTGTCAGCGGTGCGCTGCCCGGCGAGCAGGCGGAAGTAGAAATCGTGGAAGAGAAACGCAGCTGGGCGCGGGCCAGGACAAAACGGCTTCTGTCGACCAGCCCGGAACGGGTTGCGCCAGCCTGTCCTTACTTTGGCCGCTGCGGCGGCTGCCAGCAGCAGCACGCTTCGCCCGAGCTACAGCAGCGCAGCAAGGCCAAAGCGCTGTCGCGCCTGCTGAGCCAGCAAATTGGCGAGCCGGTGGCGGTGGAGAATATTATCGCCGGCAGCGCGTACGGCTACCGCCGCCGCGCTCGTCTGGGTCTGCACTATCATGCGCGCAGCCAGACGCTGCAAATGGGCTTTCGCCAGGCCGCCTCCAGCGAGCTGGTCGCCATTACGCAATGCCCCGTTTTGAAGCCCGAACTTGATGCACTGCTGCAGCCGTTGCACCAGGTACTAAGCAGCCTGCAGGCCGTAAGAAGGCTGGGCCATGCCGAGCTGGTACTGGCGGACAACGGCCCGCTGCTGGTGCTGCGCCATCTCGATCCGCTCAGCGCGGCAGACAGAGAGAAACTGGAACGGTTTTCGCATAGCCAGCAGGTCGCGCTTTTTCTGGCTCCGGACAGCGAAACGCTGGAGCAGATCGCTGGCGAGATGCCGTTCTATCAGCTCGACGGCCTGACGCTGACGTTCAGCCCGCGCGACTTTATTCAGGTCAACGGCGAGCTGAATCAGCAGATGGTGGCTCAGGCGATGGCGTGGCTGGATTTGCAGCCCACCGACCGCCTGCTGGATCTGTTCTGCGGCATGGGAAACTTTACGCTTCCTTCAGGAAAGCGGGTGGAAAATGTCACCGGTGTGGAGGGGGTTGCAGCATTAGTGGCAAAGGGTGCGTATAATGCGGGCCTGAATAATCTGAATAACATTGCATTTTATCAGCATAACCTGGAAGAAGAAGTGACGGCGCAGCCCTGGGCGGCGGAAGGTTTTAATAAGGTACTGCTGGATCCGGCCCGCGCTGGCGCGGCAGAAGCGATCCCTCACATTATTAAACTTGCGCCGGAAAGCGTGGTCTATGTTTCCTGTAATCCGACTACACTTGCCCGGGACAGCCAGATTTTCCTGGCTGCCGGCTATCGACCAGAAAGGATTACCCTGCTTGATATGTTTCCGCATACCGGGCACGTCGAATCCATGGTGTTATTCAGCCGAAAATAGCTTCCCGGAAGGAGGTTTGGAGAGGATATGGTTGCGGTAAGAAGTGCACATCTGAATACGGCCGGTGAGTTTGCGCTCGACCAGTGGATCACCAGTTTGGGGATCGCGAATCCCCAGTCATGCGAACGACTGGCCGATACCTGGCGCTATTGCGAAGAAACCACCCGCCATCATCCCGATGCGGCGCTCCTGCTCTGGCGCGGCGTCGAAATGGTGGAGATCCTCTCCATGCTCAGCATGGACAGCGAAAGCCTGCGCGCCGCGCTGCTTTTTCCTCTGGCGGACGCGGGCGTGGTGTCCGAAGAGGTGCTGGAAGAAAAGTACGGCAAAGCCATCGTCTCGCTGGTGCACGGCGTACGGGATATGGACGCCATCCGCCAGCTGAAAGCGACCCACAACGACTCTATGGCTTCGGAGCAGGTCGATAACGTCAGGCGCATGCTGCTGGCGATGGTGGAAGATTTCCGCTGCGTGGTAATCAAGCTGGCCGAGCGTATCGCCCATCTGCGCGAGGTGAAGGACGCGCCGGAAGACGAGCGCGTGCTTGCCGCCAAAGAGTGCACCAATATCTATGCGCCGCTTGCTAACCGTTTAGGGATAGGCCAGCTGAAATGGGAGCTGGAGGATTTCTGCTTCCGCTATCTGCACCCGGATGAATACAAACGCATCGCCAAACTGCTGCACGAGCGCCGCATCGACCGCGAGCAGTATATCGACACTTTCGTGCAGTCGCTGCGTGACGAGATCGTCAGGCAGGGCGTCAAAGCGGAAGTGTACGGCCGCCCGAAACATATCTACAGCATCTGGCGCAAGATGCAGAAAAAATCGCTGGCGTTCGACGAGCTGTTTGACGTGCGCGCCGTGCGTATCGTCGCCGAACGTTTGCAGGACTGCTACGGCGCATTGGGGATAGTGCATACGCTTTATCGCCACCTGCCCAGCGAATTTGACGACTACGTCGCCAATCCCAAGCCGAACGGCTATCAGTCGATTCATACCGTGGTGCTGGGGCCGAAGGGCAAAACCGTTGAGATCCAGATCCGCACGCGGCAGATGCATGAAGACGCCGAGCTGGGCGTGGCCGCACACTGGAAGTACAAAGAGGGCGGCACGACCGGCAGCGCGCGCGGCGCGTCGGGGCACGAAGAGCGTATCGCCTGGCTGCGTAAGCTGATTGCCTGGCAGGAAGAGATGGCGGACTCCGGCGAAATGCTGGACGAGGTGCGTAGCCAGGTCTTTGACGATCGCGTCTATGTGTTTACGCCTAAAGGCGACGTGGTGGATCTGCCCGCCGGCTCCACGCCGCTGGACTTTGCTTACCATATCCACAGCGATATCGGCCACCGCTGCATCGGCGCAAAAATCGGTGGCCGCATCGTGCCCTTTACCTATCAGCTGCAGATGGGCGATCAAATCGACATCATCACCCAAAAGCAGCCGAACCCAAGCCGCGACTGGCTGAATCCCAACCTGGGCTACGTCACCACCAGCCGTGGGCGATCAAAAATTCACGCCTGGTTCCGTAAGCAGGATCGTGATAAAAATATCGTCGCGGGCAAGCAGATCCTCGATAACGAGCTGGATCACCTGGATATCAGCCTGAAAGAGGCGGAAAAGCTGCTGCTGCCGCGCTATAACGTCAACTCGCTGGACGAGCTGCTGGCCGCTATCGGCGGCGGCGATATTCGTCTGAACCAGATGAGCAACTTCCTGCAATCGAAGCTGAACAAGCCGAGCGCGGAAGAAGAAGATCGCGAGGCGCTGCGCCAGCTGACGCTGAAATCCTCCGTGCCGCGCAGCAAGGAGAGCGGCCGCGTGGTGGTCGAGGGCGTCGGCAACCTGATGCACCATATCGCCCGCTGCTGCCAGCCGATCCCCGGCGACGATATCACCGGCTTTATCACCCAGGGACGCGGCATCTCTATCCACCGCGCCGACTGCGATCAGCTGACCGAGCTGATGTCGCACGCGCCGGAAAGAATTGTCGATGCGGTGTGGGGCGAAAGCTACTCCAGCGGCTACTCGCTGGTGGTGCGCGTCACCGCCAACGATCGCAGCGGCCTGCTGCGCGACATCACGACTATCCTCGCCAACGAGAAGGTCAACGTGCTGGGCGTCTCCAGCAGGAGCGATACCAAAAAGCAGCTGGCGACTATCGATATGGATATCGAAATTTACAATCAGCAGGTGCTGGGCCGCGTGCTGGCCAGGCTGAACCAGGTGCCGGATATCATTGACGCCAGAAGGCTGCATTAATGCCTTCCCCCTTCCCGGACAGGACTGCTGAGGCGACGACCCTGCAAGCCTGCTGCCTGGTTGCCGTTTTGCGCGCCGGCCGCGTTTATCCCTGACAGGGGATAGCGCGCTGGCCGGGCGCAGGCGGCCTGCTGATGACCGAAGCTTTATTCCTTTCCCTGCATGAATTTTGCCTTGCCATGCCGTATAGTCGTTTTTTTCTTCCTTACAAATGGACTCCGTTATGAACGCTATCGATCGCCTGCTGGGCATCATGAAAACCCTGCGCGATCCGCTAGCTGGCTGCCCGTGGGATCGTGAGCAGACCTTTGCCAGCATCGCGCCTTACACCCTTGAAGAAACCTATGAAGTGCTGGACGCCATCAGCCGCGAAGATTTTGACGACCTGCAGGGCGAGCTGGGCGATCTGCTGTTTCAGGTGGTGTTCTATGCGCAGATGGCGCAGGAAGAAGGGCGCTTTGACTTTAATGCCGTTTGCCAGACCATCAGCGACAAGCTGGAGCGTCGCCATCCGCATATCTTTGGCGATGCGCAGGTTCGCGACAGCAAAGAGGTGCTGGTGAACTGGGAAGCGATTAAAACGCAGGAACGTGCCGGTAAAGCGCAGCACTCGGCGCTGGACGATATTCCTCGCGCGCTGCCCGCGCTGATGCGCGCGCACAAAATCCAGAAGCGTTGCAGCAACGTCGGCTTTGACTGGCATACGCTTGGCCCGGTGCTGGACAAAGTTTACGAAGAAATTGATGAAGTGATGCACGAAGCCAAACAGGCGGTCATCGACCAGCAAAAGCTGGAAGAGGAGATTGGCGATCTGCTGTTTGCCACGGTTAATCTCTCGCGGCATCTGGGCAGCAAAGCGGAAACGGCGCTGCAAAAAGCCAACGATAAATTCGAGCGTCGCTTCCGTCAGGTAGAAGAAATTATCGCCGCACAGGGATTGCCAATGCAGGAGGCCACGCTGGAGCAAATGGAGGCCGCCTGGCAGCAGGTGAAGGCGAAGGAATAGCAGGGCCTGAAAAGGGAAAATCTGTTTCTCCCGTCCGTTAGCCCGTCTTTCGCGGCGGGCCAGCGCGCCCCTTTTGTTTTTTCCGCTTTGCTATCCTGGCAGCGGTCGAATTATTCCCTCGTGGCGAATAACTCGCTGACTCGATTCAACAAAAGTGTGATCGCAATCAACTTCAGCACGCAGAGAATCGGGTACTCTCGTGACGGTCAATACGATGGCTGGCACATAACCGGAAACGATTAATTGTGGCATGCAGGGGAATCCCGTATACTGTTTTCCCGTCCTGGTTATTCCATCGTCTTTAAACCTACTTTCTCAGGTTCAGCATGACAACGAACTATATTTTTGTGACCGGCGGGGTCGTATCCTCTCTGGGTAAAGGCATTGCCGCAGCCTCCCTGGCCGCCATTCTTGAAGCACGTGGTCTTAATGTGACCATCATGAAGCTGGACCCGTATATCAACGTGGATCCGGGTACCATGAGCCCTACTCAGCACGGCGAAGTCTTCGTCACCGATGACGGTGCGGAAACGGATCTCGATCTGGGCCACTATGAGCGCTTCATTCGCACCAAAATGAGCCGCCGCAATAACTTCACCACTGGCCGTATCTACTCGGAAGTGCTGCGCAAAGAGCGTCGCGGCGACTATCTGGGCGCGACCATTCAGGTGATCCCGCACATTACCAACGCCATTAAAGAACGCATCATCGAAGGTGGCGAAGGTCACGACGTGGTACTGGTGGAAATCGGCGGCACCGTCGGCGACATCGAATCCCTGCCGTTCCTTGAAGCGATCCGCCAGATGGCGGTTGACGTTGGCCGTGAGCACACCATGTACATGCACCTGACGCTGGTGCCTTATATGGCGGCGGCGGGTGAAGTCAAAACCAAGCCAACCCAGCACTCGGTGAAAGAGCTGCTCTCTATCGGCATTCAGCCTGACGTGCTGATCTGCCGTTCAGACCGCGCCGTGCCGGCCAACGAGCGGGCGAAAATCGCGCTGTTCTGTAACGTGCCGGAAAAAGCGGTTATTTCGCTGAAAGACGTTGATTCTATCTATAAAATTCCGGGTATGCTCAAATCGCAGGGCCTGGATGACTATATCTGCAAGCGCTTCAACCTGAACGCGCCGGAAGCGAACCTGGCCGAATGGGAACAGGTTATCTATGAAGAAGCCAATCCGGGCGGCGAAGTCACCATCGGCATGGTCGGCAAATATGTTGAGCTGCCGGATGCCTATAAGTCGGTGATTGAAGCGCTGAAGCACGGCGGCCTGAAAAACCGCGTAACGGTCAACATCAAGCTGATCGATTCGCAGGATGTGGAAAGCCGTGGCGTAGAAATTCTGAAAGATTTGGATGCTATCCTGATCCCTGGCGGCTTCGGCTACCGTGGCGTGGAAGGCAAGCTGATGACCGCTCGCTACGCGCGTGAAAACAATATTCCTTACCTGGGCATCTGCCTGGGGATGCAGGTCGCGCTGATGGAGTTCGCGCGTAACGTAGCCGGTATGGCGGATGCGAACTCAACGGAATTTGTGCCAGACTGTAAGTACCCGGTCGTGGCGCTGATCACCGAATGGCGCGACGAAGAGGGCAACGTTGAAGTGCGTTCTGAGAAGAGCGATCTGGGCGGCACCATGCGCCTGGGCAGCCAGCAGTGTCAGCTGACGCCGGACAGCCTGGTGCGCCAGCTGTATGGCTCTGACACCATCGTTGAGCGCCATCGCCACCGCTATGAAGTCAACAATATGCTGTTAAAGCAGATTGAAGCGGCCGGATTACGCGTTGCCGGGCGTTCTGGTGACGATCAGCTGGTCGAGATCATTGAGATCCCGAACCATCCGTGGTTTGTTGCGTGTCAGTTCCACCCGGAATTCACCTCAACGCCGCGTGACGGTCATCCACTCTTCGCCGGCTTCGTTAAGGCAGCCAGCGAGCACCAGAAGCGTTTGGCGAAATAAGTAGTTTTCATGGCAGCGCGCGAATTTATACTTGCCAGGTTTTGAGCTGAAGCAAGGCGGCTATCGAGTGGATCCCCGGCGCTTACTTTAGTAAGTGACCGGGGTGAGCCAGCCAGCACCGCTCCGGCTCGAAAGATAAGAACTATTTTCGCGCGTTGTTTGTCTGAGTTTTAAGTTAACTTGTACTGAGGAAAAACTAATGTCCAAAATCGTTAAAGTCATCGGTCGCGAAATCATCGACTCTCGTGGCAACCCGACCGTTGAAGCAGAAGTGCATCTGGAAGGCGGTTTTGTCGGTATGGCGGCCGCACCATCAGGCGCTTCTACCGGTTCCCGTGAAGCGCTGGAACTGCGTGACGGTGACAAATCTCGTTTCCTGGGTAAAGGCGTGACCAAAGCCGTTGCAGCCGTTAACGGCCCAATCGCTGACGCGGTAACCGGCAAAGATGCCAAAGACCAGGCAAACATCGACAAGATCATGATCGATCTTGACGGCACCGAAAACAAATCCAAATTTGGCGCTAACGCCATTCTGGCCGTTTCTCTGGCTGCGGCTAAAGCTGCTGCTGCCGCTAAAGGCATGCCGCTGTATGAGCACATCGCCGAGCTGAACGGCACCCCGGGCAAATTCTCTATGCCGCTGCCAATGATGAACATCATCAACGGCGGTGAGCACGCCGACAACAACGTCGACATTCAGGAATTCATGATCCAGCCAGTAGGCGCGAAAACGCTGAAAGAAGCGATCCGCATGGGTTCTGAAGTGTTCCACACCCTGGCAAAAGTGCTGAAGTCTAAAGGCATGGGCACCGCTGTAGGCGACGAAGGCGGCTATGCGCCAAACCTGGGCTCCAACGCCGAAGCGCTGGCCGTTATCGCGGAAGCGGTAAAAGCAGCAGGCTACGAGCTGGGCAAAGACATCACGCTGGCGATGGACTGTGCGGCTTCTGAATTCTACAAAGACGGCAAATATGTACTGGCTGGCGAAGGCAACAAAGCCTTCACTTCCGAAGAGTTCACTCACTTCCTGGAAGATCTGACCAAACAGTACCCAATCGTCTCTATCGAAGACGGCCTGGACGAATCCGACTGGGACGGCTTTGCCTATCAGACCAAAGTGCTGGGCGACAAAATCCAGCTGGTGGGCGACGACCTGTTCGTGACCAACACCAAAATCCTGAAAGAAGGTATCGAGAAAGGCATCGCTAACTCCATTCTGATCAAATTCAACCAGATCGGTTCTCTGACCGAAACCCTGGCTGCAATCAAAATGGCGAAAGACGCGGGCTATACCGCAGTGATTTCTCACCGTTCAGGCGAAACCGAAGACGCAACTATTGCCGACCTGGCAGTAGGTACCGCAGCGGGCCAGATCAAAACCGGTTCTATGAGCCGTTCTGACCGTGTTGCCAAGTACAACCAGCTGATCCGTATCGAAGAATCGCTGGGCAGCCGTGCGCCGTTCAACGGTCTGAAAGAAGTTAAAGGTCAGTAAGCTGACGTTTTCCCGGCCTTAAAGGTCGGGATGATCTGAAAGCCCCGTCTCTGGACGGGGCTTTTTTATTGGCTATTTACCGGCCGTCACGCTTAGCCTTTCAGTTCAACCTTCAGGTTTTTCGTGCTGCTGCCCAGGGTGCTCGCATCATCGGAAGGGATAACATAGCCCTTGTCGGCGGCCACATGCTGCCGGTAATAATCCACTACCGCCGCGTCCTGCTGGTTTGAAGTCGTGGATTTTTTCAGGCCATAAACGTTGCCGTCCGCGTCTTTCGCTTTAATGCCGTCGGGCGCGTTTGAAACCAGATCGTCCAGCGTCCCGGAAACCCTGCCGTCGCCCTTCGCGGGGCCAATGGTCATGGCCGCGTTATTGCCTTCGATATAGCTGACGTCGTAATAAGTCTGTCCGCTGCCGCCGTCAAATTTCACCTCGCCCAGCGTCGCGTTGGCGCCGTCGCCTGCGGTGCTGCGGAAATTGCCCGACCAGTTGGCATCAAAGTTCTGCGTTTTGGTTTCGCCCGGTTGCAAGGTGAGATCGTCAGGCCTGGCGCTGCCGTCGGCGTTGGGCGTAAAGGCGATGGTCATGGGCTTGTCGCCTTTGTTTTCAAACGTCAGGCTGTTTTTGGCAGGATCGAGCGCTGTATTGCTGTTTACCGCCTGGCTGCTGCTGGTGGATGAGGCGGCCGTAACGTCAGCGTTTGCGGCCGTTGTGGTCTGCGACGGCGCGGCGGTTCCGTTGGCTAAGGGCGTGGTCGAAGGGCCATTAGCGACCGCTGGCGAGGCGGCGTTGATGCGTTCGGGCGAAGCGTGTGCCTTATTCACCTGCTGCGCCAGCGAATCGATAGCGGACAGCGCCGTCTGTAACAGTTTGCCAATCTGCTGCATAAACTGATTAAACGAAGAGCTGCCCGCGTCATCCTGCCCATTTTTACTCAGCTCCGGCAGATTACTGGTCGCGGGCGAGCCAAAGCTGATGCTGCCCGTGCGCGCGGCCTGCGCGCCGGACTGCTGCTGAGGCGGCTGGAACGCGCTCGACGCCTCGCTGCTGGCATTCAGCAGTACGCGATTCAGTAAACTGCTGATGGGCATGTTCATAGGATTACCTCAGAAAAGAGTGATGAGGTTAGGTGGGATAAAAAGTTGCCGGGTTCCCCCGCACAATGTGATTTGGTTAAAAAGCCGCTATCTGTCATACTTTGCGCCCTTATTTTTACAGTCAATTGAGAGCGTGATGCAGTACCCGATTAATGAAATGTTCCAGACGTTGCAGGGCGAAGGGTTTTATACCGGCGTTCCGGCAATTTTTATCCGCCTGCAGGGATGCCCGGTGGGCTGCAGCTGGTGTGATACCAAACACACCTGGGATAAGCTGGCCGATCGGGAAACCTCGCTGGGCGATATCTTGCTGAAGACGGTGGAAACCGATGCATGGGGCGCGGCGGACGCGGAGGCGTTACTGGCGGTAATTGCGCAGCGCGGCTGGACGGCCCGGCACGTGGTGATTACCGGCGGCGAGCCCTGCATTCACGATCTGACGCCGCTGACCGAAGCGCTGGAGCAGCAGGGCTTCAGCTGCCAGATTGAAACCAGCGGCACGCATCGGGTGCAGTGCAGCGAAAAAACCTGGGTTACCGTTTCGCCTAAGGTCAATATGCGCGGCGGCTATGATGTGCTGAACCAGGCGCTGGTTCGCGCTGATGAAGTGAAGCATCCGGTGGCCCGTCAGCGCGACGTAGAGGCGCTGGACGCCCTGTTGGCGACGCTGAGCGACAGCAAGCCGCGTATCATTGCCCTACAGCCGATCAGCCAGAAAGACGACGCGACCAAACTTTGCATTGAAACCTGCATCGCGCGCAACTGGCGCCTGTCGATGCAGACACACAAATACCTGAATATCGCCTGATAAAAAAAGGCGGCACCGAGGCCGCCTTTTTAGTTAATCCCTGTCATTGTTATCCATAGGCTTCGGCGACCTCTGCCGCCAGAGCATCAGCCTTTGTAAACGCAGCCCGCCGTGCAGGTCTCTTTGATCATCACGGCGCTGAGCAGAGGCAGCGTCGGCTTCATCCGATCCCAGATCCATTTTGCCAGCACTTCGCTGGTCGGGTTTTCCAGCCCTGGGATCTCGTTCAGATAATAGTGATCCAGCCTGTCGTAAAGCGGCCTGAAGGCCGCCTTCAGTTCGGCAAAATCCATGACCCAGCCGGTATGCGCGTCCACTTCGCCGGTGATTTCGAGCCGCACCAGGAAAGAGTGCCCGTGCAGGCGGCCGCATTTATGGCCTTCCGGCACGTTGGGCAGGTGGTGAGCCGCCTCGAATTGGAAATCTTTAAACAGCGTGGTAGCCATATGACAGTCTCGGTTATTTCTCAAAAAAACGGGCGAAGTCTACCTGAAAAAGCCTTTTTTCGCACCCGTTTCCCGGCCAATCCGCACATCCTGGCCCGTAGCAAAAGCGCCTTCTGACTAAGTTCATAATAAACAATAAGTTAATTAACCGGTTTCGCCGCTATCGCTTACTTGTAAAACCGTTTAGTCATTTTGGTTATTTTATATTACCAACCCTTCTTTAAGGGTTATTATGCCAGTCGTTACCCTAACGTTATCTTGCTGTCTTTACGGCCCTGACCACCGATACTGGAACTTTCAACGCAATGACGACTCAGGCACCTCCTGCTTCTCTGCTTCCGCTTAACCCGGAACAGCTTTCCCGCCTTCAGGCGGCAACCGGCGATTTCTCTACCACGCAGCTGGCTTGGCTCTCCGGCTACTTCTGGGGCATGGTCAATCAGGCGCCGGGCGCGGTAACCGCCAGCGCGCCAGCGCCGGTCGAGACACCAACCATTACGCTGCTTTCCGCCTCGCAGACCGGCAACGCCCGTCGCGTCGCCGAGCAGCTGCGCGACGATCTGCTGGCGGCTAAGCTGAACGTGAACCTGGTCAACGCGGGCGACTACAAGTTCAAGCAGATCGCACAGGAGAAGCTGCTGGTCGTGGTTACCTCCACGCAGGGCGAGGGCGAGCCGCCGGAAGAAGCCGTGGCGCTGCATAAGTTTCTGATGTCAAAGAAAGCGCCGAAGCTGGCCGACACCGCTTTCGCGGTCTTTGGTCTGGGCGATACCTCTTATGAGTTCTTCAGCCAGGCCGGCAAAGATTTCGATAACAAGCTGGGCGAGCTGGGCGGCGAACGCCTGCTGGATCGCGTGGATGCCGATGTCGAATACGCGGCCGAAGCGGAACAGTGGCGGAAAAAGATTGTAGAGATCCTGAAAGCGCGCGTGCCGAGCGAATCACCGGTCGCAGCGGCAGCCACCGCTGCCGGCACGGTCAACGAAGTGCTCAGCAGCCCTTACACCAAAGAAGAGCCGCTGACCGCCAGCCTGGCCGTGAATCAGAAGATCACCGGCCGTAACTCGGATAAAGACGTGCGCCATATCGAAATCGACCTGGGCGATTCCGGGCTGCGCTATCAGCCGGGCGACGCGCTGGGCGTCTGGTATGAAAACGATCCTGCGCTGGTGCAGGAGCTGGTCGGGCTACTGTGGCTGAAAGGCAGTGAGCCCGTAGAGGTCAACGGCGCTACGCTGCCGCTCAGCGAAGCGCTGCAAAAGCATTTCGAGCTGACGGTCAATACCACGCAGATCGTCGAGCAGTACGGCAAGCTTAGCCGCGATGAAAATCTGCTGGCCCTGGTCGGCGATAAGAGCCGTTTGCAGCACTATGCGCAGACGACGCCGATCGTGGATATGGTGCGTCAGGCGCCAATCGAGCTGCGCGCCGAACAGCTGACGGCGCTGCTGCGTCCGCTGACGCCGCGTCTTTATTCTATCGCCTCTTCGCAGGCGGAGAGCGAAAGCGAAGTGCACATTACCGTCGGTGCGGTGCGCTATGACATCGATGGCCGCGCGCGCGCGGGCGGCGCTTCCAGCTTCCTGGCGGATCGGCTGGAAGAAGACGGCGAAGTCCGCGTCTTTATTGAACATAACGATAACTTCCGCCTGCCGGCCAATCCCGAAACGCCGGTCATTATGATTGGGCCGGGCACCGGCATCGCGCCGTTCCGCGCCTTTATGCAGCAGCGCGATAACGACGGCGCAGAAGGCAAAAACTGGCTCTTCTTCGGCAATCCGCACTTTACCGAAGACTTCCTGTACCAGGTCGAATGGCAGCGCTACGTGAAAGACGGCCTGCTGACCAATATCGATCTGGCGTGGTCGCGCGATCAGCAGCAAAAAGTTTACGTGCAGGACAAAATTCGCGCCAAAGGGGCGGAAGTGTGGCGCTGGATCCAGCAAGGCGCGCATATTTACGTGTGCGGCGACGCCAACCGTATGGCGAAGGATGTGGAGCAGGCCCTGCTGGAAGTGGTGGCGGAGCATGGCGGTATGGATACGGAAAGCGCCGACGAATTCTTAAGCGAGCTGCGTATCGAGCGCCGCTATCAGCGCGACGTCTACTAGCCGGCCCCGCCGGATATCCGGCGGCACTAACGAATATTAAAGAGAAAGCCTTATGAGCAATGAAAAACATCCTGGCCCGTTGGTGGTTGAAGGCAAGCTGACCGACGCCGAGCGCCTGAAAAAAGAGAGCAACTATCTGCGCGGAACTATCGCGGAAGATTTAGATAACGGCCTGACCGGCGGTTTCACCGGCGACAACTTTCTGCTGATCCGCTTCCACGGCATGTACCAGCAGGACGACCGCGATATTCGCGCCGAGCGCGCCGAGCAGAAGCTGGAGCCGCGTCACGCGATGATGCTGCGCTGCCGTCTGCCGGGCGGCATCATTACGCCGACGCAGTGGCTGGCTATCGATAAGTTCGCGGCGGACAACACGATTTACGGCAGCATTCGTCTGACCAACCGCCAGACCTTCCAGTTTCACGGCATCCTGAAGGGCAACGTCAAGCCTGCTCACCAGATGCTGAGCGAAGTCGGCCTGGATGCGCTGGCAACGGCGAACGACGTGAACCGTAACGTGCTGTGCACCTCGAACCCGATAGAATCCGAGCTGCATCAGGAAGCCTACGAATGGGCGAAAAAACTCTCCGAGCATCTGCTGCCGCAGACCCGCGCCTATGCGGAAATCTGGCTGGATCAGGAAAAGGTCGCCACCACGGATAAAGAGCCGATCCTGGGCGAAACCTATCTGCCGCGTAAGTTTAAAACCACCGTAGTGGTGCCGCCGCATAACGATGTGGATCTGCACGCTAACGATCTGAACTTTATTGCCATTGCCGAGAACGGCAGGCTGGTCGGCTTTAACCTGCTGGTGGGCGGCGGATTGTCTATCGATCACGGCAACAAAGCGACTTACGCGCGCACCGCCAGCGAGTTTGGCTATCTGCCGGTCGAAAAAATCCTCGACGTCGCGGAAGCGGTCGTCACCACGCAGCGCGACTGGGGCAACCGTACCGATCGTAAAAACGCCAAAACCAAGTACACGCTGGAGCGCGTGGGCGTGGAAACCTTTAAGCAGGAAGTGGAGCGCCGCGCCGGCCTGACCTTCGAGCCGATCCGCCCTTATGAATTCACCACGCGCGGCGACCGTTTCGGCTGGGTGAAAGGGATTGATAACAACTGGCATCTGACGCTGTTTATTGAAAATGGCCGCCTGCTGGACTATCCGGGCCGTCCGCTGAAAACCGGCCTGGCCGAAATTGCGAAGGTGCACAAAGGCGACTTCCGCCTGACCGCCAATCAGAACCTGATTGTGGCGGGCGTGCCGGAAGCGCACAAGCCGGCGATCGAAGCGCTGGCCCGCGAGCACGGCCTGATGGAAAACGTCACCGCGCAGCGCGAAAACTCGATGGCCTGCGTGGCGTTCCCGACCTGTCCGCTGGCGATGGCGGAAGCCGAACGTTTTCTGCCGTCGTTCGTGACCCGCGTGGAAGAGCTGATGACGGCGCACGGCGTGGGCGATGAGCATATCGTCCTGCGCGTGACCGGCTGTCCTAACGGCTGCGGCCGCGCGCTGCTGGCCGAGGTCGGCCTGGTCGGCAAAGCGCCGGGGCGCTATAACCTGCATCTGGGCGGCAACCGCATCGGCACGCGCATCCCGCGTATGTACCGTGAAAACATTACCGAAGATGAAATTTTAACCACCCTCGATCATCTGTTGGGTCGCTGGTCAAAAGAACGCGAAGCGGACGAAGGCTTTGGCGATTTCACTATCCGCGCTGGCGTGGTGGAACCTGTTCTCGATCCGGCTCGCGATTTTTGGGCATAACGGAGGCGCGAAATGGCTGTACTCGATCTCTCGGCACTGAATGCACTACCCAAAGTCGAACGCGTAATGGCGCTGGCGGAAATCAACACCAGGCTGGAAAAGCTGTCGGCACAGGATCGCGTTATTTGGGCGCTCGAAAATCTGCCCGGCGAGGCGGTGCTTTCTTCCAGCTTTGGCATCCAGGCGGCGGTGAGTCTGCATCTGGTGACCCAGGCGAAGCCGGATATTCCGGTGATCCTGACCGATACCGGCTATCTGTTCCCGGAAACCTATCAGTTTATTGACGAGCTGACCGATAAGCTCGGTCTGAACCTGAAGGTATTCCGCGCCGAACAGAGCGCGGCGTGGCAGGAAGCGCGCTACGGCAAGCTGTGGGAGCAGGGCGTGGAAGGCATCGAACGCTACAACGAGATCAACAAAGTGGAGCCGATGAACCGCGCGCTGGAAACGCTGCATGCGCAGACGTGGTTTGCCGGTCTGCGTCGCGATCAGTCCAGCAGCCGCGCCCATCTGCCGGTGCTGGCTATTCAGCGCGGCGTGTTCAAGGTGCTGCCGATTATCGACTGGGACAACCGCCAGGTTTATCAGTATCTGAAGGAGCACGGCCTGGGCTATCATCCGCTGTGGGATCAGGGCTATCTGTCGGTTGGCGATACGCACACCACGCGGAAGTGGGAGCCGGGCATGGCGGAAGAAGAAACGCGCTTCTTCGGCCTGAAGCGCGAGTGCGGCCTGCACGAATAACGTTAAAGGGCGGAGGTTATCTTCCGCCCTCATTACAAACAAATTATTAAAACCCGCCAATCCTTGTCTTTATTACACATCCATACCCAGCGATAGTTTTCTTTGGCGCCGCTGAAGCAGATATCCAGCAGTTTTCTATAGGTTTGGTACTGCAAGAGCTTACGTAGGTTTATCACTGCTGCGGCTATACTGTCTGACGCACGCTGAACCAGATAAGGTAGTTCGCCGCATAACATGACTTTTTGCTCAGAGGGGAGCAAGGATCCTTGAGGTAAGATTATTTCCCGGCTCTGATGCCCGGAAGTATGGCGTATGCCTTTTGCTATAAGCCAGGATCCGTACTCGCTTATCGTTATTTTCCCAGGCAAAATGAATGCAAGGCCCGCTGGTCATGCCTAACGGGTTGGGCTGTAGATCTTTTACTTTTGTATGACCACTATCGGTAGGAATATAAACAGAACGACCCTGTGCCGCATCCCAATCTCCGCTATGGTAATGCCATACGTCATAAAGCGCATAGATGTCGGCGCCTGCGTAACGCATTCCGTTGGTCTTACACCATGAAGGTTTGTTTCTGCCTTCTTGATCCAGCTCTTCAGCCAGCTGTTGGATAAGATAATCAAACGATGCACGGCTGTTATCATCCATTTGAGGCAAATCCGTTAAAAATATATCGTTGGCTGCTTCACCTGGTATACCTAAAATTTGCTTGCGGTCGCCGTGTTCAAACTGTGGCGCTAATACGATTTCAATTTTCGATGTTGGGGTTATTGCTACCCTTGTTGCAACCATTTTTCTGACTTTCCCTTTCAGAATTTTTTATTATTCTTGCTGGCCACAAGAGCGGCATGAACAGCAATTGAAGCTTTTTTATTGCGAGTGTGAACACGAACGGACTGGTTAAATCCTTTACTGGCGGAATCTGGATCCAGAATGTCTGAATACTCAACGCTCGCATCAATGGCATGATGGCCAGAAGCTACGC
Organism: Erwinia aeris; assembly: GCF_041224955.1. Lineage (NCBI taxonomy): Bacteria > Pseudomonadati > Pseudomonadota > Gammaproteobacteria > Enterobacterales > Erwiniaceae > Erwinia > Erwinia aeris. Next base: position 64,146 of record NZ_JBGFFX010000008.1, on the reverse strand, counting down.
TCTGGTTGACCTTCGAGGCGGGCAGTAAAAATTTGGGCTGGGCACGCTCTTCAACCATACGTTCCAGCTCTCTGTGATAGGCCTCTGCCTGTTTCAGCAAGACAGGATCGGACGCATAACGTTTCTCTTCAGCATTTTCTTCAGCCTGAATTTTAAGATATAGCTTGCGCTGCTCCGGCGTTAGCTGTTTCGTTTCAGGTGGATGATATTTCATAGATCCCTCCTTAATTGGCGATTTAATCACCACGATGAGGGTATCGTAGGCTAATTTATTTATGCTAACAATACCTCGCTAAGCAAAGCCTCCATCAGGGATGACGAAAGCTTTATTATGCGAGTCAGCCCTGATTTATTCCCGAAAACCTACAGTCCCACCAGCGCAGAAAAGTCCGCCGAACCGCGCGTGACGTTCACTTTAGTGACCTCGTAATCCGCCACCTTCTGAAAAGCATCCTCTGCCAGAATACGATCCAGCCGAGCGCGATCGATATCCTTTATCAGGATCACGCCGCCGGTACGGGGATCTTTACGTCCGGCGGCAATAAAGGTGCCGTCGGCAAAGTAAGTATCCAGCCAGGCGATATGCGCATCCAGCGCCGCTTCCACTTCCGGCATCGGGCGGTTATAGGTCAGACTGACAATGTACATGGGCTTCCTTAAGCTTCAGGTTGAGGATTGGCTAACTCGCGGATCAGCGGCAGCAGGATTTTCACGCTGTCGCGCGTGCGGTGCGTGATGCGGCCGGGCAGCCAGCGATCGATCCAGGCAAGGTTATCGCAGCTGGCCTGCTGCTGACAGCTTCCCTGCGGAAAATGCGCGTTACTGGTATGCACCCGATGGCCTTTTTTATCCCAGTTGGCGGCGCGAACGCTCAGCAACGGGATGCCTGCCTTATCAAACGTCTCTACCGCCGGTTCATTTTTCACCGCTTTGCCCAGCGTGGCGGCAGGAATATGCGCCGAGCGCGCCAGCGCCAGCGCCCGATCGCGCGTCTGCCGCGCCACCGGTTCAGGCGTGTTGGTGCCGCTGTTAAACCAGAGCCGGTTGCCCACGAGCAGATCGTTTAGTTTTATCACCAGCAGCGTGTTCTTTTTCTCTTCCGGCTTCATGCGGGCGAGATAATCCTCTTCGCCATGCAGCGCAGAAGCGCTTAGCGCCACAAAGCGCAGGCTGTAGTGCAGCGGCGTCGACTGTAAACGCTCCGCCAGCTCCAGCATCACCGCCACCCCGGAAGCGTTATCGTCCGCGCCCTGTAAAGTCAGGCCGCCGCGATTTTTTTGCCGATCGCTGTCGCTTAGCGGCAGCCAGGTATCGGCCTGCGCCAGAATAACTATCTGCTGCGGGACCTCGCCTGCGCGGGCGGCGATAACCGATGTCGCGATAACGCTGCGATCGCTAACGCGGCCATCCTGTGATTTATAGTGATAGTGCGCCGTAAAATCTCTTTTATTGCTCTCATAGCCCCACTGCTGAAACTGCTGTTGCAGATAGTCGGCGTTTAACATCTCGGCAGGACTGCCAGCCATACGCCCTGGAAAGTAAGTCGCGATATGGCGCAGCTGCTGTTCGGCAAGCTGACCTTCATTGGTCGCGGCGTGAAGCGGGGAAAGCACGCCCAGCGCCAGCAGGGCGCTCAGGCAAAGTCGGGAAAACATGTCACGTCCTTAATCGTCATCCTGTAACGAAACAGCGAAAATATTTTGCTGTCCCAGTATGAAAGTGTGACGGGCTCCGCACAATTACAATCCTTCTGAAAGCCCCTGAAATCGCTCCGCTAAGCACATTTTGTGCGTAGCTTTACCGTAACGTTATTCCATTCGGTAACTACTCATTCCAATTAGTAATTTCATAAGCCTCCACCGCCGCCCTATAGTCGCGTTAACTTTTTGTTATTTAGCAAGGCTGACGTGGATTATCTTCCCCTTTTTGCAGACATCCGAAACAAACCGGTGCTGGTGGTTGGCGGCGGCGACGTGGCCGCGCGCAAAATCGAACTGCTGCGTCGCGCAGGCGCGCGGGTGCAGATTGCCGCACGCGAACTGTGTGAAGAGCTGACGGCGCTGCAGGAGAGCGGTGAAGTCGAGTGGATTGCTCGCGACTATCAGAGCGCCCAGCTCGACCTGGTCTATTTCGTGATTGCCGCCACCGACGACGGCGAACTGAACAGCCGCGTCTTTGACGATGCCAGCGAGCGCAGGCTGCTGGCTAACGTGGTCGATGACCAGCCTAAATGCTCTTTTATTTTCCCTTCTATTGTCGACCGGTCGCCGCTGGTCGTGGCTATTTCCTCCAGCGGCACGGCGCCCGTACTGGCGCGCCTGCTGCGTGAAAAGCTTGAGTCTCTGTTGCCCGCCCATCTGGGGCAGATGGCCGCGCTGGCCGGCAGCTGGCGCGACAGAGTTAAGCAGCGGCTGAGCAAAATGTCAGAGCGCCGCCGCTTCTGGGAAAAGGCGTTTAACGGTCTTTTCGCCAGCCAGGTCGCCTCCGGCAATCTGACGGGCGCGGAACAGACGCTGGCTCGCCAGCTGGACGATCCGGAGGCGAGCCAGGGCGAAATTATCCTGGTCGGCGCGGGGCCTGGCGATGCCGGCCTGCTGACGCTGCGCGGGCTGCAGGTGATGCAGCAGGCGGACGTGGTGCTGTACGACCATCTGGTCAGCGACGAGGTGCTGGATTTAGTCCGACGCGACGCCGACCGCATCTGCGTGGGCAAGCGCGCCAGCGCGCACAGCGTGCCGCAGGAAGAGACTAACCGGATGCTGGTCGAGCTGGCGAAGAAGGGCAAGCGGGTTGTGCGCCTGAAGGGCGGCGATCCCTTTATTTTTGGTCGCGGCGGCGAAGAGCTTCAGGCGGCGGTTGAGGCGGGCATTCCATTTCAGGTGGTACCGGGCGTGACCGCAGCGGCAGGCGCGACGGCCTATGCCGGCATTCCGCTGACGCATCGCGACCATGCGCAAAGCGTGCTGTTTATCACCGGCCATTGCCGGGCCGACGGCGAAGAGATGGACTGGCCATCGCTTGCCCGAGCGCGGCAGACGCTGGCTATTTATATGGGCACGGTAAAAGCCGCCGAAATCTCGGCGCAGCTTATTGCCCATGGCCGCGACGCGCAAACGCCGGTAGCGGTGATCGGGCGCGGCACGCGTCAGGATCAGCAGGTGCTGACCGGCACGCTACAGGAATTAGAACAACTGGCACAACGTGCGCCAACGCCCGCCCTGTTAGTGATAGGGGAAGTGGTCAACCTGCATCAGCAGCTGGCGTGGTTTCAACATTCAGCGCAGCGGGCGTCCGCCGTTGTGAATTTGGCTTGAGGAAAAGTTATGGATCAAAAACGACTCACCCACCTGCGTCAACTGGAAGCGGAAAGTATCCATATCATCCGTGAAGTGGCGGCAGAGTTCGGCAATCCGGTCATGATGTACTCTATCGGCAAAGACTCTTCGGTGATGCTGCACCTGGCGCGTAAAGCGTTCTATCCGGGCACGCTGCCTTTCCCGCTGCTGCACGTGGATACCGGCTGGAAATTTCGTGAAATGTACGAATTCCGCGACCGTACGGTAAAAGAGATTGGCGCCGAGCTGCTGGTGCATAAAAACCCGGAAGGCGTGGCGATGGGCATCAATCCCTTCGTGCACGGCAGCGCCAAGCACACCGACATTATGAAAACCGAAGGGCTGAAGCAGGCGCTGAACAAATACGGCTTTGATGCCGCGTTCGGCGGCGCGCGTCGCGACGAGGAAAAATCCCGCGCGAAAGAGCGTATCTACTCCTTCCGTGACCGTTTCCACCGCTGGGATCCGAAAAACCAGCGTCCTGAGCTGTGGCACAACTACAACGGCCAGATCAATAAAGGCGAAAGCATTCGCGTTTTCCCGCTCTCTAACTGGACCGAGCTGGATATCTGGCAATATATCTTCCTGGAAAATATCGACATTGTTCCACTGTATCTGGCCGCTAAGCGTCCGGTACTGGAACGCGACGGCATGTTGATGATGATTGACGACGACCGTATCGATTTACAGCCTGGCGAGAAGATTGAGGAGCGGATGGTGCGTTTCCGTACGCTGGGCTGCTGGCCGCTAACCGGCGCGGTGGAATCTGAAGCGCAGACGCTGCCTTCGATCATCGAAGAGATGCTGGTTTCAACCACCAGCGAACGTCAGGGGCGCGTGATCGACCGCGATCAGTCCGGCTCGATGGAGCTGAAGAAACGCCAGGGTTATTTCTAAGGAGCCGAGATGAACAACGTCATTGCACAACAAATTGCCGACCAGGGCGGCGTGGAAGCCTGGCTGCACGCTCAGCAGCACAAAAGCCTGCTGCGTTTTCTGACCTGCGGCAGCGTCGACGACGGCAAAAGCACGCTGATTGGCCGCCTGCTGCACGACACGCGCCAGATTTATGAAGATCAGCTCTCTTCGCTGCACAACGACAGCAAGCGTCACGGTACCCAGGGCGAGAAACTGGATCTGGCGCTGCTGGTGGACGGCCTGCAGGCCGAGCGGGAACAGGGCATCACCATCGACGTGGCCTACCGCTATTTCTCCACTGAAAAGCGCAAATTTATTATTGCCGACACGCCGGGGCACGAGCAGTACACCCGCAATATGGCGACAGGCGCATCAACCTGCGACCTGGCCATTCTGCTGATCGACGCCCGTAAAGGCGTGCTGGATCAGACGCGTCGTCACAGCTTTATCTCCACGCTGCTGGGCATCAAGCACCTGGTGGTGGCTATTAATAAGATGGATCTGGTCGAGTACAGCGAAGAGAAGTTCGAGCAAATCAAACAGGACTATCTGGATTTTGCCGAACAGCTGCCGAACGATCTGGATATCCGCTTTGTGCCGCTGTCGGCGCTGGAAGGGGAAAACGTCGCTTCCGCGAGCGAGGCGATGGGCTGGTACACCGGTCCGACGCTGCTGGACGTGTTGGAAACCGTCGAGGTCAAGCGCGTGGTGGAACAGCAGCCGATGCGCTTCCCGGTGCAGTACGTCAACCGACCTAACCTGGATTTCCGCGGCTATGCGGGCACCCTGGCGTCGGGAACGGTACAGGTCGGCCAGCGCGTGAAGGTGCTGCCATCCGGCGTGGAATCTTCCATCGCCCGCATCGTGACCTTTGACGGCGATTTGCAGGCAGCGCAGGCCGGCGAAGCGATTACGCTGGTGCTGAAGGACGAAATCGATATCAGCCGCGGCGATCTGCTGGTAGATGCCAGTACAGAGCTGAAGCCCGTGCAGGCGGCCAGCGTGGACGTGGTATGGATGGCGGAACAGCCGCTGGCGCCGGGTCAGAGCTTCGATATTAAAATCGCCGGCAAGAAAACCCGCGCGCGCGTCGAAAAAATTCAGTATCAGGTGGAAATCAACAGCCTGGCCCAGCGTCAGGTGGAAAACCTGCCGCTGAACGGCATCGGTCTGGTGGATCTGACCTTTGACGAGCCGATGGTGCTGGATAAATACCAGCAGAATCCGGTTACCGGCGGCATGATCTTTATTGACCGTCTGAGCAACGTTACCGTCGGCGCAGGCATGATCCGCGAACCGAACGAGGAAGCGGCGCAGGCGACCGGTGATTTCAGCGCTTTTGAACTGGAATTTAACGCGCTGGTGCGTCGCCACTTCCCGCACTGGGGCGCTCGCGATATTTCAGGCGGTCAATAATGGCCGCTCACGATGAAAACGTCGTCTGGCATGCGCACGCGGTAACGCGTGCGGAGCGCGAGCAGCTGCACGGTCATCAGGGCGCGGTGCTGTGGTTTACGGGGCTTTCCGGCTCCGGTAAATCCACCGTGGCGGGCGCGCTGGAGCAGGCGCTGCATCAGCTTGGCGTCAGCACCTATCTGCTGGATGGCGACAACGTGCGTCACGGCCTCTGCCGCGATCTGGGCTTCAGCGACGCCGATCGTAAAGAGAATATCCGGCGCGTCGGCGAAGTCGCAAAGCTGATGGTCGATGCGGGCCTGATCGTTCTGAGCGCCTTTATCTCTCCGCATCGGGAAGAGCGGCAGATGGTGCGCGACATGGTTGGGGAAGGGCGCTTTATTGAAGTCTTTGTCGACACGCCGCTGGCTATCTGCGAAGCGCGCGATCCCAAAGGCCTGTATAAAAAAGCGCGGGCCGGCGAGCTGCGTAATTTCACCGGCATTGACGCCGTTTATGAAGCGCCGGAACGTCCGGAAATCCGCCTGGATGGCGAACAATTGGTAACAAATTTACGGGTTCAAGTGTTAGATCTGCTGCGTGACCGCGATATTATCAAAGCCTGAGATAGCCGCGGCAAAACGCCTCAGAGCGGGCCGTATTACGCGTCAACAGGATACTTATGCATAACGTTACGCCCATGCTGGCCCGCAAAGATGACGGTCAGGAAGAGTCTTCCTGGTCGTTTCCCGGTGGAGTGGCAGGCTTTGCCTGCTACTGGTTCGCGCTCGCGATCCCTTTTATGCTTTACGGCTCTAACACGCTGTTCTTCTTCCTCTATACCTGGCCCTTCTTTCTCGCGCTGCTGCCCGTTTCCGTTCTGGTCGGTATTATCGCCAGCGTGCTGCTGCGCGGCCATCTGATTTGGACGCTCCTGCTCACCGTCGTGGTGGTTATAGGCCTTTTCTGGCTGCTGTTTACGCTGCTGAGCGGTTGGTAATCGCCCTCATTGTGGTAAGGTTTGCCCGCCCGTGGGCAAAATCTGATGTCTGAATGCGCCCGGTGGTAACAGAAGGTTGCCTGACGACGCTGTTTAGCCCCGTGGAACGCTCACCGATTCGCCAAACGGCGGCTATTTCAAGGCCGCAGTGGAGTCGGGAGAAAAGTTATGGGATGATTGAGCCGTTTTTCAGGGGGCGGGGATGGGAAAACTTACGCTGCTGTTACTTGTACTACTCGGCTGGCTGCAATATTCGCTCTGGCTGGGCAAGAACGGCCTACATGACTATACGCGCGTTAACGACGATGTTGCGGTGCAGCAGAGCAGTAACGCCAAATTAAAAGCGCGCAACGATCGGCTGTTTGCGGAAATCGATGACCTGAATGGCGGTTCCGAAGCTATCGAAGAACGCGCGCGCAATGAGCTGGGCATGATCAAGCCCGGTGAGACCTTCTATCGCCTTGTGCCGGATCGCAGTAAAAACGCGCAGGCCAATCAACAACGATAAAACATGACTATCGCAGGTACTGAGGTGATTGCCGTTGTGCCCGCTGCCGGTGTCGGCAGCCGGATGCAGGCGGCCTGTCCTAAGCAATATCTTCGCATTAACGGCAAGAGCGTGCTTGAGCACGCCATTGACGGCCTGCTGGCGCATCCGCAGGTCAATCAGATTATCGTGGCTATCACGCCAGAAGATCCCTGGTTCTTTACGCTGCCGGTCGCTAAGGATCCTCGCGTGCGCTGGGTCGCCGGCGGCAAAGAACGAGCCGACTCGGTGCTGGCCGGTCTGCAAGCCGCGCCAGAGGCCCGTTGGGTGCTGGTGCACGACGCGGCGCGTCCCTGTCTGCATCCCGACGATTTACACCGCCTGCTGGCGATTACCGCGACCAGCCGCATCGGCGGCATTTTGGCCGCGCCCGTGCGTGACACCATGAAGCGCGCGGAACCCGGCTCGCCGGCAATTGCCCATACGGTGGAGCGGGAGGCGCTCTGGCACGCGCTGACGCCGCAGCTGTTTCCGCTGGAGCTGTTGCGTCACTGTCTGCAGCGGGCGCTGCAGGAAGGTGCGTCCATCACGGACGAGGCCTCCGCGCTGGAATATTGCGGCTATCATCCCGAACTGATCGTCGGCCGCAGCGACAATATCAAGGTGACGCGACCGGAAGATCTGGCGCTGGCCGCTTTTTACCTGACTCAATTACATAATAAGGAGAGCGCATAATGCGTATCGGCCACGGTTTTGATGTACACGCGTTTGGCGGCGAAGGCCCGCTGATTATTGGCGGCGTGCGAATTCCTTATGAGAAAGGGCTGCTGGCCCATTCCGACGGCGACGTGGCGCTTCATGCGCTGACCGATGCGCTGCTGGGCGCGGCGGCGCTGGGCGATATCGGCAAGCTTTTCCCCGACACCGACGCGGCTTATAAAGGGGCAGACAGCCGCGAGCTGCTGCGTGAAGCCTGGCGCCAGATTGAGAAAAAAGGCTATCGCGTTGGTAACGTTGACGTGACTATTATCGCCCAGGCACCGAAGATGCTGCCGCACGTGCCGCAGATGCGCATTCATATCGCGGAAGATCTGGGCATCCATATGGACTGCGTCAATGTGAAAGCGACCACCACTGAAAAGCTGGGCTTTACCGGCCGTGGCGAGGGCATAGCCTGTGAAGCCGTTGCGCTGCTGATCAAGGCTGACGCTTAATGACCGCCTGGCTTTATGGGCAGCCCGCCGCCAGCGGCGTGGTCAAAGCGAACCCGGAAGATTTCGTGGTGATCGAAGATCTGGGCTACCGTCCGGACGGCGACGGTGAACAGGTGCTGGTGCGCATTCGTAAAAACGGCTGCAATACCCGCTTTGTGGCCGAGGCGCTGGCAAAGTTCGCTAAAATTCATCCGCGCGACGTCAGCTTTGCCGGCATGAAAGATCGTCACGCCGTGACCGAGCAGTGGTTCTGCCTGCGCGTGCCCGGCAAAGAGACGCCGGATTTTACCGCTTTTCAGCTGGAAGGCTGTGAAGTGCTGGAGAGCGCGCGGCATCGTCGTAAGCTGCGTACCGGCGCGCTACAGGGCAATGCCTTTACGCTTATCCTGCGTCAGATTTCCGACCAGGCGTCCGTTGAGCAGCGTCTGCAGCAGATAGCGCAGGGCGGTTTCCCGAACTATTTTGGCGAGCAGCGCTTTGGCCATGCCAACAACAACCTGATTATGGCGCAGCGCTGGGCGGCGGATGAGATCCGCGTGCGCGAGCGCAACAAGCGCAGCTTTTTACTTTCCGCCGCGCGCAGCGCGCTGTTTAATCAGGTCGTCAGCGATCGCCTGAGTAAAATGGGATCGCTGACCCGCGTGATGCCGGGCGATGCATTGCAGCTTACCGGACGCGGCAGCTGGTTTGTGGCCGCCGAAGAAGAGCTGCCTGGGCTGCAGGCGCGCACGGAGAATAACGAGCTGCGCGTGACGGCACCGCTGCCGGGCAGCGGCGATCCGGGCACCCAGGGCGAGGCGCTGGCGTTTGAGCAGCAAAGCCTGGCGCACGAAACGGCGCTGATTGCGCTGCTGGCGCGCGAGCGCGTAGAGGCGGCTCGCCGCGCCGCGCTGGTGGTGCCGCGTGATTTGCGCTGGAGCTGGTGGGATGATGTCACCGTCGAGCTTTCCTTCTGGCTGCCGGCGGGCAGTTTTGCCACCAGCCTGGTGCGCGAACTGCTTAACCAGCCGAACGGCGAGGCGGACGTAGCGGAATAGGCGCAAAAGGCGCGCCCCGGCGGCGGTCGGGGATGATATGATACCCAACAGATTGAAAAGAAGGGGTTAAATTCCAGATGCGAATATTGCTGAGTAATGATGACGGTATCCACGCGCCGGGTATTCAGACGCTGGCGGCCGCGCTGCGCGAGTTTGCAGAGGTGCAGGTGGTGGCGCCGGATCGCAACCGCAGCGGCGCATCTAACTCGCTGACGCTGGAAACGCCGCTCCGTACCTTCAGCTATCCCAACGGCGATATTGCGGTACAGATGGGCACGCCAACCGACTGTGTCTATTTGGGCGTGAACGCGCTGATGCGCCCCAAACCGGATATCGTCGTTTCCGGCATTAATGCGGGAGCGAACCTGGGCGACGACGTCATCTATTCCGGCACCGTGGCGGCGGCGATGGAAGGGCGCCATCTGGGCCTGCCCGCGCTGGCCGTCTCGCTGGACGGGCATCAGCATTACGACACCGCCGCCGCCGTAACCTGTTCTCTGCTGCGGGCGCTGCAGCGCGAGCCGTTGCGCACCGGCCGGATCCTGAACATCAACGTGCCGGATTTACCGCTCAGCGAAATTAAAGGTATCCGCATGACCCGCTGCGGCAGCCGTCATCCCAGCGATCAGGCTATCCCGCTACAGGATCCGCGCGGCCATACGCTGTACTGGATTGGCCCGCCGGGTGAAAAGTTCGACGCCGGCCCCGATACGGACTTTGCCGCCGTCGAAGAAGGTTACGTGTCGGTAACCGCGCTGCATGTCGATCTCACCGCGCATGGCGCGCAGGAGGTCGTTGCTTCATGGTTAGCCAGTTCGGGAGTTGAAAACGAATGGTAAACCGCCGCATTGAAACGCTGCTGGACCAGCTGCGCCAGCAGGGCATTACGGATGAAGCCTTGCTGAAGGCGATTGAAGCGGTGCCGCGCGAGCGTTTCGTTGATGAAGCTTTCGAGCATAAAGCCTGGGACAATACGGCGCTGCCGATTGGCTCCGGGCAAACCATTTCCCAACCCTATATCGTGGCGAAAATGACCTCGCTGCTGGCGTTGAAACCCGAGTCGCGCGTGCTGGAGATCGGCACAGGTTCGGGCTATCAAACCGCTATCCTCGCGCATCTTGTCGGGCATGTTTGCTCCGTCGAACGAATCAAAGGCCTGCAATGGCAGGCGAAACGGCGGCTGAAGCAGCTCGATCTGCATAATGTTTCCACCCGTCACGGTGATGGCTGGCAGGGCTGGCCAGCGCGCGGCCCTTTCGATGCGATTATCGTTACTGCTGCGCCGCCGGAGATCCCTGTCGAGCTGATGAACCAGCTTGATGAGGGCGGCATCATGGTGCTGCCGGTCGGCGACGAACAGCAGCAGCTCAAGCGCATCACCCGTAAAAACGGCGAATTCCTGGTGGAAACTATCGAGCCGGTGCGATTTGTGCCGCTGGTGCAGGGCGATCTGGCCTGAGCGCCCGGCCAATTGTACGCATCTGTTAATGGCTTCTATCTGTTAATGGCACGTGACGGCCGATATTGTTACTATTCAATCTATTCAGAATTTAATGCTGCTGGCGCAGGTTTAGCCGAGCGCGGCCGCACAGTTTTGCCGTAGCGGGGGATATAAATGAGCACGGGAAGCCCGGTAGTAAAATTACGCCGTATTGCGGCGGTTTCACTCGTTGGTTTTTGGTTAGCTGGCTGTTCCAGCGATAACGCACAGGCGCCAATCAGCTCGGTAGGCGGCAATGGCAGCGCCAACAGCGGCGGGGGATTAATCAGCCAGCCACCGCCGATCGTTTCCGGTTCTGGCCGCGCCGCGCCCGCAGCGAGCGGCGGCAGAAGTGAAAATGTTGTTACGCAAAATGGGCGTATCATCTATAACCGCTCGTATGGGAATATTCCGAAAGGTAGCTACAGCGGCGAAACTTACACCGTTAAACGCGGCGATACGCTGTTCTATATTGCCTGGATTACCGGCAACGATTTCCGTGATTTAGCCGAACGAAATAACGTCTCTGCGCCTTACAGCCTCAATGTGGGCCAGCAGTTGCAGGTTAGTAACGGCTCCGGCGGCACCCTGACCGGCGGCAATGCCATCACCGCAGCGGATGCAACGGCGGGCGGCGTGCCCACTCAGCCGACCACTGCGCAAATGAAGAGCACAACGGTTGCACGTCAGCCGGTTATTACGTATTCTGAGGATTCAGGTAAACCAAGTGAAGGCAAAATGTTACCTTCAGCCGGTACAAATACTGTCGCAACGACGACAGCGCCGGTAAGTGCTCCGACCGTCAGCAGCACAACGAATAGCTCTACTCCGGTAGGCAGCTGGCGTTGGCCGACCGACGGGAAGATTATCGATAACTTTTCTGCTTCCGAAGGCGGCAACAAAGGTATCGATATCGCGGGATCGCGAGGACAGCCCGTTGTATCAACCGCCTCAGGGCGCGTTGTGTATGCCGGGAATGCGCTGCGCGGTTATGGCAACTTGATTATCATCAAACATAATGATGACTACCTGAGTGCATATGCCCATAACGACACGATGCTGGTCCGCGAGCAGCAGGAAGTAAAAGCGGGTCAGAAGATTGCGACAATGGGCAGTACCGGCACCAGTTCGGTTAGATTGCATTTTGAAATTCGTTACAAGGGGAAATCCGTAAACCCGTTGCGCTATTTGCCGCAGCGATAAACCGGCAGAACCCTGGTTGTTCTGCCCTGGGATCACGGGTAGGAGCCGCTAATGAGCCAGAATACGCTGAAAGTTAATGAGTTACATGAAGACGCGGAATTCGACGAAAACGGAGCTGAGATTTTTGATGAGAAGGCTCTTGTCGGAAATGAACCTGCTGATAACGATATAGCTGAAGAAGAGCTGTTGTCACAAGGCGCTACACAACGTGTTTTGGATGCGACGCAGCTCTACCTGGGGGAGATCGGTTATTCACCGCTCCTTACGGCAGAGGAAGAAGTTTTCTTCGCTCGTCGTGCTCTGCGTGGTGACATTCCGTCTCGTCGCCGCATGATTGAAAGTAACTTACGTCTGGTAGTGAAGATCGCCCGTCGTTACAGCAATCGTGGTCTGGCTTTGCTGGATCTGATTGAAGAAGGTAACCTGGGCCTGATCCGCGCGGTAGAGAAATTTGACCCTGAACGTGGGTTCCGTTTCTCTACTTACGCTACCTGGTGGATCCGTCAGACGATTGAACGGGCGATCATGAATCAAACCCGTACCATCCGTCTGCCAATCCACATTGTTAAAGAGCTGAACGTCTATCTGCGTACCGCCCGCGAACTGGCCCACAAGCTGGATCACGAGCCAAGCGCGGAAGAAATTGCCGAACAGCTGGACAAACCCGTTGATGACGTCAGCCGTATGCTGCGCCTCAACGAACGCATCACGTCAGTTGACACGCCGTTAGGCGGAGATTCTGAGAAAGCGCTGCTGGATATCCTGGCCGACGAGAAAGACAACGGTCCGGAAGATACCACCCAGGACGATGACATGAAGCAGAGCATCGTCAAGTGGCTGTTCGAACTGAACGCCAAACAGCGTGAAGTGCTGGCGCGTCGTTTCGGCCTGTTAGGCTACGAAGCGGCAACGTTAGAAGATGTGGGTCGCGAAATCGGTCTGACCCGTGAACGTGTTCGCCAGATTCAGGTTGAAGGTCTTCGTCGTCTGCGGGAAATTTTGCAGGCTCAGGGACTGAACATTGAAGCCTTGTTTCGCGAATAATGCGGGCGCTTAAAGAGTGAAAGCGAAAAGCGGTGGTGCAAACCACCGCTTTTTTATTGCCTGTAAATCAGACAACTTCCTTAACTTTCTCTTTTGCGTCGGATTTCACATCCTGCATCGCATAGGTATCCATCACCGCGCCTTTATAAGCGCTCATCAACATCTGCATCGGCGTAACTTTGCCGGTCAACAGCCCTTGCGCCATGCCTTTTAGCGCGTCAAACGCGGTTTTCACGCCGCCCACGATGCCGCCTTTGATCACATCCCACGGATTGGTACTTTCTGCGCGACCCATCCCGGTCAGCACGTTGCTGAGTCCAGGAATAAAGGCCAGCGCTTTGCCCAGCTTCAGGCAAATGCCCTGAAAACCGCTTTTATTGGTGCCGTTCAGGTTGACCATTTCGTCGTTGGTGGTGGTTAAACGGCCGTCTTTTGGAAAGGCTTTATCCAGCCCCTGTTCCGCCACGTCTTTGACGATCGCCGCTTCCGTCCCGTGACGGGCATCGCCGCTTTTGGTAAGGCCTTCGATTTTGCCGTTAGTGGAGATTTTACCGCGATCGCCGCCTTCCCGGTTATCCAGCGCCTTAACGTTATTTAAAAAGTACGACATGTTTTTGGCGGCCAGCGCCCGGCTTTTCTCGTCCGGGTTATTGGCCGTCCAGTCGCCGAACTGCTTTTTCAGCTCGCTCTGCTTGATATCTTTCTGATTGCCCAGATTTTTCAACACCGGGTTCTCGTTGATGATTTGATCGGCGGTGCGGTTGTCGCCATCCATGTTTTTAAACAGCGTGCTGCTGGAAGGCGGAACACTGGTGTCCTTTTCGCTGGCTGGCATCGTCTGCCCGCCGGCGTTCGCATCGGTAGTGCCGGTTGCGCCCGTGGCCGTCGCACCCAGCGAAGAGAGCAGCTCCTTAAGCTGAGACAGCGCGCTGCTGAGTTGCGTATCGGTTGTGCTGCTGTTGCCGGACGACTGCTGGCTCTCCTGGCTTTGTTTAAGCAGTTTGGTAATGCTGTCGAGCAGCATTTGCAGCTGCGACATCACGTTCTGCGTGTTGTTGGCCGAAGGGGAGCCGTTTTGCGCGCTGGTGCCTGAAGATTGCTGCTGCGCCAGCTGCTCCTTGAGCTTGCTCAGCTCCTCCTTGCCCTGCTTTAACAGCGAATCGATCAGCGTTTTATAATCGGCACTGAGCGAGGCCGTAGAGCTTTTCTGCGTAGTGGTGCCCTGCGCGCCGCCGTATTGCAACAGACTGGACTTTTCCGGTGCTGCGGCGAGGCTGCCGTTCTGCGCTTTACCCGGGCGCGCGGAGAACTGTCCCGCGTTAATCGCCTCGCTGTTTATCCCAACGGGATTCACTCTTAAATTCATGACACTCTCCACTGGATTAGATGAAATGACGCGGACAAAACGGCGCGATGCAGACCGCTAACGCTTTATCACTGTCATTACGTGGGAGAGAGGAGGGGGATGGTTCCATTGCAAAGAAAAGGCCCGCGTGAGGCGGGCCTGCGCTTAAACCATCAGCCTGCAACTAAACCAGCGATTTCAGACGATAGATCCATTCCAGCGCCTGACGCGGCGACAGCGTGTCGGGATCTAACGCTTCCAGCGCCTCAACGGCCGGGGACGTCTCTTCAACCAGCAGCGGCAGCTGTGGGCCTTCCGCGCTGCCTGCGGCCGCGCTGGCCGAGCTGGCTTCCAGCTCTTTCAGCTTCTGCCGCGCGCGCTTGATCACTTCTTTCGGCACGCCTGCCAGCGCGGCAACGGCCAGTCCGTAACTTTTGCTGGCCGCGCCGTCCTGCACGCTGTGCATAAAGGCGATAGTGTCACCGTGCTCCACGGCATCCAGATGCACGTTGGCGACGCCTTCCATCTTCTCTTCCAGCGTGGTCAGCTCGAAATAGTGCGTGGCGAACAGCGTCATCGCTTTGATGCGGTTCGCCAGGCTTTCCGCGCAGGCCCAGGCAAGAGAAAGACCGTCGTAGGTCGAGGTGCCGCGGCCGATCTCGTCCATCAACACCAGGCTGTATTCCGTCGCGTTATGCAGAATATTGGCGGTTTCGGTCATTTCGACCATAAAGGTTGAGCGACCGGAAGCGAGATCGTCCGCCGCGCCAACGCGGGTGAAGATGCGGTCGATGGGGCCAATTACCGCTTCTTCCGCCGGAACGTAGCTGCCGATAAAGGCCATCAGCGCTATCAGCGCGGCCTGGCGCATATAGGTGCTTTTACCGCCCATGTTCGGCCCGGTGATCACCAACATGCGGCGCTGCGGTGACAGCGTCAGCGGGTTGGCGATAAACGGCTCTTTCAGCACCTGCTCGACCACCGGATGACGGCCGCCGGTCAGTCTGATGCCTGGCTTATCGGTAAAGGTCGGACAGTTGAAGTTCAGGGTCCAGGCGCGCTCGGCAAGGTTGCTCAATACGTCCAGCTCCGCCAGCGCGGCGGCGCTGATCTGCAGCGCTTCCAGATGCGGCAGCAGCAGATCGAACAGCCCGTCGTAAAGGGCCTTTTCCAGCGCCAGCGCCTTGCCTTTCGAGGTCAGAACCTTGTCTTCATACTCTTTCAGCTCGGGGATAATATAGCGCTCGGCGTTTTTCAGCGTCTGACGGCGCACGTAGTTGATCGGCACCAGATGGCTTTGCCCACGGCTGACCTGAATATAGTAGCCGTGTACGGCGTTAAAACCGACCTTGAGCGTATCCAGCCCCAGCTTTTCACGCTCGCGGATTTCCAGCTTGTCCAGATAGTCGGTGGCGCCGTCCGCCAGCGCGCGCCACTCGTCCAGCTCTTCGTTATAGCCTGGCGCAATCACGCCGCCGTCGCGCACCAGCACCGGCGGTGCATCGATAATGGCGTTTTCCAGCAGTTCGCGCAGCTCGTCGAACTGGCCCATCTGCTGGCGCAGCGTTTGCAGATGCGGCACGTCGCTGTCAACCAGCAGCGCGTCCAGCCCGGGCAGCTGCTGAAAAGCGTGACGCATCCTGGCCAGATCGCGCGGGCGCGCCGTGCGCAGCGCCAGCCTGGCGAGGATACGCTCCAGATCGCCGACCTGCCGCAGCAGCGGCGCCAGCTCGGCGGTAAAATCCTGTAGCGCGCCGATGCTTTGCTGCCGGTTGATAAGCGTTGCGGTGTCGCGGATCGGCATATGCAGCCAGCGTTTCAGCATGCGGCTGCCCATCGGCGTGACGGTTCTGTCCAGCACCGAAGCCAGCGTGTTATCGATGCCGCCCGCCAGGTTCTGGGTGATTTCCAGATTGCGGCGCGTGGCGGCGTCCATGATGATGCCGTCCTGCTGACGCTCCATCGTCAGCGAGCGGATATGCGGCAGCGAGGTGCGCTGGGTATCTTTTACATATTGCAGCAGGCAGCCTGCCGCACGCAGCGCAAACTGCGCCTGCTCGACGCCGAAACCGTTCAGATCGCGGGTGCCGAACTGCATGTTCAGCTGCTGGCGCGCGGTATCCACCTCGAACTCCCACAGCGGGCGACGACGCAGGCCACGACGATTTTCAATCAGCGACATGGCGGCAAAATCTTCGGGATAGAGCAGCTCCGCCGGATTGGTGCGCTGTAGCTCTGCCGCCATCGTTTCCAGATCGCTCGGCTCCGCCAGGCGGAAGCGGCCGGAGCTGATATCCAGCGTGGCGTAGCCGAAGCCGCGCGAACCCTGCCAGATGGCCGCCAGCAAATTGTCCTGACGCTCCTGCAGCAGCGCTTCGTCGCTGATGGTGCCGGGCGTGACGATGCGTACCACTTTACGCTCGACCGGGCCTTTGCTCAGCGCCGGATCGCCGATCTGTTCGCAGATCGCCACCGACTCGCCCAGCTGCACCAGTTTCGCGAGGTAGTTTTCCACGGCATGATGCGGGACGCCAGCCATCGGGATCGGTTCGCCAGCGGAAGCGCCGCGTTTGGTCAGCGAGATTTCCAACAGCTGAGAGGCGCGTTTAGCATCGTCATAAAACAGCTCGTAAAAATCGCCCATGCGGTAGAACAGCAGGATCTCCGGATGCTCGGCTTTCAGACGCAGGTACTGCTGCATCATGGGCGTATGGGAAGAAAGATTGTCAGTGGTCATTATCAGGTCTTCTTTTCCAGTCCATTGAATATAAAGTCGGCGCGGGACGCTGAGTTTTACTTCAAAACGGTGATTGGGCAGGCGCGCCAGCGAGGTCAGCGCAGGTGACGGGCACGAGAGCGGCGCCTTTTTCTGAGGGCTATAGTAACGCAGCGCGATCGATGCTGTCACAGGTAAAAGCCAGAGACGGGCCGCAAAGCGTAAAAATAGAGGGAGCAAAATGCGATAGCGTTGGCGAAACCGTTTAGCGACAGAGGGTGAAGCGCAGCCCTGTCCGGCGACTACTGCGGTGCCGGAAAAGCGGAGCGAAGAAAGTCTTTATCAGCCGTGGCCGTTTTGCAGCGCCCAGACGGCCGCTTCCACCCGGGATTTCAGCTTCATTTTTTTCAGTAGATGTTTAACGTGCACTTTTACCGTGCTTTCAGTAATCGACAGCTTGCGGGCAATGGCTTTATTGGTCATCCCCAGCGTGATCAGCTTCAGAATATCGCGTTCGCGGCGCGTCAGCTGTTCCACATCGCGCGCTTCTGTCGGGCGTGATTCACGCAGGCTGGCCACCAGCACGTTGGTCAGCTTTTCGCTTAACACCATCTGGCCGGCGGCGGCCTGATGCAGCGCTTTCAGCAACGCTTCCGGCTCCATATCCTTCAGCAGATAACCATCTGCGCCGTGTTTTAACGCGTTTACCACGTCATCTTCATGATCGGAAACGCTGAATACCACGATGCGCCCGGAAAGCTCGATGGTGCGCAGCTGCACCAGCGTATCCAGCCCGTTCATGCCTGGCATATTTAAATCCAAAAGGATCAGGTCGGGGTCATGCTGTTCCGCCAGTACGACGCCCTGCGCGCCGTCGCTGGCTTCTGCGATAACCTGCAAACTTTCTTCCATTTTAATCAACTGTTTAACGCCGTTCCGCAGCAGCGGATGATCGTCAATCAGCAGGATAGTGGCGGCTTCTTCTTTCACGCTTGGATTTTCCACAGTCAGAGGGCGGCGAATGATTCCCGGTTAGCTTCTTAATCTTACCGATTAAAAACGTTAACCCTATACCACTAAGGGAGTAACCATAAATTTCTTCCTTCCGCAGTCTAACTGAAAAAAGCGCCCGCTGTGCGTAGTAATTACATGAATTTTATAAATATGTTTCCGATATGTCTCTACTCATCCAGGCGCAGCGACAGCACGGAGGCAAAAGATCACCTGCATCCACGTTGATTTGCGTCAACCCGGCGTCAGAAGCGGTTAAGCAGAATGCGCTCCATTCAAACCGGAGATGACTATGACGCAACTTGCCCCTCTTCAACCCGAAGAAAACGGTGCCGTTATCCAGGACTGGCAGCCGGAAAACGAGCGGTTCTGGCAGCAGCGTGGAAAACGCATCGCCAACCGTAACCTGTGGATTTCCGTTTTCTGTTTGCTGCTCGCTTTCTGCGTCTGGATGCTGTTCAGCGCCGTTGCAGTGAACCTGAACAAAGTTGGCTTCACCTTTACCACCGAGCAGCTTTTTCTGCTGACGGCGCTGCCTTCCATTTCAGGCGCGCTGCTGCGGATCCCTTACTCTTTTGTGATCCCCGTGTTCGGCGGACGGCGCTGGACGGCTTTCAGCACCGGTATCCTGCTGGTCCCTTGCCTGTGGCTTGGGTTTGCCGTGCAGGACACCAGCACCGCTTTCAGCATTTTTGTGCTGATCGCGCTGCTGTGCGGCTTTGCGGGCGCGAACTTTGCCTCCAGCATGGGCAATATCAGCTTCTTTTTTCCTAAAGCGCAGCAGGGCGGGGCGCTGGGCATCAACGGCGGTCTGGGCAACCTGGGCGTCAGCGTAATGCAGTTCGCCGCCCCGCTGGCCGTTTCCATTGCCGTTTTCGGCGCCTTTGGCGGCGGCGCGCAGCACACCAGCAGCGGCGAAACGATCTGGCTGCAAAACGCCGCGTGGATCTGGGTGCCGTTCCTGCTTGTCGCGACGCTGGCGGCCTGGTTCGGCATGAACGACCTGGCGGCGGCGAAATCTTCTCTGCGCGAGCAGCTGCCGGTACTGAAACGCGGCCACCTGTGGGTGATGGCGCTGCTTTACCTGGCGACTTTTGGCTCTTTTATCGGCTTTTCCGCCGGTTTCGCCATGCTCGCCAAAACGCAGTTTCCGGATATCAGCATTCTTCACTACGCCTTTTTCGGCCCGCTGCTGGGCGCGCTGGCGCGGTCGGCGGGCGGCATTATTTCCGACAGGCTGGGCGGCGTACGCGTGACGCTGGCTAACTTTGTGCTGATGGCGCTGTTTGCCGCGCTGCTGTTCCTGACGCTGCCGGGGGAAGGAACCAGCGGATCCTTTAGCGCCTTTTTCGCCGTGTTTATGGGACTGTTTTTAACCGCCGGCCTGGGCAGCGGCTCGACCTATCAGATGATCGCCGTGATTTTCCGCAAGCTCACCCTGGAGAAGGCAAGCGCGGAAGGGAAAGGCATAGAGACCGCACAGCGGGAAGCAGTGACCGAAACCTCCGCCGCGCTTGGCTTTATTTCCGCTATCGGCGCGCTGGGCGGCTTTTTCATCCCGCAGACGTTTGGCCTTTCGCTGTCCATGCTGGGCACGCCGACGGGCGCGATGAAAATCTTCCTCGCCTTCTATCTGCTTTGCGTTGGCGTCACCTGGCTGGTTTACGGCCGCAAAAATAAATTTTGATAACGTGCGGAGGCAATGTCCCTCCGCCGCCTGAGCAATATCACCTAAGCCTTCAGGAGTTTTCCGGATGAGCAAATTTCTCGACAGGTTTCGCTACTTTAAACAGCTGGCGGAACCCTTTGCTGGTCAACACGGCCAGACACTCAACACCAATCGCGACTGGGAAGAGGGCTACCGTAGCCGCTGGCAGCACGATAAAATCGTGCGCTCCACGCATGGCGTAAACTGCACCGGCTCCTGCAGCTGGAAAATTTACGTCAAAAATGGCCTGGTCACGTGGGAAACGCAGCAAACCGACTATCCGCGCACCCGACCGGATTTGCCGAATCACGAGCCGCGCGGCTGTCCTCGCGGCGCCAGCTACTCCTGGTATCTCTACAGCGCCAACCGCCTGAAATATCCGCTGATGCGCAAAAAGCTGCTCAAGCTGTGGCGCGAAGCCAAAGCGGAGCATCAGGATCCGGTCGCGGCCTGGGGATCGATCGTCAGCGATCCGCAAAAAGCGCAGAGCTATAAGATCGCTCGCGGTCGCGGCGGCTTCGTCCGGTCAAGCTGGCAGGAGGTCAACGAGCTGATCGCGGCATCCAATATCTATACGGCGAAAACCTTCGGCCCGGATCGCATTATCGGCTTTTCACCGATCCCGGCGATGTCGATGGTTTCCTATGCCGCAGGCGCGCGCTATCTGTCGCTGATCGGCGGCGTCTGCCTGAGTTTTTATGACTGGTATTGCGATTTGCCGCCCGCTTCGCCCATGACCTGGGGCGAGCAGACCGACGTGCCGGAATCGGCCGACTGGTATAACTCTTCTTATATTATCGCCTGGGGCTCTAACGTGCCGCAGACGCGCACGCCGGATGCTCATTTCTTTACCGAGGTGCGCTACAAGGGCACCAAAACCGTGGCGATCACGCCTGACTATGCCGAGGTCGCCAAGCTGTGCGATCAGTGGCTGAATCCTAAGCAGGGCACCGACAGCGCGCTGGCGCTGGCTTTAGGACACGTGATGCTGAAGGAGTTTCACCTTGAGCGCGAGGTGCCCTATTTCCGTGACTACGTGCGCCGCTATACCGATATGCCGATGCTGGTGCTGCTGGAGCCGCGCGAGGGCGGCTACTACGCTGCCGGACGCCAGCTCCGCGCCAGCGATCTGATTGATAACCTGGGGCAGGAAAACAACCCGCAGTGGAAAACCATCGCCATCGACCAGGAGAGCGGTGAGCTGGTGGCGCCGCAGGGATCCATCGGCTATCGCTGGGGAGAAAAAGGCAAGTGGAACCTGGAGTCGCGTGAAGGCGGCTCGCAGCGGGAAGTCACGCTTCAGCTTAGCCTGCTGGGCAGCCATGACGAGATCGCCGAGGTCGGCTTTCCCTATTTCGGCGGCCTGGAAAGCGAAAACTTCAGCAGCGTGCCGCTGGAGGAGATCCTGCTGCACAAGCTGCCGGTGAAGCGTTTGCAGCTGGCCGACGGCAGCGCTGCGCTGGTCGCCAGCGTGTATGATCTGACGCTGGCGAACTACGGGCTGGATCGTGGTCTGCACGACGAAAACTGCGCAGGCAGCTATGACGAGATCAAAGCCTACAGCCCGGCCTGGGCCGAGCAGATCACCGGCGTGTCGCGGCAGAATATCATTCGGCTGGCGCGCGAGTTTGCCGACAACGCGGAAAAAACGCGTGGCCGCTCGATGATTATCGTCGGCGCCGGGATGAACCACTGGTATCACATGGATATGAACTACCGTGGGCTGATCAATATGCTGATCTTCTGCGGCTGCGTGGGGCAGAGCGGCGGCGGCTGGGCGCACTATGTCGGTCAGGAAAAACTGCGGCCGCAGACCGGCTGGACGCCGCTGGCTTTCGCGCTCGACTGGCAGCGTCCGCCGCGCCATATGAACAGCACCTCGTTCTTCTATAACCATTCCAGCCAGTGGCGCTACGAAACCGTGCAGACCAGCGAGCTGCTCTCGCCGCTGGCCGATAAAAAGCGCTACGGCGGCAGTTTAATCGACTTTAACGTGCGTTCCGAGCGCATGGGCTGGCTGCCTTCCGCGCCGCAGCTGAACGGCAATCCGCTGAACATCGCCGCGCAGGCGAAAGCGGCCGGGATGCCGCCGGTGGATTTCACCGTGGAAAGCCTGAAAACCGGCACGCTGCGCTTTGCCGCCGAGCAGCCGGACAATCCGCAGAACTTCCCGCGTAACCTGTTTGTCTGGCGCTCCAACCTGCTGGGATCGTCCGGCAAAGGCCATGAGTACATGCTCAAATATCTGCTGGGCACGGAAAATGGCATTCAGGGTAAAGATTTAGGCGTGCAGGGCGGCGTGAAGCCGGAAGAAGTGGAATGGCAGGAGAAAGGCGGCGAAGGCAAGCTGGATCTGGTGGTAACGCTGGATTTCCGCCTGTCCAGTACCTGTCTCTATTCCGATATCGTGCTGCCTACCGCCACCTGGTATGAAAAAGACGATATGAATACTTCGGATATGCATCCGTTTATTCATCCGCTGTCGGCGGCGGTCGATCCGGCCTGGGGAGCGAAAAGCGACTGGGAGATCTATAAAGACATCGCCAAACGCTTCTCGGAGCTTTGTCCGGGGCATCTCGGTGTGGAAACCGATATCGTCACGCTGCCGGTGCAGCACGATTCGCCGGCGGAGCTGGCGCAGCCTTTTGACGTTAAAGAGTGGAAAAAAGGCGAGTGCGACCTGATCCCCGGCAAAACCGCGCCGCACATTATTGCCGTAGAGCGCGACTATCCGGCCACCTGGGAACGCTTTACCTCGCTTGGCCCGCTGCTGGACAAGCTGGGCAACGGCGGTAAGGGCATCAGCTGGAACACGCAAAAAGAGGTCGATTTCCTTAAAGAGCTGAACTACGTCAAGACGGATGGCCCGGCCGCCGGCCGGCCGAATATTGACAGCGCCATCGATGCGGCCGAGGTCATTTTATCCCTCGCGCCGGAAACCAACGGTCAGGTGGCAGTTAAAGCCTGGCAGGCGCTGAGCGACATTACCGGCCGCGACCACACCCATCTGGCGCTGAACAAAGAAGACGAAAAAATTCGCTTCCGCGATATCCAGGCGCAGCCGCGCAAAATTATCTCCAGCCCCACCTGGTCAGGACTGGAAGACGAGCACGTCTCCTATAACGCCTGTTATACCAACGTGCATGAGCTGATCCCGTGGCGCACGCTCAGCGGACGCCAGCAGCTTTATCAGGATCACGAGTGGATGCGCGCCTTTGGCGAAAGCCTGCTGGTTTATCGTCCCCCTATTGATACCAGGGCGGCCAGGCCTTTGCTGAACAAAAAGCCGAACGGCAATCCGGAAAAGGCGCTGAACTTCCTGACGCCGCACCAGAAATGGGGCATTCACTCTACCTACAGCGACAACCTGCTGATGCTGACGCTGTCGCGCGGCGGCCCTATCGTCTGGATGAGTGAAGAAGACGCGCAGGAGCTGGGGATTGCGGACAACGACTGGATTGAAGCCTTTAACGCCAACGGATCGCTGACCGCTCGCGCAGTGGTCAGCCAGCGCGTACCGGCAGGCATGACCATGATGTACCACGCGCAGGAACGCATTGTGAACATTCCCGGTTCGGAAATTACCGGCCAGCGCGGCGGCATTCATAACTCCGTGACCCGCGCCTGTCCTAAACCAACCCATATGATCGGCGGCTACGCGCAGCTTTCCTACGGCTTTAACTATTACGGCACCGTAGGGTCCAATCGCGATGAGTTTGTGGTGGTGCGCAAAATGAATCACGTTCACTGGCTGGACGGTGAAGGTAACGACGACTGCCAGGGCGGCAAGGGGAGAAAATCATGAAAATTCGCTCGCAGGTCGGCATGGTGCTGAATCTGGATAAATGTATCGGCTGCCACACCTGTTCCGTGACCTGTAAAAACGTCTGGACCAGCCGTGAAGGGATGGAATACGCCTGGTTTAACAACGTTGAAAGCAAGCCGGGCGTCGGCTATCCGCAGGCATGGGAAGATCAGGAAAAATGGAAGGGCGGCTGGATCCGTAAAATCAACGGCAGGCTGGTGCCGCGCATGGGCAACCGCGTCGGGCTGCTGTCGAAAATTTTCGCTAACCCGGATGTGCCCGCGCTGGACGATTACTATGAGCCGTTCGACTACGACTATCAGCATTTACACAATGCGCCCGCTGGCAAACATCAGCCGATAGCGCGGCCGCGCTCGCTGATCACCGGCAAGCGGATGAAAAAAATCGAAAACGGCCCGAACTGGGAAGAGATCCTTGGCGGCGAGTTTTCCAAACGCTCGCAGGATAAAAATTTCGATAACATCCAGAAAGAGATGTACGGCCAGTTTGAACACACCTTTATGGCCTATCTGCCGCGCCTGTGCGAGCACTGCCTGAACCCGGCGTGCGTGGCGACCTGCCCAAGCGGCGCCATCTATAAGCGCGGCGAAGACGGTATCGTGCTGATCGATCAGGACAAGTGTCGCGGCTGGCGCATGTGCCTGACCGGCTGTCCCTATAAAAAAATCTACTTCAACTGGAAAAGCGGCAAATCGGAGAAGTGTATTTTCTGCTATCCGCGTATTGAGGCAGGCCAGCCCACGGTCTGTTCGGAAACCTGCGTAGGGCGCATCCGCTATCTTGGCGTGCTTTTGTACGACGCGGATCGCATTGAAGAAGCGGCAGCGAGCGAGCATGAACAGGATCTTTATGAAAGCCAGAGAGCGATCTTCCTCGATCCCCACGATCCCGAGGTGGTTGCCGAAGCGTTAAAAGAAGGCATCCCGCCAAGCGTGATTGACGCAGCGCAACGCTCGCCGGTTTATAAAATGGCGATGGAGTGGAAGCTGGCGCTGCCGCTGCACCCGGAATACCGCACGCTGCCGATGGTCTGGTACGTGCCGCCGCTGTCGCCCATTCAGAGCGCGGTGGACGCGGGCGACCTGCCGCACAACGGTATTCTGCCGGACGTGGAAAGCCTGCGCATTCCCGTGCAGTACCTGGCGAACCTGCTGACGGCGGGCGATACCGCGCCGGTTTTGCTGGCGCTAAAGAGAATGCTGGCCATGCGTCATTATAAACGCGCGGAAACCGTCGATAACCTTGTCGACACGCGGGCGCTGGAACAGGTTGGCTTAAGCGAAGCGCAGGCGCAGGAGATGTACCGCTATCTGGCCATCGCCAATTACGAAGATCGTTTCGTGGTGCCTTCCAGCCATCGTGAACTGGCGCGGGAAGCCTTCCCGGAAAGCAAAGGCTGCGGCTTCAGCTTCGGCGATGGCTGCCACGGCAGCGACGGTCGCTTCAACCTGTTTAACAGCCGCCGCATCGACGCGATTGATATTGGCAAAAAAACGCAGGAGGAGCAGCCATGATTACGCTACGTATCCTCGCCCGGCTGCTGGATTATCCCGATGAAGCGCTCTTTACGCATCAGGCTGAAATGCTGGCGGCGCTGGAAGCGGGCAGCGAGCTTGATGCCGCGCAGCGCGCGCAGCTGAGCGATTTTATTACGGAATTCTGCGCAGGCTCGCTGCTGGACAGGCAGGCCGACTATTGCGAGCTGTTCGATCGCGGTCGGGCCACCTCTTTGCTGCTGTTCGAGCATGTTCACGGCGAGTCGCGCGATCGCGGCCAGGCAATGGTCGATCTGCTGGAGCAATATCGCGCCGATGGCCTGGAGCTGAGCGCGAAAGAGCTGCCCGATTTTCTGCCGCTCTATCTGGAGTATCTGGCCAGCCTTGACGTCACCCGCGCCCGCGCTGGCCTGGCCGACGTGGCGCCAATCCTCGCGCTGCTGGCCGCCAGGCTAAAACAGCGTCAAAGCCGCTACGGCGAGCTGTTCACTTTGCTGCTGGCGCTCTCCGGCGCCGGGCTGGCGGTAGATGACCTGACGCCGAAAATCCATAAAGAGGCCCGCGACGATACGCCAGCGGCGCTGGATGCGGTCTGGGAAGAGGAGCAGATCAAATTTCTCGGCGAGCAGGGCTGTGCTTCCGCCCAGCAGGCCGCGCATCAGCGCCGCTTTGCCGACGCCGTCGCGCCGCAGTATCTGGACGTGGCGGCAATGACAACATCCACGGGGCGTTCATCATGAATTTTCTCTCAGGTTTCTTTTTCGATATTTATCCTTATATCGCAGGCAGCGTTTTCCTGATTGGCAGCTGGCTGCGCTACGACTATGGCCAGTACAGCTGGCGCGCCGGCTCCAGCCAGATGCTGGATAAAAAAGGGATGCGGCTCGCCTCCAACCTGTTTCATATCGGCATCATTGGTATTCTCTTCGGCCATTTCGTCGGCCTGCTGACGCCGCACTGGATGTACGAGGCTTTTCTGCCGATCGCCGCCAAGCAGAAGCTGGCGATGGTGGCCGGCGGCGTTTGCGGTTTGCTGACGCTGGCGGGCGGCGGGCTGCTGCTTAAGCGTCGCCTGCTCAATCCGCGCGTCAGGGCCACCAGCAGCGCCGGCGATATCCTGATCCTGACGCTGCTGGTAGCGCAGGCCACGCTGGGGCTGCTGACCATTCCTTTCTCCGCGCAGCATATGGACGGCAGCGAAATGATGAAGCTGGTCGGCTGGGCGCAGGCGATCGTGACCTTCCATGCGGGCGCGTCGCAGCATCTGGAAGGCGTGGCGCTGATTTACCGCGTGCATATGGTACTGGGCATGACGCTGTTTCTGCTGTTTCCGTTCTGCCGCCTGGTGCATATCTGGAGCGTGCCGCTGGAATATTTGACGCGGCGCTATCAGCTGGTACGCAATCGCCGTTAGTTGTGCGGCGTTACCTTGTGCAAAAAAGGCGATCGTCTGGTTTGTTGCCAAAATGTTGAGATGTGGGTCAGCGTATCCGTTTTCCGTCTCGACTACACTGCCTGTTCTTCCGGGCCGCTCTCGCGGCTCGTTTACTTTGCTTCGCGATGAAGCCGAGCGTTTTAACAAGGCAGGAAACCAGATGATCATTTCCGCATCAACGGATTACCGGGCAGCGGCACGGCGCAGGCTGCCGCCTTTCCTTTTCCACTATATCGACGGCGGTGCCTATAGCGAGCACACCCTCAGGCGCAATACCGCCGATCTGGCCGATATCGCGCTACGCCAGCGCATCCTGAAAAATATGGCCGAGCTGAGCCTGGAAACCACGCTGTTCGACGAGAAGCTGGCGATGCCGGTCATTCTCGCGCCGGTAGGACTGACGGGCATGTATGCACGGCGTGGCGAAGTGCAGGCGGCGCGCGCGGCGGCAAAAATGGGCATTCCCTTTACGCTTTCCACCGTTTCCGTCTGTCCCATCGAAGAGGTCGCGCCGGCGATTTCACGGCCTATGTGGTTCCAGCTTTACGTCTTAAAAGACCGTGGCTTTATGCGAAACGCGCTGGAGCGGGCCAAAGCCGCAGGGGTAAAAACGCTGGTCTTTACCGTGGATATGCCGGTGCCCGGCGCGCGCTACCGCGATGCGCATTCCGGCATGAGCGGACCGAACGCGGCTTTCCGCCGGATGGTGCAGGCCATGCTGCATCCGCAGTGGGCGTGGGATGTGGGCCTGAACGGCAAGCCGCACGATCTGGGCAACGTCTCGGCCTATCGCGGCCATCCGACCACGCTGGAAGACTACATTGGCTGGCTGGGCGCCAACTTCGATCCCTCTATCTCCTGGAAAGATTTGGAGTGGATCCGTGAGTTCTGGCAAGGGCCAATGATCATTAAGGGCATTCTCGATCCGCAGGATGCGAAGGATGCCGTGAGCTTCGGCGCCGATGGCATTGTGGTGTCTAACCACGGCGGCCGTCAGCTGGACGGCGTGCTTTCTACCGCGCGTGCGCTGCCCGCCATTGCCGATGCGGTAAAAGGCGACATTAAGATCCTGGCGGATTCAGGGATACGAACCGGGCTGGACGTGGTGCGGATGCTGGCGCTGGGCGCGGACAGCGTGCTGCTGGGCCGAGCCTTTGTCTATGCGCTGGCCGCAGCGGGCGAAGCTGGCGTGGTGAATCTGCTCTCGCTGATGGAAAAAGAGATGCGCGTGGCGATGACGCTGACCGGCGCGAAATCGGTAGCCGACATCAGCCGCGAGTTGCTGACGCTGTAAAGGTCGGCGGGCGAGGGCGCCTGCCGACAGCACAGACTAGCTGGCGTTTAGCCCGCTGTAAGAGCGCCAGTGGTCAAAATAGATGTGGTCAGCCTGGAAATCGGCCGTTTCGGTATCGTCGGTCAGGCGCCAGGCCAGCTGAAAGGCGAACTCAAAACTTTTGCCCAGCCCTTTGCCGCTCAGCAGGTTGCCGTCTTCCACCACCTCCTCCGCACTATAAACGCCATCGGTAACGCCCTTATACAAATCACCTGAGCAGGTATAGCGACGGCCCTTCAACAGATGATTGCCGCCCAGCACGCGCGCGGCAGCAGAACAGATCGGCGCAATCCATTTGCCCGCTTCGTCATGACGGCGAATAAACGCCGTGACCAGCGGGTTGGCCGCCAGGTTAACGGTGCCTTCCGGCCCGCCAGGGATAACCACGGCGTCAAACTCTTTATCCAGGCCCGCCAGCAGAACATCCGCTACCACCGGCACGGCATGGTAGCTGGGCACCTCACGCGTATCATGGCAGGCGACAGTCGTTACCTTAACGTGCAGACGGTTTAATATATCAATAATAATAAAGGCCTCCGCCTCTTCGAATCCCGGCGCCAGCAGCACCGCAGCCTGTTTGCTCATTACTCCTCCTGATTTGATAAAATGCTATTTTCTATTAAATGAAATGGCGTTTTATTTTAATGGCAGCAGCGAGTTTACGCCGTCTGGCCGCGCAGGAAAAGAGAAAGGAAAAAAGCGGCAGATTTACATAACATCTGTTTTCAGAATGGCTGGCGATGTTCTAACATGAATGCTACTTTTCCGTTTTGCACTCTGGATATTCAATGCGTTATCTGGCCTCATTTTTGCCCGCGCTGCTGCTGCTTTCCGCCTGCAGCAGTAAAGCCCCTGCGCCTGAGCCTCACGGCAATCCTTTTCGGGGCAACAACAGCTTTTTACTGGATCCCGAGCATAACGTAGCGCCGCTGGACGGCGATTTCGCCAACAGCCCGACGGCCGAAGCCTTTATCGATAAAATGGTGCGCGAACACGGTTTTAACCGTCAGCAGCTGCATAACGTGCTGGCACAGGCGAAGCGGCTGGATTGGGTGCTGCGGCTGATGGATCGGCAGGCGCCTTCTTATCAGGCACCCTCCGGCCCGAACGGCGCCTGGATCCGCTATCGCAAAAAATTTATCGTGCCGGATAACGTGCAGAACGGCGTCCAGTTCTGGAATCAATATCAGGACGCGCTCAATCGTGCCTCGGAAGTTTACGGCGTGCCGCCGGAAATCATCGTCGGCATTATTGGCGTCGAAACCCGCTGGGGACGCGTAATGGGTAAAACGCGCATTATCGATGCGCTGGCGACGCTGGCGTTCGCCTATCCTCGTCGCGCCGAGTACTTTAGCGGCGAGCTGGAAACCTTCCTGCTGATGGCGAAAGAAGAGAACGACGATCCGCTTGATTTACGCGGCTCGTTCGCTGGCGCCATGGGCTACGGCCAGTTTATGCCTTCTGCCTTTAAGCAATACGCCGTTGATTTCAATGGCGACGGCCATATCAATCTTTGGGATCCTGTAGATGCAATAGGCAGCGTGGCCCACTATTTCAGCGCGCACGGCTGGATAAAAGGCGGCACCGTAGCCGTACCGGCTAACGGCGAAGCGTCGCAGCTGGAAACGGGCTTCAAAACCCGCTATACGGCCGCGCAGCTCTCTGCCGCCGGTTTGTCGCCGCAGGTGCCGCTACAGGACAATCAGCAGGTCAGCCTGCTGCGTTTTGATATGGGCACTTACTATCAATACTGGTACGGGTTGCCGAATTTTTACGTTATTACCCGCTATAACCACAGCAATCACTATGCGATGGCCGTGTGGCAGCTGGGCCAGGCCGTACGCGACGCCCGTCAGTAACGCCAGTTTTACCTCCCGATCGCCCGGCGGCGCGTTGCCGGGCAATCGCCTGTTTCTACAACGCTTTTCCTGACTGACTTTATGAAAGCGGTTCGCAAATCCCGCCTTTGTCTCTTCGCGCCTGGCTAAAAAGTGCTAATCTTCATTCTTACGATAAGCAAGCAGGGAACAAGAATGACGGACAGCGAATTGCGCCTGTTAAGCCAGGAAATCGGTCAGCATTTACAGCGCCTTAATGCCACGGTTACCGCGGCGGAATCCTGTACGGGCGGTTGGATAGCGAAAGTGATTACCGACGTCGCCGGCAGTTCACAATGGTTTGAGCGGGGCTTTGTCACCTACAGCAATGAGGCCAAGCAGACGCTGGTGGGCGTGACGGCCGCCTCGCTGGAAAGCTTTGGCGCGGTCAGCGAACAGGTGGTGACAGAGATGGCGGAAGGGGCGCTTAAACAGGCCCGCGCGCAGTATGCTGTAGCTGTCAGCGGCATCGCCGGGCCCGATGGCGGAACGGCGGAAAAACCGGTGGGAACGGTGTGGTTCGGCTTCGCAGCGGAAGGCGCTAACTCGCTGGCGCAGCGCAAAATTTTTGCGGGCGACAGAGAGGCCGTTCGACGTCAGGCCACGGCTTATGCGCTGTTGACGCTACGTGACCATTTTCTTAAAAATTAAGCTTGATACTGTATGACTATACAGTATAATTGCACCCATATTGATTGAGACACGAAGCCGCGAAAGCGTGCTTTACCCCCGCGTGATTAGGAGTGGAAATGGCTATTGACGAAAACAAGCAAAAAGCACTGGCAGCAGCGCTGGGCCAGATTGAAAAGCAATTTGGTAAAGGCTCCATCATGCGCCTGGGTGAAGACCGCACTATGGATGTGGAAACCATCTCTACCGGTTCGCTTTCGCTGGATATCGCGCTGGGCGCGGGCGGCCTGCCAATGGGCCGTATCGTCGAAATTTACGGGCCGGAATCTTCCGGTAAAACCACGCTGACGTTACAGGTTATCGCGTCTGCACAGCGCAAGGGCAAAACCTGCGCCTTTATCGATGCCGAGCATGCGCTCGATCCGGTTTACGCCAAAAAGCTGGGCGTGGACATTGATAACCTGCTCTGCTCGCAGCCGGACACCGGTGAGCAGGCGCTGGAAATCTGTGACGCGCTGGCGCGTTCCGGCGCGGTTGACGTAATCATCGTTGACTCCGTGGCGGCGCTGACGCCGAAAGCGGAAATCGAAGGCGAAATCGGCGACTCGCATATGGGTCTGGCGGCTCGTATGATGAGCCAGGCTATGCGTAAGCTGGCCGGTAACCTGAAGAACTCCAACACGCTGCTGATCTTCATCAACCAGATCCGTATGAAAATCGGCGTGATGTTCGGTAACCCGGAAACCACTACCGGCGGTAACGCGCTGAAATTCTACGCCTCTGTCCGTCTGGATATCCGCCGTATCGGCGCGATTAAAGAGGGTGACGAAGTCGTCGGTAGCGAAACCCGCGTGAAAGTGGTGAAAAACAAAATCGCCGCGCCGTTCAAGCAGGCTGAGTTCCAGATTATGTACGGCGAAGGCATCAATATCTACGGCGAGCTGGTAGACCTTGGCGTGAAGCACAAGCTGATTGAAAAAGCGGGTGCCTGGTACAGCTACAACGGCGATAAAATCGGTCAGGGTAAGGCAAACGCCGGCAACTTCCTGAAAGAGAACCCGGCTGTGGCTACCGAGATCGAAAACAAGCTGCGCGCTACGCTGATGAACAATCCGGACACCACGCCAGACTTCGTGGCTGACAAAGATGATGCCAACGAAGCCAGCGAAACTAACGAAAACTTCTGATTAGCAGCCCGCGAGGGCAGATAGTCGGAAAGCGCTGAAAAGGAGTGGCCCTGTGCCGCTCCTTTTTTATTTTCGACTTACGCTTTCTGAACCAGCTTGTTACGGCAGCAGCCAGGTTCGTTCTATAGCGCACGCGCGCAAAAGAGCATTATTTTCAGCGCTGTGAACCGCCCATGCGAGTTTTTTCCAGCGAACGAGCTGCCTTGTAGCTGATTTTTCCAGGGGACGAGTCGCCTGGCGCCACCTGCTTTCAGCGTACGAATCACCTTGTATCAATTTTTTTCAGTGTACGAGCCGCCCGGCGGCGCCTGCTTTTAACGTACGAACTAACTTGTTTCAGGGGGCGAGCCGCCTGGCGCTACCTGTTTTAGCGTTACGAAACGCCTTGTATCACCTGTTTCCCGCTTACAAATCGCCTTTGCCGCCTTTCTCCACACATTAGCCAAAGCGCTTTGTTTCTTTTGCGGTTCCTCGCTACCCTTACCATGAGTTAATTTTTTGCATAACCGGAGCAAGATGTCTGACGCCACCGAACGAAGCCAGTTTACCCGCCTGTTAGATCGGGCCATGCGCATTCTGGCCATGCGCGATCACAGCGAGGCGGAATTTCGTCGCAAGCTTTCGCTCTCTGCAGAGCGGGCCGCGATGTATGCTAAAACGCAGGCGCAGCAGCCTGAATCCGTTACGCCAGAGCAAATCGATCGGGTCGTCGCCTGGTGTTATGAAAGCAATTATCTGGACGATGCCCGCTTTGCGGAGCGCTTTGTCGCCAGCCGCAGCCGTAAGGGCTACGGCCCGCAGCGCATCCGTATGGAGCTGGGGCAGAAGGGCGTGGCGAAGCCGCTGATCGATGAAACGCTGGCCAAAACGGAAATCGACTGGCAGCAAATGGCGTTCGACTCGGCGGAGCGGAAGTTTGGCCTGCCGCTGCCGACCGAATGGAAGGAAAAAGCCAAAGTGCAGCGCTATTTAATGACTAAAGGCTTCTTTTCCGAAGATATCCGCAGCGTTTTTTCAAATTTTGAAGATTGAGCGCCAATGGGATTTTACTTCGCACCGAAGAAAATTTATCTTATTCACCACTTTTTGTTCGTGTGTTGCTTAGCCTTACGGCAGGTTTAAACCCACGAAACGTTCGTTAGCGTGATTCCAGGACAATTATGAGCAAGAGCACTGCGGAGATTCGCCAGGCGTTTCTCGACTTTTTCCATAGCAAGGGACATCAGGTTGTAGCCAGTAGCTCCCTCGTCCCGACTAATGACCCGACGCTGCTGTTTACCAACGCCGGGATGAACCAGTTCAAAGACGTTTTCCTGGGCCAGGACAAGCGCAGCTACTCGCGCGCAACCACCTCGCAGCGCTGCGTGCGCGCAGGCGGTAAACATAATGACCTGGAAAACGTTGGCTATACCGCCCGTC
The DNA here is from genome assembly GCF_041224955.1 of Erwinia aeris. Classification (NCBI taxonomy): domain Bacteria; kingdom Pseudomonadati; phylum Pseudomonadota; class Gammaproteobacteria; order Enterobacterales; family Erwiniaceae; genus Erwinia; species Erwinia aeris. Next base: position 31,050 of record NZ_JBGFFX010000008.1, on the reverse strand, counting down.
ACCATACCTTCTTTGAAATGCTGGGCAACTTCAGCTTCGGCGACTATTTCAAACGCGAAGCTATCGGTTTTGCGTGGGAGCTGCTGACCAGCGCGCAGTGGTTTAACCTGCCGAAAGAGAAGCTGTGGGTTACCGTCTACGAAACCGATGATGAAGCCTTCAATATCTGGGCAGATGAAATCGGCGTGCCGCGTGAGCGTATTATCCGCATTGGCGATAACAAGGGCGGCGCTTACGCCTCTGATAACTTCTGGCAGATGGGCGACACCGGCCCGTGCGGCCCGTGCAGCGAAATCTTCTTTGACCACGGCGACCATATCTGGGGCGGCCCGCCGGGCAGTCCGGAAGAGGACGGCGATCGCTTTATTGAGATCTGGAACATCGTCTTTATGCAGTTCAACCGTCAGCCTGACGGCACCATGCTGCCGCTGCCGAAGCCTTCCGTCGATACCGGTATGGGCCTGGAGCGTATCTCCGCCGTGTTGCAGCACGTTAACTCCAACTACGAAATCGATCTGTTCCAGAAGCTGATCAAGGCTGTTGCAGAAGCGACTGGCGCCACCGATCTGAGCAGCAAATCACTGCGCGTCATTGCCGACCATATCCGTTCCTGCGCTTTCCTGATTTGCGATGGCGTGATCCCATCCAACGAAAACCGCGGCTACGTGCTGCGCCGCATTATTCGCCGCGCTATTCGTCACGGCAACATGCTGGGCGCGCAGGGGTCCTTCTTCTGGAAACTGGTAGCGCCGCTGATTGACGTTATGGGCGCAGCGGGCGAAGAGCTGGCGAAGCAGCAGGCTCAGGTTGAGCAGGTGCTGAAAACCGAAGAAGAGCAGTTTGCGAAAACGCTGGAGCGCGGTCTGGCGCTGCTGGACGAAGAGCTGGAGAAGCTGCAGGGCGACACGCTGGACGGTGAAACCGTTTTCCGCCTGTATGACACCTTTGGCTTCCCGGTCGATTTAACCGCCGACGTCTGTCGCGAGCGTAATCTGAAAATTGACGAAGCGGGCTTCGAGAAAGCGATGGAGCAGCAGCGTCAGCGTGCTCGTGAAGCCAGTGGCTTTGGCGCGGACTACAGCAACGTTATCCGCATTGATGAAGCCTCGACCTTCAAAGGTTATGACCAGCTTGAGCTGAGCGCGACCGTTACCGCTATCTTTGTGGACGGTCAGCCTGCAAATGCGATTGCCGCCGGTCAGGAAGGCGTTATCGTGCTGGATGAAACGCCATTCTACGGCGAATCAGGCGGCCAGGTAGGCGATACCGGCGAGCTGCGTAACAACGACGCGGTGTTCACCGTTACCGACACGCAAAAATATGCGCAGGCGATTGGTCATATCGGCAAGCTGGCTTCCGGTCAGCTGCGGGTCGGCGATCGTCTGGCCGCGCACGTGGACGAAGAGCGTCGCGCGCGTATTCGTCTGAATCACTCAGCGACGCACCTGTTACACGCTGCGCTACGTCAGGTTCTGGGCCATCATGTGGCACAGAAAGGCTCACTGGTGAACGATAAATATCTGCGCTTCGACTTCTCCCATTCTGAAGCGATGAAGCCGCAGGAAATCCGTCAGGTTGAGGAAATCGTCAACGCACAGATCCGCCGTAACCTGGCGGTCGACACCAACGTGATGGAGCTGGAAAAAGCGAAAGCGCTGGGCGCGATGGCGCTGTTTGGCGAAAAATATGACGATCGCGTCCGCGTGCTGACGATGGGCGATTTCTCTACCGAACTTTGCGGCGGCACGCACGCCAGCCGCACGGGCGATATCGGCCTGTTCCGCATCACCTCTGAAGCCGGTACGGCGGCAGGTATTCGCCGTATTGAAGCGGTGACGGGCGAAGGCGCGTTAAAGCAGATGTATGCCCAGAGCGAGCAGCTGCAGGAGATCGCTCACCTGGTGAAAGCCAACAGCAGCAATCTGAATGAAAAAGTGCGTGGCCTGATGGATAACGTCCGCGCGCTGGAAAAAGAACTGCAGCAGCTGAAAGATCAGCAGGCCGCGCAGGAGAGCGCTTCTCTCAGCAGTAAAGCTATCGACGTCAAGGGCGTTAAGCTGCTGGTAAGCGAGTTGACCAACGTCGAGCCGAAAATGCTGCGTACGATGGTGGACGATCTGAAGAACCAGCTGAAGTCAGCCGTTATCGTGCTGGCTACCGTTGCGGAAGGAAAGGTTTCGCTGATTGCCGGCGTAACCAAAGATGTAACCGATCGCGTGAAAGCCGGCGAGCTGGTGGGCGAACTGGCTCAGCAGGTTGGCGGTAAGGGCGGCGGCCGTCCGGATATGGCTCAGGCCGGCGGCACCGATGCCGGAGCACTACCAGGGGCTCTGGCCGGTGTTGAAAGCTGGGTGGCGGCAAAACTGTAACACTATAAAAAAGCATCCCGGAAAGCGCGGTGGGGCAGGGCTTCACCGCGTCATTCTGTCAGATGTTATCGCAAAAAACACAAAGTCAGGTTGATGGTGTGTATTTCGGCTAAACTAAGTATCAGCAGAATGTATTACCGTGATGATGCACTTGTTGTGCATTTGTCATAGTCTATATTTAGCGTTATATGATGGATAATGCCGGGCGACAGTTAACCCGACTCTTTTAATCTTTCAAGGAGCAAAGAATGCTTATTCTAACTCGTCGAGTTGGTGAAACCCTCATGATCGGTGATGAGGTGACTGTAACGGTGCTGGGAGTAAAAGGGAATCAGGTTCGCATCGGTGTGAATGCCCCTAAAGAAGTTTCGGTTCATCGCGAAGAGATTTATCAGCGTATTCAGGCCGAAAAAACTCAGCAAACGAGTTACTAACGGATCCAGCGCCTTGCCGCCCAGGCGAGGCGCTACCGGTTTTGTCCTTCTTTCCCGCCTTTCTTTGTTTTTCTTTCGCTGTATCTCTTCGGGCCTGTACACACTTCCCTGCTGTGAAAGGGCCGATTATTGTTGATAAATCACTCTTTTTGCTTTCCAAATACCCATTTTGGCTGGGAAATGCGCAATCAAACGCGAGAGTGAAAAAATATGTTTGACTTATAAGGCCCAGAAAGTAATATGTGCGCCACGCAGTGCCGATGAGCAGAAACAAGTTCAGAAGCACAGCTCGATAAGAGCGCGTATGGTGAGGTGGCCGAGAGGCTGAAGGCGCTCCCCTGCTAAGGGAGTATGCGGTCAAAAGCTGCATCCGGGGTTCGAATCCCCGCCTCACCGCCATTTGCATCCGTAGCTCAGCTGGATAGAGTACTCGGCTACGAACCGAGCGGTCGGAGGTTCGAATCCTCCCGGATGCACCATATTTAAGAAGTGTTGCAGCCATTGTGTTCTGGCAAAGCAGTAAGTATTAGCCGCCAGCACAAGGGATGATAACGTTGCTTTAGCAACGGCCCGTAAGGGTGAGGCGTAAGCCGAATCATCCTCCTGGATGCACCATATTTTATAAAGTGGCTTAGCAAGTCGCCGCTTTGTTTAAGTAGTACCGATACAGCGTTAGCAGCCTGTATCAAGGTGAGTCGTCAGCACCCCTGCGTTATACCAGAATTTGTTATGCATCCGTAGCTCAGCTGGATAGAGTACTCGGCTACGAACCGAGCGGTCGGAGGTTCGAATCCTCCCGGATGCACCATATTTTGTAGAAGTCGGCAGTAGCCTCTTCTGAGAAATGAAAAGATTTAAACGTCTGTCAGTTTCTTCTGTATCTCCTCAGGTTTGTCGCGTTATCTCCCCACTGTTTTCCAATGCATCCGTAGCTCAGCTGGATAGAGTACTCGGCTACGAACCGAGCGGTCGGAGGTTCGAATCCTCCCGGATGCACCATATTTTAGTAATGTGGCAGCAATATCTTAACTGACATACTGTGAAAAGCTTGCAGCGTGTACAGGGAGGATAACATCGCTAAGCGATGGCCCGAAGGGTGAGGCGTAAGCCGAATCATCCTCCCGGATGCACCCTATTCAGTTGTACCAGGCAGTATCTTTAGCTTTCCTCAATGCATCCGTAGCTCAGCTGGATAGAGTACTCGGCTACGAACCGAGCGGTCGGAGGTTCGAATCCTCCCGGATGCACCATATATTGCAAATCTGGTCGCAATAACGTACTCGCATAGCGCAAGCAGTTACCGCCAGCACAAGGGATGATAACGTTGCTTTAGCAACGGCCCGTAAAGGTGAGGCGCCAGCCGAATCATCCTCCCGGATGCACCATCTTCTGAATATCTCGTCGTAACACCTTTACTGACATACTGTGAAAAGCTTGCAGCTTGTACAGGAAGAGTAAAAACGCTTAGCAATGACCCGAAGCGCAAGCGCATTATCCTCATCTTCTGTTATTCCAACTCATAGCCATTCTGAACAGCCATACCGTATAAAGCTTATAGCGCTGATGCTACAGCAATCCTTTACGATCGAATTGTAAAAAACCTGCCTGATGCTTTTCCAATACCCTTTCCGTATCCTCATACTTGCTGCCTTAACAAGGCGAAATTATCACGCCGCTTTATAATATACATTTCCTCACTTTCTGCTTTTGCCGTTATATACCCCGTTAATTGCCGGTCCAGAGTCGGTTCCATAGTTACACTTTTGTGCTTTTTGGCCTCAATTAAGGCCATCTGTTAACAAGGATATAATCTGATAATAAAAAACCCTATATGTTTCAAGGCATTTGCGGATCCAAGCTGACAGCGACAAGTTCGGTGCTTTACGCTAAAGTAAACGTTCGTTGATTCAGGGACGGAGGCTTCCGTGTACGACAGTTATGACGGCTTGATATTTGATATGGACGGCACGATTCTGGATACGGAACCTACGCATCGTAAAGCCTGGCGAACCGTTCTGGCGCGCTACGATATGCGCTTTGACGACCTGTCGCTGATTAAGCTGAACGGCTCGCCAACGTGGCGGATAGCGGAAGCTATCATCAACAGCTATCAGAGCAGCCTGGATCCCCATCAGCTGGCCGCAGAAAAAACCGCGGCGCTGAAAGAGATGCTTTTCGATAGCGTCCAGCCGCTGCCGCTGGTTGACGTCGTTAAAGCTTACCGCGGTAAACGGCCTATGGCGGTCGGTACCGGCAGCGAGCACGCCGTAGCCGAAGCGCTGCTGCAACATTTAGGGCTTCGCGACTATTTTGACGCGGTTGTCGGCGCTGATGACGTTAAGCGTCATAAGCCGGAACCGGATACGTTTCTGCGCTGCGCCGAATTAATCGGTGTTGCGCCTGAGCGCTGTATCGTGTTTGAAGACGCCGATTTCGGTATTCAGGCCGCGCAGGCGGCAGGCATGGCTTTTGTCGACGTCAGGCGTCTGTGAGCGACTGGCTATACGGTTCAATGTTTGTCAGCGGTTTCCTAAGCGCCACGCTGCTGCCGGGAAACTCAGAAGTGCTGCTGGTTTCGCTGCTGCTGTCGGGAAAAGCTTCCGCGCTCGGCGTGACCGGCATTGCTGCCCTGGGGAATACCCTCGGCGGTTTAACCAACGTTATCATCGGCCGCTGTCTGCCGCTAAAACAGCAGGGGCGATGGCATAACACAGCAACAGCGTGGCTGCACCGCTGGGGGCCTGCTGCGTTACTTCTTAGCTGGTTGCCGGTTATTGGCGATCTGCTTTGCGTTCTCGCGGGTTGGCTTCGCTTCGCCTGGCTTCCGGTTGCGCTCTGGCTCGCCGTGGGCAAGACGTTGCGCTATGGCGTGCTGGCTTTCGCAACATTACAGGGCATGGAATGGTGGCAGTGATTCGCTAAGCGTCGCTATCATGATTAACATTATGCTGAACAATAATAAATTTTTCCCCAAGCGGGAGGTCAATTTGATCCCGGACGTATCACAGGCGCTTTCCTGGCTGGAAGCTCACCCTGAGGCAATGAAAGGTATTGGTCGCGGCATTGAACGCGAAACGCTGCGTGTTAAACCTGATGGCCATCTGGCCACCAGCGGACACCCTAAATCGCTGGGTTCAGCCTTGACCCATAAGTGGATTACCACTGATTTTGCTGAAACGCTGCTGGAATTTATTACGCCGGTAGATCGTGACATCGATCATCTGCTGGCTTTTCTGCGCGATATTCATCGTCACGTCTCACGCGATCTCGGCGCGGAGCGGATGTGGCCAATGAGTATGCCGTGCCTGATCGACGACAGCGATAAAATAGAGCTGGCGCAGTACGGGCGCTCCAATATCGGGCAGATGAAAACGCTCTATCGGCAGGGCCTGAAGAACCGCTATGGCGCGCTGATGCAGGTCATTTCCGGCGTGCACTATAACTTCTCGCTGCCGCTCTCTTTCTGGCAGGCCTGGACGGATGGCAAAGAAGGGCAGAGCAGCACCGACGCGATCTCGGAAGGCTATCTGCGCCTGATCCGTAACTACTATCGCTTTGGCTGGATCATTCCCTATCTGTTTGGCGCTTCGCCGGCCGTTTGTTCTTCTTTCCTGCAGGGGAAAGAGACGGACTTACGGTTTGAGCGTACCGAAAATGGTCTGCTCTATCTGCCTTACGCTACCTCTTTGCGCCTGAGTGACCTGGGTTATACCAATAAATCGCAGAGCGGACTGGGCATCACCTTCAATAATCTTCCTGACTATGTCAAAGCGCTGAAGGCGGCGATTAAAACGCCTTCGGAAGAGTACGCGCGCATGGGTGTGAAGGATGAGCAGGGCAACTGGCTGCAGCTCAACACTAACGTGTTGCAGATTGAAAACGAGCTGTATGCGCCGATCCGCCCGAAACGCGTTACGCGCTCCGGCGAAAATCCCTCCGATGCGCTGCTGCGCGGCGGCATCGAGTACATTGAAGTGCGCTCGCTGGATATTAACCCGTTCTCGCCGACAGGCGTGGATGAAAATCAGGTGCGCTTCCTCGATCTGTTCCTGATCTGGTGTACGCTGGCCGACGCGCCGGAAATGAGCAGCGAAGAGCTGCTCTGCACGCGCGCCAACTGGAACCGGGTCATTCTGGAAGGGCGCAAGCCGGGCCTGATGCTGGGTATCGGTTGCGAAGAAGCGCAGTTCCCGCTGGCGGAAGTCGGCAAAAACCTGTTTAAAGATCTGCAGCGCGTGGCGGAAACGCTCGATCGTCAGCAGGGCGATCGCCATTATCAGGCCGCCTGTGACCGTCTGGCCGCCTCGTTTGACGATCCTGACCTGACCTATTCGGCGCGTTTTTTGACAGCGCTGAAAGAAAACGGGCTGGCCGGTACGGGCCTGGCGCTGGCAGAGCAGTATCATGCTCAGTTGGCGAACGAGCAGCTGGAGATCCTGACGGAGAGCGACTTTGAGCAGGAGGCTATCCGTTCAAACGTTAGTCAGCAGGAAATCGAAGAAAGTGATACGCTTAGCTTTGAAGACTTTCTGAAAAGCCGAAGCTAACGCAAAAGAAAAAGGCCACATCAATGTGGCCAAATTAACATCTCTGTTGTCAGGGATGATGATAACAAAATGCGCGTCTTTCATAGATTCAGACCACGAGTCGACAGAGAAAGTTTCATCACTGCGAAAATAAATTTATCAGAGGTAACCATATGCCATTGCTGGATAGCTTTACCGTCGATCATACCATCATGGCGGCGCCTGCGGTTCGCGTAGCGAAAACCATGAACACGCCGCACGGCGATACCATTACCGTTTTCGATCTGCGCTTCTGCCGGCCAAACAAAGAAGTGATGCCGGAGCGCGGTATCCACACGCTGGAACATCTGTTTGCCGGTTTTATGCGTAACCATCTGAACGGCGACGGCGTTGAAATCATCGATATCTCGCCAATGGGCTGCCGCACCGGTTTCTATATGAGCCTGATTGGCACGCCGGACGAGCAGCGCGTGGCGAAAGCCTGGAAAGCCGCGATGCAGGACGTGCTGAAAGTGACCGATCAGCGCAAAATTCCTGAGCTGAACGAGTACCAGTGCGGCACCTATGAAATGCACTCTCTGGATGAAGCGCAGGATATCGCGCGTCACATCATTGAGCATGATATCGGCGTGAACCACAACGACGAGCTGGCACTGCCGCAGGATAAACTGCAGGAACTGCACATCTAGTCAGTTAACCGGGCTTCCCTTGCAGAAACCCGGTTGTTTATCCCCTGGCGGCAGGGGATAGCTATCAGGAACCCACCGACTCCTTCAGCGGCTTTTGCGGCGTAACGCGAACCTGTTTAATCATATTCTCCTGCACGTCGAGGATATCGATCGCATAGTGACCGATATGCACCGTAGTGTTGGGCAGCGGAATATCTTCCAGCACTTCCAGAATCATGCCGTTAACCGTACGCGCTTCCTCTTCCGGCAGCTGCCAGTTAAAGGCCTTGTTCAGCTCGCGCACGTTAGCGCTGCCTTCAATCAGCACCGAGCCGTCATTCTGTGGCATCACTTCTTCCGCCAGCGTCGGGGACATGGAGGTGGTGAAATCGCCGACTATCTCTTCCAGAATGTCTTCAATGGTGATCAGGCCTTTAATATCGCCATATTCATCAACAACCAGACCTACTTTCTTCTTATTGCGCTGGAACTTCACCAGCTGGATGTTCAGCGGCGTGCCTTCCGGCACGTAGTAAATCTCATCCGCCGCGCGCAGCATGACTTCTTTGGTGAACTCTTTTTTCTCGGTCATCAGGCGGTAGGCTTCCCGCACGCGCAGCATACTGATGGTATCGTCCAGCGAATCGCGATAGAGCACGATGCGGCCATGCGGCGAGTGCGTCAGCTGCCGCACGATGGATTTCCAGTCATCGTTGATATTAATGCCCACAATTTCATTGCGCGGCACCATAATGTCGTCAACGTTCACTTTTTCCAGATCCAGCACGGACAGCAGCATATCCTGATTGCGGTGCGACATCAGCGTGCGCGATTCATACACGATGGTGCGCAGCTCTTCTTTGCTCAGCGCGGAGGTGGCGGCGCTGTCGGTTTTCATGCCGACCATCCGCATCAGCACGCGGGTAATGGTATTCAGCAGCCAGACCAGCGGCATCATGATGATTTGCAGCGGGCCTAACAGCAGGCTGCTGGGGAAAGCGACTTTTTCAGGATAAAGCGCGGCAACGGTTTTCGGCAGTACTTCCGCAAACACCAGCACCACAAACGTCAGGATGCCGGTAGCGATGGCTACGCCTTCATCGCCGTGCAGGCGCATCCCGACGATGGTTGCCAGCGCGGAGGCGAGGATATTAACGAGGTTGTTGCCGATCAGCACCAGGCTGAGCAGGCGATCGGGGCGACGCAGCAGTTTCTCTACCCGACGGGCGGCGCGATCGCCGTTTTTAGCCTGATGGCGCAGCTTATAGCGGTTGAGCGTCATCATGCCGGTTTCGGAGCCGGCAAACCACGCCGACACCAGCACCATAACGAAAAGAATAATAATCAGCGTGGTGGTTGAAACTTGTTCCAACGAGGGAATTCCTTGTAGTGGAGGATCAGGAGGACAAAAAGTGTTGCAGCATACGGCTGCCGAAATAGGCCATGGTCAGCAGGAACGCGCCGCCGAAATTGAACCAGGCCACGCGGCGACCGCGCCACCCTTCATGATAGTGACCCCAGAGCAAAACGATATAGACAAACCAGGCCAGAATCGACAGCACGGCTTTATCCACGTTTTCACGGCTGAACAGATCCTGCATATAAAACAGACCGGTACACAGCACCAGCGTCAGCAACACTACCCCGATCTGAGTGATATGGAACATTTTGCGCTCGATGGTCATCAGCGGCGGAATGTCCTTGCTGAAAGCCAGCTTTTTGTTTTTCAGCAGCCAGTCTATCCACGCCAGCTGTAGCGCATAAAGCGCCGCAATCATTAGCGTAGCATAGGCAAACAGCGCCAGCCCGATGTGCACCATCATGCCGGGCGTGGTTTCCAGATGCGTGATAAACGCGTTGGGCACAAAGGTGGCGAAAGCCAGGTTGATCAGCGCGAAGCTGTAGACCAAAGGCAGCAGGATCCAGCCGCGATTGCGCGAGGCCACGATGGTCATAATGGCGCAGATCAGCAGGCTGACCAGCGATCCGATATTCAACAGGCTAAGGTTCTGACCGCCTTCCGCTGTGAAAATACGCTGTTCCAGCGCGACGCCATGACACACCAGCGCGACGACGGCGGAGATAACGGCCATGCCTCGCCACGCGCTCTGCTTGCGCAGCAGGCTGGGAATAATCAGGGCAAGGCTGAAAGAGTAGGCGAGCAGCGCCAGGATCGCAAAAACGGACATAGGTGGTACCGGCAAGGCTATGAAAAAAAGCAGTATAGCGCCAGCGGCCGCTGGCTCCAAACGATCTCAACGCGGATGGCTGAGATCGCCGCGTCTTCATGTTATAATCTGCGCCATTGTGTCGCCTGGCGACCTCTCATTACGTTGAGCGAGAGACGATGTTTGATAATTTAACCGACAGATTGTCGCAGACCCTGCGCAATATCAGTGGCCGTGGACGGCTGACAGAAGACAACATTAAGGACACCCTGCGCGAAGTGCGCATGGCGCTGCTTGAGGCAGACGTTGCGCTGCCGGTAGTGCGTGACTTTATCGGCCGCGTTAAAGAGCGCGCCGTGGGTCACGACGTCAACAAGAGCCTGACGCCGGGTCAGGAATTTGTGAAGATCGTTCAGAATGAGCTGGTTGCCGCCATGGGCGCCGAGAACAACACGCTCAATCTGGCCGCTCAGCCACCGGCCGTGGTGCTGATGGCGGGCTTGCAGGGTGCGGGTAAAACCACCAGCGTCGGCAAGCTGGGTAAATTCCTGCGCGAGAAGCACAAGAAGAAAGTGCTGGTGGTTTCTGCCGACGTTTATCGCCCGGCGGCGATCAAACAGCTGGAAACCCTGGCGGAGCAGGTTGGCGTCGATTTCTGTCCGTCCGACCTGAGTCAGAAGCCGGTCGACATCGTTAAAAATGCGCTTCAGCAGGCAAAACTGAAGTTCTACGACGTGCTGCTGGTGGATACCGCCGGTCGTCTGCACGTTGACGAAGCGATGATGGACGAGATCAAACAGGTCCACGCTGCCATTAATCCGGTGGAAACGCTGTTTGTGGTCGACGCCATGACCGGTCAGGATGCGGCGAACACGGCGAAAGCCTTTAACGAAGCGCTGCCGCTGACCGGCGTTATCCTGACCAAGGTTGACGGTGACGCGCGCGGCGGTGCGGCGCTTTCTATCCGCCATATCACCGGCAAGCCGATTAAGTTTATGGGCGTCGGCGAAAAAACCGAGGCGCTGGAGCCGTTCTATCCGGATCGTATCGCTTCCCGTATTCTGGGCATGGGCGACGTCCTGTCACTGATTGAAGATATCGAAAGCAAAGTCGACCGCGCGCAGGCAGAGAAACTCGCCAGCAAGCTGAAAAAAGGCGACGGCTTCGATCTCAACGACTTCCTGGAGCAGCTCAAGCAGATGCGCAACATGGGCGGCATGGCCAGCCTGATGGGCAAACTGCCGGGCATGGGCCAGCTGCCGGACAACGTTAAATCGCAGATGGATGACAAAGTGCTGGTGCGCATGGAGGCGATGATCAACTCCATGACGCGCAAAGAGCGCGAGAAGCCGGAAATTATCAAAGGGTCCCGCAAGCGTCGTATCGCGACGGGTTCCGGTATGCAGGTGCAGGACGTCAACCGTTTGCTTAAGCAGTTTGACGACATGCAGCGCATGATGAAAAAGATGAAGAAGGGCGGAATGGCGAAGATGATGCGCGGCATGAAAGGTATGATGCCGCCGGGCTTCCCGGGCCGTTAATCGAGTCGGAAAAGCGCTCAGGCGAATTAGATTGCTTTTTACGCCAAAATGAGTAAAATTTTCGGGCTTTTTATATTGCACCCGGGCCCCGTTCCCTCAATGGGGCCCGGTTGTTTTATTAACTAAAGAGGATGTTATGGTAACAATTCGTTTGGCACGTCACGGCGCTAAAAAGCGTCCGTTTTATCAGGTAGTTGTCACTGACAGCCGCAACGCTCGCAACGGCCGCTTCATCGAGCGCGTTGGTTTCTTCAACCCGATCGCTTCTGGTCAGGCTGAAGCACTGCGTCTGGATCTGGACCGCATTGAGCACTGGGTTGGCCAGGGCGCTACTCTCTCTGATCGCGTTAACGCGCTGATCAAAGAAGCTAAGAAAGCAGCTTAATCTGTCACGGTGGTCAACATGAGCAAGCAACTCACCGCCCAGCCGCCCGCTAACCCGTTAACTCTGGGAAAGATGGGGTCGGCCTACGGTATTCGTGGTTGGCTCAAAGTGTTTTCCTCCACCGAAGATGCTGAAAGCATTTTTGACTACCAACCCTGGTTTATCCAGCGGGCGGGTCAATGGCAGCTTATCGAGCTGGAAGGCTGGAAGCGCCACAATCAGGACATGATCATCAAAGTCAAAGGCATTGACGATCGTGATGCGGCCACGCTACTTACCAATTGCGAAATTGTGGTAGACGCGGAGCAGCTGCCTCCTCTGGAAAGCGGTGACTATTACTGGAAAGACCTGATGGGCTGCCAGGTAGTAACCACGCAAGGATACGAGCTGGGCAAAGTCATTGATATGATGGAAACCGGTTCAAACGACGTTCTCGTCGTGAAGGCAAACCTGAAGGATGCGTTTGGTGCGAAGGAGCGGCTGATTCCGTTCCTTGATGGACAGGTTATCAAGAATGTCGATCTCACTACCGGCACCATCGAAGTAGATTGGGATCCTGGTTTTTGAGCTCCGGACAAGACGGTAACACTCCGGCGCAGTCGATGTGGATTGGCATAATCAGCCTGTTCCCTGAGATGTTTAGCGCAATTACCGAATACGGAGTAACTGGCCGGGCAGTAAAAAATGGCCTGCTCAGCATTCAGAGCTGGAGTCCTCGCGACTTCACTCATGACCGGCACCGTACCGTGGACGATCGTCCTTACGGCGGCGGACCGGGAATGCTAATGATGGTTCAGCCCTTACGGGATGCCATCCACGCAGCAAAAGCGGCGGCAGGAGAAGGCGCTAAGGTGATTTATCTTTCACCTCAGGGACGCAAACTCGATCAAGTGGGGGTTTGCGAGCTGGCGACCAGCGAGAAGTTAATTCTGGTGTGTGGTCGCTATGAAGGGATTGATGAGCGCGTCATCCAAACCGAAATCGATGAAGAGTGGTCGATCGGGGATTACGTGCTCAGCGGTGGGGAACTGCCGGCAATGACGCTGATTGATTCGGTCGCCCGGTTTATACCTGGCGTACTGGGCAAGCAGGCGTCCGCCGAGGAAGATTCGTTTTCCGAGGGGCTGCTGGACTGTCCGCACTACACCCGACCTGAAGTGTTAGAAGGGATGGAGGTTCCGCCAGTTCTGCTGTCGGGCAACCATGCCGAAATTCGCCGCTGGCGTCTGAAACAGTCGCTGGGCCGTACCTGGCTAAGAAGACCTGAACTTCTGGAAAACCTGGCTCTGACTGAAGAGCAAGCAAAGTTGCTGAAGGAGTTCCAAAAGGAATTCAGACGGCAACATAACGATGATGGGCAGTCCGGGCAGTAGCCGCGGCGCCTGAATATCAGTTTACCCAGGATAAGAGATTTAATTATGAGCAACATTATCAAGCAAATCGAACAAGAGCAGATGAAACAGGACGTACCTTCATTCCGTCCGGGCGATTCCGTGGAAGTGAAAGTATGGGTTGTTGAAGGCTCCAAGAAGCGTCTGCAGGCATTCGAGGGCGTGGTTATCGCTATTCGTAACCGCGGTCTGCACTCTGCATTCACCGTTCGTAAAATTTCTAACGGCGAAGGTGTTGAGCGTGTATTCCAGACTCACTCACCTGTAATCGACAGCATTGCTGTTAAACGTCGTGGTGCCGTACGTAAGGCCAAACTGTACTACCTGCGTGAGCGTACCGGTAAGTCTGCACGTATCAAAGAACGTCTGGGCGCTAAAGCAGCATCCTAAGTTAATACGAAACAGGGGGCCGGTCGAAAGACCGGCCCTTTTTTTTGCCTGCCGTAACGCGTCAGGCCGTGCGGTTATTCCTCTCCAGCGCCTTGCTGAACGCTTCCCGTCGCTGACATCTTGCTACGTAACGGGTCAATTTATCGTTAACCGGCAATGCGCACAGTTGCGCCCACATCAGCGTATGCGAGAAGAAAATATCGGCCAGCGTAAAATGCTCACCTGCAATCCACTCTTGTTCAGCTGAAAAACGGATAGCGTCAAGCGTCTTGCTGGCGTCACGGAAAGTTGTCTCAATCACTGCTGGCGAACGTAGAGCCTCGGGCAGTAAAAATTTATGTTTAAGCAAATACCAGACTGGCGATTCAAGGTCTGTCAGAGAAAAGCTGAGCCACTCATTGACTTTGGCTTTTTGCAGCGCATCCGTCGGGTAAAGTTTCCCATCCCCTTTTTTTTCGCCCAGATACTGGCAGATAGCTGCCGTTTCAAAAATAAGGCTACCTTCGTCCTCCAGTACGGGCACTTTATGTAAGGGATGAGGAGAAGAGGCCGCTGGTTCTGTGGAAAAGAGCGCTACCGGAGAAGTGGTGTAATCTAATTTTAGCTCTTCCAGAGTCCATAGCACCCTCAAGGAGCGGCTTTTAGGAAATGTATAAACGTTCATTTAGCGCCCGGCCTCCGTAAGCAAAGCGACGACCAGCGGCGAAAGCGCATGACGCAGCGACGCCCGTTCGGATTGAAACAGCGTAGCGACAAAAAATCGGTGATGGGGCAATTCTATGCCGCGCACATCGCCTTGCCGATCTCTCGCGCTGATGCGCAGCGGAAAATCGGCCAGTTCGTTCCCGAAATCAGGGTTAACGCCAAAGTTACAATGATAGCCTTCATGCGTGCTGAGTTTGCCGTAGGCTTTTGCTATCGTCGAACCGGGTTCAATGACGATGTCGCCTGTTTGTTCAACCAGCGAGCAGCTAAGCGGCGCAATCACCATACGGCCTTCCGTATCCGTTTCCGCATGTGCCGCATCTTGCCAGCCCATCACGTTGCGCGCGTACTCAATAAGCGCATACTGAAAACCGCCGCAGGAACCAAGAAAAGGGATATTGTTTTCGCGCGCCCAGGTGATAGCCATAAAAGCGCCCTGGTCATGCTGATAAGGGCTGCCCGGCACGACCCAGATCGCATTAAAATTATGCAATACGTCAGTCGAGGTAATCTCTGGGGTGGGCAACCATTCTGCCTCTACCGAAATATTGAGCGAGTCGGCGGCAAGCTTGATAGCGGGTGGGATGGCCTGGTGCGCCACGGCATCAGGACGGAAATCGCCCACCAGGGCAAGACGGACAGATTGGTGCATGTTGTTTCCTGTTTGCAGAAAAAAGAGGCTATACGTTAGCCAGCAATCTGGCTTACGCTTTTGACTATTGAGCGCAGCCGTCAGGCGTATCGGCCCGATGAGTCATGGAAATATAAAACAACCCGAAGCACAGGGTTGCGGGTTTTCAGAAAATCAGCGCGTTCGATGAAAGCGGTAAATGGCCGTATCCGCCGGCCCACTATCCAGCACGATCAATCCATGCTTAATGCCCATAAAGGCTGCGCCGCATTTTTCCGCCACGCGGCGGCTGGCCATATTTTCCGCCACTGCCAGGATTTCTACCGTATCTTTTTCCTGATCCTGCCACGCCAGATCGAGAAGATAACGCACGGCCTGGCTGGCGATGCCCTGTCGCTGCTCGCTGCTGCGTACCCAGTAGCCTATTGAGCACAGATTTTTCTGATCGCTGGAATAGCGCAGTCCGGCACCGCCCAGCAAGCGGCCATCCCCGGCGAAAAGCCCCAGCTCGTTGGCTTCGCCTGTCTCACGCAGCATGTGGGTAGCGGCAAACCAGCGGCGAGCTTCTGCTGGACTAAAACCTTCATGCGCCCAGAGCAGCCAGGGACGCAACGTATCCAGTGAGGCATTCACGGCTTGCGCAAATTCAATGGCGTCGTCGTGACGGTAAGGGCGGTAAAGCACCTGCATATGGCTTTTCCTTCAGGCTTATTAATATTTATACGGCGTTATTAATGCAGACAGAAGCCCGAAAAAAGCGGCGGCTTAAGGCAATACGGCGGATGATGCAGGTTTTTAAAGCGACGCTGCCTTTATAAAATCCCAGGGTTATTTATAAACATTTCAACAGCGACAGATCAATCAATAAAAGTAGCTATGGCTAACCTGCTGATAGCCGTACGACGTCCTTTACTTCAGGTTATCGGGTAGACGTAAGGTTAACGCATATATTGGTGTAAATTTAACTTTACATGTAGGCGTTTTGGTTTCTGGTCTTATTTTTTATTAACTATATGATTAACAATCATTTATTTTTTTTTTCTTCTTGTTTATCTTTTGTGGTAATAAAAGTGTACATAGGGAGATTGAGTTTTGTACCGCTTCTGATACAGTATTCAAACCTTGATGACAGGCTGACGGGACCACTAGAGAGCTGACGACCATGCAAAAAGATGCGCTGAACAACGTTCATATCGCCGACGAACAGATTTTAATTACGCCGCAGGAGCTGAAAAACAAGTTCCCCCTGACCGACGCGCAGCAGACGCAGATCGCTGCTTCCCGTCAGACTATTTCAGACATTATCAGCGGAAAAGATCACCGTTTGCTGGTGGTGTGCGGCCCCTGTTCGATCCACGATACCGAAGCAGCGCTGGACTATGCGCGGCATCTGAAAGCGCTTTCTGACGATCTCAAAGATCAGCTCTATATCGTGATGCGCGTCTATTTTGAAAAGCCTCGCACCACCGTTGGCTGGAAAGGGCTGATCAACGATCCCTACATGGATAACTCTTTCGATATGGAAGCCGGTCTGCATATCGCCCGTCAGCTGCTGGTTGAACTGGTCGAGATGGGGCTGCCGCTGGCAACGGAAGCGCTGGATCCTAACAGTCCGCAATACCTGGGCGATCTGTTCAGCTGGTCGGCCATCGGCGCACGCACTACCGAGTCGCAAACGCACCGGGAAATGGCTTCCGGCCTCTCTATGCCGGTCGGCTTTAAAAACGGCACGGACGGCAGTCTGGGCACGGCGATTAACGCAATGCGCGCCGCCTCTATGCCGCACCGCTTTGTGGGTATCAACCAGAGCGGCCAGGTCTGCCTGTTGCAGACCCAGGGTAATCCGGATGGCCACGTCATCCTGCGCGGCGGCAAACAGCCAAACTACGGGCCGGAAGATGTCGCGCAGTGTGAAAAAGAGATGCTTCAGGCGGGACTCCGTCCGGCGCTGATGATAGATTGCAGCCATGGTAATTCTAACAAAGACTTCCGTCGCCAGTCCGGCGTAGCCGAGTCCGCCGTCTCGCAAATCAGAGACGGCAACCGTTCCGTGATTGGGCTGATGCTGGAAAGCCATCTGCACGAAGGCAGCCAGTCGTCCGAACAGCCCAAAAGCGCCATGCGCTACGGCGTTTCCGTGACCGATGCCTGCATCAACTGGGAAACGACCGAAACGCTGTTGCGAACAATTCATCAGGAACTGGACGGAGTACTGGCGGCGCGTCTGTCGCAAGAGGGTTAATTATGGTGGCTGAACTGACCGCGCTGCGCGATCAAATTGATGAAGTGGACAAAGCCCTGCTCGATCTGCTGGCCAAAAGGCTGAGTCTGGTCGCCGAGGTGGGCGAAGTAAAAAGCCGCTACGGTCTGCCGATTTACGTGCCGGAGCGCGAAGCTTCCATGCTGGCGTCACGGCGTAAAGAGGCGGAGACGCTTGGCGTGCCGCCAGACCTGATCGAAGATGTGCTGCGCCGCGTTATGCGCGAATCCTACGCCAGTGAAAACGATAAAGGCTTCAAAACGCTGCATCCGCAGCTTCGACCGGTAGTCATCGTTGGCGGCAAGGGCAAAATGGGGCGGCTGTTTGAAAAGATGCTGACCCTTTCCGGTTATCAGGTGAAAATCCTGGATAAAGAGGAGTGGGCGCAGGCGGAAAGCCTGCTGGCGGATGCGGGAATGGTGATCATCAGCGTGCCGATCCACCTGACGGAAAAAGCGATTGCCGATCTGCCGCCGCTGCCGGAAGACTGTATTCTTGTGGATCTGGCCTCGGTAAAAAATGGCCCGCTTCAGGCGATGCTGGCCGCGCACAGCGGCCCGGTGCTGGGGCTGCATCCGATGTTCGGCCCGGACAGCGGTAGCCTGGCGAAACAGGTGGTGGTCTGGTGCGACGGCCGTCAGCCGGAAGCCTATCAGTGGTTTCTGGAACAGATCCAGGTCTGGGGCGCACGTCTGCACCGCATCAGCGCGGTAGAGCATGATCAGAACATGGCCTTTATTCAGGCGCTGCGTCACTTCGCCACCTTTGCCTATGGCCTGCATCTGGCGGAAGAGAACGTGAATCTTGAGCAGCTGCTGGCGCTTTCATCGCCTATTTACCGCCTGGAGCTGGCGATGGTGGGCAGACTCTTTGCGCAGGATCCTCAGCTCTATGCGGACATCATCATGTCCTCAGAAAATAATCTGGCGCTGATTAAACGTTACTATCAGCGCTTCGGCGAGGCTATTCAGCTGCTGGAGCGGGGCGACAAGCAGGCGTTCGTCGACAGTTTCCGTCGCGTAGAGCATTGGTTTGGCGATTACGCCCAGAGCTTTATGCTGGAAAGTCGTTCGCTGCTGCGTCAGGCCAACGACAGCCGCCGATAACGGCTTTGGATAAAATGCAGGCCCGATCGCGGCCTGTATTCTCGCCTCAGGCTCTCTTCTCCAGCGGAAGAAAGCCGTCTTTCGCTAAAATTCCCTGCGCCTCGGCGCTCAGTAAGAAATCTGCCAGCGGCTGTGCTTTTGCATGACACAGGGCAAAAGCATAGTCTGCGCGGATATGGAAAGGCGGCGGGATAGTAATAGTTTTAATCCCGGGCCGCGCGGCATAGCTCTGATAGCCGATAAAAATATCCGCCCGATCGCCGTTCAGCACCCAATTCGCTGCCGGTTCCCCAGCCGGAACAGCCGGGCTGAATGGGCCGCCAACCAGCTGTAGCGCCCGCTGTTTCAGCGCGGTTCCCACTCCCGCATAGCGACGTTCAATACGATCGAAAAGCTGCCAGGCGTAGTCGCCGGATGGATCGCTTAACGGCGTAGAGGTGGCGACGCGTAAGTGCGGATGGCTTAGCAGCTCCAGCCAGCTTTTGTTCGACGCGGCCAGGGCAGCAGGCACGCTCAGGCAGAGCTGATTGTGGACAAAGACGGCGCTGTCGAGTGCGATACCTGCCGCGATCAAAGATTGCGGATGCGTCAGATTGGCCGATAAAAAGAGATCGCAGCGCTTGCCCTGCTTAATTCGCTCGCACAGTAGCCCGGCCGGGCCAAACGCTACCCTGATTGGTTGACCATACGCTGAGGCCAGCGCCGGCCACACGGCGCGCAGGCTTCCGGCAGCCAGAACGGTAAGGCTCATCAGTTGCTACCCGTATAGTGGGTACGATAGAAGCGCTGATACCAGGTATCCGCTTTTTTCTGCATATCGACATCCTGGAATTTTTCCGGGTAAAGCTTTTTCGCCATCCATAATTCGCCCAGCGCCAGCGCTTCTGGCATCGGATAGCCCCAGGCCTTGGCATATTCAGGCATCAAATAAACGCGATGATGCTTAACGGCATCCACAGCCTGCCAGGCGGGCTGCTGGTTGATCTCGTCGATCACCTGCGGATAGCGATCCTGCACGAAGATCACCTGCGGATCCCAGGCGAGGATCTGCTCCATAGAAACCTGCTTATACCCTTTCACCGCTGCGGCGGCGACGTTCAGCGCACCGGCATGCGCCATCATCAGGCCGGTATATTTGCCGGAGCCGTAGGTCGTAAGGTCGGGATTAGCCATATAGACCCGAATGCGCTGCGAAGCAGGGATCGCCTGTAACCGGTTGCCCGTTTGCTGCCGCTGATTGAAAGTGGCTTTAATCAGCGTTTCGGCCTGCTGCTGGTGGTTTACCACCTCGCCGATCAGGCGAACGCCTTCTTTTAATCCTTCACTATAAGCCTGCTCTTCGTCAGCCAGATCGGGATTCAGACGGTTTTGCTGTTGATTATCGGCACGCAGCGAGATGGCGATAACGGCGATGCCGAGTTTCTGGATCTGGTCAATCATCTCCTGCGGCGCATAGTTAGTGACAAAAACCACCTGCGGATGTAGCGCAACCAGCTTTTCTACATCCACATGAGTTAAATCACCCAGCGTCGGCAGACGCGTCAGTTCCGGCGCCAGCCGCGAATAGCCGTCGCCGAGCTGCTGCTTCCAGTTGCCAAGGATGCCAACAAGGGTATTGGTGGCATCCAGCTGCACCAGGATATTGAGGGTTTGATGCTGCAAGACCACGACGCGATCGACGCGATCGGGAAGCGTGACCTGGCGGCCCAGCTGATCGGTAACCTGACGATCGGCAAAAGCGGAAAAGGCCAACAGGCCAAGCGAAAGCAACACTGCGGAGCGTAAAAAGTTGCGCATAAATTTCCCTGAGAAACGTTATATAGTCGATGATATAGCGTCAGGGCGGTGCAGGTAAATGATCCAGGCGAGGTATAGGCCAAAAGTTTCAGCCGCTTCTGAAAGCGGCTGAGGCGGTACTCAGGAAGGGTCGACCGGCAGCACGTTTTCGCTTGGGTAACAGCCCAGCACTTTCAGCGAACGCGTAATCGGTGCCAGTTCGCGTAACGCCTGCTGTACTTCTTCCGAGCGCAGGTTACCCTGAAAATCGATATAAAACATCTCTTCCCATGGATTGCCGTTAATCGGGCGTGATTCCAGTTTGCTCATCACCAGATTATGCTGACGCAGCACCAACAGTGCTTCTACCAATGCACCAGCCTGCTGTCCGGTCGCCATAATTAACGTGGTTTTGGCCGGAACCTGAAGCGTGACCTCAATGGGTTTGCGCGCGAGGATAACAAAGCGGGTGATATTCTGCTGCTGGTTAGCCAGATTGCGTTCAAGCACCTGCAGGTTATACAGCTCGCCGCCCGCCTGGCTGCCCAGCGCTGCGACCTTCGGTGAATTCAGCGCTGCAACCTGCTCCATCGCGGCCGCGGTGCTTTCAGTATATTCAATCTTCCAGTGCGGATAGCGATGGATAAACTCGCTGCACTGCTGGAAAGGCTGAGGATGGCTGTAAACGGTTTCTATCTGCTGCAAGTCCGTGCTGCCGGTAACCAGCACGCAGTGATCGATAGGGAGCGTCATCTCGCCAACCAGCGAAAGGCTGGTCTGCTGCAGCAAATCGTACACCTCATTGATCGAGCCGGAACTGGTGTTTTCGATCGGCAATACCGCGTAGTCGGCCTGGCCTGTTTCCACCTGATTAAAGATGTCGCGGAAGTTCAGACAGCCGCACTCGATAAACCTATCGAAGTGGCGAGCGGCATAGTTACGTGAGGCAAGATGCGAATAAGAGCCTTTTGGGCCAAGGAAGGCAATACGCGCCGACTGCGCATTAGTCTGATTCAGATGCTTTTGCAGCAACGCCTGCTGCGTCAGCACGGAATCTTCAATAACCAGCTGAAAAAGTCGGGTGATGTAGTGCGCATCCAGCTGATGAGCTTTACCCAGCGTGACCAGATGTTCCAGCAGATCGCGCTCGCGATCGATATCGCGTACGGGGCGGTGCGTGGCCATTTTCGCCTTCGCAACCTCAATCGCCAGCGCCCGACGGTTAGCCAGCAGGCTCAGCAGTTGTTCATCCAGCGCGCTGATTTTTTCGCGCAGGCCCAGCAGGGGATTTTCGGTGGTCATAGGCTACCTGTCAGATGTTCATAAAAAAAAAGCCTCCCGGTTGGGAGGCCTTGTTATTCGTCTTCGCATGCTTTCTTATACGACGAATTGCCTCCCGGTCAACGGAAGGTAAAAAAGAAGGCGAAGAAGAACGGCAGCTGTTTCATCAGAGTATCCACGATTGTCAGAAGGTTAAAGTAACCGCAGCGATTTAATGCTGTCAATAAAAAACGCGTTTCGGAGGGCGGAGCGGCAAAGTGTTATCAGGCGAAAGGGCTGGTAGTGCTGGCATAGGGCGAAAGAGCAAGGCTCTTCAGGGGGATTGCAGAGCGTTTCGCCAGGCGTGAGCTGTAGCCGGGCAGGGAGCAGGTTGGCTGTCCACCCAGCCCTTCTGCTGACGTTTGAGATAAGCACATGGCATTTTCTACTCTCTCAACCCGAAGCCTTACTGAATATAGTTAATATTTTGTAATGATACATTTTATATAAAATCTGAGTGGCATTTATAATAATCATTTATTGTGAAAATTCTCTGTTAATATAATGAATTCTGTTAATTGAATTTTTATATATTAACATTGAAGCTACGTTAATTGGATTATTATCCTGTTTTTATGGTAAAGAGTATCTGATATTATGTCCTCGCTTTCTTATGGTATTTGCTATGAAGGGATGCAAGGATTAACATGTTATTTTCATGGAAGAAGTGCCTACAGTAAGGACATGTCTATGGACAAGGCTGATATAAAGCGGATCCTGGTTATTCGCATCGATTTTTTAGGGGATATGGTTTGTACTACACCTTTTTTGCGGGCGTTAAAGCAAAGGTGGCCGCAGGCGGAAATACATGTTCTTGCCAGTAAATATAACTCAACCGTTCTGGATAATAACCCTGCCGTAGCCAGGGTGCACCATTATGTCTATTCTAAAAACTATGAAAAAAATGTGCGGCCGGGATTTTTAAATTACCTTAAGGATAGAGTTAAGTTAATTTTCTCGCTTCGGAAAATAAAGTTTGATTTACTTATCATCCCCAGCGGAGGGATGAACAAAAATGCAATAAACTTTGCCCGACAGCTAAACGTTGCGGACTGCCGCTGGCACAACGCTGATACGGAGTTTGACGATCGTATACCTGCGCATATGCTGGCCCGACCTTTAATTCATGAAGCACTTGCCGGTTTCTGTCTTATGCCGGAACTCAACACGCCGGATATTAACCAGATGAATCCCCAAATTTTCCCCTGCCAGGCTCGGGTTTTATACTGGCAGCAAAAGCTGGGAGAAAAAAACAGAGCCAGAGTGGGTTTATTCATTTCGAACAATAGCGCGGAACGTCGATGGCCAGAGCAAAAATGGCAGGCATTAACCGATGCGCTTAGCGGAAAATGTGAGTTTATTATTTTTCATTCACCTCAGGATAAATGTATTTCCAAATGGCGGAGAGATGAAAAAGCGCGCTGGGTCTCTACGCAAACCGTCGCCGATTTGATCGCGGCCATGACGCAGCTGGATATTGTTGTTTCTGCGGACAGCGCACCCGTACATTTTGCATCGGCATTGCAGATCCCTCTGGTGGCCTTGTTTGAGGATCGTCCTGAAAAATACAGACGCTGGCATCCGCTTGGGGTCAGGAATATCGTGCTGCATGAAGGCGGAAACGTCAGCAATATAGCCAGTAAGTCTGTTTCTGCTGCCGTCACCCAATTGCTAAGCGAAGTTAACAGGCCTGGTTATGAGAAAGAAAAATCGGAAAACAAGAAGGCAGGGCTGGTGGCAAAACAGTCAGCTGAAAAGGACCTGGTGCTATGAGAAAATTTATCGCCTTAAAATATTGCCAGGAGTGTGGGCTCAGGCGGCGTTTTTTTGCACGGCTGTTGGCCAATGACGATGCGCTGTGTGATGACTGCTACTACAAGTTTATTATAACGGTGCGGGAAAGGCATGAGTGACCAGCACCAGGGAAAAGAGAAAACCAGTCTGCGAGCTGGCTTTTCTCTGGATACTTACACTTACTATTCTTTGTTAGGCCTGCGGTAGATCTCAACTCCAGCTTCATTAAATTCCACCAGTTTATATAACGATACGACATCGTTGTTCCGTGGAGAACGCCAGCATTCAGCTTGAACCTGGCATTCTTTTTGCGGTATATATCCTTCAGAAATAAGGTATTTACGGATCCTACTTGTCTCGGTTGTACCGTTAAAATGTATGCCAAATACAAAAGCCTGGGGCCCACTGATATTTGTATAGTGAAATTCATAATCTTTAGAAATTCTTGGCATTTTCTTCAATAATTCAGGTGTGTAATACTTATATTCGCGTTTATCCTGCTCGGTATAATGCGCACTACTGGCAAATTCCATTCTCAGAACTGGCCAGATAAAAACGAACGCTATTCCGCAGAGTAGTAGCACAACAGCAAGTACCGCTATAAATTTCTTCACAATCCCATCCTGCCATTCTCTGCTCCCAGAACAACAAATGTTTTATCATTACGGGAACGGATCACATTTCCTGATGAGAAGTTGCTATATGGGGTAACGTTTTGCATAAACTTTGGCAGTACTCCCATGCGCGGCCTTGCATGAGGGAATTTTTCCGGGTCGGGGAACAGCAGAGGCTGGAACGTATCGTTTTTCCAGTTGCCGATTTTACCATAATAATCCCAGCGCTTAAGAGCTTCTGCTTTACTGACCGGCCGTAATATGGGGAAGATGTTTTGATCGGATACGACGCGGTAAAATCCCAGCAGATCGGACACCAGATCTTCACCGCTAAATCCGCTATCAGTGACCAGGTTATTAGGGAATGAACTCTGAAATATTTCGAACTGTCTCGCTATAGCCATCATCATCGCCAGCGCGATACTTTTTTGTTCAGAGTAAGGGCGACCATGTCTTAAGCGCCACGTCATTACTTTTCCTGATCGAGCCAGTCCATATGAAGACGTCATACCCTGAGAGTAAGTCACATCATAAAATTCTTTTCCGGAAGCTTCCCCCTGTCGTATTTTCCTTAGCAATTCAATTATATCTGTACCCTGAGCATGTCCAAGATCTACCCAGCCCAGCACTTCCGTATAAACCAGGCCTCTATTGAAAACGGCAGCTTTTTTGCCATCAATTATTTCTGACCTTTGACTCATCCTGAATCTCCTTTCCTTATGATAAATACGATCGGCTACATGGCCAATTTATCATAAAACCCATACTGAAACGGAAGGATTTGGTATCCATCCCGGCTGTATAAAAATTAATATTATTCCACCCGGAGACCTGTGTAGATCAAAAAAAGCCCCGTCAAAAGGGGCTGGTTTGGTCGATGTGGTCGATATGTGGACATCTATTAAAATAAATCCTTTTATTTCATTTTATTAGAACAATAAAAAACGCGCCCGCAGGCGCGTTATTAACTTTAATCCAGTTCCTGATCGATAACGCTTATATCTTTAACGCTGGCCTGGGCGCGCTTCGCTTCGCCCTTGTGCTGAACCTTGTTCAGCTGACGCTCCAGCTTATTGATCAGTTCGTTGATGGCCGCATACATATCATCATGTTTGGCGCTGGCAATCAGCGGGCCGTTCGGCGTGTTGATAGTGGCATCGGCAACGTATTCTTTCGGCTCTTTGGAAAGCACGATATGCGGATTAATCAGATGGGTTTGCCATTTTTCCAGTTTGGCGAGACGCTCTTCGACATGTTGGCGGATAGCCGGGGTGATGTCCATTTGCTTGCT
The DNA here is from genome assembly GCF_041224955.1 of Erwinia aeris. Taxonomy (NCBI): domain Bacteria; kingdom Pseudomonadati; phylum Pseudomonadota; class Gammaproteobacteria; order Enterobacterales; family Erwiniaceae; genus Erwinia; species Erwinia aeris. Next base: position 5,681 of record NZ_JBGFFX010000008.1, on the reverse strand, counting down.
GGTAATGTTCAGAACCATAGTGCTTACCTCTAATCATTTCCGTCGAATGTAGAGTAAGCATATCCTGGAAAAGGGCGTAATGCGTGATTTGCATCACTTTATTTTGTCACTTTTTGTCAAAAGTGAAGATTTTGTGAGGCAGGCTGGTAATCGTAGCGAAGGCGCTTGTAGGGAGGTTTTTTCACAGGCATGATAGGTAAGTTAACTTACCGGTGGAACAGCGTAATATGCCAGACGCCGGTGAAAAAAAGGGCAGCGCGAACGCTGCCCTTTTTATGTTAAGCCTGATTGGCCGCGATAAGTTTCGCTACTTTGTCCGCTTCTGCGGTCAGCTGCATCTTACGATAAGCATTTTCCATCAGCGGCAGCGCCTGGCGCGTCGCCTGCGTATCCGGATAATCTTTCATCATTTGCTCAACGCGATTAACAACAGCGACATAAGCTTCACGCTTGGTGTAGAATTGCGCCACGGAAAGCTCATACTTCGCCAGACGATCTTTCAGATAGATAAGGCGCTTTCTTGCGTCCGTCGCGTACTGACTGTTCGGGTAACCGCGCAGCAGCTGAGAGAAGTCGTGGAAGGCATCACGCGCGTGAGAAGGATCGCGATCGGAACGATCGATACCGAAAAAGCCCTGCAGCGCGCTGTCATCAAGCGCCATATCCGTCAGACCACGCATATAAATCACGTAATCGATATTCGGGTGGGTTGGATTCAGACGCATAAAGCGGTCGATCGCGGCCTGCGCCAGCGGTAAATCGGCATTTTTATAGTAAGCGTAGATCAGGTCCAGCTGAACTTGCTGGGAGTAAGGCCCGAACGGATAGCGGTTATCAAGCGCTTCCAGTTGCGTTATTGCTCCTTTAAAGTTACCGTCCTGCAGTTTTTGCTGGGCTGTGGCATAGATCTCGGAAGGCGGGCTATCGGGCACCGTATCCTTCGAGCCGGAACAACCCGCTAATGCCAGGCTCAACGTGGCTGCAGCCACCAGATATTTCATACGCGTCATGACGATTTGATTATCCTCAGAGTGTTATTCAGGAAGCTGTCCATGTAGCTCCCGATAGTGACCAGGTACAATAGCACATTATATTAAACGGCATCGCCGTGAAAACCCAACGTTAACGAAGAAGCTGTTTATGGCACAACAAGTAAAACTCAACGCAACGGTCTCCGAATCGCAACTCGGACAACGCTTAGATCAGGCTTTGGCCGAATTGTTCCCTGATTATTCAAGATCTCGTATAAAAGAGTGGATTCTCGACCGACGCATCAGCGTCAACGGCGTAATCATCGACAAACCGAGAGAAAAACTGCTCGGTGGCGAACAAATCGCTATCGAAGCGGAGATAGAAGAAGAAGCGCGCTGGGAAGCGCAAAACATCCCGCTGAACATCGTTTATGAAGATGACGATATTCTGGTTATCAACAAACCACGCGATCTGGTGGTGCATCCGGGCGCCGGTAATCCCGACGGTACGGTGCTGAACGCGCTGCTTTATCATTATCCGGCTATTGCAGATGTGCCGCGTGCGGGCATTGTGCACCGTCTGGACAAAGATACCACTGGCCTGATGGTGGTGGCTAAAACGGTACCTGCGCAGACGCACCTGGTAGAATCTTTACAGCTGCGTGAATTCACCCGTGAGTATGAAGCGGTGGCAATTGGCAGGATGACGGCGGGCGGCACGGTTAATGAGCCGATTAGCCGTCACTCGACCAAGCGGACGCATATGGCGGTTCATCCAATGGGCAAACCGGCTACCACGCACTATCGCATTATGGAGCATTTCCGTGCCCATACGCGCCTGCGTCTGCGTCTCGAAACGGGCCGTACTCACCAGATCCGCGTGCATATGTCTCATATCAGCCATCCGCTGGTGGGCGATCCGCTGTATGGCGGTCGTCCGCGTCCGCCAAAAGGTGCCTCGGAGAATTTTATCGGTACGCTGCGTAAATTCGATCGTCAGGCGCTGCACGCCACCATGCTACGTCTTTATCATCCCGTCACCGGTATTGAGATGGAATGGCATGCGCCGCTGCCGCAGGACATGGTCGAATTGATTGAGGCGTTAAAAGCGGATACCGAAGAATTTAAAGATCAGCTGGACTGGTAATGAGCCTGCTTACGCCTGAATGGAATGCGCCCGCCAACGTGCGGGCCTGTAGCACCACGCGCCGTGATGGCGTCAGCCATGCTCCCTGGGATTCGCTGAACCTCGGGACGCATGTCGGCGATCGGGCCGCAGCGGTGCAGCACAATCGCGAGCGTCTGGTTACGCTGGCGTCAATGCCCGCTATGCCAGTCTGGCTGGAGCAGGTTCACGGCGTCAATGTCCTTGCGCTTACCGGTGAAGCACCCGCTTCCCTACAGGCTGATGCCGTTTATACCCGTCAGCCCGGCGTGGTTTGCGCGGTAATGACGGCGGATTGCCTGCCGGTTTTGTTCTGCTCGCAGGATGGGAAAGAGGTTGCTGCGGCTCATGCCGGCTGGCGGGGATTGCGCGCAGGCGTGCTGGAGGCGACGCTGGCGGCCTTTACGGCCCCGTCGGAAGAGATCATGGTCTGGTTCGGGCCGGCAATTGGCCCGCAGGCTTTTGAGGTCGGCGCGGAAGTGCGGCAGGCATTTATAGCGCAGGATGCGGAAGATGCCGCTGCTTTTACGCCCTCGGGCGATAAATATTACGCCGATATCTGGCAGCTTGCGCGTCTGCGGCTACAGCGCAAAGGCGTGCGCCACTTCACTGGTGGCGGGCTGTGCACTTTCTCGCAGCCTGACCAATTTTTTTCCTACAGACGCGATGGCGTAACAGGTCGAATGGCAAGTTTGGTCTGGCTGAGTTAACCTGTCCGCATAAGACGGTCCGGGTTGTGCTTTTTTTCACCAAAATATTCCGGTCATTTAACTTGAAAATTTGAGGGAAGACCTCATTTAATCTCCAGTAGCAATTTGACCTGAATGGGGGAATTATGCGTCTGGATCGTCTTACTAATAAATTCCAGCTTGCTCTCGCCGATGCCCAGTCTTTAGCGCTTGGGCGCGACAACCAATTTATTGAACCGCTGCATCTGATGAGCGCTCTGCTCAAACAGGAAGGCGGCTCTGTCTCTCCTTTACTGACTTCAGCCGGCGTGGATGTTGCCGCACTGCGCAACGGCGTTGAGCAGGCTATCAGCCGCTTGCCTCAGGTTGAAGGCGCGGATGGCGACGTACAGCCTTCCGCCGACCTGGTGCGCGTGCTGAATCTGTGCGACAAACTGGCGCAAAAGCGCGCCGACAACTTTATCTCATCGGAACTTTTTGTTCTGGCCGCGCTCGACTCGCGAGGCTCGCTGGCTGATTTGTTGAAATCTGCCGGGGCGACCAGCGAAAAACTCCAGCGCGCCATTGACCAGCTGCGTGGAGGCGAAACCGTGAACGATCAGGGAGCTGAAGATCAGCGCCAGGCCCTTAATAAATACACTATCGACCTGACCGAGCGAGCGGAGAAAGGAAAACTGGATCCGGTTATCGGCCGTGATGAGGAAATCCGTCGCACCATCCAGGTTCTGCAACGCCGTACCAAAAACAACCCGGTGCTGATTGGCGAGCCTGGCGTCGGTAAAACCGCAATTGTGGAAGGGCTGGCGCAGCGCATTATCAATGGCGAAGTGCCGGAAGGGCTGAAAGGTCGCCGGGTGCTGGCGCTGGATATGGGCGCGCTGGTGGCGGGCGCTAAGTATCGCGGCGAATTTGAAGAGCGCCTGAAAGGCGTGCTCAATGACCTGTCCAAACAGGAAGGCAACGTCATCCTGTTTATTGACGAGCTGCACACCATGGTTGGCGCGGGAAAAGCGGACGGCGCGATGGATGCCGGCAACATGCTGAAACCGGCGCTGGCTCGCGGTGAGCTGCACTGCGTCGGCGCCACCACGCTGGATGAGTATCGCCAGTATATAGAGAAGGATGCGGCGCTGGAGCGTCGTTTCCAGAAAGTCTTCGTGGCGGAGCCAAGCGTGGAAGACACCATCGCTATTCTGCGCGGGCTGAAAGAGCGCTACGAGCTGCATCACCATGTGCAGATTACCGACCCGGCTATCGTGGCTGCGGCTACGCTGTCGCACCGTTATATCGCCGACAGGCAGCTGCCGGATAAGGCTATCGACCTGATTGACGAGGCGGCTTCCAGCATTCGTATGCAGATTGACTCCAAGCCGGAAGCGCTGGATCGTCTGGAGCGTCGTATCATTCAGCTGAAGCTGGAACAGCAGGCGCTGAAAAAAGAGTCTGACGATGCCAGTATCAAACGGCTGGAGATGCTTGAAGAAGAGCTGAGTCAGAAAGAGCGCGACTATTCAGAGCTGGAAGAGGAATGGAAAGCAGAGAAGGCCTCGCTGTCCGGCACGCAAACTATTAAAGCGGATCTGGAACAGGCGAAGCTGTCGCTGGAGCAGGCGCGTCGCACTGGTGACCTGGCACAGATGTCGGAATTGCAATACGGCAAAATCCCGGAGCTGGAAAAACAGCTGGCTGCCGCCACGCAGGCGGAAGGGAAAACGATGCGGCTGCTGCGTAACCGCGTGACGGACGTCGAGATTGCGGACGTGCTGGCTCGCTGGACCGGTATCCCTGTGGATCGCATGATGGAAGGCGAGCGCGACAAGCTGCTGCGTATGGAACAGGAGCTGCATCAGCGCGTCATCGGACAGGATGAAGCTGTCGAAGCGGTTTCTAATGCAATCCGCCGCAGTCGTGCAGGTCTGGCCGATCCGAATCGCCCGATTGGCTCATTCCTGTTCCTTGGCCCGACGGGCGTGGGTAAAACCGAGCTGTGTAAAGCGCTGGCTAACTTTATGTTCGACAGCGATGACGCAATGGTGCGGCTGGATATGTCGGAGTTTATGGAAAAACATTCGGTATCGCGTCTGGTGGGCGCACCTCCTGGCTATGTTGGCTACGAAGAGGGCGGCTATCTGACCGAGGCCGTGCGCCGTCGCCCTTACTCCGTCATTTTGCTGGACGAGATAGAGAAAGCGCATCCGGACGTATTCAATATTCTGCTGCAGGTGCTGGATGACGGCCGCCTGACGGATGGACAGGGCAGAACGGTTGATTTCCGCAATACCGTGGTCATTATGACCTCGAACCTGGGTTCCGATCTGATTCAGGAACGTTTTGGCGCGTTAAGCTATGCGGAAATGAAAGATGTCGTTATGAATGTGGTAGGGCAGCATTTCCGTCCGGAATTTATCAACCGTATTGATGAGCTGGTGGTCTTCCATCCGCTGGGCGAAAAACACATTGCCTCTATTGCTAAAATTCAGCTGCAGCGTCTGTACGATCGTTTGACCGATCGCGGCTATGAGCTACATATTTCCGATGCCGCTCTGCAGCTGCTGGGCGAAAACGGTTATGACCCGGTATATGGGGCAAGGCCGTTAAAACGCGCAATTCAGCAGCAGATCGAGAACCCGCTGGCACAACAGATACTTTCTGGCCAGCTGGTTCCGGGGAAAACGATAGAAATGAACGTGCAGGATGGCGCTATAGTGGCTACGCAGTAACAGCCATAGCAAATAAAAATGGGCCTTCGGGCCCATTTTTGCTTATTAAGCCACCAATAACAGTGCTTTTTAGCCGTCAGAGCGCGTTTTTTAGTCGATCGAATGTTTTTTTGTAATTAGGGGTTGTCAGCCGTCG
>NZ_JBGFFX010000007.1:0-256972 GCF_041224955.1 Erwinia aeris | reverse complement strand
CATAGTCATCCATCCGGTTTTGAGTTTTGAATATAGTGCAGGGATACTGTAGAGCCGCCATCATGATACTTTCCTTGTGTCATTGTCCGGTGTAGTGTTCATAGGGGATAATACGCGGTGACTGGCAGTGATGTAAATCTTCAATTATTACTGCCTGTAATCTTTTACAGCGCTCGTGCTGAGGACGAACCGCTAAGGTCTGATTTATCAAAACGCCATTTGGCAATTTTCTAATTTTCGGGATCTTCTGCCCTTTATGTTTTTAAATGGTTTTTGTGAATTTAACTTAGAGTAGTATAGCAATGCCGTTTCATCTACGGATTTTCAACCGGTCGATAGTTAGTATCCAGGCATAGACCATTACACGGGTTGTCTTTCGCTATAGCAGGTTAAAGCTATCAAAGTTAGTGACGCGATGCCGTAATATGAAAGAGTAATTGTTAAACTAATTCCTTGAAGAATTTAAGAAAAAACATTAGGGAAAAGTATTCATCCTGTTCACTTTTTAATTTTTGTGATTTATTATCAGTGAATTAAATGATGATTAATTAGGCGGGGATTCTTAGCCACTCTTCATCCGAAGGTGAACACCATTCGCCGCTAGAGGTAAAATCGGCCTGGCCAGCGGGCAATGCGCACTGTCTTGACCTGCTGCTTCAGCTGGTGCGGGAAGTCGACTGGATGATTTTCCGGAAAGTGCTTTCCTCGCTGAAAATCAGTTGAGTACAGACGCAGAAAATAATTACATCAATGAAATTTATATTGAAATAGTGATTTCCGGCGACAATTTCTATCCGGCCCTGAACAGGAGAAGCACAATGCATAAGGTCTCGAATCTACTGGTTTTTATCGGCCTTGTTAGCTTTGCAATAGCTTTGGCCGTGAATCTCTATGGCAGCTATGCCGTCAGTCATGTCAACAGCGCGCCGCTGTTCTCTACTAATTGGTGGGCGCGCTGGTTCCCGATTTATGCCTCGGGCATTGCGCTACTTTTTATTGGTCTGGTGTTGCGTCTGACCGGTCGCGCGCGTTAAGCAATAATGAGCGCATTATAGCCAGACGTCTTTCTGGATGCCGCCCGCCAGCAGGCGTCTGGCACACGAATTGAGGCGGACTGGCGACAGGCGAGAGGAGGCCAGTTTAGCATGGCGCATCACCAGCGTTGCTGCCTGCTGCGAACATGGCTATTTAGCGCATTTTCCCCTTGTTCTTACGTAGCCGGGTTTACCTGGCGGTTAATGATATCTGCCAGCCGGATACAGGCGACGTGGCCGGATTGATGGATGAATTATCAGCAGTGATGGACTTTGCGTTTGCCGCAGAGTCAGCGGAAGGCGAGGCGGCCTTGCTGAAACTGAACGACGTGCAGATTAGCTGGCTAGCCGTTACCGATAGCTATCGTTTGGTTCATCAGCAACAAATTACTGATTTTGATCACGCCAGCAAGCTGGCTCAGGCTATCCCCGGGCTATTGTTAAACTGGAAGCGCTGTCGTTTTCACTATTGGTCGCCCGCTAATGAGGCTGCCGGAAGCGCTTAGGGCGTGGACTACGGTAGAGAGAATGGCTGAGCGAGTTTAAGTGGAGCGATTACAGAGGTTATCGCTGATGTATAGCGGTTAATGCGGAAAGGTCTGGGCACAACGCCGCTGAAGGATACAAAAAAGCCCGCAGGGCTTATGCCATATGGGCTCTCAGGTCTTTGCCGGATGGGCTGGCGGAGTCTGAATTTTATCCGCAACTATATGTTTTTAAGTGATTATTATGAGTTCAAGTTTGGTTGGTATACCTAAGCGTATACCAATGCCGTTTCGTCTGTGGCTTTACAAGAGCTGATAAGTTAAGAATTTATGAAACTAAATGTACAGGTTATCTTCAGAAAAAAAGATTTTACGAAAAAGTGTTCACCCTGTTCACCTTTGATTTTTATGGTTAATAATCATAAGGTTATCTGGTGATCACTTAGGCGAGCACTCTTCACCACTCTTCACCCGAGGTGAACACCATTCACCTTCAGGCATAAAAGTGTGATGACAAGTTTAGATTTTCATCGCACTTCTGAAGATGGCTGGTTTCACTGCTTGGGTGAAAGAAACCTACCGCCTACGTTGTAAGTCGGCTTTGAGCGAGGAGCGGATATTGACTAACTGTAATTGGAAAATATCATGGACGATGGAATTATATTTTCATATCATATTTGTCAGTATCAGATACTCAATTGGAGAGAGATTGTATTTCTTTTAGATAGTTATCTATTTTTTCTAATTCTACTTTTATTTTTCTGGCCATTGATAGCCTGTACTCTATTTGTTCGTCGTCACTAAAATAGCGTTTACCCTCCATTGAGGTATAAGATCTGCCATTTCTTGGGGCATTCATGGCATTGGTCACGCCCTCCATTTCACCTCTATACAACGCAATAATTTCATAAGATGCTGAAATTTTTGTGCTTAATAACTGAATGTGGGCGGTTTCTTGTGAAATTTTACGCTGCTCATTCGCAGCAATTTCAGTTTGATGAAGTTCTTCTTTCTGAGATAAGTAGGTTTTTATCAAGAAAAACAACGTAATCAAAGATATTAATGGGTTGAGAATGCCTCCAAAATAATCCCCTAAAACACCCCAGTCAGATGGATTGTTGGATATTGAAGTATTTCTGAAGTTAAGAATATAACTTCCAATTATAATAGCCAAACAAAATGCGAAAGCTAACATTAGGAACGTTATAACTGTTTTTTCTCTTTTCATTATATTGCTGTGCATAAAAAATCAAAGAATTAGAATACAATACTATTAAAACAACAATCAACATTAGTATGCTTTCTTGCAAATAATGAGCTATCCGACTGATTAGTTAGAACTCAAGAAATGATGATGTCCGCTTTTGGCACAAACCGGCCTAAGCCGGTTTGATATTGCAATTTTACTAGCCATCGCAGCGCGGCAGCCAGTCGGCCTCGCACTCTTCGCTCAGCTCCAGGCTGGTCTGGATGCCGTTCTTTGTCTTGCGCTTCAGCAATTCAATTTCGTACTCCTTCAGCGTCTGCGGCACCGCCTGCCCGAATGCCGTCAGGCTCATGGGATGCTGATGCCCTCTGGCCTCCATAAAGGACAGGTAGGCGTGATACAGGTAGCGACGCGGGTTCATCGGCCGGATATTGGCGTTGCCGATAAACAGACCGGTCGGAGTGCTGAGCGGCGTCAGGTAGCCGCAGAAGTCGACCAGCGGGTCGGCGCTGCGCTTGATTTCCAGCGCCTCTTCCGACGACTGCTGCGCCTGCAACAGCTCGCGGGCATCGTCCGGGCGGGTGAAGCGCTGCATCAGATGGCGCACGATAACGGCCAGCTCACCGGCAATCTTCTCCAGCAGCTGCGGGTCGCGCTCGTTCGCCGGTATCACGTCCGGGAAAGGCAGGATTACCCGGCGACGCGACACGCCGCCGCTGCGGTCGCTGAAGCGCATGGGGTTGTTGTTGACCGCCAGTATTACCGCCGGGATGTGGGTTGAATAGGCGTCGCGGTACTTCGGGTCAATTGCCACGGCGTCGCCGCCGGTTATGGCCTTAATGCCCGCCCCGTCGCCGCTCCACTTCTCCTGGTCCGGCAGGATAATCAGCGAGTAGCCCACAACTGCGGCACGCTCGCGGGACGACTCCAGCGTGTCAATGGTGGCCGCCGTAGTGTTGTCCTCTCCGGCCAGCAGGCGGGCAATGGACGCCATCACGCTTTTACCGCTGCCGCCAGGGCCGGTCACCTCAAGGAACAGCTGCCAGTCATAGCGGTTTGCCAGCACCATAAATAACGCCGCGAGGATGCGCTCCTGCTTTGTCTCATTGCGTCCGGCCGCCCGCGTTAGCCACTGCCAGAAGTTTGGCGCATCGTCCGCCAGATTCTCGCCTGCCTTTGGAGTGGTGTAGTCGACGCTGTTGATAGTGCGGAGCCAGTTCTCTTTTTTATGCGGGCTAAAGGTGTCGGTGGCAGTGTCAAACACCCCGTTACGAAAGCCAATCAGCCGGCGGGCCGGTGCGCCCATCTGCGGCACCATCAGCTTGAGCGTGTCCACGATGCCGCCGATACCGGTTGCGGAGAACGGCGCGCGCACCTTCTGGAACAGCGCGGCGATTTCGCGGCTGAGCACCCGGTACGGCAGCACCTGCCACGCGCCGCCCTCGTAGCGGCACAGGTCTTCGCCCACAACCGGCACGGCCAGCGTGTTGAGGTAGTGCGCGGCCAGCAGCTCGGCCTTCTGGCTGGCGCTCATGGCCTTCAGGTCGGCCTCGCTCACCGACTCAAACGGGCTGAGCGCTTTCGGCTGGGTGAACGCGGTCAGCATCGCCTGAGCAGCTATTTCGCCCTCGGCCTGAAAGACGTCGTTCCAGTCGCCGGTTACGGGCGGCAGCGCGGGCTTACCGTTACAGCGCTTTGCGGCCGCCTCGGCGCGCAGCTGGCCGGTGCCATTTTCGTCGTTATCGGCGGCAATCAGTATCATCGCCTCCGGGTATTCGGCATGCAGGCGCTCTGCCAGCGCGGGCAGGTTGTTGGCGCTCAGCGCAACATACACCGCCTGGCCGGTAAGCCGGTGCACGGTCAGGCCGGTGGCGTACCCTTCGGTCAGCCAGAGGGTGTCGCCGGGTTCGCCCAGGCGGTGAAAGGCCTCCTTCACCTGGCCGCCCGCCAGCGTGCGCTTCACGCCGTCAGCCTTAATCAGCTGGGCGTTAACCGTGTCGCCGGAAAAGTTCGTCAGCGGCACGAGCAGGTCGCCGGGCTGATACGTGGTGTCGCTGATACGTTTGGTCGTGGTCAGCGTCAGGGCGCTGACGTCAGCCAGGTCTTTGGTGCTCAGGTAGGCGTTACCGGCCTGTGTTGTCGCTCCGGCAATGAGCCGGGCGGTCTCCTTCGCGGCATTAAGGCGGGCACGCGCCTTCTCTTCGTCGGTTTTTTCCGAGGTAACTGCCGGAAGCGTGACGGGCAGCGTGCCAATCAGGTCAGCCACCCGGCAGGCGGCCTCCTTTGTGTTCACGTCCAGCGCCTTTTCAACCAGCGCCAGCCCGTCGCCCGCGCCGCACTGGTTGCAGTGCCATGTCCCGCGCCCGGCCTGATTGTCAAAGCGGAAGCGGTCTTTGCCGCCGCAGACCGGGCACGGCGAGTGCTGACCGGCGGCGTTGATGCTGATGCCCAGCGCGGGTAAGAGCTGAGGCCAGTGACCGGCGGCGGCGCGCACGGTGTCGGTGACGATATGTTTCATGCGGCCTCCTTAATGCAGCGTGGCTTTTGAAGCGGCCAGGCGGCCGCACAGCAGTTCGTCCATCATGGTTTCACCCATGCGTGTCAGTCGCGGCGCGGCGACCAGCACGTCGGGCTGTACCATTTCGCTGAGCATGGTGCAGGCCATGTCCATGCCGTTTTCCGGGCCGTACCTGCGCACGTAATAGCCTTCCAGCTCCAGTGCGATGGTCATCTGCACCTCGTCCAGCGAGGCGGAGACATTGAGGCCGTAATGCTCGCAGGCAGAAAGGTAGCCCTGGGCCACGGCACGGCGATAAACGGCGGTGCGCACCTCAACGGGCAGGCAGGATTGATTACTGAAATTGTTAGTTGTCACGGGAGACCTCCATATCGTTAAGCATGACGGATTCGCAGGTGCTGACCACCTTACCCAGCTGGTCGGTAAGCAGCGCCACCACCGACGCGAGCGCATTGCCGTCGGGGCCGTTCTTACGGTTGCCGGAGCATTCGATAACGTCCAGCATGTCGAGTACCGTCACGCCCACGCTGTGGGCATGCTGAAGGCGCAGAAAATCGGCGTGCGGAATGGGGTAGCTGTCGTGGTTGTTGAGTCGGGCAGAAAGCGTATTCATGCGGCCACCTCGCAGAACGGCAGGCGACCGGCAAAGGACAGCACGTAATCGCGGGCCAGCAGACGGCGGGCGGCGAATTCGGTTTCGGCGGTGGTGCGCAGCATGCAGGGACGGGCGGCGGTATCGGCGCGGCGCACGGCGGCAAAGATAAAGGTGAACTGCATGCGTGCAGAAATAAGGGTTGCGGCCATAGTGGCAGACTCCAATAAGTAGTTGTGAAAACTACCACCAGAGTTCCTACGCTCGGGGGTGGTAGCCCAGACGGGGGTAGGAATACCGGCCTTATTGGAAACCGGCCAGCCCGAAGGCTGCCCCGCCTGAGCCACCATTGTCTTAAAGGCACAACGGCAAAAGAACCGCTGCGCTAAAAAATGGCGCACTGAGGCTACGACGTAAAAAAACACGCATGGCGCGTGTCGTGTCGCCAATAAGTAACTCGGGTTCCTACGCCCGGCTGCCGATTTTGCGGCAGCGGGAAAACAGTACACCGGCGGCTCACCAGAAAAAAGCCTTTTTTTACGCATAGGGCCTTTTTCCTCAGCAATCGGTCAGGACGTGATCGGATTGCGGCGGATTTGATCGGAAGTTCTCACTTTGCTCACCTCTGTTCGCCTTTGCGGACTTCGGCTTTTCGGTGAGCACGGAAATATGGCCGTGGCGGCCGCTGTTAAATGCGGGCAGCGTGGATTTTTTGCCAGCGACGGCGGAAAGCAGGCTTTCGGCCACGTACACGGCCTCTTCCTGGCTCAGCGGATAGCTGCGGGTGCCGAAGTTGAGCTTAATCATGCCGCACCTCCGGCACGCTGCGCGATGCGGGCCTGCATCCAGTCGTCAATTTCCGACGCCAGCCAGGCAACGTTCTTGCCGCCGAGGGAAATCTGCGAGGGAAACTGCTCGCGGCAGATTAAGTCGTAAATGGTGGAGCGCGACAGGCCACAGGTGCTGATAACTTCCGGCAGGCGCATAAAGCGGTCGCGGGGGTAGCGCAGGTCGTTTACGGACGGCGCGGCCGGGGCGGATTGTGAAGCGGTGGAGAGCATGGTGTTACCTCGTTTTGTATCCGGGCGGCGCTGGCCGGTTCCGGTCGTGTTGTGCTGGTAACCCCCTATTGTGAGAATATTTTTGCCCGTGTAAACAAGCCGCCGTCCGGTGGTAAATGAGCAAAATCGCGTTCTGTTGCACCCTGTTGCTCACTGTTTATCAACGATTATCAGAGATTGTCATTTATAAAAAAATCAACCGGAAATTCAGATTCATTAATAGCTAAAAACTCTGAAAAAAATGCTCGCCAGAAAAAGGCCGGTTTAAAAGCTGGTGAACAGTGGTGAACACCCGGTGAACAGTTCACTCTCAAGTGTTCACCCCTTTACTTACTGTATTTATTATCTTTTTTTCAGAGGTGAAGAGTAGTGAACAGTTTTATATAAAACTAAAAGCTCAAAGGGGGTATCCGGTGAAGATTTGGCCGTGTTTGCTCAGCGACAGGCAGACAGCAATGGAATGATTTGTCCGGTGGTGAACAGCAGAATAGCGACATCCTTTACAGATGAAGAGACAACGCTATGAGCACTCCGGAAAAGAGCACCACCCTGAAAAGCTTTGAAGCAGCCCGCACTGCGCATCTTGAGAAGATGAAACAGTACAACAACACCTGCGCCGACATTACCCGCTGCGAGAAAGAGCGTGAGGCGGCCATTGAGGCGGGAAAGGAAGCCGAAACGAACTGGCGCACCCGCTTTCGCAACCTGCGCGGCAACCTGACCGACGAGCTGAAGGCGGAGCACAGCCAGCGCATTGCCAGCCGGGAGCTGGCGGAAGAGTTTACCGGGCTGATTGCCGAGCTGGAGCTGGATAAGCAGGTCTTCATGCTTAACGCCTGTGGCACGGGAAGAGAATATGTATACGCACACAAGCTGGCATTCAACGAGTTTGCCGACGCGACCTGGCAGTCGGCGCTGCGCAACGTCAGCCCTTCGCTGTTGTGGGCCATCCGCCTGCGGCTCCAGCGTGAAAAGGTCAATCCACGCGATGACGACGAGCGCAGCGATATGCAGGTTGTGGCAGAGCTGATTGGTAACGCGCTGACCCGCGCGGCGGCCGCGCTGCCGGAGAAGGTGCTGACCGAAGCGCCGGTGCTGGAGAATATCGGCCTGTGGCGTCCGGCGCTCACCGGCGTGGATATGGTGCTGTATGCAAATCCGATTAAGCGCAACAGGGCGTGGGATGCCATCCACGTACACCGTCCGTGGATAAGGGACGGTAAAAAGAAATGATGCACTGCCCGTACTGCAAAAGCCCGGCGCACGCCAAATCAAGCCGCTATATGTCGGAACAGGTAAAGGAGCGCTATCACCAGTGCACCAACCTCGACTGCTCCTGCACGTTCAAAACCAGCGAGAGCATCACGAAGGTCATCACCGCACCGCCGCAGCCCGAACCGGCTCCCGCCATCACCCTGGAGCCGGTCAAGGAACGCCAGACGCTGGGGCGCTACGGCTCAGCCTTTCGCACCCTCCACTGACCAACAACGGCCGCTGAAAACAGCGGCTTTTTTGTGTTCACTCCTTGTCCTTTCAACGCCCTTTTTATGGCCAGCCCGGTTTGTAAAGAGCTGTGCATGCATGGCGTGCATGATTTTGCATGCAGAATGCGGGACTACGGATACCCCGTCAGCCCACGCCCGGCGGGGCTTTGCCCGGTTCATGCATCTGCATAAAAAACGATGCACAAAGCGGGCAGGCGAGGCGGGGGTAGCATTGCGCGCTGAGGGTTTATGCTGCATTTTATTAGTTATGTGAAGTGGCTCAGGGTCGAATGGGCTAAAGTTATAGCTTTTGAAAATGAGATTGATATCTTCTAGGTACACTTTAGTATCGGCGTTTTATGAGAGGCAATATGGCTGATTAAGAATAAATTATAGGATATGTGTTCATAAAAAATCCGATTGAACCAAAGAAACAACGAAGTTAGACTTAGTAAAATTGGTAGGTGAATGACTAGATATGAGTATGTGCCCTAACCTTAGACTCGTCTTTTTATGAAAATTTTCTTTCGGTAACTAAAATAGGTTAGCAATTAAGGAATATTTACCCATCTAAAAACGATAGGGTGTGATATTTTGAATATTATATAGTGGAGGTTGTATGAGTTCTAACATTACACTTGATGACATTGAAAATTTGGAAGATGAATCTTATTATGAGGATGATAGTGAGCAACATCCGCCCAGCGATGTAATTGCTTATAACGAATTGAGGTCATGTTCTGATTTGGTTCGTATGTACAATGAAGGTACGCTAAATATTCAGCCTGACTTTCAAAGAGATATTGTATGGAACCCCTCCTCTCAAACAAGATTTATTGATTCTTTAATTAAACAGCTTCCTATACCTAGTATGTGCTTTAGTTTTGATTATAAGAGTCAGGAGTGGCAAGTAATCGATGGATTGCAAAGGATGACATCAATAATAAGGTTTCTTTCTGATCCCAGCTGGCAATTGTCAAAGCTCGAAGATATTGATAGCAAAATTTCCGGGGCTCGTGTGTCTGAGTTTCATAAACAAAAGACAGAATTAAACAATTTTTATAAGAGAGTGCAGAATTTAACAATTCCAGTCACAGTACTCCGGTGTGATCACTCAAAACTATCTCATATGGAATATTTATTCACTATTTTCCATCGTTTAAACTCAGGTGGCACAAGGCTTAATAATCAAGAAATCAGGAATTGTATTTTCAGCGGTGAGTTTAATAACGCTCTGAAAGAAATGAATGAAAAGGATGAGTGGCAAAAAATAGCTGGATTAAATACCAAAAATTCCAATAGGTTTAAGTATATTGAACTTATCTTACGGTTTTTCTCGTTTTACGATAATAAAGACAAATACAAAGGGACTTTATCTAAATTCCTCAATAGCTATATGAAGAAAAACAGACATCTAGGAAGGGGGGATATTGCTATGAAGGAAGATATATTTGGCAGGACGGTAGAGTTAGTTTGGAATAAAATATTACAACCCAACCCGTTAAGGCTTGGTAGTTCATTAATGGAGGCTCTTTTATATGGTGTTGCAAAAAATATTGATGTCTTAGAGCATGAGGCGAGTGTTGATTTAATAGCTCGTTTTGATGAGTTAAGGGCAGATGATTCATTATCAACGATTTTCCTCAGTGGTGGTGTAGCCCGTAAGGAAAAAGTTGATGCAAGATTAGATGCTGCTCAAAGAATATTTGGTTAAGAATATGATAGTTAAGGGGACAATTTTTAAAACATTGAAAGATTTAGATCGCCTCTTTACTAAAGAAAACGATCCCACAAAGCAATTGTTTTACTCTAAACTCGCCTTGATGGAGTTGTGTGGATGGATTGAGGTAACTATGGATAATATAGTTGAGGGGGTTTATAAAAAAAATATATCTAATCCTGAACACATTAAAAAAGTTCAGAATGAAATAAAAAGGAATTCTAATTTTCATTATGAGGACAATTTTAAAAAAATGTTGTCTCATGTTATAGGATTGAGCTCTATTGAAGAAATTGAAAAGAAAGCAACGCAGCAAAAGCTATTAACATTAAAAGCTACACTGGAGTCTTTAAAGATTCCTAGGAATTCTGCTGCCCATACTTTTATTAAAGGTGCGGGCACGTCTATTGATGCTCCATCTGTGACATTATCTAATTTCATGATTTTATTCGAGGGGTTTAAAGATTTCAAGGCTACTATGAAGATAGTTGGGCTTCTCTAATACCTGAGCGCTCTAATTTTGTTAGGGCGCTTTTAAAATAAGTTATAATTATATTATTTAATAAGAGTCTGTAACATAGTTTCCCCACCACTGCATAATTGTAACCCGCTGCTTTAGATAGGTTGAGCGATTGTATGCTTTCCTAACTTCGTTTTTATCTGTATGTGCTAATGCAGATTCAACAACGTCTGAATTTAATCCAGCTTCATTCATGGCTGTACTGGCTATAGAACGCAAACCATGAGCAACAAGTTTCCCGCTATAACCGATTCGCTTCAAAGCAGCATTAGCGGTCTGACTATTCATTGGCTGCTTAGGATGATTTCGGCTTGGAAAAATATGTTCACGATGCGCACTGATAGGCTCCATCACCTCAAGAATATCTAATGCTTGGAGTGATAAAGGAACAATATGCTCCCGTTTTGCTTTCATTCGTTCAGCAGGAATTGTCCAAAGTCTAGCACCGAAATCAATCTCTTCCCATCGAGCGCCAGAAGCCTCAGAAGGGCGAACAAGAGTCAGAAGCTGCCATTCAATCAAACAGCGGGTCGATACGGACAAATTAGACATTACAAGCGAACGCATGAGCTGCGGCAATTCTTCCGGACGTAGCGTTGGCATATGCTGCTTCTTAGGCTTCTCAAACGCCATTCCGATGCCAGATGCAGGGTTAGCATCAATCAGCCCGGTATTAACTGCATAAATCATAATCTCATTGATACGCTGGACCAGACGACGAACGGTTTCAAGAGCGCCACGAGCCTTAATTGGTTCCAAGGCTTCAACCAGCTTACGGGCTTTGACTTGCTGTACAGGAATCTCGCCGATGGCAGGGAAAACATCTTTCTCAAGAGAACGCCAGATATCCTTAGCGTAATCCGGCGTAACGCTGGCCTGCTTCAAAGTAAACCAGTTAGCGGCTACGTTTGAGAAAATGCTGTCTAACGCGATCTGTTGTTGTTCTGTAACCTGTTCGGCCTGCGTCTGTGGGTCAATGCCGTTAGCGAGTAAGGAGAGGTAATCAGCGCGCAGACGCCTGGCATCTGCCAGCGACAGGGCAGGGAAAGCACCTAGGCCCATCATGGTGCGCTGTTTTGTGGCTGGTCTTTGATAGCGGAAACGCCAAAGCTTCTTTCCGGTAGTTTTCACCACCATAAAAAGTCCGTCGCCATCATGCAGCGTTAAATCTTTATCTATGGCCTTAGAACGGAGAACTTCTGTGTTGGTGAGAGGGCGTGTAGTCCTTGCCATGTGCGGCTTTCCTGCGTGAATTGGTATACGTTATCGGCATACATTTTACCGTATACCAATACGTATACCAATAATCACCGGATTTAACCGGATGTCCTCGGACTATTACAGATACAAAAAAGCCCGCGAAGGCTTATGCCATGCGGGCTTTCCGTACTTCACCGGACGTATCCGGATCAAGATTTGGTGGAGCTGGCGGGAGTTGAACCCGCGTCCGAAATTACTACACCGTCGGCACTACATGCTTAGTCCAGTCTTTACATTCGCCGGTTAGCTGCGAACGGACACGCTACTAACAAACTAGCCTGATTGGATTTAACGCTTCAACCCCAGGCAGGGCATCCACGCGATCTCTTTTGGGTTTGACCTCTCTTGATCCCCGTCCTAAGAGCGGAGGCTAGGGAGAGAGGGCTCTTAGCAGGTTATTAAGCTGCTAGGGCGTAGTTTTCGTCGTTTGCGACTATTTTTTTGCGGCTTTTAACGAGGCAAACCGCCCCTCGGCATGCTCCTAGGGCTTCGCAAATCCCGTCGAATCCAGAATCAGCCCCAAGTACTGTTTAGCAGTATAACAGAAAAACCTCACGCAATGCCAGTACCTTAGCGATTTGCGTGCTTCATTATACGTGCTTTGTCTGTCTTCCACTCACGCTCTTTGATGTCGTCACGCTTGTCGTGCTCTTTCTTACCTCTCGCCACGCCGATTTTCAGCTTGGCCCAGGCGTTTTTCCAGTACAGCGACAGCGGCACGATGGTGTAACCGTCGCGATTGGCTTTGCCAAACAGCGTATCCAGCTCTCGCTCCTTCAACAGAAGCTTACGGGTACGCGTAGGATCGCAAACCACGTGAGAGGATGCGCCGGTCAGCGCCTGAAAAGTTGCGCCGAACAGGAACGCCTCACCATCGCGCAGCATAATGTAGCTTTCGCTGATGTTGGCCTTACCTGCACGGAGAGATTTGACCTCCCATCCCTGGAGCGACAGACCCGCTTCGAACTCTTCCTCAATGAAGTATTCGTGGCGCGCCCGCTTGTTCATGGCAATGGTGGCAGAACCGGGTTTATGTGCTTTTTTCTTTGTCATAGTGCAACTTAGTGTACATGAAGCGGTGAATGATGGCATCCCCTGTAACAACAAGCGCGGGGAAAAGCGCTATTTTAGCAGAACGCTGGCGGCTGAGAATTTTTGTTTACAGGCCGTCGATGTTATTATTGTAAAGTTTAAGATTAACAGGAAACGTTATGTCCCAGATTAGTCGTTCTGCGCTGGTGCCCTACAGTGCTGAGCAAATGTTCCGGTTGGTAAACGATGTGGATGCCTATCCGGAGTTTCTACCAGGGTGTACCGGCAGTCGCGTGCTGGATTCCAGTGAGCAGCAGATGACGGCGTCGGTAGATGTTTCCAAAGCCGGGATCAGCAAAACCTTCGTCACGCGCAACACGCTGAACAACAACAAAAGCATCCAGATGCAGCTGGTTGACGGGCCTTTCCGCAAATTGACCGGCGGCTGGCAGTTTACCGAACTGAGCGAAGATGCCTGTAAAGTTGAACTGAATCTGGAGTTTGAATTCACCAACATGCTGGTCGAGATGGCGTTTGGCCGCATCTTTAAAGAACTGGCCAGCAGCATGGTGCAGGCTTTCACCAAGCGCGCAAAAGAGGTTTACAGTGCCTGATATCGCGGTAGAAGTGGTCTATGCGCTTCCTGAAAAACAGTATCTTTATACGGTTAACGTGGAAGAGGGCGCCACTGTCGAACAGGCGATTAAAGCTTCCGGACTGCTGGAGCTGCGCAGCGATATCGATCTTGCCAGCAACAAAGTGGGCATTTTCAGCCGTCCGGTTAAGCTGAGCGATGAAGTGCACAGCGGCGACAGGATTGAAATCTATCGTCCGCTGCTGGCCGATCCCAAAGAGCTGCGCCGCCAGCGCGCAGAGCGAGCCGCAAAAAAATAAGGCGCTCTTCAGCGCCTTATCTGTTTTTCTTCCCGTCGCATTCCCAATCTACACGACCGCAGTCGGGCCGACAGGTTGGTCAGCCTCTGCCTTAGCGCTTATTGGACGACAGCTGAGGCTTGTTATCGATATTGGTCAATACGCCATTGCTGTCAAAGGTCAGCGTCAGCGTCTGCTGGGTCACAGGTTGATGGCCCGGCTCCTGACGGAAAACGTAATACCAGACGTTGCTGCCGAAAGGATCGTGCATCATCGGCGTGCCCAGGGTGTAGGCCACCTGCTGTTGGGTCATGCCGGTATGGATTTTAGAGACGTCATTCGCAACCAGGTAGTTGCCCTGGTTGATGTCCGGCCGGTAAACCACTCGCTCCAGAGTGGAACATCCGGCGGTCGTCATCAGCAGAACCACCGCCGCAGCAGTCAGCGTTTTACAGCGCATAAGTATCTTTATTCCTTTTCGGGCCAACACCTTGGGCATCAGGCTATTTTATATTCTGTATCGGTTTATCGCTTCGATCACAGCGTCAGAAGCCGATGATAATAAACCTTTCCGCAGTTGGAAACCTCTACGAAGCAAGGTTATGACCGCCGGATGCCAAAAAAGTGCCGTTTCAGGCCGCCAAAAGCTCTTTTGCGTTAGCCAATGTGTTGCGCGTTACCTCGCTGCCGCCCAGCAAACGCGCCAGTTCCTGCAGACGCGCGCGCTTGTCCAGCGGCTGCATATGCGTTTCGGTCATCTCGCCGTCCGTTTCCTTGCTGACAAAGAAATGGTGATTACCACAGCCCGCCACCTGCGGAAGGTGGGTTACGCACATGACCTGGGTGGATTCGCCCAGCTGGCGCAGCATTTTACCGACGACCGCAGCGGTTGGGCCGCTGATACCCACATCCACCTCATCGAAAATCAAGGCTGGGGTATCCATCTTACGCGCGGTAATCACCTGAATCGCCAGCGCGATACGCGACAGCTCGCCGCCGGAGGCGACTTTAGACAGCGGCTGCAGCGGCTGCCCTGGGTTCGTGGTCACGCGGAACTCGATACGATCTGCGCCTTCTGCGGTCAGATGGTCCGGGTTGAACTGGACTTCAATAGCCAGGCGGCCGTGCGGCATTGACAGCGCGTGCATACTTTCGCCAATCAGCTGGCTCAGCTCCTGCGCATAGTGCAAACGGCGCTCATGCAGACGCTCGGCGCATTCCACGGCGGTTTTGTGATGCTTTGCCACGGCCAGCGCCAGCTCTTCCTGATTGCTTTCCTGCTGATCGAGCTGGGTCTGCTCTTCCAGCAGCTGCTGATGATAGCCAGCCAGCTCGTCCGCAGAGATGCGATGCTTGCGCGACAGCGAGATATAGCGCGACAGACGCTGCTCCAGCTCGTAAAGACGGTTAGGGTCGAGATCTAAACGTTCGCAGTAATGACGCAGTTCGTCACTGGCCTCGCTGATCTGAATGGCCGCCTCGTCCAGCATGACGCAAACGCCGTTGAGTTTATCATCCATCGCCACCAGTTCGCTCAACAGCTGCTGCGCGGTATAAAGCTGGTTCTGCAACGTAGTATGTTCACCGTCGGCCAGCAGCATTAACGCCTGCTGGCTGGTGGACAGCAGCTGACCGCTGTTCGCCAGACGCTTGTACTCTTCGTCGATGGCTTCATATTCGCCTGCAACCGGCGCAAACTCGTTCAGCTCTTTGAGCTGATACTGCAACAGCTCGCGACGGGCTTCACGCTCCTGCGACAGCTGCTGATGCTGCGCCAGCACGCGACAGCTCTGGTTCCACTGGCGATAGCTCTGCGCCACTTCCTGCATCAGGCCGTTCTCGCCCGCGTAGCCATCCAGCAGCGTTTTCTGATGTTCTGGCTTCAGCAGCAGCTGATGGGCGTGTTGACCGTGGATCTGAATCAGCAGCTGGCCCAGATCGCGCAGCTGGGAAAGCGGAACGGAGGTGCCGTTGATAAAGCCGCGAGAGCGGCCGTCGCTGCTGATTACGCGGCGCAGCAGGCATTCGCTGCCTTCGTCCAGCTGGTTCTCCACCAGCCAGGCGAGGGCAGAAGGGGTATCTTTCAGGGAGAAGCGGGCACAGAGGTCGGCGCGATTTGCGCCCTGACGCACCATATCGGCTTCAGCGCGACCGCCCAGGCAGAGGCCGAGCGCATCGATAGCAATAGATTTACCCGCGCCGGTTTCGCCGGTGATTGCGGTCATGCCACGCTGAAAATCGATTTCAAGTTCACGAACAATCGCAAAATTACTGATGGTCAGTTGTGCCAGCATAGAAAGCGTTCCTGTATGAAAACACAGATATGGTTTTTCATACAGTATATACTGGTTCTATAACCAGTAAAGTAGCTGGCAACGGATTTTAAAACAATTTTTTCGACCAGCCAAGTTTTGAGCTTAACGTATTGAAATAGTTGTAATTTTGCGGATGAATAAGATTCAGGTGATCGTCATTACGGCGGATCAGTACGTCTTCGCCTTCCTGGATAGGCAGCGCGATCTGACTGTCGCAGCTGACTTCCAGGTCGCTGCGCATATGGGAAAAGCGCAGCCGAATCGTACTGTTGCTGTTGATTACCAGCGGCCTGGCCGAAAGCGTATGCGGGAACATAGGCACAATAGCAATCGCATCCAGCGAGGGCGTCAGGATAGGGCCGCCAGCGGAAAGCGAATAGGCGGTCGACCCGGTCGGCGTAGAGATAATCAGGCCGTCGGAACGCTGCGAAAAAGCGAAGGTCTCATCGATATACACTTCAAACTCAATCATATGCGCGACCTTGCCGGGGTGCAGCACCACTTCGTTAATTGCCGTACCGACGCGCGGCTCGCGGCCCTGGCGGCAAACCCGCGCCTCCAGCAAAAAGCGGCTTTCCGTAATGTACTTGCCTTCCAGCACGTCGGCCAGCTGCTGCTGCGCGTTATCAGGATCGAGGTCGGTCAGGAAACCCAGGTTGCCGCGGTTGATGCCAATGACCTTGATATCGTAGCGAGCCAGCACCCGCGCCGCGCCCAGCATATTGCCATCGCCGCCTACCACCACCGCCAGATCGGCCTTTTGCCCGATTTCTGACAGCGAGCCGGTTTCGACGTCGGCCAGATTCAGCTCGCGGGCTATCTGCTCTTCGATGATCACCTGATAGCCCTTCGCCGTAAGCCAGCGACAGAGCATTTCGTGAGTGGTCAGCGCGGTAGGATGGCGCGGATGGCCCACAATACCGATGCAGTTAAAATGGTTGTTCATGATGCTGGTGTTCCTCATGAGGTAAACTACCTCAGACAATGTAACGGGTTCCCTTGAAACCGCAATTCTGATCCCCATAATAAGCGAACCAGCGAGATGAATGTGCACAAACGCGGAGAAATTCATGAGTAGTAAAGAACAGAACACACCAAACGAGCAAGTCTCAGACGATATCGAGATGGAACAGGCAACCCAGGACGCGGAGACAGCAGAAGGCGTGGATCCGCGTGATGAGCGCATTGCCGAGCTGGAAGCCCAGCTGGCACAGGCGCAGGGTGGCGTTCGTGAAGCGCAGCTGCGTGCTCAGGCCGAAATCGAAAATATTCGTCGCCGCACCGAACTGGATGTGGAAAAAGCGCATAAATTTGCGCTGGAAAAATTCGCCAACGAGCTGCTGCCGGTTATCGACAGCCTGGAGCGCGCGCTGGAACTGGCCGACAAAGAGAACAGCGAGCTGACCGCGATGATCGAGGGTATCGATCTGACGCTGAAATCCCTGCTTGGCGCCGTGCGTAAGTTCGGCGTGGAAGTGGTTGGCGACGTCAACGTGCCGTTTAACCCGGAAATCCATCAGGCGATGTCGATGATTGAATCCGAAGACGTGGCGCCGAATCACGTGCTGATGGTCATGCAGCGCGGCTACACGCTGAACGGTCGCCTGCTGCGCCCGGCAATGGTTGCGGTAGCGAAAGCCAAAGGCTGATAGCTATAACGAAAAAAAGCACCTTCGGGTGCTTTTTTTGTGTCCGCAGCCGCAGCCAGAGAAGCTAGTCTGGCAGAACCGGCGTCCAGTCTATCGGCTGCTCACCGTGCTGTTCCAGCCATTCATTGGTTTTGGAAAAGTGTCCGCAGCCAAAGAAGCCGCGATGGGCCGAAAGCGGAGAAGGGTGGGGCGCCTGTAAAACATGATGGCGCTGGCGATCGATAATGCTGCCTTTTTTCTGCGCGTGCGATCCCCATAGCAAAAACACCACGTTCTCGCGATGCTCGTTAATGACGGCAATCACGCGGTCGGTAAAGGTTTCCCAGCCGAAACGGGCATGTGAATGCGCCTGTCCCGCCTCCACGGTTAAGACCGTATTCAACAGCAGCACGCCCTGACGCGCCCAGCTTTCCAGAAAACCATGATTGGGACGCTGGAAGCCCGGAATATCGGTGACCAGTTCCTTATACATATTCACCAGCGACGGCGGCACGGCCACGCCGGGCAGCACCGAGAAGGCAAGGCCATGCGCCTGATTAGGGCCGTGATATGGATCCTGACCGAGGATCACCACTTTGACATCGCCCAGCTCCGTCAGGCGAAAAGCATTGAACACGTCCTTTTGCGGCGGATAAACGGTTTTTCCGGCCGCACGTTCTTTAGCCACCATCGATAACGTCTCGATGAAGTAAGGTTTCTCTTTTTCCTCTGCCAGCACATCGTGCCAGGTCAGCGTATTGACCATGTCCGCCTCCTTTAGGGTAATCAGGGTGTAGCTTAGCGCGGATCGCTACCGACACAAACTTAAAATAAAGTTTAAAAATACAAAAAAAACAGGAAAGAGCGGTGCGGTAAAGTTGAGATAAATCATAAAGTTGACGATATGTGCACAGTAAAGGACGCTCACTTTTTGATTTCGGTCAAAGCTGCCTGGTTTCCAGGCTGTTATATAGGTCGGATACAGATCAATTTTCTCTGCTGATATTTCATCAGCCACCAACCGCCTGGGAGGCAACAATGATTTCCGGAATCCAAATCACCAAAGCAACTAATCCAGCGCTAGTTAACTCTTTCTGGCTACTCGATAATGAAAAAGAAGAGGCTCGCTGCATCTGCGCCAAGGACAGCTATAAAGAAGATCAAATTGTACCGGTAAGCGATTTCGGCCAGTTTGAATACCGCGACGTACCGCTGGATATCCAGCCGCAGGTACGCGTAGAGGGGGGTCAGCACCTGAACGTTAACGTGCTGCGCCGTGAAACGCTGGAAGATGCCGTCAAACATCCGGAAAAATATCCGCAGCTGACGATCCGCGTGTCAGGCTACGCCGTGCGTTTCAACGCGTTAACGCCTGAACAGCAGCGCGATGTGATTGCTCGTACCTTTACTGCAAGCCTGTAAGAGAAAGACGGCTGCCTGAGGATAATAAGGCGGGCGCTGAAAATAACATCAGGGAAATATTATCTTAGTTTATTGAAATATAAGATGTAATTTAAAAACAAGGAAAGGGCCGCGCAGCTGCATGGCAGAAATCAGTATTTCAGGCAGAAAATCAGGTTAAACAGTAATAAATAAAATAAAAGATGTAAAAAAACCGCCCTGACGAGGGCGGTTTTTTGTTGGACAGCGTATTTATTCAGCGCTGTCGGTTTTTGGCGCAGAGCTCGGCTTGCGACGCTTGCCAACGTTTTTGGCATCGCGATGGCGTTTCTTCACGCGCGGCTTCTCTTCGCTATCTTTCTTCTCTTTCTGCTCTTTACGCTTCGCCAGCACTTTCTTCGACGGCTTGCCGTTCAGCTTTTCGCTTGGCGCGCGCGTGGTTGGACGCAGCTCATCGATGGTGCGGGCCTTCAGCGGCTCGTTGACGTAGCGGCTGATTTTACCCAGCAGTAAAAAGTCATGCGCTTCCACCAGCGAAATCGCAGTGCCTTTTTTGCCCGCGCGGCCGGTACGACCGATGCGGTGCAGATAGGTATCCGCCGTGCGCGGCAGATCGAAGTTAAAGACGTGACTGACATCGTCAATATCGATGCCGCGCGCCGCGACGTCGGTAGCCACCAGCACGTTGACACGGCCATCGACGACACGCTTAATCGCTTCGTTACGCTTGAACTGCTCCAGTTCACCTTCCAGATAGCTGGAGTTGATACCGGCGTCGCGCAGCCAGCCGCACAGCTCATGCACACGCTCGCGCTTGCGCACGAAGATCACCGAACGGGTGACTTCCGGCTGTTTCAGCAGGTGAAGCAGCAGGGCGGTTTTATGCTTAACGTCATCGGCGCGGTAATACCATTGCAGGATCTTCTTACGCTCGCGGCGGGCGGGATCGGCTTCAATCTCGACCGGCTCGTTAAGCAGGCGCTCGGAGAAATCTTTAATCGCTTCGCCTTCCAGCGTGGCGGAAAAAAGCAGCGTCTGTTTACGCCAGCGGGTTTCCGCCGCGATAGTTTCGATATCCTGCGCGAAGCCCATATCCAGCATACGGTCGGCTTCATCCAGGATCAGCGTCTCTACCGCACGACAGTCAAAGTTCTCTTCTTTGATGTATTGCAGCAGACGACCGGTGGTAGCGACTACCACGTCCTGGTTTTCGCTGAACACTTCCGCATGGTTCATATAAGCCACGCCGCCGGTGATGGTCGCGATATCCAGATGCGTGTTTTTCGCCAGCTCGCGAGCCTGATCGGCCACCTGCATCGCCAGTTCGCGAGTCGGTGTCAGGATCAGAATGCGCGGCGGGCCGGATTTTTTGCGCGGGAAGTCCAGCAGATGCTGGAGCGCAGGCAGCAGGTAAGCCGCGGTTTTGCCTGTACCTGTTGGTGCCGAACCCAGAACGTCGCGACCCTCCAGTGCAGGCGGGATCGCAGCGGCCTGGATTGCCGTGGGGCGCGTGAAGCCCTTTTCCTGCAGGGCGTCCAGCAGGCTTTCATCAAGTTCGAGTTCGGAAAAAGTGGTTACAGTCATGGTCTACCTCAGTTTGGGGCGCTGATTATAGACAGATTGCGCGCGATCTTCATCTCTTTGTGTGGAATGAATGACTTTTCCTTGCATCTTAATTGTCCTATGCTAGCGCCGTTTCCCTTTCAGGTCGCTTAAATGTCACAACAAAAAGCGGTATTACGCCCTAACGGCTTTACCTTTAAACAATTTTTTATCGCGCACGATCGCTGCGCCATGAAGGTCGGCACCGACGGCGTGCTGCTGGGTGCCTGGGCGCCGGTGGCGGAAGCTACCGCCGTGCTGGATATTGGCACGGGCAGCGGCCTGATTGCGCTGATGCTGGCGCAGCGTACCGGTGAAAACGTCTGCGTGGAAGCGGTTGAGCTGGATGAGCAGGCCGCGCGACAGGCGCAGGAAAACGCGGCGGCATCTCCCTGGGCCGGGCGTATCCGCATCCATCAGGACGATATTCGCCACTGGACAAAACGGTGCGAGCGCCGCTACTCGCTGATTGTCAGCAATCCGCCCTATTTTGTACCGGGCAGCGAATGCGCCACGCCGGCACGTGCCTCGGCGCGCTCTACTACCGATCTGACACATGATGTTCTGCTGGCCTGCGCCGAAGAGCTGATCACCGAAGACGGTTTCTTTTGCGTGGTGCTGCCGACAGCGGCAGGCGATCGGCTGGTGGCACTGGCGCTACAGCGCGGCTGGCATCTGCGTTTTCGTACCGACGTTGCCGACAATGATAACCGGCCGCCTAACCGCGTGCTGTTGGCGCTGTCGCCTGAATCGGGCGAGCTTTTTCAGGACAGAATGACGATACGCGGGCCGGATCAGCGTTATTCAGAAGCGCATTGCAGCCTGACCCGCGACTTTTATCTTTTCCGTTAATCAGGGCGTCAGGATGGTCGGCCTGGCTTCCGCCAGCCGCTGGGGATAATCCAGCGTATAGTGCAGGCCGCGACTCTCTTTTCTTGCCATGGCGCAGCGCACCATCAGTTCCGCCACCTGCACCAGGTTACGCAGCTCCAGCAGATTATTGGAAATACGGAAGTTGGCGTAATACTCATCAATTTCCTGTTGAAGCAGGTTGATCCGGCGCAGCGCTCTTTCCAGCCGTCGGGTGGTGCGCACTATCCCCACGTAGTCCCACATAAAAAGCCGCAGCTCATGCCAGTTATGCTGAAGGATGACCTGCTCGTCCGAGTCGTCCACGCGGCTTTCGTCCCACGCGGGCAAATTATCTACCGGCCCAACGCGCTGAAGCCAGGTGGCGATATTCTCTGCCGCCGACCAGCCGTAAACCAGGCATTCCAGCAACGAGTTAGAAGCAAGACGATTGGCGCCGTGCAGCCCGGTATAGCTGACTTCGCCTATGGCATACAGGCCGTTCAAATCGGTGCGGCCATAGTGATCCACCATCACGCCGCCGCAGGTATAGTGCGCCGCCGGGACAATCGGGATCGGCTCCTTGGTCAGATCGAAACCCAGCGTCTTCAGCTTTTCGGCAATGGTCGGGAAGTGCGCCCTGACAAATTCCGGCGGTTTATGGCTGATATCCAGATACATGCAGTCCGCGCCCAGCCGTTTCATCTCATGATCGATGGCGCGGGCGACGATATCCCTTGGCGCCAGCTCTGCGCGCTCGTCGAAGTCAGGCATAAAGCGCGTGCCGTCGGGTCGTTTCAGCAGCGCGCCTTCGCCCCGCAGCGCTTCGGTCAGCAAAAAGTTTCTCGCCTCGGGATGGTACAGGCAGGTCGGGTGAAACTGATTAAACTCCAGGTTAGCCACGCGACAGCCCGCGCGCCAGGCCATGGCGATGCCGTCGCCAGAGGCCACATCGGGATTGGTGGTGTACTGGTAAACTTTGGCGGCGCCGCCGGTCGCCAGCACTACCGCCCGGGCGCGGCAGGTTTCCACCTTTTCGCGTTTGCGGTTCCAGATCCAGGCGCCCACGACGCGGCGCTCGCCCGGCAGGCCGATTTTATCTGAGACGATCAAATCCACCGCGTTGCTGCGCTCAAGGATGGTAATGCCGGGATGGCTGAGTGCCTGGCTGACCAGCGTGGTTTCTACCGCGCGGCCGGTGGCGTCGGCGCTGTGCAGGATACGGCGATGGCTGTGGCCGCCTTCACGCGTCAGATGATAGCTGCTGTCCGTGTCCGCTTTATCAAATATCATGCCGTTATCGATTAGCCACTGCACACAGTGGCGGGCATTACTGGCGATAAAGGACACTGCCTCCCGATCGCAGAGGCCGTCACCCGCAATCAGCGTATCTTCCACATGTGAGGCAACGCTGTCGGTTTCATCGAAAACGGCCGCTATCCCGCCCTGGGCATACAACGTCGAGCCTTCGTTGATCGGCCCCTTGCTTAATACGGTTACCCGCTGCTGGTCGGCCAGACGCAGCGCCAGCGACAGGCCTGCCGCACCGCTGCCAATAATTAACACGTCACAACTGTAATCGGATGCCAGAGTCATAGTGTTTAATTTACTAAACAGGTTGTTTGCTGAGCATAGCGCCGTTCGCAGAAGCAAAAAAGGTTTTTTTCTGTACAGCGCAAAAAACAGTGCCCCAGACCGTTCGGACTGGCCTGAAAAATGGCGGCCTTCCTGTACATCCCGCCGGGCCGGTTTATTATGATGAACCTGCAAGATTTAAAGATGAAAAAGCGGCTTTCTTAGAGTACTCTGCGGCGATGATGCACATGACACCACAAATATAACGGCGCAACGGAACTTTACTCATGACCATTACTCTAAGCGGATGCTTGCTCGAAAATTATGAGTTACGGGTAGTTCAAATACGCGTGGAAAAAGATTTGGGGAGACATTACCTCGGATGAGCGAGCAGTTAACGGATCAGGCTCTCGTAGAGCGAGTGCAGAAGGGAGATCAGCGGTCATTCAATTTACTGGTAGTGCGCTATCAGCATAAAGTGGCGAGCCTGGTTTCCCGCTACGTGCCCTCTGGAGATGTGCCTGACGTAGTGCAGGAATCATTTATTAAAGCCTATCGCGCGCTGGAGTCGTTTCGCGGGGATAGCGCTTTTTATACCTGGCTCTATCGGATAGCCGTCAATACGGCCAAAAATTACCTGGTTGCTCAGGGACGTCGGCCGCCCGCCAGCGATGTAGACGCTATTGATGCGGAAAACTTTGAAAGCGCTGGCGCGCTGAAAGAAATATCGAACCCTGAGAACTTAATGTTGTCGGAAGAATTAAGGCAGATGGTTTTCCGTACCATTGAGACGCTGCCCGAAGATCTCCGTATGGCGATCACGCTTCGGGAACTGGATGGGCTGAGCTATGAAGAGATAGCCGCCATCATGGCGTGTCCGGTGGGCACGGTTCGTTCCCGTATTTTCCGGGCGCGTGAAGCCATCGACAATAAAATTCAACCACTTATCCAACGCTAGCGATAGCGGACACAGGAAGGGTACTGAGGCATGCAGAAAGAACAACTTTCCGCTTTAATGGATGGTGAAACTTTAGATAATGAAGTTTTGTCCGCATTGTCTGAAGACGCTGTGCTGCAAAAACAGTGGGAAAGCCATCATCTTATCCGCGATACCCTGCGTGGCGACGTTGCGCCGGTAATGCATTTCGATATCGCGGCGAAAGTCGCGGCGGCTATCGAAAAAGAACCGCTGCCGTTGAAGAGAGCGATACCAGAGGCGCAGCCCGAACCGCAGAGCTATGACAAGCTGCCGTTCTGGCACAAAGTGCGTCCATGGGCCGCGCAGCTTACCCAGGTCGGCGTGGCGGCGTGCGTGTCGCTGGCGGTGATCGTGGGCGTGCAGCACTATAACCAGCCTGCTGAAGGGCAGTCGCAGTCAGAGTCGCCGGTATTCAATACGCTGCCGATGATGGGCCAGGCGTCGCCGGTCAGTCTGGGCGTGCCGGCGGAAACCAACAGCAGTGCGCCACAGCAGGTGCAGGATCAGCGTCGTCGCGTTAACGCGATGCTGCAGGATTACGAACTGCAGCGCCGTCTGCATTCAGAAAGCCTGCAGTTCGAGCAGACGCCTGCCCAGCAGGCAGCTGTTCAGGTGCCGGGTAACCAGTCGTTAGGAATTCAGCAGCAGTAATGAAGCAGCTTTGGTGCGCCGTCAGCCTTATGGCTGGCAGCCTGTTTTATTCCTCCTTCGCCCCGGCGCAAACCACGTCCGGGGCGCTGTTGCAACAGATGGAGCAGGCCAGCCAGTCCCTCAATTACGAACTCGCCTATATCAACGTCTCGCGGCTGGGCATTGAGTCGCTGCGTTTTCGCCATGCCGTTCTGGACAGCAAGACCTATGCACAGCTGCTGCATATGGATGGGCCGCGCCGCGAGATCGTTCAACGCGGTAACGAGATCAGCTATTTTGAACCAGGTCTGGAGCCTTTTACTCTGCCCGGTAAACATATTGTTGATTCGCTGCCGTCGCTGGTGTTCGCCGATTTCCAAAAGCTTTCCGAATATTACGATTTTGTACCGGTAGGGCGGACGCGTATCGCCGATCAGCTGTGCGAAGTGATCCGCATCGTGGCGCGCGACGGCACTCGCTATAGCTATATTGTCTGGCTGGACAGCGATACCCGGCTGCCGTTAAGGGTCGATCTGCTCGATCGGGACGGCGAAACGCTGGAGCAATATCGCGTGGTCAGCTTTGCGGTGGATGACGGCGTCAGAAAAATGATGCAGGGGCTGGATAAAGCCAGCCTGCCGCCGTCGCTTTCGGTGCCGGCCAGCGATAAAGCCACCTTCGCATGGCGGCCGTCGTGGTTGCCGAACGGCATGAAAGAGGTTACGCAGAGCCGCAGGCAGATCCCTTCGCTGAACAAGCCGGTTGAGTCGCGCCTCTATTCTGACGGGCTGTTCAGCTTCTCGATCAACGTCAGTGCGGCGGACAAAAACAGCGTGTCGCAACAATTGCGCACGGGACGACGTACGGTGCATACGGAAATACGCAATAATAAAGAGATCACGGTGGTTGGCGAGCTTCCTCCTTCAACCGCCAAGCGTATCGCTGACAGCATAGGTAGCGCAAAATGATGAGAGAATGGGCCACGGTGGTCTCCTGGCACAACGGTGTGGCGACGCTGCATTCAGAAATGAAAACTTCCTGCAGCAGCTGCTCCGCCCGTAAAGGCTGCGGCAGCCACATGCTGAACAAGCTTGGGCCAAAGAACGCGCACGTGATGAAAATCGCCAGCGCGGAGCCGCTGGCGCCGGGGCAGCGTATTGAACTGGGCATTGAAGAGAAGAGCCTGCTCAGCTCGGCGCTGCTGGTTTATATGACGCCGCTGCTGGGCCTGTTTATCGTGGCCGGGCTGTTTCAGATGCTGTTTCACAGCGATGTGGCTGCCGCTGCGGGTGCGCTGCTTGGCGGCATCGGCGGGTTTATCATCGCTAAGGGCATTTCCGGCTATTTGGGGAAATCCGCCTCTTTTCATCCGGTGATTCTGAGCGTGGCGCTTCCGCCGGATGCGCTGCGCGTTGAAACCGAATAACGCTTAATCCGGCAGGCCGTCGGCACTTTTATCCCTTATCGCTATCCTGCGTTCCGGCGCGTGTCCCGTCGCGCTGCGGTCACGATTAAAGCAGTAGACGCGCGGCCCGCAGGGAAATCATACGCTATGCATGTGAATTCTTTCGTGGCGGGGGCTAACAGTGTAAGATGCGTGCTCATTGATGGCGGGTACATTGCAGTCGGTCTCTACGGCTCTGTCCACCGCAAGAACTAAACCGAACGTTTAAGCGAAAAAATTCATATAAATGAAGCATATAAGAAACTTTTCTGTCATCGCTCATATCGACCACGGCAAATCGACGCTCTCTGACCGTTTGATTCAGATCTGCGGTGGTCTCACCGAACGCGAAATGGCGGCTCAGGTACTGGATTCTATGGATCTGGAGCGCGAGCGCGGCATTACCATCAAGGCACAGAGCGTAACGCTCGACTACCACGCTCCTGACGGTGAAACTTACCAGCTCAATTTTATCGACACGCCGGGTCACGTTGACTTCTCCTATGAGGTTTCCCGCTCGCTGGCGGCCTGTGAAGGCGCGCTGCTGGTGGTGGACGCCGGTCAGGGTGTGGAAGCGCAGACGCTGGCCAACTGCTACACCGCGATGGAAATGGATCTGGAAGTGGTACCGGTACTGAACAAGATTGACCTGCCGGCCGCCGATCCCGATCGCGTCTCGCAGGAAATCGAGGATATCGTCGGTATCGATGCTACCGACGCCGTGCGCTGTTCGGCCAAGACCGGCGTTGGCGTGCCTGACGTGCTGGAACGTCTGGTGCGCGATATCCCGCCGCCGGAAGGCGATCCGGAAGGCCCGTTGCAGGCGCTGATTATCGACTCCTGGTTCGATAACTATCTGGGCGTTGTCTCGCTGGTGCGTATCAAAAACGGCACGCTGCGCAAGGGCGAAAAAATCAAGGTAATGAGTACCGGGCAGACGTATAACGCTGACCGTCTGGGTATCTTTACCCCGAAGCGCGTCGATCGCGATGCGCTGAATTGCGGCGAAGTAGGCTGGCTGGTTTGCGCCATCAAGGACATCCTGGGCGCGCCGGTAGGCGATACGCTGACGCTGGCGCGCAACCCGGCGGAAAAAGCGCTGCCTGGCTTTAAGAAAGTGAAGCCGCAGGTCTAT
Organism: Erwinia aeris; assembly: GCF_041224955.1. Lineage (NCBI taxonomy): Bacteria > Pseudomonadati > Pseudomonadota > Gammaproteobacteria > Enterobacterales > Erwiniaceae > Erwinia > Erwinia aeris. The sequence goes on along the minus strand of NZ_JBGFFX010000007.1, from coordinate 229,628 downwards.
GCGGGCCTGTTCCCAATCAGTTCTGACGACTATGAAGCTTTCCGCGACGCGCTGGGCAAGCTGAGCCTTAACGACGCCTCGCTGTTCTACGAGCCGGAAAGCTCTACCGCGCTGGGCTTCGGCTTCCGCTGCGGCTTCCTGGGTCTGCTGCATATGGAGATCATTCAGGAGCGTCTGGAGCGTGAATACGATCTCGAACTGATCACCACGGCGCCGACGGTAGTGTATGAAGTTCTGACCACCTCAGGCGACACCGTCTACGTTGACAGCCCGGGCAAACTGCCGCCGCTGAACAATATCGAAGAGCTGCGCGAGCCGATCGCCGAGTGTCATATGCTGCTGCCGCAGGAATACCTGGGCAACGTCATCACGCTGTGTATCGAGAAGCGCGGCGTGCAGACCAACATGGTTTACCACGGTAACCAGGTGGCGCTGACCTATGACATCCCGATGGCGGAAGTGGTGCTGGACTTCTTCGACCGTCTGAAATCCACCTCCCGTGGCTACGCGTCGCTGGATTACAACTTCAAACGCTTCCAGGCTTCCAACATGGTACGCGTTGATGTGTTGATTAACTCCGAGCGCATTGACGCGCTGGCGCTGATCACCCACAACGATAATGCGCCATACCGTGGCCGCGAGCTGGTGGAGAAGATGAAAGATCTGATCCCGCGTCAGCAGTTTGACATCGCGATCCAGGCGGCCATCGGCAACCACATTATTGCCCGTTCTACCGTTAAACAGCTGCGTAAAAACGTGCTGGCGAAGTGCTACGGCGGCGACGTCAGCCGTAAGAAAAAGCTGCTGCAGAAGCAGAAAGACGGTAAGAAGCGCATGAAGCAGGTCGGCAACGTCGAACTGCCTCAGGAAGCCTTCCTGGCCATTCTGCATGTGGGTAAAGAGAGTAAGTAAAGCCTAAGACGACGAGGGAACTGGAATGGCTAATATGTTCGCCCTGATACTGGCGATAGCAACGCTCGTAACCGGTATTATCTGGTGCGTGGACAGATACAAGTGGGCGCCGGCCCGCAGGGCCAGCCAGGCGCTTGCGGAGGCTTCAGCAGACAATGTGGGCGAGAAAAAAACCGGGCAGCCGGGCTGGATAGAGACGGCCGCGTCCGTTTTCCCGGTACTGCTGCTGGTGTTTGTGGTGCGCTCTTTTATCTATGAGCCTTTCCAGATCCCGTCAGGGTCGATGATGCCGACGCTGCTGATTGGCGACTTTATCCTGGTAGAGAAATTTGCCTATGGGATTAAAGATCCGATCACGCAGACCACGCTGATCCCAACCGGGCACCCTAAGCGCGGCGATATCGCGGTGTTTAAGTACCCGAAAGATCCAAGCATGGATTATATTAAACGCGTGGTAGGGCTGCCTGGCGACCGCGTCAGCTACGATCCGCAGAGCAAAACCGTGACGGTGAATCCGGCCTGCGCGCCAGAAAAAACCTGCGATACGGCGCTGCCGATCACCTATTCCGACGTTGAGCCAAGCGATTTTATCCAGACCTTCAGCGGCTTTGACGGCAACGAAACCGGCAACGGTTTCTGGCAGAAGCCGAAGGGTGAAACCATCCGCGGCGGTCTGCGTCTCGCTACGCGTAACGAAACGCTGGGCGACGTCACGCACCGCATTCTGCTGGTGACCCAGGCGCAAAGCCAGGCAAGCTCTTACTATCAGCAGCCGGGCCAGCCGCAGTCCACGTGGGTCGTGCCCGCCGGCATGTATTTCATGATGGGCGATAACCGCGACAACAGCGCCGACAGCCGCTACTGGGGCTTCGTGCCGGAAAGAAATCTGGTCGGCAAAGCCACCGCTATCTGGATGAGCTTTGAAAAGCAGGAAGGGCAATGGCCAACCGGCGTTCGCCTGAGCCGTATTGGCGGTATTCACTGACGGCGCGCAGGCGCCGCTGCAAAAGGGTGGCTTCCCTTGGGGAGCCACTGCACACGAAACAGTCTCGTGTTGGCGTGTCCAGCCCTGTTCCCTGTGCAGGAAAATTTTCGCATTAAGATATTGGTAACGCATGAATCCCATCGTAATTAACAGGCTCCAGCGGAAGTTGGGCTACACTTTTACCCATCAGGAACTGTTGCAGCAGGCGTTGACCCATCGCAGCGCCAGCAGTAAACACAATGAAAGACTGGAGTTTCTGGGCGACTCCATCCTCAGTTACGTGATTGCCAACGCGCTCTATCACCGTTTTCCACGCGTGGACGAAGGCGATATGAGCCGGATGCGCGCCACGCTGGTGCGGGGCAATACGCTGGCGGAAATGGCCCGGGAATTCGATTTAGGCGAATGCCTGCGTCTGGGGCCAGGCGAACTGAAAAGCGGCGGCTATCGTCGCGAGTCGATCCTGGCCGATACCGTAGAAGCGCTGATTGGCGGCGTGTTCCTGGACAGTAATATCCAGACGGTAGAACAGCTGATCCTCGACTGGTACGCCAGCCGTCTCGATCAGATTAGCCCGGGCGACAAACAGAAAGATCCAAAAACGCGTCTGCAGGAGTATCTGCAGGGTCGTCATCTGCCGCTGCCCTCCTATCTGGTGGTGCAGGTGCGTGGCGAAGCGCATGACCAGGAATTTACTATCCACTGCCAGGTAAGCGGCATGACGGATCCGGTTGTGGGAACCGGCTCCAGTCGTCGCAAAGCTGAGCAGGCAGCGGCCGAACAGGCGCTGATTAAGCTGGGACTTGAATGAGCGAACAAACCACCCATTGCGGCTTTATTGCTATCGTAGGCCGCCCGAACGTTGGAAAATCCACGCTGCTGAACCAGTTACTGGGGCAGAAGGTTTCCATTACCTCGCGTAAACCGCAAACCACGCGCCATCGCATTATGGGCATCCATACGGAAGACGGCTATCAGGCGATCTACGTCGATACGCCGGGCCTGCATATGGAAGAGAAGCGGGCGATCAACCGCCTGATGAACCGTGCGGCCAGCAGCTCAATCGGCGACGTCGAGCTGGTGATCTTCGTTGTGGAAGGCACGCGCTGGACGGCCGATGACGAAATGGTGCTGAACAAGCTGAAAGAGAACAAGGTGCCGGTGCTGCTGGCGATCAACAAGGTCGACAACGTTACCGATAAAACCATTCTGCTGCCGCATATGCAGTTCCTGAGCCAGCAGATGAATTTTATGGACGTGGTGCCGATCTCTGCCGAAACCGGTAAAAACGTTGATACCATCGCCAGCATCGTGCGCAAGCGCCTGCCGGAAGCGGAACATCACTTCCCGGAAGAGTACATCACCGATCGCTCGCAGCGCTTTATGGCCTCCGAGATGATCCGTGAAAAGCTGATGCGCTTCCTGGGCGCCGAGCTGCCTTATTCGGTGACGGTGGAAATCGAGCAGTTTGTGACCAACGATCGCGGCGGCTATGATATCCACGGCCTGATCCTGGTCGAGCGTGAAGGCCAGAAGAAAATGGTCATCGGCAACAAAGGCGCGAAGATCAAAACCATCGGTATTGAAGCGCGCAAAGACATGGAAGAAATGTTTGAAGCCAAAGTCCACCTGGAGCTGTGGGTGAAGGTTAAATCCGGTTGGGCAGACGACGAACGTGCGCTGCGTAGCCTGGGTTACGTAGACGATCTGTAATTGATGGAAGGCTGGCAACGCGCATTTGTCCTGCACGGACGTCCCTACAGCGAAACCAGCCTGATGCTCGATCTCTTTTCGGAAAACTACGGCCGCGTGCGCGTCCTGGCCAAAGGCGCGCGCGGCAAGCGTTCCAGCCTGAAAGGCGCATTACAGCCTTTTACGCCGCTGCTGGTGCGCTGGGGCGGGCGCGGCGAGGTGAAAACCCTGCGCGGCGCCGAACCCATCTCTCTTGCCCTTCCTCTGACCGGTATTTCCCTCTACTGCGGCCTGTACGTTAATGAGCTGATAGCTCGCGTGCTGGAGCAGGAAACCGCCTTTACCGAGCTTTTTTTCGACTATCTGCACTGTGTGCAGGCGCTGGCTGCGGGCGTCGGCTCGCCGGAACCGGCGCTGCGCCGCTTCGAGCTGGCGATGCTGGGCCATCTTGGCTACGGCGTCGATTTCTTGCACTGCGCGGGCAGCGGCGAAGAGGTTACGGATGATATGACCTATATCTATCGCGAGGAAAAAGGCTTTATCGCCAGCCTGGTGAAAAGCCATAAAAGCTTTACCGGACGCGAGCTGCGGGCACTTTATGAACGCAGCTTTCCGGATAGCGAGACGCTCAGGGCCGCCAAGCGTTTCACCCGCATGGCGCTCAAGCCCTATCTGGGCGGAAAACCCCTGAAGAGCCAGGAGCTTTTTCGACAGTTCGTGCCGAAAAAACGCGCGGACGCGCCCGAGTAAAGTCGCCTGGCTGTACCGGGGAACGGCGCGGACGTACACTGTAGCCCTCGTACATTATTCTGAGGTTTGTTATGGCTGAACTCCTGTTAGGCGTCAATATCGACCACATCGCCACCGTGCGCAACGCTCGCGGCACGCATTATCCCGATCCGGTACAGGCTGCTTTTGTTTCCGAGCAGGCCGGCGCGGACGGCATCACCGTCCATCTGCGCGAAGATCGTCGCCACATCACCGATCGTGACGTCAGAATTCTTCGTCAGACCATTCAGACGCGCATGAACCTCGAAATGGCCGTGACCGATGAAATGGTCGACATCGCCTGCGAGATCAAACCCCATTTCTGCTGTCTGGTGCCGGAAAAGCGCGAAGAAGTCACCACCGAAGGCGGCCTGGACGTGGCGGGCCAGCAGGAAAAAATCACCTTTGCCGTTTCGCGCCTGAAAGAGGCGGGCATTCAGGTTTCGCTGTTTATCGATCCCGACCATCGGCAGATTGATGCCGCCATGGCCTCCGGCGCGCCCTATATCGAAATTCATACCGGCGCCTATGCGGAAGCGGAAGAGGGCGCGGTACGCGACGCGGAGTTCCGTCGTATTAAAGATGCGGCGGCCTATGCGCACGACAAAGGCCTGAAGGTGAATGCGGGCCACGGGCTGACCTATCATAACGTGCAGCCGATCGCCGCGCTGCCGCAGATGCATGAGCTGAATATCGGACACGCTATTATCGGCCGCGCGGTGATGAGCGGGCTTGCCGATGCGGTAAGCGAGATGAAGGCGCTGATGCGGGAAGCGCGTCGCTAATGGCTATTCTGGGGCTGGGCACGGATATCGTGGAAATCGACCGTATCGAAGGCGTGATTTCCCGCTCTGGCGACAGGCTGGCGAAACGCGTGCTGAGCGAAAACGAATGGGCGCAGTATCAGGCGCATCAGCAGCCGGTGCGCTTTCTTGCCAAACGGTTCGCGGTAAAAGAGGCTGCGGCTAAAGCGTTTGGTACCGGCATACGCGGCGGCCTGGCTTTTAACCAGTTTGAGGTTTACAACGACGAGCTGGGCAAGCCGGGGCTGCGTTTCTTTCAGCAGGCGGCGGAAGTGGCGCAAAAGCTGGGCGTCGCACACGTTCATGTCACGCTGGCGGACGAGCGTCACTACGCCTGCGCTACGGTGATTATCGAAAGCTAATTCGGTCGGGCTGGTTGCATCGCCAGTCCGACCGCTGCGCGCCTCAGAGGTCGCCCGTTCAGGAGGCGACGTGATGCAGGAGCACAAACTTTTCCCACAGCCTGTCGCTGCTTTCCACACATTCCGGATCGCTGATAATCGTATTATCAATAGGGCAAACCTGCTGACAGGTTGGCGTGTCGTAATGACCCACGCACTCTGTACAGCGGTTCACATCGATCTCGTAAATGCTTTCGCCCATGGAAATCGCCTGGTTCGGGCACTCCGGCTCGCACATATCGCAATTGATGCAGCGTTTAGTGATCAGTAAAGCCATGTTCAGCGAATACCCTTAACGGAAGAAGGGGCGTAATTTACCACACTGAACGACCGTTTCCCACGGCCTGTCTTCGGGTCGTTAGCCAGCCGTTGTTGCTCAGGGATGCCAGAGCGAAGATTTCGCAATGCCGGCGACATACTGCATCTGCGTAACCTCTTCAACCGGCAGGCGGATCGGGGCGTGATCCTCATTAACCGGCAGCAGATGGTAAAAGCCGTCGCGTTTAAACAGGAAGGTTTTCACCATCACCTCGCCGCTGCTGGTGACCACCAGCACCTCATCGCCCGGATGAAAATTCTGATTCGGCTCCACGATCACAAACTCACCCTCTTTGATCCTTGGCATCATCGAATCCCCCACGCATTTCAGCGCGTAGACGTCGCGATCGCAGGAAGGCCAGCGTAGAAACCCGTCACCATTGCCAACAGGATATTGCATATCGCTCCAGTAGCCGCTGTGGCCAAGTTGAGTATTGCCCAGAACCGGCACCTTATGCAGCACCAGCGAGTGAAGCTCGCCTGTCACGCCCGGCGCATGTTGTGCAGCCGATGCCTGTAAGTCGCGCTCGATCAGATCGATGGGCGAAACGTGAAAATAATCCGCCAGAGACTTCAGCGTGGTGTACTTTGGGTCTTTCACTTCTCCCGTCAGCAGCCGGTGCAGGGTGGACTGCTGTAGCCTGACCTTTTTAGAAAGCTCCGTCACGCTGCCGATGCCCTCTCTTTCCATCAAGTGCTTGATGTTACTGTTGAATACATCCAAATCAAAGATCATTTTATCTTCCTGTTATTGCGCGCTAACGTTGCAATTATGCGTTTTTGCATTAGAATAGGTGTTGTTAAGGCGATTATGCTTCATCAGATAATGCAGTTTAGTATAATTCATCGCCACAGTCATCCTGCCCGATCGGGCAGGCCACAAAAGAGTCAGGTAAGAAAAGGAGGTCGGTTGATGCGTAATATACAAAAAGTACTGGAACGTTGGGGCGGTTGGGCTGTGGCAGAGGGCACGCAGCTTGACTGGTCGCCGGTTGCGGCGGGCTTTAAAGGGCTGCTGCCGGATGAGCGGAGAAGCCGACTCTCCTGTAGCGACAGCGACGGGCTGATTGTCGATGCGGCTATCGCCAAATTGCACAAGGTCGGGCGTACGGACGAGGTCGAGCTGATTATCCTGCACTACCTCTATAATATTTCCAAATCCGCCATTGCCCGGAAAAAGAAATGCTCGGAAGGCAAAGTAAGGAACCAGCTGATGATAGCTGAAACCTTTATTGATGCCTGTATAATTATGAGCGATGCGGAGCTGGAAATGGATGCCTGGATATAAAATTTCTTCGTTACGAATATAAAAATATAAAAGCAAAGAATAATTTAATTATGACCAGATGTCGTAAGGCAAGTCTACGTTGTTACGCAATTTGCATACATAGCAAAAATAATATTGATCAGGGCTTTTCGTAACGATTTTATACGCGTAAAGTAGCAACATGGTTCTTTAACGATTGCGAACCACAAAGAGAATGTTTTCTATATGCACTCCGTTGTCTGCCTTATTGGCAGGCAGGAGTGCATTTTTTATGCCTCAAACTTTCCTGAGTTATTAAATAAAAAAATTAGCACTAAGGGGTTTTCGTTACGAAATAAACCCCTTAATGTAGCAGCATGGATTAGTGACAGGCAGGGAGGGATGAAAAAGGAAAAGTTCTTCGTAACGAGTTCCCCGCAGTAATATAGCATCATGGATAAAAACAACCGGCTGCAAAAGATATTAAAGCAAAGGGTTTTCGTTACGAAATAAAGCCCTTAATGTAGCAGCATGGATTAGTGACAGACAGGGCGAAATAAAAAAGGAAAGGTTTTCGTAACGAGTTCCCCGCAGTAATATAGCATCATGGATATAAAAAAACCGGCTGTAAAAGATAATAAAAAAAAGGGTTTTCGTTACGAAATAAACCCCTTAATGTAGCAGTATGGATTAGTGACAGGCAGGGAGAAATGAAAAAGGAAAGGTTTTCGTAACGAATTTCCCGCGGTAATATAGCATCATGAATATAAACAACCGGCTGCAAAAGATATTAAAGAAAATGGTTTTCGTTACGAAATAGACGCCGTAATGTAGCAGTATGGATAAGTGACCGACGGCAAGTAATAAAAAAGGGAAAGGTTTTCGTAACGAATAGTCCGCAATAATCTGGCAGCATATAAATAATCAAACGATCAAAAAAACTTTAAAATACATCTCAAAAAACGATGTAGGGAGCAAGCTTTCCCTGCGCCGTAATGATACAGGAGGCCAGATATAAAGCATGTTTCCTCAGGAGCCAGGCTTTTGGGCCAGTGTCGGACTCTGGCTTTACAGCCATAAAACAGAATGGGGCTATGCCGGCATCGCCGCCATGTTTTCCCTGCTGCGCAGCGCTTGTGCCCGAACCCCCTGGAGCAAGCGTGTGCTTGACGCGGTGTCGTGCAGCGCCCTGGCTTTCTTTGCGGCGCCGACGCTGCAGGTAATTGGCGCGCTGCTGAACTGGAATATGCCCGAGGCCGCCGCCCAGGTTTTTGCCGTTTATATTGGCTACGTGGGTAATGACTATATCAGCGAAAAGTTAAAGCGCTGGATCAACAAAAGAACGGGAGAGCCAGATGGAAATCAGCCCTGACGGTATCAGCTTTATCAAGCAGGAAGAAGGTGAAAAACTTACGGCCTATCGGGATAGCCGCGGCATATTAACTATCGGCGTCGGGCATACGGGCCTGGTTGCCAGTAAAACGATAGCGGACGGCATGGTCATTACGCCTGAGCAAAGTAATAAGCTGCTGCTTGCGGATATTTCGCATGTTGAGCATTTTATTAATGAAAAAGTCAGCGTCAGTCTGACGCAAAATCAGTACGATGCTTTATGTAGTCTGGTATTCAATATTGGCGTCAGCGCTTTTAATAGTTCGACGCTGTTAAAGAAATTAAATCAAGGCGATTATGAGGGCGCCGCAGAAGCCATGCTGTTATGGAAAAGGGCCGGTCAGTTATCTGACGTGCTGCTGCCACGCAGAAAAAGAGAAGCCGCTCTTTTTCTGAAAAAATAAAAACGTCCTTTTTTATTTTCTTCGCTAAAAACCGTGGCGTTTCGCTATGCCATAACCATAAAAATAACTAACCAACAACCCAAGGAAATCAAGATGATTGAAGTTAATTCATTTGCAGAGTTGCGCACCACCAAACCTTCCGCCTCTGGCGATATCGCCATGCTGAAACGTTATTACGATAAAGATTCCACCTTTCAGGGCGGCGGGCGTTTCGTCGGCTTTATTGATGCGTCGATAGCAGCATCAAAGGATGATGGCGGCTCCGTGGCGGTAGCGACGGGCGGCGGCTATTACTGGAAGCGTATTATTGATAACGTCGAAGATATTAATATCTATCATTTCGGCGGCAAGCGTCTGCGCGGCGACAGTAATTTCGATGCGGACAATGGTAAAGTCAACCATGACGCCTGCATCAATATGTATAAATGGGGACAGGCTTTTTCATCGCCGATTAGCGATACCAGCAAAAATCCGATCCACGGCGTGGGTATTCGCTTCCCGGCCGGGAAATTCCTGGTAAACCCGGTCGATCTTACCGGCGAAGGCGAAATCAACTATTTCAGCCTGTACGGTGACGACTGCGAATATGGCGTGTCACCGCGCACCATTATTGTTTCCGACCAGTCCGCCGCGACGGTATTTAAAGTGAAGGCGCGCCGCACCGCTATCCGCGGCATCTTCTGGGACGGTCAGGCCACGGCGGACACCGAAACCAATACGGGCGTGATTACGCCGGAAATGGTCAGCAACACGCAGCCCTTTTTTGAAAATACCGTGATTGAAGGCGAGTTCGTCAATATTACCTGCTGCCGCATTGAGAATATCGGCGGCGCCGCTTTCAAATTGCTCGATACGCTGGATACGCGTCTGGATCAGATTTACAGCAACACCACCTATGCGCGAGTGTTTGATATCCAGTGGTCGGATTCTGTTATTGGCGTCTGGGATCACTCGACGGCGGTCGAGCTGTCGAACTGTAATTTCCAGAAAGGATACAGCGACGCCACGCTTTATATGCCGCGCGTCACCCAGGGACTGATCCGCAACGTCTGGATTGAACACACGCGTTTCCCCGGCGATTTGAGCAACGGCCAGTGGATTATCGACGCGCTGAGCATCGAGTCTTCTGAAAATCCGCTGAAGCTGAACTACACCAGGGCCACGATGCGCGCCCTCAGCCTTCAGTCCGGCGCCAAAGTCGACCTGAGCAGATCCGGTACGCCGTGGCTGTCAGGCTTTGAATACGGCTGGCGTCGCGATGAAAACTACGGTTCGGAGATGACCGGTTCCCTGAAGGCCGGCTGGTATTCCGGCTACCGCGTCAGCAACACGACGGATGAGGATAAATGGTTCCGCGTCGGCAAATTCTTTTTCCCTCATGCCAACCAGCACTGGCATCTGGAAATGCACGGCAAAACGCTAAGGGATACCGTTACGCAGCCTGCCGATGCGCCGCTGCTGACCAACGTCTGCGGTAAGGCCTACCTGAACCTTTATCGCGGCGCCAGCTCCGTTGGCGGCAACCTGCATTATGAAGGGGATTCGGGCGTGGTTGACTGCATTGTCAGAACCAGCGACAGCAAAGGCCTGTACGGCGAAGTCTGGATCAAGCTCAAGGCGCAGTGCGGCGACGTGATGGTCAATCTGAAAACCACCGGCCCGTCGCGCTTTGAAGCGGGAGAGTGCTCGCTGTTCAGCGCCGACTTCTCAGAAGTCACCGATCTGGATACCACTAAACGCGTCACGCTCTCTACGGTGATGAATTTTCATAACGGCACTGCCGGTTATGGCTTTGACGGCAGCCTGGCGACGCTGACGACGGCAGTAGCGGAAGCGCCGGCGGCGACCGCAACGCCTGCAGGCTATATCACCGTTAAAATTAACGGCGTAAACCGCAAGCTGGCCTATTTCTGATAAATAAAAGGAGAGGACGAATGAAATGAATGAACGCTAAATGGCTAATCTTTATTTTTCTGTCGGTTGTTATGTTGGCCGCAGTAAAAACCGCGCTTTTTTATCATTCCCACTATGTGGATACCCGTAATCAGCTTCGGCAGCAGCAGGAGCAGGTTAATACGCTACAGCAACGGCTTAACGCCGCGGCCGCTATGGATAAAAAATATGTTTCGCAACTGCAACAGGCCAGGGAAAACGCTGGCCAGCTTGAGCATGATGTTGCTGCTGGCCAGCGCAGGCTGCAGCTCGCCGCCAGCTGCCACAGCGCCTCCACGGCCCGCGCCGTCGGCGTGGCTGATGCAGCCGGCCCCCGACTTACTGACGCCGCTCAACGGTATTATTTCACTCTCAGAGAAAGAATAGCAACGGCCCGCATTCAGATAGCGGGATTACAGGATTATATTCGCCAGCAGTGTCAGCCTTAATAAGCGTTATATCCCGACGGATGAAATCTTTTCATCCGCTTTTCTGCTGCCTGCAATTTGCTTTTCATTGCAATAACTAACAGGAGGTGTGCTGGTGACGAATACCAGTAAAACAGCCGGCTGGCTGACGCCGCTTAATGACGAACCAGCCAGGGACGCCGCGCTGGAAGAACAACTCAGCACGTGGATCCAGGGGCTTACCGGCCTGGCTGCCGATCGGGTGGCGGTTGACGACGGCGCGTCGCCGCCTGCATGGCTGCCGACCGGCGAAAGCGGCTGCGCTTTTATGGTGATGAAAATCGCCGCCGAAGGCACGCCCGTGTTGACTAACCAACAGGAGGACAATGTCCAGCTGTGGCGGGATGAACGGATGGAATGCCGACTGCATTTCTATGGCCCTTCCGCCCAGCTTTATGCCGCTCGTTTTCGCGACGGAAATATGCTGGCGCAAAACCTTGCCGCTTTAAAACAGCTTTCGCTTGGCGTCAGCGATTGCAGCGATATTACCACCGTATTGGAAATGGTTAATAACGCTCAGACCCGCCGTTATGAATTAACGGTCAATGTTGTTCGTAAAATATTCCGTCTCTACGGAATTTACTCACTGGTGGAAACACCCGTTCAATTTTTTGGAGAATAAAATATGCCTCAAGGATTGCCTTTATCCGGCATCGTGAATGTTGACGTCCTGATGTCACCCGTTGCCGCTTCCGGTCGTAACTTTGGCTCAATGCTGATTATGGGGAGCGCCACGGTAATCCCCCTGACGGAACGCCTGCGTCTTTATACCGCCGCCGCCGATATTGGGGCCGACTTTGGCCTGGATTCCGCCGAATACCAGGCGGCCGCCGTCTGGTTTGCGCAGTCGCCGCAGCCGCAGCAGCTTTATATCGGCCGCTGGGCTAAAACGCTCGCCGCGGACGAAGAGGGTAAGACAGAAACGCTGGTCGAAGCCGTCAACGCCGCGCTGGAATATGCTAACTGGTACGGCCTGGCCGTGGCCACCGCCGCAGACGACGTTATCAGCGACGAAGATGTACTCGGCGTGGCGGCGGCTATCGAATCAGCCGGTCAAAGCCGTGTCTTTGCCGTTACCACCGGCAGCGCAGCGGTGCTGGATGCAACTTCCACCACGGACGTCGCCGCCCGGCTGAAAGCGGCAGGCTATGCGCGCACCTTTGTGCAGTATTCCACCCGCAGCCGCTTTGCCGCGATTTCCGCGTTCGCCCGTGCCTTTACCGTTAATTTCAACGGCAGCAACACCACGCTGACGCTGAAATTTAAGCAGGAGCCGGGCATCGCTTATGAAACCCTGAACGCCAGGCAGGCCGCCGCGCTGGAAAGCAAAAGGGCCAACGTCTATGTCCTTTTCGCCAACGACAGCGCCATTCTGCAACAGGGCGTCATGGCTAACGGCGACTTCTTTGACGAGCGCCACGGGCTGGACTGGCTGCAAAACTTCGTGCAGACCAACCTGTATAACCTGCTCTACACCTCTGCCAGCAAAATTCCGCAGACCGAAGCGGGCATTACCCGGCTGATGGGCAATGTGGAAGCATCTATGGATCAGGCCGTGACCAACGGGCTGATCGCGCCGGGCGTCTGGAACGGCGGCGAGATTGGCCAGCTGGCTGCCGGCGACATGCTCACCAAAGGCTATTACGTCTATGCCCAGCCGCTGGCGCTGCAGTCGCAGGCCGATCGCGAAGCGCGTAAAGCGCCGCTGATGCAGGTTGCCTGCAAACTGGCCGGTGCCGTGCACTACGCCGATGTCCAAATTAACGTTGTTCGCTAAGGAAAAAAATATGTCTGCCTATTCATTTATGGATGTTACCGCCTCTTTTATTGGCCCGGGCGCGGTATTTGATTTGGGAAGCGGTTCCGGCAGCTCGGAAGAGGGCATTACCGTTTCCATGAAGGAAAATAAAAACAGCATGAAGCTGGGGATTGACGGCGAAGGGATGAATACCCTGCTGCCGGGCACGTCCGGCCAGATTACGGTTAATCTGCTGGAAACCTCGCCGGTGAATAAAAAGCTTTCGCTGGCCTATAACGCGCAGAGCGCAAGCTCTGCCAGCTGGGGGAAAAATATTATCGTGATCCGCAACAGCGCCTCGGGTGAAGTCATCACCGCGCGCGGCGTGGCCTTCCAGAAGCTGCCCGATCGTAAATTCGCCAAAGAGGGCGGCACCACCGCCTGGATCTTCGACTGCATCAAAATCGATGTGGTGATGGGGGAATATTAATCGATGGAATTCACACTCAACGAAACCACGTTCCGTATCGCTAAGCTGGACGTTTTTCAACAGCTTAAAGTCTCGCGAAAGCTGCTGCCGCTGCTGGCCGGGCTGCTCTCCGACATTAACACGGTGAAATCGGCGGCGGCGCAGGGCGACTATTTCCAGGTGCTGGAAAAAGCGCTGCCCGCTATTGCGCACTCGCTGGCCGACATGAGCGAGGAAGACACCAATGCGATTTTGCATCCCTGCCTGGCGGTAGTCTCGCGCCAGCAGGCAAAAAGCTGGGTGCCGATCTTCTCTCAGGGTGTGCTGATGTTCGATGACCTCGATCTGATCACCATGCTGAAGCTGGTGCTGCGGGTAGTGGAGGATTCGCTGGGCAGTTTTTTGCCCGAACTCCCCGTCAGCAGGAGCGAGGTCCCGGCAGCGGGCTGACACTGGAAACGCTTCCTGACGGGGAAGATTTTCTGATGCGCCCGGTGGATGCCGGGCTTATCAGCTACACCGCGCTCAAGGATGGCTCAGTGGATCTGGCGGATATTGCCCGCCTGAACGACTGGCTGGATCTGAAAGCGGATAATCAACACCGCATTGAGCAATGGAAACAGGCCAATGAACGCTGAAAATACAAAAAATTTTCTGATGGTGCTGGATACACAGCTGGCGGCGGAGGCCGCCAGCTGGCAAAAAGTCAGGCAGTTTGTTGAGGCGCCGGGCTGGCAAAACAACGAACAGGCGGCAAAGGCGCTCGATCTGCAAAAGATCAAACAGACGGTAGAGCAGGCGGGTAAAGCGCTGGTGGAGTACATCAACCGCTTCGCCAGCCGTCTGGAGCAGCTTGGCGTCCGTGCGCAGAATGCCGGTACGCCAGCGGGCGATCTCAACGCGCTGGAATACGGCGCGGCCCAGACCGGCCTCAGCAACGATGCCATAGCGAAAGCTTTCCAGACCCTCATTAATAAGCCGGGCGCACAAGCGCGCCTGAATAAGCTGGGCGTGGCAACGCGCGACGCCAGCGGCCAGAAAAAAACGGACAGCGAACTCTTCAGCGAGGCCAGCAGCAGGCTTGGCGCTATGCCGGAAGAGCAGGCGCTGGCGACCGCCAATAGTCTGGGACTTGCGCCCGATATCCTGGTCGCTATGCAAAGAGGGCTGGGGAAATTTATCGGCGACTATAACCAGCTTTCCGACTCTCTCGGCGTCAATATGACGCAGGCCGTCTCCGGCGCCGACCACTTTATGACGGCCAGGCGCAAGTTTGATGAGGTTGTCGAACTGCTGCAAACCAACAGCAGCAGCCGGCTGAACAACGGACTTGGGGAGATCTTCGATAACTTTACGAAGAAGCTGACCGACAACGCGCCTGACGTCGAGCGCGTGCTTGATGGCGCGGTAAGCCTGCTGCTGCTGCTTGCCGAAGTGGGAGAAAGGGTCATATTGCGTCTGATCCAGGCGGTGGCCGATTTAAGCGGCTGGTGGGACTCGCTGGATAGCAGTTCGCAGGAGCTGATCGTCACGCTTGGCGTAATGACGGCGGCCTGGCTGGCGCTGAACAGCGCTTTTTTACTCTCGCCCATAGGAATAGTCGTGGCGCTGGTAGCGCTGCTTTTCACGCTTTACGACAGCTATAAAACCTGGCAGGAGGGCGGAAAAACCCTGATTGACTGGGACCAGTGGGCGCCAGGCATCAACGCGGCCAAAAAGGCGCTGGACTGGCTGCTGGAGAAATTCGGCCAGCTTACGGCAGGCACGCTTGACTGGAAGGGCGGGCTACAGGCTATTACCGATTTTGTGACGGGTAACTGGTCGGCGGGCATGACCGCCGCCGTGGATAAGGTGAAGAACTATTTCGATAACTTCTTTACCGATATCACTAATAAGCTGGCCAACAGTCCAATCTGGCGCTTTGTGAAAAAAATGGCCGGAGAGACACAGGCCGCCGTGTCGGACATCTCATTGCCGGGTTTGGCGGATCCAAACAGCCCGTTGAACCCGCAGCAGGCCCGGATGCTGGCGAACGTGATGACGTGGTCTGCCAATGACAATCTGACAGGCGCGCTGCCTTTCAGCATGGGCGGCCGTTTACCCTGGCAAAGTGAAATAGCGCAGAGTCGGGCGGACAGCACCGTTGGCATCCAGCAGGAAACCAATATTTATGTGCAGGGTGGCGAGCCACACCTGACGGCCCAGAGAGTGGCGGACAGTCAGTTCGATGTGAACTCGCAATTCGTCCAGACCGTAAGGAATATGCCGGTATGATAAAAGGTTTCCCCACGCTATTAATGCAAAGCAAACGTAAAATCGGTTTGCTTATTCCCAATGTGGTAATGAAAGAGAGCCACACCGACAAACTGAACGTCACCACGCATCCTGTCGAAGCGGGCGCCACCATCGCCGATCATGCTTATCTCTCGCCTGCGGAGCTGACTATGGAGGTAGGCTTTTCCGGCGGCGGTTCGCTGGTGGACTTTATGGATACGACACAATTCGGTATCCAGACATCGTTAAGCCCGGCAGAAAGCTACCAGAATTTGCGGGAGCTGATGACCAACAGGCAGCCGCTGACCGTGGTGACCGGCAAGCGGCTGTACAACAATATGCTGATTACCTCAATTTCCGTGACAACGGATGCCTCTACGGAACACGTGCTGTTCGCCTCGTTAGGCCTGACCGAGCTGATGATTACGCAGACGCGAACGCTCAGCAGCGCGGAAAAGGAGAATATGGCGCAGGGCGCAAAAACCTCTGCCGTGCAGAATAACGGTAAGAAAGTCGCCAGGCCCGGCCCGGCGAATGTGGTTCTCACGAGGGGGAGCAGCTGATGACTATTACCGAAATTCCGCTGACGCCCGATAATCAGCTGTTCGATATTTCCATCAATAATAGCGATTATAAAATGCGCATTATCTGGCGGGAGAGCGGCTGGTTTCTCGATCTGCAAAACAGCGACGGCGGGGATATTATCGCGGGCATTCCGCTGGTGACCGGCGCCGACCTGGTGGCGCAGTATGCTTATCTGCAGCTGGGCTTTGGCCTGTGGCTGTTTTCCGACAGCAGCGGCAATACCGCGCCGGGTCAGTACGATCTCGGTTACACCGCGCATCTTTGCATTATCACGGAGGCGGCATGAGCGTTAACTGGATGCGCTACTGTGAGCTGCTGCTGGAAGATGCCAGTAAAGCGTCGATTATCCTGGGCGATTTAAAGGTCGATTTCAAAATTGTTACTCATGTGCAAAGCAAGGGCAGCACTGCGGAGATTAAAATTTATAACCTGAGTGCGGAAACCCGCAACGCGATCGTGAGCGGCAAATATAAAAAGCTGCGCCTTATCGCGGGCTATACGGGAGTCCTGCCGGATAAGAACGAAGAGGAGCCGGTTATACCTGACTATATGGTGGGAAAAGCGATCGAAAACCCGCCGGTTAAATCAGGAGGCCCAAATTACGGCGAAATCTTTAGCGGCGAAATCCGCTATGCGTTTATTGATAAGATCGGATCCAAAGAATCTACGCAGGCTAGTCCGGAAAGCGTATTGAAAATTCAGGCTATCGATGGTCATCAGGCCGCAATGGAGGCAACGGTCAACACTACCGTCGCCGCAGGTTACGATGCCAGCGCCATCCACAGGTTAACCCTGCGCAGCTTTAATCCTTACGGCGTGACCGCTGGCGCCACCGGCACCATGCCGCCCACGCGTTTCCCCAGAGGGCGGGTACTCTATCAGACGGCCAGCCAGGTGATGGATAACGTTGCCGCGCAGTGCCGCGCGACCTGGCAGTTTGTCGACGGCAAACTGCAAATGGTGCCGGAAGAAAGCTATCTCGAACGCATTGTGGTGCTGAACAGCCAGACCGGCATGATCGGCGCGCCCGAACTGACCACGGAAGGGGTCAACATCAAATGCCTGATCGACCCAACGCTTCGTCTGCATGGTCTGGTGCATATCAATCAGGCTGCGCTTAACAGCATGCGTAATGCCATGGAATCGGTCAACCGCGCGGCCGCCGAAGAAAGAGAGGCGGCGGCAAAAGGGAACAAAGCGCAGCCGCAGGCGGCGCCCCAGGGCGAGCAAAAGAACGCGCAGCCGCCTGCCGATATCGCGGCCGACGGCGTCTATATCGTTAAAGGTATCACTTACGAAGGTGATACCCGTGATGAGAATTGGTATATGACACTGACCTGCATCGTGCGGGATAAACAGACCGCCCTTAAGGCGCCCGCTGCGCCGCACTAATTCAACCATCCGCCTGAGGCGGTTTTTTTTTGGAGTTTTTATGCCCGTTTCTATCCAGTCAGTGATTGGCGGGGAAGCTCAGGCGTATCGGGCTTTAGCGGACATGGTGTCCACAACGCTACGCGTAGCCTTACCCGGCATTATTCAATCCTTCGATCCCGACACTGTAACCTGCGTGGTGCAGCCGGCCATTAAGGGCAGCGTGCGCAATGCCAGCGGCCAGCCGGTTTCTCAGGCGCTGCCTTTGCTGGTCGACGTTCCCGTGATTTTTCCCCGCGGCGGCGGCTGTACCATCACCTTTCCCGTTAAAAAGGGCGATGAATGCCTGGTGATCTTCAGCGATCGCTGCATCGACTTCTGGTGGCAAAACGGCGACGTGCAGGAACCGGTCGATCCGCGTCAGCACGATCTGTCCGACGCTTTCGCGCTGGTCGGGCCGCAGTCCCAGAAGGAAAAAATCAGCGCTATCAGCACGGAGGCTTTGCAAATCCGTACGGATGAAGGCCAGGCCTTTATCGAGCTGAAACAGAGCGGCGAGGTCAATATCACCACTACGCGGCTAACGCTTAACGGCAATCTGCACGTCAATGGCGATATTACCTCGACCGGCGATCAGACCGCTGGCGGCATCAGCCAGATCGATCACGTTCATGGCGGCATCCAGAGCGGCAGCAGCTACACAAGGGGACCGCAATGAGATATCGCAGAGAAGAGCAGGACGGCGATTACGCCTTTGGCAAAGGGGACAGCGCTTTCCTGGTTAACTCGCCGGCGTGCGTGGCACAGGCGATTAAAACGCGGCTGCAATTATGGTATGGGCAATGGTTTCTGGATACCACGGAAGGCACGCCCTGGCTGCAATCGCTGACCGGCAAGCAGCACAGCGCGACGGCGGAAATGGTTCTGCGCCAGCGCATCCTTGCCACCCAGGGCGTTAAGTCCATTCTCTCTTTCAATACCACGTTCGACTCTTCATCCCGCCGGGCAATTTTCACGGTAACCGTGGAAACGCTGTACGGCACGACGACAGTAACAAGCGAGGCATAATGGCTCTTAAGACAGACAGGCTGGGGTTATCGGCAACGATAACGGCCCAGGGGATCGGCGCGCCTGATTACCAGACAATCCTCAGCGCGCTGACCGACTATTTCCGACAAATTTATGGCACCGACGCCTATCTGGAACCGGACAGCAAAGACGGGCAGATGATAGCGATTATGGCGCTGGCTATCCACGATGCCAATAATATGGCGATAACCTGCTACAACTCGTTTTCGCCGTCCACCGCGGTGGGCGACGCGCTGACGCGCAATGTAAAAATCAACGGTATCGTGCGTAAACCCGCGACCAACTCAACGGTGGATTTACAGCTGAGCGGCACGCCGGGCACCACCATTGTTAACGGCTCGGTCAGGGACAGTAATAACGTTATCTGGAACCTGCCCGCAAGCGTAACGATTGCCACCACGGGATTGGTCACCGTGACGGCCACCTGCGCGGAAACCGGGCCGATAGCGGCGGTAAGTGGTTCCGTTAACCAAATCAACACGCCGACGCGCGGCTGGCAGACGGTGACCAACCTGAACGCGGCGGCCACGGGAAGCGTTGCCGAAACGGACGCGGAACTGCGGCTGCGCCAGGCGCAAAGCGTTTCATTGACGGCGCTGACCACTTTTGACGCGCTGGACGGCGCAATTTCAAATATCGCAGGCGTCGTCGGGCATAAGCTTTACCAGAACGACAGCGATGATAAGGATGCGAATGGGCTGCCCGGCCATACTATTTCGGCAGTGGTGCAGGGCGGTGACGCAAATACGATCGCCGACGTTATTCGCAAAAAGAAATCGCTGGGCGTAGGCACGTTTGGCAATACCACCATAACGCTTGCCGACAGCTATGGCACGCCGCAGGCGATCCGCTTTTCGCGGCCGGTGCCGGTGCCGGTTTATCTGTCGCTGGAGCTGAAAGCGCTGACGGGCTACACCAGCCCCATCGCGGAGAAAATTAAAAAGGCGCTGGCGGCCTATATCAATAGTCTGGGGATCGGCAACAGCGTTCTGCTCAGCCGTCTTTATTCGCCCGCTAACCTGACGACAGGGCAGGACAGTACGGACAGCCAGTACTACGACATCCTGAGCCTGCTGGCAGGAAAAAGCGAAGCCGCGCTTTCCTCAGGCAATATCGCTATCGGCTATAACGAATTTGCCAGCTGCGAGGCGGATAATATTACGATATCGGTGACCGCATGAACTATACCGATTTGATCACCAACTACCATCGCGGAAAAGCGAAATACGTCGAGCACATTGATTTAACCACGCGGCCGCAAAAAGAAATTATCGATCTCTTTAGCGAAATCGTAACGGCGTTAGATTTAGACAACGCTACCGGCGCGCAGCTTGATATTTTAGGCGAGTGGATCGGGCGAGCCAGAAGTATTAACGCACCGATTGAAGATTACTTTTTTACCTTTGATAAGGCCTCGCTGGGCTTCGACCTTGGCAGCTGGAAAGACAGGTATGAACCCGATTCGGGCATTATCAAAGTGGATGATGAGGATTATCGCACGATGCTGCGCGCTAAAATCGGCGCCAATAAGTGGGACGGCACGGCCGACACGTTGCCCGCAATTCTGCAAGAAATCTATACGAAGCAGGATATCAATATCACCTTTACCGATAATCAGGATATGACCGTAACGGTATATGTGACGGCAAAAAACCTGTCCACCATTACCAAAGAGATTATTAAGCAGGGCTATCTGGCGATCAAGCCCGCTGGCGTCACGGTAAATTATGAAATTAATGGAGAATAACGATGGCAAAAAATGACTTTAAACCTTTTGCTACGGGCGAAAGCGCAAACGTGCTGTCACAGGCGGATTACGAAGCGCTGGATGCTACGGCAAACGGCTTTCAAACCGGCATCGCCAGAAGCGAACAGCTGAATAAGGTCTGGCGACAGGCCTCAACGATTGCTTCCGTCGTAGCCAGCTTTATGGCAGATAAATCCGGTAATGATGTGCTGGACGATGGCGACACAGCGGCATTACAGGCCACACTGTTAAAAGCCTTGTTAAATAATGCAACTGCTCAGCTGGATGGCCGGTATTTGCAGACCGGCAAAAACCTTGCGGATGTAAATAACGTAGCGCAGGCGCGCGGCAATCTTGGTTTGGGTAGCCTGGCGTTAAAAAACGGGCTTAGCGCGGCAGACGTGGGGGCTTTTCCTGCAGAAGGCGGTACTGTAGGCTCCAACGGTATAAAAGCCCCCGGTATTTTTGTTAACAACCATACGATGCCAGGAAACTCGCAGGGTATGTACATGCAATGGAATGAAAGTAACGGTACGGGGGAAGGGGCATTAGTCTGTAACAGAGGTTCTGGTTCAGGTGGATTTGTTCTTCGTACTGTTAATTCAGATAATTCTGTTGAAACAGGTAGAATTACAATCAGTGGCAATGGCGATTTGAATACTTCTCGCTACCTGACTGAAATGGGGCAGCGGGTTTTTGGCCCGAACAACCCATCCACACAATTTAGTGGGGCAGGCTGGTTTAAAGATATATCGACCGGTTTTATTATTCAATGGGGGAGTACTTCAAACGGTTCAAGCAATGTTGAAAACCATAATTTTAATATTTCCTTCCCACGAGCTGCCTTGGCTGTTATTGGCAGTTTAGGAACCGATCAGGATCTGGGGAGAGTTGTTTATTTACAAGTTGCTAATAATTCTGTTTTTTCAAGCAGAACCACCACTAATAGCCTTGGTTTTCATTGGATCGCGCTAGGATATTAAATATGAATAACTATTTTTACAGTAAAAAAACTAACGGCTTTTACCCAGAGACCATGAAAGCAGATTATGAAGCCTCACCAAATGGCTGGCCCGATGATGCCGTTATGGTCAGTGAGGGGGTATATAATAAACTATATGCGGGGCAGGCTGAGGGGAAAATTATAACTGCTGATAATTATGGCAATCCAATTTTAATTTCTCCGCCAGCTCCTACAGCAGAACAGTTGTTGGCCCTCGCAGAAGAACAACGTAGAACTTTAATAGCAGAAGCAACGATAGCTATCGCCCCGTTGCAGGATGCAATCGAGCTAGATGAGGCGACCAGGGAAGAAGCAGCGCAGCTTACCGCATGGAAAAAATATAGGGTCTTGCTAAACCGGATTGATATCAGTGACGCTCCTGATATCGTTTGGCCTGAAAAGCCCTGAATAGTATTATAATATTCCAGTAAAGCGGCAAAAAAGCTGCTTTACTGATAGTTTTCCTGCTTGTTAGTAAAAGTAACTATGATGCAAATTATATTGCACAAGCTATGTAATGAAATAAAAATCAGTTGTTATAATATACTATTTATTTTCAGTTTCTGATGTTTTTGACTGCCTCTGAAAAATGTACTGTTTCGTGTGGTAATTCACATAATAATAAAGATTGTTTCCGCATCTTGCTCAACATGGAAATGAATAAAAATAATGGTCAAGTTCCGGGGGGCAATTTCCTAAATCTTTAGTTAAGCAAAGCATTGCCTTACGTTCGTTTAATAAAATTACATTTATTTTAGACTTAGAAAACTCTCGAGATAGTGACTTATTATTCACTACCTCGAATGCTATTGGCAGATTAATATTTTTTCTTAATGGAAATAAAGGGCCTGACAAAAGCCAGCCACAAGCTTTTCTTTACTTTTAACGTTACAGGGCGTGAATCTCTAATCCTGCCCCATATTAAATTTTTCTCGTTTCTTATAGACTCTGAACCCCTGTCCCCGATAGTGGTAACTTTTTCCAACGGTTCATAGGTATTTATCAATGATGGCACTACCCCGTGAAGATCAATTAACCCAAACTCTTGAAACGTTGTCCATTGATCTGCGACGCACCAGACTGGAAAGAGGTTGGCCAGCATCTTTTTTGCCGCCGCTTTATTGATCACATAGCCGTGCGAGAAGGCTGCATTAAGTACTTTATGAACATGATGCGTATTATCTGTAGAATAAAGCTGCTTGTTCTGATATTGGTTAATATCAGAAAGCAGAGTGACGGTACTATGCCTGTCACTGTTATTTTTAGCGATACTCTCCAAATGTTTCCCAATATCGGCGGGAACGGTGACATCATCTTCCAGAATTAAGGCTAGATCATAGTCAGAGTCCACCAGCTGCTTATAAGCCTTCAAATGGCTCATTGCGCAGCCCACTTCCCCTTTAGTGATGGCGTAGCTCACCTCTCTTTTATAGAAGAAGAACTCGTCATCGGCTATTTTCGAACCGTCGACAGCTTTAATAGTAAAAAATTCTTTACCTATAGCAGCCAACTGTCTCTGCATAGATTGTAACCTGTCTGTAGAGACAGGCAAATTGATCACGAAAATGGCTATATTACTCATCTTTTATCCGCTATTACTTTTTTATTGCTGTTGAGGCTGGCCAACAAAATCAGTGTGCTGAGCAGTACTATATACTCTATAGAGGTCAACAGCACATCTGTCATGCCATACAGCAACGCAGAGATTGCCATAATCGAGACAGGGTTACTAAAGATACCTGCTGTACCATTATCAAAAATCAATTTTATAAAAAAGAATAAAAGGATAAGGAAGCCAAAAACGCCAAATAGCGAGGTGTACTGTAGGAATTCATTGTGCAAGTGAACATCAATATATTCCAGCGCAAATGAATCAGGATGGTTTGTAGTGATCCAGTTGCGTATTATAGTGTTTCTGGTGACCTGGGTTTGACCCAGCGGATTTTCCTGAATAGCCACAAGGCCCGATTGCCACAGGGTAAAACGAGATCCCAAAGATGTGTGGTCATCACCCTGACTGAATCGTGTTATTTCCTGCTGCGTGGTATCAACTCGTGAATAAATGATGCTCTTACCAAAGGTAGCGATGGTCGCAAAAGCTATAACGATGGCTATCACCGGTAAAGGTTTGATGAGTTTACCGCGCCAGAGCGCACTAACCATTATCGCCACTGACAGAAGCGTATGGATAAACATGGCAGAACGGGTTTCAGTCAGTAGAATGATATATATAGAGAGCAAACAGGTAAAAATGATGGCGGTAAACCTGACGGATAGCGAATTTATTTGATTAAGCATGGTCATCATAGCCAACGCCAGCGCGCTATAAGCATAGGCGGTAAGCGTAGCGCGGTTTATGCCAAGAACGATCCTGTCGACGCCGTTTATATGCTGCCAGATGCCGTAAACGCTGGAAAGGATAAAGGCAAAAGATAACGAAACCCACGTTAATTTATAAAGTATCGTCTTACTGATCAGCTCTTTTTTTACGCCCCACAGGGTAAACAAAGCGATAAGCGTAGCTAAAAACCAGCGTTTAGCCGGGGTGAATAAGAGGCCGTTATCCACGCCGGGAATTTTGTTATACGATGCGAACAGTGACCATACTGTAAACATGATTGCCAATAGCAGGCCGGGAAGGATTATTTTGGAATTAAAAAGCGTTGAGCGGATATCTTTAAAGTTCAGTAAAATGCCAGCGGCGCAAAGATAGCTACAAAGATAGAATGAAACTCTGCTGGCCTTTTCATGAACAAATCCGAAAGGCAGTATCAATAAGAGTAATGCCAGAGAACCAAAAAATATTACCCTGGTGACTTGCTCATTTCTTGTATATTTCCGGGAGGAAGGTAATTCGCTCATTTAGAATAGAGTCCTTGGCACAAGGGAGGTTAAACCGTTACGAATGAACGTTAACTGAATAAATACCTGATAACATTTGCTGGGGATACTGCCGCCATTTCCTTTATGGATAATCATTGCGCCTGCCTTCAGGGGAGTAATTTTAGTACTGCCAACTGAGAAAATTAGCCTTCGTTTATAACTGATCTATAAAGAAAAATCAAAACAGCCCGCTTAAAGTTAAGTGCGGGGTCTTACCTATCTGTTTGAAAAAAAAGATAAATTCCATTGTTGCGCATTTGAACTATCCAGACAGCACTATCTTGCTTTACCGCTGGCGCGAGCCTCAAACCAGCTTCTTCACCAGCGCCTCGCTGTGGCGGATATGGCTGGAAGCGCGTTCGGGATCGTGCTGCACCAGCGCCATAAACAGCAGATCGGTCAGCGCCAGCTGCGCAGAAGTCGAAGAGATTGCCGCGCTGCTGGTGGTTTGCTCTTCGGCCACCGTATAAAGGCAATGCGTGGCGCACTGTTGCAGCGTGTTCGGCGTAAAGCCGGTGAAGGCCAGCACGCTGGCCCCGGCACGCCGCGCTTCCTGAGCGGCAAGGTTGATTTCGCGACGTTCACCCGTATAGGAAATTGCCAGCAGCACATCGCCCGGATCCAGCGCCTGCACGCTGGCTAATAGCGCATGCATATCCTGCTCGGCCACGGCATGAATACCAATCTTCATCAGCTTCCACGAAAAATCTTTCGCCACCAGCCCCGACGCCCCGATACCTACCAGTACAATGCGATTCGCTTCCTTCAACAGCTGCAACGTTTCCGTTAGCTTTTCCTCACTATTAATATCCAGCGTGGCGCGGATAGCGGATTGTTTTTCCGCCAGCAGTTTCTCGCCCACGACTTTTAACGGATCGTCGCTTAAGATCAGGTTATGCACGGTAATAGCGTCTTTTTTCGCCAGCGATTCGCTCAGTGCCAGCTTCAGTGCCGGAAATCCTTTGTAGCCCAGCTTCTGCGCAAACTTCACCACGCTGGACTGGCTGACGCCCGCTTCTTCCGCCAGCTTTTGCGAACTGAGATGCCGCGCCTGATCCGGCTGCGACAGTAAAAAGTCAGCGAGGCGTCGCTCGTTCAGCGCCAGCGTGGGATAGAGTTGGCGAATACGTAATAGTGAGCTCATCGGCTCCTCCTTAAAACGGTCTGAACACGCTTCAGCACGTCAGCTACCCTTATAAAAGGCGGCCAGCTTAGTAAAAAAGACCCTTCGGAAAACGGTTATGAATATAATATTCAGTAATTAAGCCGAATACAGAATTAAAAATTCATTTGTGAGGATAGCATGGATCTTGGCGCACTGATTTCAGAAACACGTAATGCAGACACGATGGACCTCGACAGTCTCTCCACGCTGGAGATGGTGACGAAATTTAACGATCAGGACGCCACCGTTGCAGCAGCGGTGCGCAGGACGCTGCCGCAGGTGGCGCAGGCGGTAGACGCGGCAGCCGCTTCGTTACAGGAAGGCGGCAGGCTTATCTATATGGGCGCGGGTACCAGCGGGCGGCTCGGCGTGCTGGACGCTTCCGAATGTCCACCGACCTTCGGCGTGCCGCATGGGCTGGTGGTAGGGGTAATCGCGGGCGGGCCAGGCGCGCTGCTGAAAGCGGTCGAAGGCGCCGAGGATGATGAACAGCTGGGCGTCAGCGATTTGCAGGCGCTGAAGCTGACGCCGCAGGATATGGTGGTCGGCCTGGCTGCTTCCGGACGCACGCCTTATGTCATTGGTGCATTGCGTTTCGCCCGCCAGTCCGGCTGCCGCACCGCAGCAATCTCCTGTAACCCGGACTCGCCCATCGCGCATGAAGCGGCCATCGCCATTTCGCCGGTCGTGGGGCCAGAGGCGCTCACCGGATCGACGCGGCTAAAATCGGGAACGGCGCAGAAGCTGGTGCTGAATATGATCTCCACCGGCGCGATGGTGAAAATCGGCAAGGTCTATCAGAACCTGATGGTGGATATGCAGGCGACCAACGTCAAACTGGTCGATCGCGCCTGCCGGATGGTTTGCCAGGCGACGGGCTGCGAGCGGGAAGAGGCGGAACGGGCGCTTCGGCAAACGGCATATGAAGTAAAAACCGCTATCCTGATGGTGTTGAGCGGCGTTGATGCAACAAAAGCCGCTACGCTGCTTGCCGAACACGGCGGCTTCTTACGCGCGGCATTACAGGCGAGTATGCGCTGAAGCGGATTTACCCGCACCGCGCGCAGTTTTGACATTGCTGTCTCAGCGTCCACTATTATTAACAGCGTTATGACGGCGCGAAACGCGTCTGGTTTGTGGGTTTTCCCCGAGGAGAAAGGTTTGATAACTGGTCAGGAACGACGTGTGGTATTTTTCGATCTCGACGGCACGCTGCATCAGCAGGATATGTTCGGCACTTTTATGCGCTATTTGC
Source organism: Erwinia aeris (assembly GCF_041224955.1). Taxonomy (NCBI): domain Bacteria; kingdom Pseudomonadati; phylum Pseudomonadota; class Gammaproteobacteria; order Enterobacterales; family Erwiniaceae; genus Erwinia; species Erwinia aeris. Next base: position 202,729 of record NZ_JBGFFX010000007.1, on the reverse strand, counting down.
TATGGCGTCAGCCGCTCAACCTGTTGCTGGTGGCACCTTTGCTGCCCGTGATCGGCGCCGGCCTGCTTCTCAAGGGGCGCGCTTCGCGCTGGCCGATGAGTCTGCTCTTGTGGGCGATTACGTTCGGCCACAGCGAAAAGAAGCTGCTGGTGCGCGAAAAAGCCTTTGCGCAGTGGTTTCGGCAACGGGTCACCGCTTTCCCGGTGGTGCAGCAGCGGCTGACCGACTACCTGAACAGCGCTGACGCTGACGTCTGGCTGATTACCGGCTCGCCGCAGTCGCTGGTGGATCTGGTCTATTTTGACTCTGCTTTTCTGCCGAAGGTAAAAACGATCGCCAGCCAGATGTCACGCGGCTACGGTGGACGAGTGCTGACAATGCGCTGCCTGGGACATGAAAAGGTGGCGCAGCTGGAAAAACGTATCGGTACGCCTTTACAGCTTTACAGCGGCTACAGCGACAGCAAGCAGGATAACCCGCTGCTTTTCTTCTGCCAGCATCGCTGGCGGGTGACGCCGCAGGGCGAACTGCAACAGCTGGAGTAAACGGGTATACTGCCCCGCGATTTTTTGCTGGAGGCTCAGGTGAGCGATACCCAAATTGATGAAAAATGGATGCGCCATGCTTTAACGCTGGCGCGCCGTGCCTGGGAAGAAGGCGAAGTGCCCGTCGGCGCCGTGCTGGTGCAGGGCGATACCGTTATCGGCGAAGGCTGGAACCGGCCTATCGGCTATCACGATCCGACCGCACATGCGGAGATTATGGCGCTGCGGCAGGGCGGCAAGGTGCTGGAAAACTATCGGTTGCTGGACACCACGCTGTACGTAACGCTGGAGCCGTGCGTGATGTGTGCGGGCGCGATGGTGCACGGCAGAGTGGGGCGGCTGGTGTTTGGCGCGCGGGATGAGAAAACCGGCGCGGCGGGGTCGTTGCTGGATATCTTAGGCCATGCGGGCATGAATCATCAGGTCAGCGTGGAGCAGGGCGTGCTGGCGGCAGAGTGCGCGGCTATGCTAAGCGATTTCTTCCGCCATCGTCGGGCGGAGAAAAAGGCGCTGCGCGACAGGCTGCGCGCGGAGATGCTGAAAGGAGAATAAACAAGGGCGCTGGATAACAGCGCCCTTTTACAGAAAAGAGCAGAGAACGTGGCCTGGCTTAAAGACGCATAAAATGTCGCCCGTGCCGCGCTCAGGGTGTTTTTACTTCCCCGCCGTTCGCCGCGCCCATATTCAGTTCATCGCCACCTGCGGCTCCACGGCCGGATAGCCTTTACCCAGCTGCGCTTCCATTGCCGCCTGCTGCGCCAGCTTCCTTTCCTGATCCTGTAAATAGCCCACCAGGCTCAGCTGGTAAATGCGGATGTTCTCCACATAGTTGTAGGCTTCCTGGCCGCGCGCGTAGCCGTAGGTGGTCTGGCTGTAATAGCGTTTCTGGCTCAGCATCGGCAGCCGCTGCTTGACGTCGGCCCAGCTGTCCGGATTGCCTTTTTGCTTTTCGGTCAGCCTGCGCGCGTCCAGCATATGCGCGTAGCCCATGTTATACGCCGCCAGCGCGAACCAGATGCGCTCATCTTCCGGGATGGTCGGCGGCACCTTCTCCATCATTTTCACCAGATACGCGCTGCCGCCGCGAATGCTCTGTTCCGGATCGGTTCTGTCGCTGACGTTGACGCTGTCCGCCGTATTGCGGGTCAGCATCATCATACCGCGCACGCCGGTAGGCGAGGTGGCCTGCGGGTTCCAGTGCGACTCCTGCCAGGAAATAGCCGCCAGCAGCCGCCAGTCGATCTCGCTGGCGTATTTTTGAAACAGCGGGCGGATAGCAGGCAGCATACTGTCGATGGCGCGCAGAAAAGTGCGGGTATCGACATAGTCGAAGGTGCCGACGTGGCCCAGATACTTCTCGTCCAGCCGCGCCATCGCGCCTTCTTCCGCCATCTGGTTAAAGTAGTCCAGCATCGCCGCATACAGGCTGTCATCTTCGTCGCGCGCCATATACCAGGTCACCGGCTCTTCATCCGTGATATCGAAAGCCACCGCCAGCTGCGGATGGATCCGCTGTAGCAGCGCGATCGACACCGAATCGCCCACCGTATAGTCGAGCTTGCCGTCCGCCACCGCTTCCAGCAGGGCATTCGGGCTCTGATCGGTAGAGATGGCCCAGTCCAGATCGGGATACTGATTTTGCCGGATATCGCGCAGCGTCGAAGCGAACGCGGAATCGGACGCAACCGTCAGGCGACCCTTCAGCGCGCCCAGATTCGGCGGACGCGGCTTGCCCATCCGGTAAACCAGCTGCTGGGAAACGGAATAGTAGGTCGGGCCGGTGCGAAAGCGCGACAGGCGATCGCTGTTGTAGATTAGCCCCGCCGCCAGCACGTCTGCTTTATCCTCTTCCAGGTCGTCAAACAGCTCGCTGAGGTTTTGACGCACCGTGATTTGCAGCTTTACGCCCAGATAATCGGCAAAGCGTTTCGCCAACTCGTAATCCATACCGGCCGGTGCTTTATTCACTGTGTAGTAAGTCAGGGGCGAATTGAGCGTGCTGACGCGCAACACTCCCCGTGCTTTTATCTGTTCCGTTCGGTCCAGCCCGCTGCTGTGCCACGGGATCGACGGCCACAGCGCAAGCGCGAGCAGTACCGTCACCAGCCCGATGAACAGATAATTAATTTTCAGGCGTTTCAAATGGTTATCTCTCGATTTCTCTCAGGATTCTGTCTGTAACGGCAGTATTTGTGGTCTTTAATGGTCCCTGAGCGTGGGGCATTTTGCGCAACTCCCTGCGGCGGCGCAACCAGATTTGTGCGGAATTGTGCGCTTTTCAGGCAATTCCCTGTGCCGATTAATTCTGCGCAAACGGTTTCGTAACAGATGGGGATTCTTTATAATGGCGCCCGTTTTCCCCTGTTGCGCCCAAAGAAGCGTCGCCTGGCGCTCTGACGAGAGATCTTTAATGATGGAAATTCTGCGTGGTTCGCCCGCTCTGTCGGCATTTCGTATTAACAAACTGCTGGCCCGCTTTCAGGACGCTCACCTGCCGGTGAGTGACATTTACGCCGAGTACGTCCATTTCGCCGATGTCAGCGCGCCGCTTGACGAGGCTGAAAAAGCCCGTTTACAGCGCCTGCTGAAATATGGTCCTTCTCTCGCCGAACATACCCCCGAAGGTCGCCTGCTGCTGGTGACGCCTCGTCCGGGAACGATTTCCCCGTGGTCTTCCAAGGCGACCGATATCGCCCACAACTGCGATCTGCCGCAGGTGACGCGCCTGGAGCGCGGGCTGGCCTTCTACATCAAAGCGCCGCAGCTGACCGAAGCGCAGTGGACGCAGCTGGGCGCGCTGCTGCATGACCGCATGATGGAAGTGGTGCTCAGCGATCTGTCGCAGGCCGAACGGCTGTTCGCGCATCATGAACCGGCTCCGCTCACCAGCGTGGACGTGCTGGGCGAAGGCCGTACGGCGCTGGAGCTGGCCAACCGCAGGCTGGGCCTGGCGCTGGCGGAAGACGAAATCGACTATCTGCAGCAGGCTTTTGAAAAACTCGGGCGCAACCCGAACGACATTGAGCTGTATATGTTCGCCCAGGCGAACTCAGAGCACTGTCGTCATAAAATCTTTAACGCCGACTGGATCATCGACGGCGAACAGCAGCCAAAATCGCTGTTCAAAATGATCAAAAACACCTTTGAGAAAACGCCGGATCACGTGCTGTCCGCCTATAAAGATAACGCGGCGGTGATGGAAGGCTCGCAGGTTGGCCGCTTCTATGCCGATGCGGAAAGCCGCTACGATTTCCATCAGGAAGAGGCGCATATCCTGATGAAGGTGGAAACCCACAACCACCCGACGGCGATTTCGCCGTGGCCCGGTGCGGCAACCGGTTCCGGCGGTGAAATCCGCGATGAAGGCGCAACCGGACGCGGCGCGAAGCCCAAAGCGGGCCTGGTGGGTTTCTCCGTCTCCAACCTGCGCATTCCCGGTTTTGAACAGCCGTGGGAAGAGGATTTCGGCAAGCCTGACCGCATCGTTACCGCGCTGGATATCATGACTGAAGGCCCGTTGGGCGGCGCGGCGTTTAACAACGAGTTCGGCCGTCCGGCGCTGACCGGCTACTTCCGTACCTATGAAGAAGAAGTTAACAGCCACAACGGTGTCGAGCTGCGCGGCTACCATAAGCCGATTATGCTGGCCGGCGGCATCGGTAATATTCGCGCCGATCACGTGCAGAAAGGCGAAATCACGGTGGGCGCGAAGCTGATCGTGCTGGGCGGCCCGGCGATGAATATCGGCCTGGGCGGCGGCGCGGCCTCTTCTATGGCTTCCGGCCAGTCCGATGCGGATCTCGATTTCGCCTCGGTACAGCGCGACAACCCGGAGATGGAGCGCCGCTGTCAGGAAGTGATCGACCGCTGCTGGCAGCTGGGCGAAGAGAACCCGATCCTGTTTATCCACGACGTGGGCGCGGGCGGTCTGTCTAACGCCATGCCGGAGCTGGTCAGCGACGGCGAACGCGGCGGCCGCTTCAACCTGCGCGATATCCTCAGCGATGAGCCGGGCATGAGCCCGCTGGAAGTCTGGTGTAACGAGTCGCAGGAGCGTTACGTGCTGGCCGTGTCGCCGGACAAACTGGCGCAGTTCGCTGCGCTTTGCCAGCGTGAGCGCGCGCCTTACGCCGTTATCGGCGAAGCCACGGAAGAGATGCACCTGTCGCTGAGCGACAGCCATTTCGATAACAAGCCGATCGATATGCCGCTGGACGTGCTGCTGGGCAAAACGCCGAAGATGACCCGTGAAGCCGTCACGCTGAAAGCCAAAGGCGAGCCGCTGGCGCGGGAAGGCATTACCGTTGCCGATGCCGTTAAACGCGTGCTGCATTTACCGAGCGTGGCGGAAAAAACCTTCCTGATCACTATCGGCGACCGTACCGTTACCGGCATGGTTGCGCGCGATCAGATGGTGGGGCCGTGGCAGATCCCGGTCGCCAACTGCGCCGTGACCACCGCCAGCCTCGACAGCTATTACGGCGAGGCGATGGCGCTGGGCGAGCGCGCGCCGGTAGCCCTGCTGGATTTTGCCGCTTCCGGCCGCCTGGCGGTAGGCGAGGCGCTTACTAATATCGCCGCCACGCAGATCGGTTCGTTAAAGCGCATCAAGCTTTCCGCTAACTGGATGGCGGCGGCAGGCCATCCAGGCGAAGACGCCGGGCTTTATGAAGCCGTTAAAGCGGTAGGCGAGGAGCTTTGTCCGGCGCTGGGCATCACTATCCCGGTCGGCAAAGACTCCATGTCGATGAAAACCCGCTGGCAGCAGGGCACCGAGCAGCGCGAAATGACGTCGCCGCTTTCGCTGGTGATCACCGCTTTTGCCCGCGTGGAAGACGTGCGCCGCACCGTGACGCCGCAGCTGCAAACCGCCAACCATGACAATGCGCTGCTGCTGATCGACCTTGGCCAGGGCGTGAATGCGCTGGGCGCGACGGCGCTGTCGCAGGTGTATCGTCAGCTGGGCGACAAGCCTGCCGACGTGCGCGACGCGCAGCGGCTGGCGGGCTTCTTCACGGCCATGCAGACGCTGGTGGCGGAAGAGAAGCTGCTGGCCTATCACGACCGCTCCGACGGCGGCCTGCTGGTGACGCTGGCGGAAATGGCCTTTACCGGCCACTGCGGCGTTGAGGCGGATATCGCCGCGCTGGGCAGCGATGCGCTGGCCGCGCTGTTTAACGAAGAGCTGGGCGCCGTCATTCAGATTGCGGCGGCCGATCGTGAATACGTAGAGCAGGTTTTTGCCGCTCAGGGACTGGCGGACTGCGTGCACATGCTGGGCCGCGCGCTGCCTGGCGATCGTTTTGTGATCACCTCCGGCAATTCGGCAGTCTACAGCGAAAGCCGCAGCACTCTGCGTACCTGGTGGGCAGAAACCACCTGGCAGATGCAGCGCCTGCGCGACAATCCGGCGTGCGCCGATCAGGAACATGAAGCGAAGAAAAACGATCTCGATCCGGGCCTGAACGTGAAGCTGACCTTCCGGCCGGAAGAAGACATCGCGGCGCCTTATATCGCAACGGGCGCGCGGCCAAAAGTGGCCGTATTGCGCGAGCAGGGCGTTAACTCCCACGTCGAGATGGCGGCGGCTTTCCATCGCGCCGGGTTTGATGCGGTCGACGTGCATATGAGCGATCTGCTGGCTGGCCGTCGCGATCTGGCGGATTTTCAGACGCTGGTGGCCTGCGGCGGTTTCTCCTACGGCGACGTGCTGGGCGCGGGCGAAGGCTGGGCCAAATCCATCCTGTTCAACAATCGCGTGTGCGACGAGTTTGAAACCTTCTTCCATCGTCCGCAAACGCTGGCGCTGGGCGTCTGCAACGGCTGTCAGATGATGTCCAACCTGCGCGAGCTGATCCCCGGCAGCGAAGCCTGGCCGCGCTTTGTGCGTAACCAGTCAGAGCGCTTCGAGGCCCGTTTCAGCCTGGTGGAAGTGGCGGCCAGCCCGTCGCTGCTGCTGGCCGGCATGGCGGGATCGCAGATGCCGATTGCCGTTTCGCACGGCGAAGGCTTTGTGGAAGTGCGCGACGAGGCCCATCTGGCCACGCTGGAGCATAAAGGCCTGGTGGCGCTGCGCTTTGTCGACAACTTCGGTAAGGTGACCGAGCAGTATCCGGCTAACCCGAACGGCTCGCCGAACGGGATCACGGCGGTGACCAACGAAAGCGGCCGCGTCACCATTATGATGCCGCACCCGGAACGCGTTTTCCGCACGGTCAGCAACTCCTGGCATCCGGCAGAGTGGGGCGAAGACAGCCCATGGATGCGGATTTTCCGCAACGCGCGTAAGCAGCTTGGTTAAGTTTAGCCTCAACCTTAAAGGCAGCTTCGGCTGCCTTTTTTTATGTTTTCTGAGCCGATGGTGAACAACCGTTGCAAAATAGCGACAGGCCGTCAATCGGGTGTCTCTTAATGGCGACATTTAACTTATTGATTATGCTGTGTTCCTGAGGTTAATCCTAATCCTGTTCCCGAACGGCGACACTTTCTGCCAGCCGGGCGAACTCTTCTGACGCCATTGCGCCGTACTGTTTTTAAAAAGCTATTTAAAATAAAGCGTTATAATTTAATTCCAAACATGGCATGGAATTTGCTATACTAGGCCCAGCGGCTCATTCACCTGGTTATGACAGCCCTGCGCAAGCGGTCAAGCGCTTCATAACGTTCCGAATGACGCACAATACGGTGCCTGCCGTCCAGCGAGACCGATACAGCTCCGGCTCTATCACACTCAGGGCGCAACGTTGAGTTAGGCACCACCTATTCAGGCATGTCGGGATCCCGGCATCGCATCGCATCGCATGACGGCAGGCTCCCTGAGCCTGCCGTTTTTCGTTTTACGCTAAGGCTTTCCTCTCGCAGCACACTCCGTTAGCATCGGGCTGACTAAAAACAGGAGAGCTTCCCGTGAAAAAATGGCGTCTGTTTCCCCGATCGCTGCGCCAGCTGGTGCTGATGGCCTTTCTGCTGGTGCTGCTGCCGCTGCTGGTGCTCGCCTGGCAGGCGTGGGAAAGCCTCTCCGCGCTGAGCAATCAGGCGGCCGATATCAATCGCAATACGCTGACCGATGTGCGCCGCAGCGAGGCGATGGCGCGCACCGCGCTTGAACTGGAACGAAGCTACCGCCAGTACTGCGTGCTGGACGATCCGATGCTGGCGAACCTTTATCAGACTCAACGAACCAAATATGCCCGCATGCTGGAAGAGCAGGCGGCGGCGGTGCCCGACGATCGGCTAACGCAGTCGTTGCAGCAGCTGCTGTCCGGACTGGCGAAAATAGCGTGCGACAACAGCAGTCCTGTTAAGACGGCTTCCGACAATCTGGAACGTTTTTCCGCCGTCAACGGCCGGCTGGTGCAGTCCACGCGTGATGCAGTATTTTCACGTGGGCTACAGCTGCAGCGCGAAATAGCCGAACGCGGCCAGTATTTCGGCTGGCAGGCGCTGATCCTGTTTCTGCTCAGTTTAGGGCTGGTGGTGCTGTTTACCCGCATGATCATCGGGCCGGTCAAGGCGGTCGAGCGCATGATCAACCGGCTGGGCGAAGGGCGTTCGGCCGGGCACAATCTCGCGCTGAAAGGCCCGCGCGAGCTGCGTTCTCTCGGCCAGCGGATCTTATGGCTTAGCGAGCGCCTGGCCTGGCTTGAATCGCAACGACATGAGTTCCTGCGCCATATCTCTCACGAGCTGAAAACGCCGCTGGCCAGCATGCGTGAAGGGACGGCGCTGCTGGCGGATGAAGTCGCCGGCCCGCTGACCACCGATCAGCGCGAGGTGGTCGCCATCCTTGACGAAAGCAGCCGCCATCTGCAGCGGCTGATTGAGCAGCTGCTGGACTATAACCGCAAGCTTTCAGAGGCGCAGGTGGTGCTGAAGCCGGTGGAGCTGCAACCGCTGATCGAGCGCATCGTCAGCAGCCACAACCTCACGGCACGCAAGCGCCTGATCCAGACCGATATTGCCCTGACCGCCACCGCCTGCCGGGCGGATGAAGCCCTGCTGACAAGGGCGATCGATAATCTCTATTCGAATGCGATACACTACGGCGATGAATCCGGTACCATCTGGATCCGCAGCTGGCCGCAGGGCCGCAAGGTCATCATCGAGGTCGCCAACAGCGGCACGCCGATACCGGATGCGGAGCGGGCGATGATTTTTGAGCCTTTCTTTCAGGGAAGCCAGCAGCGCAAAGGCGCGGTAAAAGGCAGCGGTCTGGGCCTGAGCATCGCCAAAGACTGCGTGCATCGCCTGCTGGGCGATCTACAGCTGACCGCCAGTAAAGAGGCCGACGTCTGCTTTCGCATCGAACTTAACTCCATTGGCGAGAACAAATAATGCGATTACCTTTCTTTTTTCCGGCTGCGGGATCGGTTATGCAGCTGGGCAAATACACGGCAGCCGCGCTGCTGGCTGGCCTGCTGGCCGCCTGCGCGAGCGACGCGCCCGGCGCTAAAATCGTGGGTCATAGCGCGCCCGTAGAACCGGAAGCAAAGATAGTGGACTACCGGCTGGTGGACTGCGCCCGGATCTGGGACGTGGAAGAGAGCAAAACCAGCAATCCGCTTTACTGGCTGCGGGCGACAGACTGCGCGGCGCGGCTTTCTGCCGCTGACGCGCGCGCTCAGGCACGCCAGCAGGGCGGCGACAGCTGGCAGGGCGCTTTCAAAGAGGCGGTGCTGATGGCCAACGGTAACGTCACGCCCGTCGAGCGGCGTCAGTATATGCTCCAGCTGGACGCCTTCAGCCGCGACTATCCCGCCGCCGTGCGCCCGCTGCTTCAGCTGTGGCGCGATAACCAAATGGCGCAGCTGCAGCTCTCCGAGGAGCGCACCCGCTACCATCATTTGCAGCAGACCAGCGATGCCCAGCTGGACGCGCTGCGCCAGCAGCAGGCGACGCTGAACAGCGAGCTTAAAGTCACCCGACGCAAGCTGGACACGCTAACGGATATTGAACGTCAGCTCTCCACGCGCCGTTCGCCCGACGGCAGCGACGGCCACAGCGAGAAAAACGACGCGGAAAAAGGAGCGCAGCGATGATAAAAAAATCGGCAAACCTGCTGCTGGTGGATGACGATCCCGGCCTGTTAAAGCTGTTAGGGATGCGCCTGGGCAGCGAAGGGTTTAGCGTATCCACCGCCGAAAGCGGGCCGGAGGCGCTGCGCACGCTGCAAAACGAGCGCATTGATTTGGTCATCAGTGACCTGCGTATGGATGAAATGAACGGTCTGGCGCTGTTTGCCGAGGTGCAGAAAAGCCATCCCGGCATGCCGGTGATTATTCTTACCGCTCACGGCTCGATCCCCGAAGCTGTTTCCGCCACGCAGCAGGGCGTATTCAGCTTTTTAACCAAGCCGGTGGATCGCGACGCGCTCTATAGCGCCATCGATCAGGCTCTGGCACATCGCGCGCCGGCCAGCGACGACGCCTGGCGGGAAAGCATTGTTACCCGCAGCCCGGTGATGCTGCGGCTGCTGGACCAGGCCAGGATGGTGGCGCAGTCCGACGTCAGCGTGCTGATCAACGGCCAGAGCGGAACCGGAAAAGAGATCCTGGCGCAGGCGATTCATGCCGCCAGCCCGAGAGCCGGCAAGGCTTTTATCGCGATTAACTGCGGCGCGCTGCCGGAGCAGCTGCTGGAGTCCGAGCTGTTCGGCCACGCAAAAGGCGCTTTTACCGGCGCGGTGAGCCAGCGCGAAGGGCTGTTTCAGGCCGCAGAAGGCGGCACGCTGTTTTTAGATGAAATCGGCGATATGCCGCAGGCGCTCCAGGTCAAGCTGCTGCGCGTGCTGCAGGAGCGCAAGGTGCGGCCGCTGGGCAGCAATCGCGATCTGGATATTAACGTACGTATTATTTCCGCCACGCATCGCGATCTGCCGAAGGCCATGGAGAAAAAAGAGTTCCGCGAGGATCTCTATTATCGTCTGAACGTGGTGACGCTGCGCCTGCCGGCGCTGCACGAACGCGCGGAAGATATTCCGCTGCTGGCGAACCATTTGCTGAAGCAGTCCGCCGAAAGGCATAAGCCCTTTGTCCGCAGCTTTTCTACCGATGCGATGAAGCGCCTGATCGCCGCAAGCTGGCCGGGCAACGTGCGCCAGTTGGTTAACGTCATCGAGCAGTGCGTGGCGTTAAGCTCCGCGCCGGTAATAGGCGAAGCGCTGGTGGAGCAGGCGCTGGCGGGCGAAAACACGGCGCTGCCAACTTTTGTCGAGGCCAGAAACCAGTTCGAGCTGAACTACCTGCGCAAGCTGCTGCAAATGACCAAAGGCAACGTGACGCACGCGGCGCGCCTGGCCGGACGCAACCGCACGGAATTCTACAAGCTGCTGTCGCGCCATGAGCTGGATGCCTCTGATTTTAAAGAATAGTTTTTTTGTGCCGCATCGCGGTGCAGATATGATAGTTTATCTGCCCGGCAAAAGTGACAGACCGCGCGGCGGATCCTGTCTGCTGCACATATACTGAATACGCTTACCCTCCGGCTGGCGAGGGAACAACAAGGGTCTGCCATGAAAAAGATCGATGCAATTATCAAACCGTTCAAACTGGATGATGTGCGCGAGGCGCTGGCTGAAGTCGGCATCACCGGGATGACCGTGACCGAAGTGAAGGGGTTTGGCCGCCAGAAAGGGCACACCGAACTTTATCGCGGCGCGGAATATATGGTCGATTTTCTGCCGAAAGTTAAAATCGAGATCGTTATCGCCGACGATATTGTGGATACCTGCGTGGAAACGATTATGCGCACCGCCCAGACCGGGAAAATCGGCGATGGCAAAATTTTTGTCTTCGACGTGGCGCGCGTGGTGCGTATCCGTACCGGCGAAGAAGATGAAGAAGCGATCTGAGTCGCCTGTCTTCAGGTAAAAAAGGCCGGACTATCCGGCCTTTTGCGTATTAAAGCACTTTATGCGGGCCGAATACCTCATAGTGCACGCGCTCAACCGCTACTCCCATGCTCACCAGCTGTTCAGCGATATGCTGCATAAAGCCGACCGGGCCACAAAGATAGAAGTGCATGGCTGGATCGCTGAGCTGCTCTGCGATCGGCAGCAGATCCATCAGGCCCGGCGTCTGATAGCGATCGCTATCGTCGGGCTGCGGATCCCGATACCAGATATGCTGTGAAAACTCCGCCAGCTGCTGGCCCGTCGCTACAACCTCATCAGCAAAAGCGTGGGTTTTGCCGTTATCCGCCGCGTGCAGCCAGCGTACCGGCGCAGGGTGGTGCTGTTCCGCCAGCACGTGCAGCATCGCCAGCATCGGCGTCTGACCGACGCCCGCTGAAATCAGCGTGACCGGCGTTTGCGGCGTGATATTCAGGAAGAAATCTCCGGCAGGCGCTGCCAGGCGCACCTCGTCGCCCACTTTGGCGTGATCGTGCAGCCAGCCGGAAACCGTTCCGCCCGCCTCATGCCGCACCGCAATCCGGTAATCTTTGCCGTTTGGCGAACGCGTCAGGGAATACTGGCGGATCTCCTGATTAGCAAAGCTTTTTTCCCGCAGCCAGACGCCCAGATACTGCCCGGCCTGATAATCGGCTACCGGCTGACCATCAACCGGGCTGAAGACAATACTTTTTATTACTTCGCTTTGTGGCGTAATCTCGCTGATGCGGAACGCGCGCGGCGTCCGCCAGCCGCCCACTTTTTGTTCCGACGCCTCATACAGCTCTTCTTCACGCTTAATAAACACGTCTGCCAGCACGCCATAGGCTTTTCCCCACGCATCCAACACTTCCTGGCCGGGGCTGAGCATCTCATCCAGCGTGGCCAGCAGGTGTTCGCCCACTACCTGGTAATGTTCAGGCTGCACGGCAAAGCTGGTGTGCTTCTGCGCGATTTTCTCAACCGCCGGCAGAATAGCGGGCAGGTTTTCAATATTGCCCGCATAGGCGCAGATAGCGTTGAACAGCGCTTCACGCTGGTTGCCGTTGCGCTGGTTGCTCATATTGAAGATGTCTTTCAGCTCCGGATGATGGCTGAACAGCCGATCGTAAAAGTGGGCGGTAAGGGCGGGGCCGGTAGCCAGCAAAGCCGGGATGGTCGCTTTGATGGTGCTGATAGTGTGGGCGTCTAACATGGCGAACTCCTGAGGATTTTTATAAGTTGCATTTTAAATGCATCTTATAGCGAAACGCGTCACGCTGTAAATAACCTTTAGCCAGACAAGGGCATTTATTACCACAAAAAAGGGTCGATGTTGAAAAACCTGCACGTAGATGATGATGAAACAGACGAGCCGCCACGCCAGAGAAAAAGAGAACTAACCCTTGCCAGCGCTGGAGCCAATCGTTTGCGTAAAAACCCTGCTTTCCGGCTATCCCTGAGCAGGCAAAACGGTTTACACTGTTGGCCTTCGCCCAAAAGGGCCGTTCAATGCCGAATAGATTGTTAGCTGAGTCAGGAGAAGCGGATGTTAAAGCGTGATATGAATATTGCCGATTATGATGCCGAGTTGTGGCAGGCAATGGAGCAGGAGAAAGTGCGTCAGGAAGAGCATATTGAACTGATTGCTTCGGAAAACTACACCAGTCCGCGCGTCATGCAGGCGCAGGGATCTCAGCTGACCAACAAATATGCGGAAGGCTATCCGGGCAAGCGCTACTACGGCGGCTGTGAGTATGTTGATATCGTAGAGCAGCTGGCGATCGATCGCGCTAAAGAGCTGTTCGGCGCCGATTTCGCCAACGTGCAGCCGCACTCCGGTTCTCAGGCTAACTTTGCCGTTTATACCGCGCTGCTGCAGCCGGGCGACACCATTCTGGGCATGAACCTGGCGCACGGCGGCCATCTGACCCACGGCTCCCCGGTTAACCTTTCCGGCAAGCTGTACAACGTGGTGCCTTACGGCATCGACGAGACCGGCAAAATCGATTATGACGATCTGGCCGCGCAGGCGCAGAAGCATAAGCCGAAAATGATCATCGGCGGTTTCTCTGCCTACTCCGGCATCTGCGACTGGGCGAAAATGCGTGAAATCGCTGACAGCATCGGCGCTTACCTGTTTGTCGACATGGCGCACGTCGCCGGTCTGATTGCCGCAGGCGTTTACCCGAACCCGGTTCCGCACGCGCATATCGTAACCACCACCACCCATAAAACCCTGGCGGGCCCGCGCGGCGGCCTGATCCTGGCGAAGGGCGGCGATGAAGATTTTTATAAAAAGCTGAACTCCGCCGTCTTCCCTGGTGGCCAGGGCGGCCCGCTGATGCACGTGATTGCCGGTAAAGCGGTAGCGCTGAAAGAAGCGATGGAGCCGGAGTTCAAGGTCTATCAGCAGCAGGTTGCCAAAAACGCTAAAGCGATGGTGGAAGTCCTGCTGGAGCGCGGTTACGACATCGTTTCCGGCGGCACCTATAACCACCTGTTCCTGATCGATCTGGTGAGCAAAGGCCTGACCGGTAAAGAAGCTGATGCGGCGCTGGGCCGTGCCAACATCACCGTTAACAAAAACAGCGTGCCGAACGATCCGAAAAGCCCGTTTGTGACTTCCGGCATTCGTATTGGCTCGCCAGCGGTGACTCGTCGCGGCTTTAAGGAAGCGGAAGTGCGCCAGCTGGCCGGCTGGATCAGCGACATTCTTGACAATATCAACGATGAAACGACCATCGAACGCGTGAAAAAGCAGGTGCTGGAACTGTGCGCCCGCTTCCCGGTGTACGCGTAAAAGCCATAAGCCTGCGGGATGCTGTATCCCGCTTCAGAACGCCGGAGAATTTTCCGGCGCGACAACGAAACGGGACGCTACGTCCCGTTTTTTTCGTCTGTACATTGCCGGAGGAAAAATGGCAATCCGTTCTGCGTGGTGGCTGGGGCTGGGCTACTTCACCTACTTCTTTACCTACGGCGTCTGGCTGCCGTTCTGGGCCGTCTGGCTGAAAGGCATCGGACTTGATGCGGAAAAAATCGGCCTTTTATTAGGCGTCGGCATGGTTTCCCGCTTTACCGGCAGCCTGCTTATCGCTTCCCGCGTGACGACGCCTTCGCGCCTGATTAGCGTGCTGCGTCTGCTGGCGGGGCTGTCGCTGCTGTTTGCCCTGGGCTTTTGGTTTAGCGCGTTCTGGGTCTGGCTACTGCTGGTCATGATTGGCTTCAACCTGTTTTTCTCACCGCTGGTGCCGCTGAGCGACGCGCTGGCCGCCACCTGGCAACGGCAGATTGCAATGGCTTACGGCCCGGTCAGGCTGTGGGGATCGCTGGCGTTTGTTATCAGCTCGGCGCTGACCGGCGTGCTGGTTAACGCTTTCTCTTACCAGGCGATCCTGTGGCTGCTCTGTGCAGGAACGGCGGCGATGCTCGGTGGGATGCTGCTTCGCCCGGCGACCCCGCCGCAGGGGAGCGACAAGGTTGTCGCACGTGCGGGCTGGCAGGACTGGCAGCGGCTGCTGAAATCATCCTGGCGCTTTCTGCTCTGCGTCACCCTGATGCAGGGCGCGCACGCGGCCTATTATGGCTTTAGCGCTATCTGGTGGCAGGATGCAGGCTATTCGGCGAGCGTGGTGGGCTACCTCTGGTCCTTGGGCGTGGTGGCAGAAATTATCGTGTTTGCCTCCAGCAACCGGCTTTTTGGGCGCTGGACCGCACGGGACCTGCTGCTGCTCTCCGGCGTATGTGCGCTGATCCGCTGGAGCCTGATGGCCTCAACCACGGCGCTGCCGCTGCTGATCGTAGCGCAGATCCTGCACTGCGGCAGCTTTACCATTTGTCACCTGGCGGCGATGCGCTTTATCGCCGCCAGGGAAGGCGCCGAGGTTATTCGTCTGCAGTCCGTATATTCGGCGCTGGCGATGGGCGGCGGCATTGCGGTAATGACGATAGTCTGCGGGGCGCTGTTCCAGCATCTGCACGGCGATATATTTTGGGTGATGGCGCTGCTGGTGGTGCCGGCGCTGTTTCTGCGGCCGGAAAAGAGCGCTCGCATTGCCGCGAAAACCTAATCGCACTGCGGCTTTGCTAAAATACTCCCCCTTTGCGCCTGCGCATTGGGGGAAGTACCTCAGCACTTATGCTTGACGATAATGTAGCCGTTAAACCTTACGGCACAATCCTTATCATTCACAAAAGACGACACAGTTAACCGCACGGGCGGCGGCCTCTCAACAGGCAAAAAGTAAAAATCAGGCAACAAGGTATTCAGAGCCATTGGGCATTGATTTTATGCAAAACAGGCGCTTTGCCCGCAAGTCTAACCTGCTTTTCGCAGGCGTGGGTCAGGACTCCAGCAGCAGCCTGATACGATCCTGCTGATGCGGCTGTAGCGGCAGTTCCGCATGGATTAACGGCGGAGAGTAGAGCGGCAGCGGCGTGGCATAGGGCGTAATCACCAGCGCAATACCCTTTGGGGCGCTGCTGCGCTGATATTCCGCCACGTCCAGATATTTGATGTTCAGCGGCAGCAGCGTTAATTCCCGGAGCTGCTGTTCGAGCTCTTTTTCCAGCGCGGCATCTTTTCCGGTTAGCAGCAGTACCTGCTTTTCCTGCAGCACATTTTCCTGCATCAGCCACGCGCCGAAAATAATAGCAATAAGCCCCATCTCTTCTTCAGAAAAGCGCAGCGAGTAGCGCTGTTCAAAGCCGACTATTGCCGCCTGGGTGGTACGCAACAGCCGTGGATAAAGCTGCAGAACCTCTTCCGCCAGGCTGTTATCAATGCCGATACCAAACAGGGATCGCTCCAGCGCCTGCGCCATGTGCGTATAGAGCTGTTCGCACAGGCCCTGCACGTTGCCGATACGGTGACCGGAAAGCGCCTGAAATTGCTCAATCAGCCGATAAATATCGGCAAGCAGCTGCTGCTCATAGTCATGACGGATCCCGGCGAGGGTGGGCGTATGAAGCTGGCTGAACAGCAGGGCAAGCAAGCAGGCAATATTCGCCTCCGGCGCGGCCTTACAGCGTTTTTGCCAGTGCTGCACAATCTCCTGCGCTACCTGATATTCCCGACGCTTTGCCAGCCAGGCCTGCTGGGCCTCATTAAATGACAGGGGCGCCTGGCGACCCAGCGAATGCTGCATAAACAGCGCCAGAAACTGACAGTCGCGCGGCGTAAAGTCTCGTGACAAACCCTGCGCGCAGTGGTGAACCAGCGCATTCAGGTTATGGTCATCATAAAGGGCTTTTTCTATCCGCAGCGTTTGCAGCTGCTGCTTCAGCGCCGGAGAAAAATGCTGCCGAACAAAATCAGGGCTTAGCCGCAGCGCGCGTTTAAGCCAGTGCAGCAGGCACAGCCGCCGATCCAGTTCCGCACCGTCAATCCGATAGCCGTCAGTAGCGTGCTGTAGCAGCGACAGCCGGTGATAGCGCTGGATTTCTGCCGTGACCTCCGCTATATCTTGCCGGGCCACGGAAGGATCCACGCCGTTGAGCTGGCACAATAGCTCCAGCGTGACGCTGCCTGGCAGATAAAGCAGTAATAGCAGATGGCAGCGTCGCTGCGGACTGGAGAAAGCAGCTGGCCCGATTAGAGGTTGAGTCATGATCTGCTGTCCCGATAAAAGTCACCCCGCTAAGAATAGCGTGACCCGGTCGGACTAAACCGACAGCCAGCAGATTTTTTTGTAGCTTTTAAGGCAGGTCACAGATTTTTTCACCGGTTGGATAAGGAGCAGGTATTGTTACGTTATAACATTTTTATCAGACTGCTGTGCATAGCGCTGCTGATGGTAATGCCGCAAGCATGGAGCCATCCCCATAGCTTTATCGCTATGCAGGCCACGCTGGTGCAGCAGGACGATCGGCTGACCGGCCTGAAAATGCACTGGGTGATGGATGAGATCACCTCCGCCGATTTATTGTACGACGCGGGCAAAGCCAAACCGGATTCGGTGGTCTGGAAAAAACTGGCGGCGGAAGTGATGGCCAACGTGATGGCGCAGCATTATTTCGCCGAGTTTTGGCATAAAGGCAAGCCGGTGAAATTTGGCAACTTACCGCCGGAATACCGGCTGTCGCGAGAGGGAAACAAAGCCGTGCTGGAGTTTATTCTGCCGCTGGACGAACCGCAGCCGCTGGCCGGACAGCGCTACACCTTTTCCATTTTCGATCCGACTTACTTTGTCGATATGACTTTTGCATCCGAACAATCGCTGCATCTTCCGCCAGAGCTGGCGCAGCGCTGCCGATTGACGCTTAAAACGCCCAATCCCAACGCTTCGCTCCAGACCTATGCGCTGTCGCTGGATAAAGCCGATGCGCCGCCTGCCGATATGGATCTTGGCCGTCAGTTTGCCCAAACGGTGACCTTATTATGTCAGTGATGTCCGTAGCGCAGCGATCCCGCAGCCGCTGGCTTCAGGCGTGGCCGCTTTACCTGCTGCTGCTGATATTTATCGCAGCGGGCGCGGCGGCCTGGCTGTACTGGCCGCAATTATTGCTGCAAAGCGTGGTCTGGCAGCGCAATTTGCATGTGGAGATGACGGCGCTGCTGCAGCAGGTGGCGAGCCGGCCGCATCAGGTCGGCCTGACGCTGATGGGGTTCAGCCTGATTTATGGCATCCTGCACGCGCTTGGGCCGGGCCACGGCAAAGTAGTGATTGCAACGTTTCTGGCTACGCATCCCACGAAGATGAACACCAGCATCCGGCTGACCCTGGCCGCAGCCCTCCTACAGGGCGGCGTGGCGATTGCGCTGGTGACGATAATGCTGGTGGTGCTACAGCTCTCTTCCCGCCAGCTGCATGTGGGCAGCTACTGGCTGGAAAAGGGCAGTTATCTGCTGGTAGTCGGGCTGGGGCTGTGGTTGTGCTGGCGAGCGGGCGGCAGAATTGTGCGCCTGCTGAAAAAGCCCCGCCTTGCCGTTAGCCGCCTGATGCCTGTAGAACAGGGCCATCGGCACGGCGCACACTGCGGCTGCGGGCATCAGCACGTGCCGGATAGCGGAATGCTGGATAAGGCGGTCAGCGGTAAAACCAAAGCGCTGGTGGTGCTGTCAATGGGGCTGCGGCCGTGCTCCGGCGCGATTATGATGCTGCTGTTTTCTAAAGTGATCGGCGTTTACGCATGGGGCGTGCTTTCCGCACTGGCGATGGCGGTGGGAACGGCCGTTACGGTAACGGCTATGGCCGTGCTGGTGCAGGTTTCGCGCGCGCTGGCGCTGAAGCTGAGTCGACGAGAAAACGCGCAGAGCGATCGCGCTTTTATCTGGGCAACGCTGTCGCTGGCAGGCGGCCTGCTGCTGCTGGCAACCGGTGTAATGCTGTGGCTGAGCGCGCAGCCTGCGTTATCCGGCGGGATCCGGCCGCTTTTTTAAACGCGCGGCAATAAAAAAGGGCTGAACAAACGTTCAGCCCTTTCTTGAGAGTGATTTAGCGCTTCAGCGCTTCGCTCAGCTCGTCGCGCATGGTCGCCAGCATCGCTTTTACCACGCGTGGGTTACCGGCGACGATGTTGCCGGAGTGCATATAGCCATGCGCGCCAACGAAGTCGGTCACCAGGCCGCCTGCTTCACGTACCAGCAGCTCGCCCGCAGCGAAATCCCACGGCTTCAGGCCGATTTCAAAGTAGCCGTCCACGCGGCCGGCGGCAACGTAAGCCAGATCCAGCGCGGCAGAACCGGTGCGACGGAAATCCGCGCACTGGGTAAAGAGTTTACCCACGATATTGATATACGGCGTGGCGTGCTGCTTCAGCTTGAACGGGAAACCGGTCGCCAGGATGGTGCCATCCAGATCGCGAGCGGTGGAGCCGCGCAGGCGATAGCCGTTCAGCTGGGTGCCCTGGCCGCGTACGGCGCTGAACAGTTCGTTACGCATTGGATCGTAAACCACGGCCACTTCGGTGCGGCCTTTGATACGTACGGCGATAGAAATACAGAAATGCGGCAGGCGCTTAATGAAGTTAGTAGTGCCATCCAGTGGATCGATAACCCATTGCACATCCTTGTCTTCTCCGGGCAGCTCACCGCTTTCTTCACAAATAATGGTGTGCTTTGGATAAGACTTGCGGATCACCTCAATAATCAGGCGCTCGGCGTCGCGGTCAACATTGGTAACGAAGTCGTTGCTGCCTTTCTGGCTGGCTTCAACGGCGTCTGGCGTTTCATAATTCTTGGCAATTAAATTACCGGCCTTGCGCGCAGCGCGCACGGCGATGTTGAGCATCGGATGCATCGGTCTCTCTCACTGGATGTTAAAGAACGGAAAACGGCGCGGATTATAGCAGGGGGCTCGGTAAAAGTCCTGAAAATATGTTAACATTGGCAAATTATCTCACAGACCTGAACTCCTATGCTGCATAACATCCGAATCGTGCTGGTGGAAACTTCTCACACCGGCAATATGGGATCCGTCGCTCGCGCGATGAAAACCATGGGCCTGACCAACCTTTATCTGGTCAATCCGCTGGTCAAACCTGACTCGCAGGCTATCGCACTGGCCGCTGGCGCCAGCGACGTGATTGGCGAAGCGCACATCGTTGACACGCTTGATGAAGCGCTGGCCGGCTGCAGTCTGGTGGTTGGCACCAGCGCCCGTTCGCGTTCGCTACCGTGGCCGATGCTCGATCCGCGCGAGTGCGGCATCAAGAGCGTGCAGGAAGGGCAGCAGGCGCCGGTTGCGCTGGTGTTTGGCCGCGAGCGCGTGGGCCTGACCAACGAAGAGCTGCAAAAGTGCCACTATCACGTAGCCATTGCCGCTAACCCGGAGTATAGCTCGCTCAACCTGGCGATGGCGGTACAGATCATCGCTTATGAAGTGCGCATGGCGTTTTTGCAATCGCAGGAAACCACGCAGCCCGACTACGAAGAGTCGCCTTATCCGCTGGTCGACGACCTTGAGCGCTTTTACCAGCATATGGAACAGATGATGGTGAGAAGCGGCTTTATACGTGAAGGCAATCCCGGCCAGGTGATGAGCAAGATGCGCCGCCTTTATACGCGGGCGCGTCCGGAGCGCGACGAGCTGAATATTCTGCGCGGCATGCTCTCTTCGCTGGAAAAGCCAAAGAGCGAGAAGTAGTCGAGGCGCGCAAAAAAGCAGCGGTAATAGTTGAGTAAATTACCAGGTTAAATACTTGAGTGAATTACTCGGTTAAATAGTTGACCAAAACACTCAGGAATGGCAGACTTCGTCCATCAAATGTTCACGAACAACCGAGGTCGTTTACGCCATGAGACTGACATCCAAAGGCCGTTATGCCGTTACCGCTATGCTTGATGTTGCGCTGCACTCGCACGAAGGGCCAGTACCTTTAGCTGATATTTCAGAGCGTCAGGGCATTTCGCTGTCCTACCTGGAGCAGCTTTTCTCTCGCCTGCGTAAAAACGGTCTGGTGGCCAGCGTGCGTGGGCCAGGCGGCGGCTATCTGCTGGGCAAAGCGTCCGGCGAGATTGCGGTTGGCGCGGTGATCACCGCCGTGGATGAGTCTGTAGATGCGACCAAGTGTCAGGGTAAAGAAGGCTGTCAGGGCGGCGAACGCTGTCTGACCCACGTGCTGTGGCGCGACCTGAGCGAGCGCATCAGCGACTTCCTGAACAACATTACGCTGGCGGAACTGGTGAACAACCAGGAAATCCTGGATGTGGCCGATCGTCAGAACAACACTGAAAAAGCGCGCGTGCCGGCCGGCCGCCTGCATGAAACGATTAACGTCAATCTGCGAGCCTGATTAAAGCGGCGGCGAAAGCCGTCGTCCTCATACCACTCTGTGTCGGGGACGATGGTCACCGACGCGGCAGACCGCATTGAATGACATACTTAACTGTACGGAGTTCAACGCAATGAAAGTCCCGATTTACCTTGATTACGCCGCCACCACGCCCGCCGATCCCCGCGTAGCGCAAAAAATGGTGCAGTTTCTGACCCTTGACGGGACTTTTGGCAATCCGGCTTCCCGCTCCCATCGCTTTGGCTGGCAGGCGGAAGAAGCGGTCGACGTCGCCCGCAACCAGGTTGCCGAACTGATTGGTGCCGATCCCCGCGAAATCGTTTTCACCTCTGGCGCCACCGAATCCGATAATCTGGCCATCAAAGGCGCGGCCGAACTCCAGCAGGAGAAAGGCAAACACATCATCACCAGCCAGACCGAGCACAAAGCCGTGTTGGATACCTGTATCCAGCTGGAGCGCGAAGGGTTCGAGGTAACTTACCTGGCCCCGCAGGCCGACGGCATTATCACGCTGCAACAGCTGCAGGACGCGATGCGCGACGACACCATCCTGGTTTCCATTATGCACGTCAATAATGAAACCGGCGTGGTGCAGGATATTGCAGCTATCGGCGAACTGTGCCAGTCGCGCGGCGTTCTCTTCCACGTTGACGCCACGCAGAGCGTCGGCAAGCTGCCGGTGGATCTCAGCGAGCTGAAAGTCGACCTGATGTCTTTTTCCGCGCATAAGCTCTATGGCCCGAAAGGCATCGGCGGACTTTACGTGCGCAGAAAGCCCCGTATCCGTATCGCCGCGCAGATCCACGGCGGTGGTCACGAGCGCGGCATGCGTTCCGGCACGCTGCCCGTGCATCAAATCGTCGGCATGGGCGAGGCCTACCGTATCGCAAAGGAAGAGATGAGCAGCGAAAGCGCCCGGCTTAACCTGCTGCGCAGAACCCTGTGGGCGGGCCTGAGCGAAATTGACGAGGTGTATCTTAACGGTAGCCTGGAGCAGAGCGCGCCGAATATCCTTAACGTCAGCTTTGCGCACGTGGACGGCGAATCGCTGATTATGGCGCTGAAAGATCTGGCGCTCTCCTCCGGCTCCGCCTGCACCTCGGCCAGCCTTGAACCTTCCTATGTCCTGCGCGCGCTGGGCCTGAGCGAAGAGCTGGCGCACAGTTCGCTGCGCTTTTCGCTGGGGCGCTTTACCACGGGTGAGGAGATCGAATACGCTATCGAGCTGGTGCGTAAATCCATTACCCGCCTGCGTGACTTGTCTCCGCAATGGCGAGCGGCGTCTTCGCGCTAATCTTTTCCGTTCTACGGGCTGTTTAGCCCGTTATGCTTAATCTGTTAATCTTAAAACGAACAGGCAGCGTTATCGCTGCCGTCGGCCGTTGCAAGGTCGATATAACAAATTTTTAACAAGGAGCCAGGTTATGACAACCACGCCAATGATCATTACGCTGTCGACGACAGCGGCGGATGCGCGCTGGGGCGAAAAAGCGACCCTGACCAGCAACGACAGCGGCATGACCATCCACCTTAACGGCGGCGATGTGCTGACCACCATTCAGCGCGCGGCGCGCAAAATCGACGGGCAGGGCATTCGTCACGTCAGCCTGCAGGGCGACTGGGACCTGGAAAAAAGCTGGGCCTTCTGGCAGGGCTACCGCGGGCCGAAAGGCGAAAGAAAAGTTGAATGGGCCGCGCTGAGCGAGGCGGATCGGGCCGAGCTCGATCGTCGTCTGAAAATCATCGACTGGGTGCGCGACACCATCAACCTTCCGGCGGAAGAACTTAGCCCGGAACAGCTGGCGCAGCGCGCGGTCGATCTGCTCTGCGGCGTGGCGGGCGAAAAGGCCAGCTACCGCATTACCAAAGGCGAGGATCTGCGTCTTCAGGGCTATAGCGGTCTGCATACGGTAGGGCGCGGCTCAACGCGCAGCCCGGCGCTGCTGGCGCTGGACTATAACCCGACGGGCGATGAGAAAGCGCCGGTCTTCGCCTGCCTGGTAGGCAAAGGCATCACCTTTGATACCGGCGGCTACAGCCTGAAACCCAGCGGCTCGATGGATTCAATGAAGTCGGATATGGGCGGTGCCGCCACGCTGACCGGCGCGCTGGCGCTGGCTATCGATCGCGGACTGGATAAGCGCGTGAAGCTGTATCTCTGCTGCGCCGACAACATGGTCAGCGGCAACGCTTTCCGTCTGGGCGATATTATTCGTTACCGCAACGGTAAAAGCGTAGAGGTGATGAACACCGATGCGGAAGGGCGCCTGGTGCTGGCGGACGGCCTGATCGACGCCAGCGAACAGAACCCGCAGCTGATGATCGATGCGGCGACGCTGACCGGCGCGGCCAAAACGGCGCTGGGCAACGATTATCACGCGTTGTTCAGCTTTGATGACGCGCTGGCGCAGTCGCTGCTGGAGAGCGCCGCCAGCGAGAACGAACCTTTCTGGCGACTGCCGCTGGCCGAGTTCCATCGCGGCTATCTGCCTTCTAACTTTGCCGATTTAAACAATATTGCCGCGCCTTCGCATACGGCAGGCGCCAGCACGGCCGCCGCGTTTCTGTCGCACTTTGTGAAGCACTATCAGCAAGGCTGGCTGCATATCGACTGCTCCGCGACCTACCGTAAAGGCGCGGTGGATCAGTGGTCTGCCGGCGCGACCGGACTGGGCGTACGTACCGTGGCGAATCTGCTGCTGAAATAGAACGTGTAGCCGGGCGCTGCGCCCGGCGCTTTGACTGGAAGCAAGCAATGAACGAAATCAACCAGCGCCTGGAAGAGGTGTTGAAACTGGCGGCGACCGAGCCTGCGCACCGCCCGGAGTTCTTTACGTTACTGATGGAAGCCAGCGTCTGGGTGCCTGGCGAAAGCGTGGAGCAGGCCGATGCGGAGCTGCAGCACTGGGAAAAAGAGGACGGCACCAGCATTATTCCCTTTTTCACCTCAGAGCAGGCGCTACAGCAGGCCGTCACCGAAGAACAGCCTTTTCTGGTGATGCCGGTACGCACGCTGTTTGCCATGACTCAGGGCGAAACGCTGTTTCTGAATCCCAACCTGCCCGTCGGCAAGGAGTTTTCGCCGGGGGAAATCAGCAGCCTGTTGGGGAAAGAGGGCAACGCCCTGAGCCAGCAAACGGTGCTGGAAGGCGGCGCTTCGCTGCTGCTGTCGGAAATTGCCGAACCGCCTGCGCAAATCATCGCCTCGCTGACGGAGCTGTTTGCTAAACATAAGCAGGTGCGGCGCGCATGGGTAGCGCATATTAAAGAAGCGGCGGACGCGAAGCCTAATTTGCTAATTGGCATTGAAGCCGACGGTGATATCGAAAATATCATTCAGGCGGCGGGCAGCGTGGCGACCGATACGCTGTTAGAGGATGAGCCGGTAGATATTTGCGAAGTAGTGGATAATGACAATATCAGCCACTTCTTTACCGCGCATATCACGCCCTTTTATGAACGGCGGTGGGGCAGCTTCCTGCGCTCGCTTAAGCAGGACAGGATCCTGTAAAGCGCCGGGCGACTTCTGCTTTGCTGATGGCGCTAAAACAGCGCGGCCAGTGTAAATAGCCGCGCTGAATATCGATCGCCATCGCCCGTCTTAATAAGGCTTTCCTTCCGGCCGCCGGGGCGGCTGTTTATCGGGTAGCGATCGGCAAATCGTCGCGGCTACCCCATTCGCCCCAGGAGCCGTCATAGAGCGTGACGTTTTCCACGCCCAGCGACGTCAGCGCCAGGATCAGCACGACCGCCGTCACGCCGGAGCCGCAGCTGGCCACCACCGGCTCGTCGAGCTTCACGCCCTGACGCTGGAAAATGGCCGTCAGCGCCTCCGGCGACTTCAGCTGACCGTTTTCCACCAGTTCGTTCCACGGCACGTTCAGGCTGCCGGGAATATGACCGCGATGCAGGCCCGGACGCGGCTCGTCCATTTCACCGTAAAACCTGTTGGCGGCTCTGGCGTCGACAATCTGCGCGCCGCCTTCATGGCTGATGACCATCACGTCGGTGATCCGCTTCACCACGGCCGGATCGAAACTGGCCTCGAACTCCGCTTCCGGCAGCGCGACGTCGCCGGTAGCCACCTCGTAACCGGCTTCGCGCCAGCCGCTCAGTCCGCCGGCCAGAATGGAAACCGAGGCTACGCCGAACTGACGCAGCATCCACCAGGCGCGCGGCGCAGAGAAGAGGTTACCCTCATCGTAAACCACTAAATGTTTTTCGCTGCTGACGCCCAGCTCGCGCATCGCCACGGCAAAAGCTTCCGCTCGCGGCAGCATATGCGGATAAGGGCTGGCAGGGTCGGAAAGCGCTTCGATATTGAAAAAAGGCGCGTCCGGGAGATGGCCCGCACGGTACTCCGCCTGAATATCGCGAACCTTCTCCTGGCCCGGCGGCAGCATACGCGCGTCCAGTACCTGAATATCATCATCGGCATAGTGTTCCGCCAGCCAGTCGGCGGTCACAAACAAAGAACAAGTCATAGCGGCCTCGCAACAGGAATAGTTGCCCTGAGTGTCGGTTATCCTGACGGGCATCTCAAGATCTTCTCGGGTTTTCTCCACGCCGGGCGGCGAGCTGAAGCATTTTTGCGCGATTGCGCACTAAGGTTGCCAGTCTGTAGGCGCTTAAGCGACTTTTTTAACGATTTGTTGAATATCCGATAGGAATGCGGGCTTATGCCCCCTATAATCGGCGCCATTTTCCCGGCCGGGGAGCCTTTTCACCGGCCAAACTCGACATCAAACAGGGGTCACTATGACTATCGAACGTACTTTTTCTATCGTAAAACCAAACGCGGTGGCAAAAAACGTAATTGGTGCCATTTTTAACCGTTTTGAAAGCGCTGGCTTCAAAATCGTTGGCACCAAAATGCTGCACCTGACCAAAGAGCAGGCTGAAGGCTTCTACGCAGAACACCAGGGTCGTCCTTTCTTCGACGGCCTGGTTGAATTCATGACCTCTGGCCCGGTAGTGGTTTCCGTGCTGGAAGGCGAAAACGCCGTACAGCGTCACCGCGATCTGATGGGCGCAACTAACCCGGACAACGCGCTGGCTGGTACGCTGCGTGCCGACTACGCGGACAGCTTCACCGAGAACGCGACCCACGGTTCTGACTCTGCCGAGTCTGCCGCTCGCGAAATCGCCTTCTTCTTTGGCGAAGGCGAAGTGTGCCCACGCACTCGTTAATTATTGATTATTGATGGCAGGGGAATGCGGCGCGTTTACAATTTATTTTCATAACGCCCTTTAATCCGCAGACGCTCTGCCTGTACAATAATGCGCCCCTGCTCAGCGGGGGCGTTTCATTTATACTTCTTATTAACCTCCCCAGCGCCATAACGTGTAACAACGAGGCCAGAGAATATTATGTCTGAACAAATTGTCACCCCGTCATCTGCTATCACCACGCCAAAAAAAGAAAAAATCAACCTGCTCGATCTGAACCGTCAGCAAATGCGCGAATTTTTTGTTGGCCTGGGCGAAAAGCCGTTCCGTGCCGATCAGGTAATGAAGTGGATTTATCACTACTGCTGTGATGATTTCGATGAGATGACCGACATCAACAAGGTTTTCCGCGGCAAGCTGAAAGAGCTGGCCGAAATCCGCGCGCCGGAAGTGGCGGAAGAGCAGCGCTCGGCGGACGGCACCATCAAATGGGCGATCACGGTCGGTGGCCAGCAGGTGGAAACCGTTTATATTCCGGAGAAAGATCGCGCCACGCTGTGCGTCTCCTCGCAGGTCGGCTGCGCGCTGGAGTGTAAATTCTGCTCGACCGCGCAGCAGGGCTTCAACCGCAACCTGCGCGTATCCGAAATTATCGGCCAGGTCTGGCGCGCGGCTAAAATTATCGGCGCGTCGAAAGTAACCGGCCAGCGTCCTATCACCAACGTGGTAATGATGGGCATGGGCGAGCCGCTGCTCAACCTGAATAATGTTGTCCCGGCGATGGAAATCATGCTGGACGATTTCGGCTTCGGGCTGTCAAAACGCCGCGTGACGCTGTCCACCTCCGGGGTCGTTCCCGCGCTGGACAAGCTGGGCGATATGATCGACGTAGCGCTGGCGATTTCGCTACATGCGCCAAACGACGCTATCCGCGACGAAATCGTGCCGATCAACAAAAAATATAATATCGAAACCTTCCTGGCTTCCGTCGCGCGCTACATCTCCAAGTCCAACGCCAATCAGGGCCGCGTGACCATCGAGTATGTCATGCTGGATCACGTCAACGACAGCACCGATAACGCGCATGAGCTGGCCGCGCTGCTGAAAGAGACGCCGTGCAAGATTAACCTTATTCCGTGGAACCCCTTCCCGGGCGCGCCGTATGGCCGGAGTTCGAACAGTCGCATCGATCGCTTCTCTAAAGTGTTGATGGATTATGGTTTTACCACTATTGTGCGTAAGACCCGCGGCGATGATATTGATGCCGCCTGCGGCCAGCTTGCTGGTGAAGTCATCGACCGCACGCGCCGCACGATGCGTAAAAAAATGGCCGGCGAAGCGATTTCTGTGAAAGCGCTCTGAAAGCCAGGCTCGCGGCTTGTCCGCTGAGTAAAAGGGCGTAACATCGCTTCCGCTAAGGAGGCGATGATGAATAAGGGATTATCATTTTGGCTGGTCGCGCTGCTGCTTGCGGGCTGTAGCCTGACGACACCGCGCAGCGAGCTGGCCGGGACGCGACTACAATTAGGCCTGGCCTGGCTGGCGCAGGATCAGCTGGCCCCGGCGGAACGCAATTTACGACAGGCGCTGCAGCTGGCGCCTGACGACTATCGCTGCAGGCTTGCCATGGCGCGCTATTTTCAGCGCGTGGGCGACAACGCCGCGGCGCAGGAGCATTACCGAAAAGCCGTGGCGCTGGCAGGACAAAACCGTGACGTAATCAATAATTACGGTGCGTTTCTCTGTCTTTTAGGGCAGTATGATGCGGCCCAGCAGCAGTTCAGTAAGGCGATCCGAATACCGGGTCGCGCCGACGCCCTGGAGAATGCCGGCTATTGCTATCTGCGCGCGGGTGAAGCGCAGAAGGCCAAAGCCGCGTTGCTGGAAGCGACGCAAAACGATGCGGAAAAGGGCGCTGCGCTGCTGGCGGAAGCCGAAAGGCGATTTGGAAAGAACGAGCGCGATTCATCGCGGCTCCTGTTAGATGTTTATCAACACAACTTTGCCGCTTCGGCGCAGAGCTTGTGGTTAGAGATTCGCTTCGCCGCGCGGGCAGGGCATCCGGAGAGCATCCGGCTTGCCGGGGAACAGCTGGCGCGAAATTTTCCACAATCGATACAGTACCTGCATTTTTTAGCTAATGAATACTGAAGCCACTCAAGATAAATCAGCAGTAAATTCAACAGGCGAGCGCCTGCGCGTAGCCCGTGAGCAAATGGGCCTGTCTCAGCAGAACGTTGCGGAGCGCCTTTGCCTGAAACTTTCCACCGTCCGCGATATTGAAGAGGACAAGGCGCCTGCGGATCTGGCGTCTACCTTCCTGCGTGGCTATATCCGTTCTTACGCCCGGCTGGTGCACGTGCCGGAAGAAGAGCTGCTGCCGATGATGGCGAAACAGGCACCCGTACGGGCTGCTAAAGTCGAGCCGATGCAGAGTTTTTCCCTGGGCAAACGCCGCAAAAAACGCGACGGGTGGCTGATGATTTTTACCTGGCTGGTGCTGTTTGTGGTGGTAGGCCTGACCGGTGCATGGTGGTGGCAGAACCACAAGGCGGCGCAGGACGATCTGGTTTCAATGGCCGATCAGAATGTCGGCGCAGGCGGCGATAACAGCCAGTCCATTCCGCTGAACAACAGCGGCGCGGACGGCATGTCGCCAGCTGAAGAGGCGCCGACGGCGCCGGCCCAGAGCGCGCCTGCGGATACTGCGGCCGCGCCTGACGCTGCTGCCACTTCTTCCGCGACCAATACTTCAGCTGCCGCGACCGGTTCAGCTGCTTCTGCAGCCAATACTTCAGCCGCTGCAACCGGCTCAGCCGCCTCCGCAGCCAATACTTCAGCCGCTGCTACTGGCTCAGCCGCGCCGGTTGCGGTTTCGCCTTCGCAGGTGCCGGCCGACAACGGCCAGATGCCGACGGCTTCTGCAGGCGTTAGCGCGCCAGCCGCCGAGGCCAACGCGCTGGTTATGAACTTCAGCAAAGAGTGCTGGCTGGAAGTTTCCGATGCGACAGGCAAGAAACTGTTCAGCGGGATCCAGCGTAGTGGTGGTAAACTCAGCCTTTCCGGCACGGCGCCATATCGTCTTAAGATTGGCGCGCCGGGCGCCGTTCAGATCCAGTATCAGGGCCAGCCGGTCGATCTGAGTCGTTTTATCCGTAGCAACCAGGTTGCCCGCCTGACAGTCGGTGCGCAATAACGCATCTTCTGGTCGCGAGTAATTTCGGAGAAAGAATATGCATAACGAAGCACCCATTATCCGTCGCAAATCAAAGCGCATTTACGTCGGCCAGGTGCCAGTGGGCGACGGCGCGCCTATCGCCGTCCAGTCCATGACCAATACGCGAACCACCGATGTGGCCGCAACGGTTAACCAAATCAAAGCGCTTGAGCGCGTCGGCGTTGATATCGTTCGCGTCTCTGTTCCCACCATGGATGCCGCCGAAGCGTTCCGCCTTATCAAGCAGCAGGTTAACGTCCCGCTGGTTGCCGATATCCATTTTGACTACCGTATCGCGCTGAAAGTGGCTGAATACGGCGTTGACTGCCTGCGCATCAACCCCGGCAATATCGGCAACGAAGAGCGTATTCGGCAGGTCGTTGACTGCGCACGTTACAATAATATCCCAATCCGTATCGGCGTTAACGCCGGATCGCTGGAAAAGGATCTGCAGGAAAAGTATGGCGAGCCGACGCCACAGGCGCTGCTGGAATCCGCTATGCGCCATGTCGATCACCTCGATCGTCTTAACTTCGATCAGTTCAAGGTCAGCGTAAAAGCGTCGGACGTGTTCCTGGCGGTGGAGTCGTATCGCCTGCTGGCTAAGCAGATCGAGCAGCCGCTGCACCTGGGCATTACCGAGGCAGGCGGCGCGCGCGCTGGCGCGGTGAAATCCGCGATTGGCCTGGGCCTGCTGCTGTCGGAAGGCATTGGCGATACGCTGCGTATTTCGCTGGCGGCCGATCCAATCGAAGAGGTGAAGGTCGGTTTTGATATTCTGAAATCGCTGCGCATTCGCTCCAGAGGCATTAACTTTATCGCCTGTCCAACCTGCTCCCGTCAGGAGTTTGATGTGATCGGCACCGTTAACGCACTGGAGCAGCGGCTGGAAGATATCATTACGCCCATGGACGTTTCTATTATCGGCTGCGTGGTCAACGGGCCGGGCGAGGCGCTGGTTTCCACGCTGGGCGTCACCGGCAGCAACAAGAAAAGCGGGTTTTACGAGGACGGCGTGCGCCTGCGCGAGCGTCTGGATAACCACGATATGATTGACCAGCTGGAAGCGCGTATTCGTGCCAAAGCCGCGATGATGGACGAATCCCGTCGTATCGATGTGCAGCAGGTTGAAAAATAAATAATGGCGGGGCGGGCCGCAGCTTGCGCGTCCGCCCCCGAAAGGAAAGAAGAGAAAACAGTGGCGAAGAATATTCAGGCAATCCGCGGCATGAACGACTATCTGCCTGTGGATACCGCGGTGTGGCAGCGTATTGAACAAACCCTTAAGCAGGTGCTGGCCAGCTATGGCTACAGCGAAATCCGCACGCCGATTGTAGAGCAGACCCCGTTATTCAAACGCGCTATCGGTGAAGTCACCGACGTGGTTGAAAAAGAGATGTACACCTTCGACGATCGCAACGGCGAAAGCCTGACGCTGCGTCCTGAAGGCACGGCAAGCTGCGTGCGCG
This sequence comes from Erwinia aeris, assembly GCF_041224955.1. Taxonomy (NCBI): domain Bacteria; kingdom Pseudomonadati; phylum Pseudomonadota; class Gammaproteobacteria; order Enterobacterales; family Erwiniaceae; genus Erwinia; species Erwinia aeris. The sequence continues at coordinate 171,724 of NZ_JBGFFX010000007.1, read as the reverse complement.
CCGGCATCGAGCACGGTCTGCTCTACAATCAGGAACAGCGCCTGTGGTATATCGGGCCGATGTTCCGCTACGAGCGTCCGCAGAAGGGCCGCTATCGTCAGTTCCATCAAATCGGTGCGGAAGTGTTTGGTCTTCAGGGGCCGGATATCGACGCCGAGCTGATTATGATGACCGCGCGCTGGTGGAAGTCGCTGGGCATTGCCGATCACGTCCGTCTGGAGCTGAACTCTATCGGTTCGCTGGAGGCGCGCGCCAGCTACCGCGATGCGCTGGTGGCTTTCCTGGAACAGCATAAAGAAGTGCTGGACGAGGATTGTAAACGCCGCATGTACAGCAATCCGCTGCGCGTGCTGGACAGCAAAAACCCGGACGTCCAGCAGCTGCTGAACGACGCGCCGGTGCTGGGCGACTATCTGGACGCTGACTCCCGCGAACACTTTGACGGTCTTTGCCAGCTGCTGGATGCCGCCGGTATCGCCTACACGGTGAACCAGCGCCTGGTGCGCGGCCTGGACTACTATAACCGTACCGTCTTTGAATGGGTGACCAGCAGCCTGGGCGCGCAGGGCACGGTGTGCGCTGGCGGCCGCTACGATGGGCTGGTCGAACAGCTGGGCGGTCGCGCTACGCCGGCCGTCGGTTTTGCGATGGGGCTGGAGCGTCTGGTGCTGCTGGTGCAGGCGGTGAATCCGGAATTTGAACCGACGCGCATTGTCGATGTCTATGTTATCGCTTCAGGGGCTGGCGTACAGTCTGCGGCGATGCAGCTGGCGGAAAAACTGCGCGATGCGGATCCGTCTCTGAAGCTGATGACCAATTTTGGCGGCGGCAACTTCAAGAAGCAGTTTGCCCGCGCGGACAAGTGGGGCGCACGCGTCGCGCTGGTGCTGGGCGAGGAAGAAGTGGCCAACAATCAGGTTGTCATCAAAGATTTGCGCAACGGCGAGCAGCAGAAGCTGGAGCAGCATGAGGCGGCAGCGACGCTGGCAGCAATGCTGAAGCAGACGGCCGCGATTTAAGGAGAGTTTGCGTGGAAGTGTATAGCAACGAAAACGAGCAGGTCGACGCGCTAAAAGGCTTTTTCGCGCAGAACGGCAAGGCGCTGGCTATCGGCGTGATTATCGGCATCGGCGCGCTGGCGGGCTGGCGCTACTGGAGCAGCCATCAGGACACCAGCAGCCGCGAAGTCTCGGCGACCTACCAGCAGGTTTCGGGCGCGCTGGACGCCAGCAAGCCGGAAACGCTGACGGCGGCGGCGAAATTCGCCGACAGCAACAGCAACACCTATGGCGCGCTGGCTTCGCTGGATGTGGCAAAACGCTATGTTGACAACAACGAGCTGGATAAAGCCGCCGCGCAGCTGCAAAGCGGCCTGAAGGCGACCAAAGACGCCAATCTGCAGGCGGTGTTGAACCTGCGCCTGGCGCGTATTCAGCTGCAGCAGAAGCAGCCGGATGCGGTACTGAAGACCCTGGATGCGATCAAGGGCGACGGCTGGACGGCTATCATTGCTGACGTACGCGGCGAAGCGCTGCTCAGCAAGGGCGACAGCAAGGGCGCTCGCGAAGCCTGGAGTAAAGGCATTGCTTCCAACGCCTCGCCGGCGCTGAAAGAGATGCTGCAGATGAAAATGAATAATTTGCCAGGTTAATAATTGCCGCAACGGGCTTAAGAGGGATTTCATGGAATTGCGTAAGATACTGCTGCCGGCACTGATTTCAGTCACGCTGCTCAGCGGATGTTCATGGTTCAGCGGTGAAGAAGACGTGGTCAAAATGTCGCCGCTGCCGAAAGTGGAAAATCAGTTTACCCCGGAAGAGGTCTGGAGCACGTCGGTAGGCGATGGCGTGGGCGATTACTACTCCAACCTGCATCCGGCCTGGTCTGAGAACACCGTTTACGCCGCCGATCGTTTCGGCGTGGTAAAAGCGCTGAACGCGGGCGACGGCAAAGAACAGTGGAAGGTCGATCTGTCGACCAAAACGGGCTTCTTCTCTAAGAACCTGCCCGCGCTGCTTTCCGGCGGCCTCTCTTACGACGGCGGTCACGTCTATGTCGGCAGCGAGCGCGGCCAGGTTTATGCGCTGAACAGCAGCGATGGTTCCATCGCCTGGCAGACCAAAGCGGCTGGCGAAGTGCTGTCGCGCCCGGTTGCCAGCGACGGTCTGGTGCTGGTGCATACCAGCAACGGCATGCTGCAGGGCCTGGATCAGAGCAGCGGCGTCGTAAAGTGGACGGTTAACCTTGACGTGCCGGCGCTGTCGCTGCGCGGTGAGTCCGCGCCTGCTACCGCCTTCGGTGCGGCTATCGTCGGCGGCGACAACGGTCGCGTCAGCGCGGTGATGATGAACCAGGGCCAGATTATCTGGCAGCAGCGTATCTCCCAGCCGGGCGGCGCGACGGAAATCGATCGTCTTGCCGATGTGGATACCACGCCGGTCGTCGTTGACGGCGTGGTTTACGCGCTGGCCTATAACGGCAGCCTGGCGGCGCTGGATCTGCGCTCAGGACAGGTGATGTGGAAACGCGAAATCGGCTCCGTAAACGATATGATCGTGGACGCGGGACGCATCTACCTGGTTGACCAGGACGATCGCGTAGTGGCCTTGAGCACCGATGGCGGCGTAACCCTGTGGCGTCAGAGCGATCTGCTGCACCGCAACCTGACCGCGCCGGTGCTTTATAATGGCTATCTGGTCGTAGGCGATAGCGAAGGCTACCTGCACTGGGTGAATACCACCGACGGCCGTTTTGTTGCGCAGCAGAAAGTGGACGGCTCTGGCTTCCAGACCTCGCCGGTGGTCGCCAGCGACAAGCTGCTGATCCAGGCGAAAGGCGGCGAAGTCTACGCTTTCACGCGCTAATACGCTGCCTGCACGTCGAAACGGCTCCTGATTGTTCAGGGGCCGTTTCGTTTTTTTACAGGCGTGGTATCCTCTACGCCTTCAGCCTGCGTGTGCGCCAGTAATCAAGTTGCAAGCGGTCAGGCGTTTAATTTTAGTAATGAGGCTTCAATATGGTACCTGTGGTCGCGCTGGTCGGGCGTCCCAATGTGGGAAAATCTACACTTTTTAACCGTCTTACGCGCACGCGAGATGCGCTGGTAGCGGATTTTCCTGGGCTAACCCGTGACCGTAAGTATGGTCGCGCCGAGGTCGAAGGGCGTGAGTTTATCTGCATTGATACCGGCGGTATCGATGGCAATGAAGAGGGCGTGGAAACCCGTATGGCCGAACAGTCGCTGCTGGCGATCGAAGAGGCCGACGTGGTGCTGTTTATGGTTGATGCGCGTGCGGGCCTGATGCCTGCCGATCAGGCCATTGCCCAACATTTGCGCTCACGCCAGAAACCCACTTTTCTGGTAGCCAACAAAACCGACGGCATGGATCCGGATTCCGCCGTGGTCGATTTCTATTCGCTGGGGCTGGGTGAAATCCATGCTATCGCCGCTTCGCACGGTCGTGGCGTTACCGGCCTGCTGGAAATGGTGCTGCTGCCGTGGATGGATGAGGTTGCGCCGCAGGCGGAGCTGACGGAAGAAGAAGAGAACGAAGCCTACTGGGCGGAGCTGGCGGCGAAAGAGAGCGGCGCAGAGCAGGAAGAAGAGGAAGACGACTTCAACCCGCTGGATCTGCCGATCAAGCTGGCTATCGTCGGTCGGCCTAACGTGGGTAAATCCACGCTGACTAACCGTATCCTCGGTGAGGATCGCGTTGTGGTTTACGATATGCCGGGCACCACGCGCGACAGCATCTATATCCCTATGGAACGCGACGGCCGCGAATATATCCTGATCGACACGGCAGGCGTGCGCAAGCGCGGCAAAATTACCGAAACGGTCGAGAAGTTCTCGGTGATCAAAACGCTACAGGCGATCGAAGACGCTAACGTGGTGATGCTGGTGATCGACGCCCACGAAGGGATTTCCGATCAGGATCTGTCACTGCTCGGCTTTATCCTCAACAGCGGTCGCTCGCTGGTGATTGTGGTGAACAAATGGGACGGCCTGTCGCAGGAAGTGCGCGAAGAAGTTAAAGAAACCCTCGACTTCCGTCTTGGCTTTATCGATTTTGCCCGCGTGCACTTTATCTCCGCGCTGCACGGCAGCGGCGTAGGCAACCTGTTCGAATCGGTTACCGAAGCTTACGACTGCTCAACCCGTCGCGTGAATACCTCAATGCTGACCCGTATCATGAATATGGCAGCCGACGATCATCAGCCGCCGCTGGTGCGCGGTCGCCGCGTGAAGCTGAAGTATGCGCATGCCGGCGGCTACAACCCGCCGATTGTGGTGATCCACGGCAACCAGGTGAAAGATCTGCCGGATTCCTACAAGCGCTATCTGATGAACTACTTCCGCCGCTCGCTGGAAGTGATGGGTACGCCTATTCGCATCCAGTTTAAAGAAGGGGATAACCCTTTTGCCGGTAAACGCAACCTGCTGACGCCTAACCAGCAGCGCAAGCGCAAACGCCTGCTGAGCCATCTGAAAAAGAACAAACGCTGATTTGCGGGGCGATGCCTTATCGCCCTGACAACGGTGTTTTCCGGGCCCGGCATTCTGTCGGGCTCGCTTTTTTGGGGTCGGAATTGATGTCGGCGAGCGGCTTTTCTCTTTGCGGGCCGCCAGCCGGTTACCTCTTTTCTTATTGCCCGACAAAGGCTGCTTCTTAAATGCGGCGGTGCAACTTTGTTTTATACTTATCAAATAAAACAGGAGAAAACGATGAGTGAACATTGCCCGATTTGCCAGCATCCCCTTGTCATCCAGGATGAACGGCTGTACTGCGCCAGCTGCCAGCGTGATTTTGCCGCCAAAGCTATCTGCCCTGATTGCGATCGGCCGCTACAGCTCCTCAAGGCCTGTGGCGCTACCGACTATTTTTGCCCTAACGGCGACGGCTTAATATCCAGAAAGCGGGTTGTCTTCAGGCCGCTGATTGAATCGCTGTAAGCGTATTAAAATAATGCTTCGCTCTGAATGCAGGTTGCTGCTAAGTGGCGAAGCCATTTTCATCAACTCTGCTTTTATTTCCCCGCCCTGAATCCGCTTTAACCCTTTCTTTTTTCGTACCGCCGCGTGCTGCTTATTAAGCTGGCGTGAACTATTATCCCGCGAAATTGTTTAGTAAAAGTTAAAATAACGTACCAATAAATGTGCTTAATACGCACGAGTGTGAAGTTTGTTAATTTTGTGTGTAGTTATTTATGAACCGCGTGGTACAATTTTGCCGTTAGCGGTCGGCAGGCCGCCAACGCAGGACGGGGTCAACCCGTATCGCCTTGTTAAGCGTCTATAGCATAATGTTGAGTTGCTTTACGCCGCGCCCGTTTAAAATGGGTGCAGAAGCAGCCTGAGATTACGCTAAACGCTGTTTTCCAGGAGTGTTTTTCCATGTCTCAAACAAATGCCCGGTCGTCGAAATGGCTGGGCCTGTGGTGCGTTCTGCTGGGCCTGATCTTGCTGGCAACCGGCCTGTTCTTCGTGGTTGGTGGCGGAAAACTGCTGTCGCTGGGCGGCAGCTGGTATTTCATGATCGCCGGTATTTTGACCGTGATTGCCGCTATCCAGTTTTTCCGCCGCAAATCTTCCGCCGTTGCGGTTTACGCGCTGGTCTTTATCGGCACGGTAATCTGGGCGCTGCTGGAGGTCGGTCTGGATTTCTGGCCGCTGGTTTCGCGCCTGATGACCATCGCCGGGCTGATGCTGCTGGCCGTGATTACGCTGCCCGCGCTGCGCAGGCACGAAGGGAAATCTGCTGCGGCTAAGCCTGCTTATATTTCTGCTGCCGTGCTGGTTGTAGGCCTGGTGGCGACCTTTGTACAGATGTTCCAGCCACACGCGCCGGTTGCCGACGGCAGCGAACTGCCGCTGGTGCCGGTAAATAAAGCGACCGAACAGAAAAACTGGGACAACTACGGCAATACGCCGGGCGGCAGCCGCTTTGTGGCGCTGGACCAGATCACGCGCGACAACGTGAAAGACCTGAAGGTAGCCTGGACTTTCCGCACCGGCGATATTCCTGACAGCCCAACCGGCAACGGCGCGGAAGATCAGCAAACGCCTTTGCAGATTGGCGATGTGCTCTACCTTTGCACGCCGCACAACAACGTGATCGCGGTCAACGCCGACACGGGGAAAAAGATGTGGGAACACGTGGTGAATGCGCAGGCAGAGGTCTGGAACCGCTGTCGCGGCCTGGCTTACTTTGACGCCACTCAGCCACTGAAACAGCCTTCAGTGCCTGGCTCTACGCCGGTGCCGCAGGCCGTGCTGCCTGCGGGCGACAGCTGCCAGCGTCGTCTGCTGATGAATACCATCGATGCGCGCCTGATGGCTATCAACGCCGACAATGGCGAACTGTGCCAGAACTTTGGCGACCACGGTGTGGTTGACCTGAAAGCGGGCCTGGGCGAAGCGCAGGATCCAAAATATCAGCTGACCTCTGCGCCAACGCTTGCGGGCACCACCGTTGTGGTCGGCGGCCGCGTTGCGGATAACGTCCAGACCGATATGCCTGGCGGCGTGATCCGTGGCTTTGACGTGATTACCGGCCAGATGCGCTGGGCCTTTGATACGGGCAATGACGATCCGAATGCAAAATTGCAGCCGGGCCAGAGCTATGCCCGCAGCACGCCTAATTCCTGGGCGCCGATGTCCTACGATCCCGCGATGAATACCGTGTTTATGCCAATGGGCAGTTCGTCGGTCGATCTGTATGGCGCAACGCGTACCGCGCTGAACCATAAATATGGCGCTTCCATTCTGGCGGTCGATGCGACTACCGGCAAAGAGAAGTGGGTTTACCAGACCGTGCACAACGATCTGTGGGACTTTGACCTGCCGATGCAGCCAAGCCTGATCGACTTCCCGATGAAGGATGGCACCAGCAAACCGGCCGTAGTGATTGGCACCAAAGCGGGCCAGATCTACGTGCTGGATCGTCTGACCGGCAAGCCGCTGACCGAAGTGAAAGAAGTACCGGTTAAAAAAGGCAATATCCCGAACGAGCAGTATACGCCAACTCAGCCTAAGTCTGTCGGCATGCCGCAGATTGGCGCGGAAACGCTGAAAGAGTCTGATATGTGGGGCGCTACGCCGTTCGATCAGCTTGCCTGCCGCGTGGCCTTTAAATCCATGCGCTACGATGGCCTGTACACCGTGCCGGGCACCGACAAAGCCCTGAGCTTCCCTGGCTCGCTGGGCGGCATGAACTGGGGCAGCCTGTCTACCGATCCGAACAATCACTACATCTTCGTCAACGACATGCGTCTTGGCCTGTGGGTGCAGATGATCCCGGCCAATACCGGCGCTACCGCTCGCGGCAGCAACGGCGGGGAAGCGATCAACACCGGCATGGGTGCGGTGCCGCTGAAAGGCACGCCTTATGCGGTAAACAAAAACCGCTTTATGTCGCCGCTGGGCATTCCTTGCCAGAAACCGCCGTTCGGTACGCTCTCTGCTATCGATCTGAAAACGCAGAAGCTGGTGTGGCAGGTTCCGGTTGGTACGGTGCAGGATACCGGCCCGTTCGGCATCAAAATGCACGCGCAGATGCCGGTAGGGATGCCGACGCTGGGCGGCACGCTGGCTACGCAGGGCGGCCTGGTGTTTATCGCGGGCACGCAGGATTACTATCTGCGCGCGTTTGACACGGCTACCGGTAAAGAGGTGTGGAAAGCACGTCTGCCGGTTGGCAGTCAGGGCGGCCCCATTAGCTACAAGTCGCCGAAAACAGGCAAGCAGTACATCCTGATTTCAGCCGGCGGCGCGCGTCAGTCTCCGGATCGCGGCGACTACGTAATTGCTTACGCGCTGGATAAATAAGCGCGATAATAAAAAGCCCCGCCAGCAACGGCGGGGCTTTTTTCTGGCTACTGGCCATCGTGCCAGAGCTGCACCAGCTCGGGCGGCGCCAGATCCTCAGGGATTAGGATCACCAGATTGCCGACCTGCTGCTGCGTGGCATAGCTGATTTCGATACGGTAATAGCGCTGATCGCCTCTTCCGGCGCGGCTTTGCTCTCCCGGCGGTTCTCCCAGCCGCAGCGCGTGGCGCAATACGCTGCACACATGCTCCCGCTGCGGAGGATCCAGTTGGGCCAGCGCGATGCGTCTTGGGCTGGACAGTTTAGGGATAAAAGCAAAACCGCCTTCGCGCGCCACGTCGATGATCGCGTCGTCGCTCAGTTCCGGAAGTGAATTCATAACACGCCAACCTCCTTCCAGGCATTTTCAATGGCCTGACCTACCGATTTATTAAAACGTTTCTGACCGTGATTAACAGTATACTGCGCGAAAGTTTTAAAGTCGGCATTCTGCGGCAGCGTTTTATCGCATACCGTATCGTACCAGGCGTAGCCGGCCAGCTCCCAGGCGTAGCCGCCGAGCGTCTTCGCGGCCAGATAGAAAGCGCGATTGGGAATGCCGGAGTTCAGATGCACGCCGCCGTTGTCTTCGCGCGTCTGGATATAGCCTTTCATATCCGCAGGCTGAGGATCTTTGCCCAGCAGCGGATCGTCGTAGGCCGTTCCCGGCGCCGACATAGAGCGTAGTCCTTTGCCGTTAATGCCTTCGGCCAGCAGCCCTTCGCCGATTAGCCAGTCCGCCTGATCGGCCGTCTGCTTGCGGCTGAACTGCTTAACCAGCGAGCCAAACACGTCCGACAGCGATTCATTCAGCGCGCCCGCCTGCTCAAAATAGATCAGGCCGGCTTCGGTTTCCGTTACGCCGTGCGCCAGCTCGTGGCCGACCACATCCAGCGCGATGGTAAAACGATTGAAGATTTCGCCGTCGCCGTCGCCGAACACCATTTGCTGACCGTTCCAGAAGGCGTTCTGATAGTCTTTGCCATAGTGCACGGTGCCTTTCAGCGTCAGCCCCTGATTATCCAGGGAATTACGCTTATAGGCCTGCCAGAAAAAGTCGTAGGTGACGCCAAGATAGTCGTAAGCCTCATTGGCGGCAACGTCGTTATTGCCTGACTGGCCTTCGCTGCGCACCAGCGTGCCGGGAAGATTTTGGGTCTGCTCTGAATCATAGATTTCCCGCTGGACCTGGCCCGGCGTGGCGGTTTTTGCCCCGTCCGGTTTGACCCAGGTTTCCGCCATCAGCGTCTGCACGTGCGCCAGAGTCTGGCGCGCGCAGCTCTGCTGCAGGCCGGAGCCGTTATCAATGATTTTGCTCAGCATATAGGGAGGGATGACGCCGTAATGCATACCATGCTCCTTGGTCCATCGTAAATGTCCAAAAAGTATAGTGGCTGCTTTGCGTACGCGCATAAACGGGCCTGCGGCATAGTCGCACTATGTCTGCAGGAGCCGCCACAGCCTGGGTTCTCGTCAAAGTAATGCAGGACGTCAGAGCGATAAGGCAGCCAGAAATCCCAATTTGGACAGGCTATTTTATGCAAAACCAGTCTTTTTTCTTAAAAAATAGAGTTAGTGCCGGAACTGGTTTTCCTGATGTGGCCAGGGCCATTACTATCGGGATCGGATAATTATTGAACAATGACATGTTATGGAAAACGGTTTAACTATTGCGATGACGCCGGTACAGCTTGCGGCTGTAATGGCAGATGAAACCGCTACAGGGGATGCAATCAGCAACCGCATATGGGGCGGAGTAGGATTTCTGGGGAGCGTACTCGAACTTGCCAGCGCGACTGCTCTGTGTCTGGTGCCCGAGCCTACAGGTTTGACCAAGGCGGGTTGTATTATTGTGGGCGCTCACAGCCTGGACGGGATCGGTTCATCGGCTTATCAGGTATACACTGGCAAAAAGACAGCATCAGTGACCGCTCGTGCCACAGCGGGTATTGCCAGAGAGCTCGGCGCTTCAAACTTATCTTGTCTTCAGCTATGACGTTAAATCCAGGATAGGAGTTGTGGTTAAATATGATGCAACCCAGGCGGCAAGTGCGACCAGGATCGAGGTTGTTATGAAGAAAAAGCAATATAACAACAAGCCTTATTACATCGCCACAGCTTATCCGGTACTTTGAAATATGAAAAACTTCACCCCTGTCAGCAATTTCTTCGTCGTCTTTTTCGGCCAGGACAGCGATGAATATGGCGACAGTTATCCAGAGATTGTTGACGCTGCTTTCAAAATTTATCTCGAAGACGGCCCGCATTATCTTGATAATTTAATTCGTAATATCGATGATTTTCGGCGTACTTATCCAGATAATGAAACGGCCGCAGTAGCGCTGAATGAATTAACGCGAGGTTCCGCAGGTGACACAAGGGAATATACTCCGACGCTTATTGGTTTTCTTGATTGGTTATCAGCCTACCTCAAAAAAAAGCGGGATGGCATCTGATTTTTTGAACATCCGATTTTTTTGGATCTTATTTAATCCAGACTGGGGAGACATATACCCTTAAATCGTAGATACGTATCTTGAGTATCAGGATATGATTGAAGAATTTATTAAGCAAGTTGACGCGTTTTTAAAACGATTATCCAGATAATAAATCAGCAATCTCCGCCCTTCAGCTGCGCCGCCATCAGCATCTGCACGTGCGCCAGAGTCTGACGCGCGCAACTCTGCCGCAGGCCGGAGCCGTTATCAATGATTTTGCGCTGAATATAGGGAGAGATGGCGCCATAATGCATACCATGCTCCCTGGTCCATCGTAAATGTCCTTTGCGTACCCGCATAAACAAGCCTGCGGCGCGTCCCGCATTTTTAAAACAGCGATTTTCTTTTGGTTTCTTCAGAGGGTAGATTTGTTTACGGCAATGCTGAATGGCGAAAAGGACGCTTGATATGTGGTCTTGTTGTGTCCACAATATCAGGCGGAGCTACCCCGACCATTTAGCCTTGACCGAAGGAGTAAATATGAACGCAGATGCACTGGTAAAGGCTCGTATCCCGCAAGATATCAAGGAACGAGCCGTCGCTGCCCTTAACAAAATGGGCCTCAGCACATCGGATGTAATCCGCATGGTAATGATCCGCGTGGCGGACGAAGGCCGTCTTCCTTTTGAGGTAAAAACCCCAAATGTGGCTACCCAGGCTGCTATGGAAGAGCTGGATAATGGCCACGGAGAACGCTTTGAATCCGCTGACGCTCTGTTTAAGGACACAGGGATCTGATGTTAAAACCGGTACTGGCGAGTGCCTTCAAAGGAGATATAAAAAGACAGCAGCGACGCGGCAAAGATATGACCCGACTGAAAATATTAATCACGTTGTTGGCCGAGGGGAGGAAGATCCCCTCTGAATATGAAGATCATCCTTTGCAGGGCACCTGGCGCGGCTACCGCGATGCGCATATCGAAGGCGACTGGATCTTGATTTACAAAGTCGTAGGTAACGATCTCAAACTCGCAAGAACCGGTACGCATCAGGATATCTTCAGCAGCGCCTGAGGTGAGAAACCCGAAGGCGGCGAAGCGATATGTCTGCCAAAAGCCTCACGCCTTTTTAGCGCGGGCTTTTTTAACGGGCGTGACCGCCGTGACTTCGCTCTCTACCCAGCCGTCGCTCAGCCGGGTTTTCAGCCTGTCGCCCGCCTTCAGCTGCGCGGCCTTTTTAATGGCCTGACCGTCGGCTGCCGTAGTGACGCTGAAACCGCGCGCCAGCGTCGCCAACGGGCTGACGCCTTCCAGCTGGGCCGCCAGCGTGGCGAACTGCTGTTTGCCGCCGTTGAGCTGCGCCTGCATCGCCTGCTGTAAACGGTAGCGCCACTGCTGAAGCTGCTGCTGCGCGCGATAAAGCCGGTTCTGCGGCTGCGTGGCGGCAAGCCGCTGCGTAGCCTGTTCCTGCTGACGAGCGGCCTGGCGCAGTCGCAGCCGCATGGCGTCATCCAGCCTGCGGTGGAGCCGCATCAGCGTCGTCTGCTGGCGCGCCAGCCGTAGCTGGGGATGCTGCTGCTGTAAACGGTGGTGCAGGCGGGTAAAGGTGCGGTTCTGCTGCGCAAGATAGTAGTCCATCGCCATTTCCAGCCTTGTCTGCTGCGACTGAAGCTGGCGCAGCAGCTCAAGCTGGTTGCGGCTGACCAGCTCCGCTGCCGCAGAAGGCGTTGGCGCGCGCAGATCCGCAACGAAGTCGGCGATAGTCACGTCGGTTTCGTGCCCTACGGCGCTGACGATAGCGATGCGGCTGGCGAAAATTGCCCGTGCCACGCGCTCGTCGTTGAAGCTCCACAGATCCTCCAGCGAGCCGCCGCCGCGTCCGACGATCAGCACGTCACACTCTGCGCGCTGGTTGGCCAGCTCAATCGCCCGCACAATGCTGGCTGGCGCATCCGCCCCTTGAACCGGCGTGGGATAAATCACCACCGGCAGGGAAGGGTCGCGGCGGTGTAAAACCCGCAGCACATCGTGCAGCGCCGCGCCGGTGGCAGAGGTGATCACGCCTACCTGGCGTGCAGGATCGGGCAGCGGCTGCTTATGGCTCTGTTCAAACAGGCCTTCGCTCGTCAGCTTTTGCTTCAGCTGTTCAAACTGCTGCTGAAGCAGGCCGTCGCCGGCAGGCTGCATACTTTCGGCAATCAGCTGATAGTCGCCGCGCGGTTCATAAAGCGTGATGGTGGCCCTGACCAGCACCTGCTGGCCGTTTTGCGGACGAAAGGTTACGCGGCGGTTACTGTTGCGGAACATCGCGCAGCGTACCTGTGCGCCGTCGTCCTTCAGCGTAAAATACCAGTGGCCGGAAGAGGGCTGGGAAAAGTTAGAGATCTCGGCGCTCAGCCAGACCTGGCCCATCTCCATTTCCAGCAGCTTGCGCACCGTGGTATTCAGGCGGCTGACGGTAAAAATATTGGCGGTTGGCGGTAGCGACATGTGATAGAGATCAAACTTTAAATCAGAGGGTTAATTAACCGATACTACATGCCTGACGGGAGGGATCAAGAGTTTTTCGTAAATAATGCTGGAGGCAATCGATTACGCCCTGTATAATGCCGCGGCAATATTTTACAAGTTCTCATTCACCCTGAGGTTGAGATATTGCCATGCTAAGAATCGCTAAAGAAGCCCTGACATTTGACGACGTGCTGCTCGTTCCCGCCCATTCGACTGTGTTGCCTAATACGGCCGACCTCAGTACCCAGCTTACCAAAACCATTCGCCTGAATATTCCTATGCTCTCTGCGGCTATGGACACCGTGACCGAAGCGGGCCTGGCTATTGCGCTGGCGCAGGAAGGCGGGCTGGGCTTTATTCATAAAAATATGTCCATCGAGCGCCAGGCGGAAGAAGTCCGCAAGGTGAAGAAACATGAAAGCGGCGTGGTGACCGATCCGCAAACCGTGCTGCCCACTACGGCGCTGAGCGAAGTGAAGCTGCTGACCGAGCGTAACGGCTTTGCGGGCTATCCGGTGGTTAACGGCGACAACGAGCTGGTAGGTATCATCACCGGCCGCGACGTGCGTTTTGTCACCGATATGAGCCTGCCGGTTTCGGCGGTCATGACGCCAAAAGAGCGTCTGGTCACCGTACGCGAAGGCGAAGCGCGTGAAGTCGTGCTGCAAAAGATGCACGAAAAACGCATCGAAAAAGCGCTGGTGGTGGACGATGCTTTCCATCTGCTGGGCATGATCACCGTTAAAGATTTCCAGAAAGCCGAACGCAAGCCTAACGCCTGTAAAGACCAGGAAGGTCGTCTGCGCGTCGGCGCAGCGGTAGGCGCGGGCGCGGGCAACGAAGAGCGCGTGGACGCGCTGGTCGCGGCTGGCGTTGACGTGCTGCTGATTGACTCTTCTCACGGCCACTCTGAAGGCGTATTGCAGCGTATCCGTGAAACCCGTGCAAAATATCCTGACCTGCAGATCCTCGGCGGCAACGTCGCGACCGGCGCTGGCGCGCTGGCGCTGGTTGAGGCTGGCGTAAGTGCGGTGAAAGTGGGTATCGGCCCTGGCTCCATCTGTACCACCCGTATCGTCACCGGCGTGGGCGTGCCGCAGATCACTGCAGTTTCTGACGCGGTCGCCGCGCTGGAAGGTACCGGTATTCCTGTTATCGCCGACGGCGGCATTCGCTTCTCCGGCGACATCGCCAAGGCGATTGCGGCTGGCGCCAGCGCGGTCATGGTCGGCTCTATGCTGGCGGGCACCGAAGAATCGCCGGGCGAAATCGAACTGTATCAGGGCCGCTCGTTCAAATCCTATCGCGGCATGGGCTCGCTGGGCGCGATGTCCAAAGGCTCTTCCGACCGTTACTTCCAGACCGATAACGCGGCGGACAAGCTGGTGCCGGAAGGTATCGAAGGTCGCGTGGCCTATAAAGGCCGTCTGAAAGAGATCGTGCATCAGCAGATGGGCGGCCTGCGCTCCTGTATGGGTCTGACCGGCTGCGGCACCATCGAAGCTCTGCGCACCAAAGCGGAATTCGTTCGCATCAGCGGCGCGGGCATCACCGAAAGCCACGTGCACGACGTCACCATTACCAAAGAGTCGCCAAACTACCGCATGGGTTCCTGATAACCCGGCCCGATGCCCGGCGCTGACCGGGCATTTTACTTAATCCCTGTATTTGTTTATCGCTCTGGAATAGCCCAATGACCACGGAAAATATCCATAAACACCGCATCCTGATCCTTGATTTCGGCTCGCAGTATACGCAGCTGGTGGCACGCCGCGTGCGCGAGCTGGGCGTCTACTGTGAACTTTGGGCGTGGGACGTCACTGAAGAGCAGATCCGCCAGTTTAATCCAAACGGCATCATTCTTTCCGGCGGCCCGGAAAGCACCACCGAACACAACAGCCCGCGCGCGCCGGAATACGTTTTCAACGCAGGCGTGCCGGTATTCGGCGTTTGCTACGGGATGCAGACCATGGCGCTGCAGCTTGGCGGCAAGGTGGAAGGCTCCAGCGAGCGCGAGTTTGGCTATGCGCAGGTAGAAGTCGGCGTGGACAGCGCGCTGACTCGCGGCATTGAAGATTCCCTGAGCGCGGACGGCAAACCGCTGCTGGACGTCTGGATGAGCCACGGCGACAAAGTTACCGCTATCCCGTCCGATTTTGTGACCGTTGCCAGCACCGAAAGCTGCCCCTTCGCCATTATGGCTAACGAAGAGAAGCGCCTGTACGGCGTGCAGTTCCACCCGGAAGTGACGCACACGCGTCAGGGCCAGCGGATGCTGGAGCGTTTTGTGCTGGATATCTGCCAGTGTGAAGCGCTGTGGACGCCGGCAAAAATCATCGAAGACGCGGTTGAGCGTCTGCGCGTGCAGGTGGGCAACGACAGGGTGATCCTGGGCCTGTCTGGCGGCGTGGACTCTTCCGTGACCGCGATGCTGCTGCACCGCGCCATCGGCGATCGTCTGACCTGCGTATTCGTCGACAACGGCCTGCTGCGCCTGAACGAAGCGGAGCAGGTGCTGGAGATGTTCGGCGATCACTTTGGCCTGAACATTGTGCACGTGGAAGGCGAAAAACGTTTCCTGGACGCGCTGGCGGGCGTCGACGAGCCGGAAGCCAAGCGAAAAATCATCGGCCGCGTCTTCGTGGAAGTGTTCGATGAAGAGGCGCTGAAGCTTGAAGACGTGAAGTGGCTGGCGCAGGGCACCATCTATCCGGACGTGATCGAATCCGCCGCTTCTGCCACCGGCAAAGCGCACGTTATCAAGTCGCACCACAACGTGGGCGGCCTGCCGAAAGAGATGAAGATGGGCCTGGTTGAACCGCTGCGTGAGCTGTTCAAAGACGAAGTGCGTAAAATCGGCCTGGAGCTTGGCCTGCCGTACAACATGCTTTACCGTCATCCGTTCCCTGGACCGGGTCTGGGCGTGCGCGTGCTGGGCGAAGTAAAGAAAGAGTATTGCGATCTGCTGCGTCGCGCCGATGCGATCTTTATCGAAGAGCTGCACAAGGCCGATCTGTATAACAAGGTCAGCCAGGCGTTCACCGTGTTCCTGCCTGTACGTTCAGTAGGCGTGATGGGCGACGGGCGTAAGTATGACTGGGTGGTTTCGCTGCGTGCGGTAGAAACCATCGACTTTATGACCGCGCACTGGGCGCATCTGCCTTATGAGTTCCTGGGCCGCGTCTCTAACCGCATCATCAATGAAATCAACGGTATTTCCCGCGTGGTTTACGATATCTCCGGCAAGCCGCCGGCGACGATCGAGTGGGAATAGTACTGTAGTTAACCGCCTGTTTTTATACCTGGAATAAAAACAGGCGGTGGTTTTTCTGCGTCATCAATCGTTTTGGTGCGCAGTGCAGGCCTCATCAGAAAAGCCCCTTGATACCCTGTTCAGTTGGTTAATGCTGACAGGGTATCAGGCACGCTTGTCCGCTCAACGCAGCAAGCGAAAAGTCTCACGCACATGGTCGGTAAGCACTGCCGGGTTTTCCATCGCGGCAAAGTGGCCGCCGTGCTCAGCTTCCGCAAAGAACCTCAAATCCTCGAAACGCGCCTGCGCCCAGCGCCGTGAGAGGCGAAGCAGCTCGCCCGGAAACATGCTCACGCCCGCAGGGGTGGGGATGGCAGAAGCGGGACCTTGCTGTTGCATTTCACGTATTCCTTCCCAGTAGAAGCGGACCGAGCCTGGTCCGGCGTTAGGCAGCCAGTACAGCATGATGTCATCGATCAGGGCGTTGATGTCGATTGCCCGCTCAGGCTCGCCGCCGCTGTCGGAGGCGTCCTGAAATAGCGCGTATATCCATGCGGCCAGGCCCACGGGGGAGTCTGCCAGGGCAAAACCTACCGACTGCGGCCGGGTGCTTTGCACCTTCATATAGCCCGAAAGCTCCTGGTCGTAGCGTTGCGCATCAGCCAGCATGCGCTGCTCTTCAGGGGTGGCCTGCGCGATTTCATCCCGGGTCGGCTGATACATCACCATGTTCAGGTGAATGCCGACCAGGCCTGGCGGGCGCATATGCCCCAGAGCGGTGGTCACGGCCGATCCCCAGTCTCCACCCTGGGCAGCCCAGCGCTGGCCATAGCCCAAACGCGCCATTAGCTGCACCCAGGCGCTGGCGGTTTTACCCACGCCCCATCCCGGGGAAGTTGGCTTATCACTGAAACCAAAACCCGGTAGCGCAGGGATAACCAAATGGAACGCATCGCTGGCTTGCCCCCCATAGGCCGTAGGGTCGGTAAGCGGGCCGATCATTGCCCTGAATTCAAGAACAGAGCCTGGCCACCCGTGGGTCATCAGCAAGGGAAGGGCGTCAGAATGGGGCGAGCGAATATGCAGAAAGTGAATGCCGAGGCCGTCGATCTCAGTGCGGCTGCTGTTCCACTGGTTGAGCTGGGTTTCAGTGGCGCGCCAGTCATAGTCTTTTTGCCAGTGCGCTACCAGAGCGCGAAGACGTTCAAGCTTCGGCCCCTGGCTGTTGTCGCTTACGGTTTCCGGATCTGGCCACCGGGTTTGCGCCAGGCGCTGGGCCAGATCGTCAAGCTGCGTCTGGGGAATGTGAATGGGGAAGGACTCTACAGGACTGGTCATCGTTTGATTCCTTGCATAGAGGTGTGGGCCAGTGTGTCGCGGATGGAAGCCCATTCCCGCAGGCTATGGCGTGAGCCGCTATCTTGCAAACCCTGCCGGGCGGGAAAGGGGGTTTACGCGCAGGCGTTAGCGCGCGCTACGCTGATAAGGGTGGACAGCGTCCCGATATTGCCGGGTGGTGTGATCCATAAAGCACCTGTTGGTTAGTGGATGCGGATGAGTAAAGCAACGGTTATACGTGTTGATTCCTGACGTTACCGTTTAATTAACGAACAAACAAGGCATGGATAAGTTGCAGGCCATATCGTTGACCCAATTTGGACTTTATTATCTTGTCCTGCCGGGCGGGAGTAGCGCCATACTGCTAACGCCATCGGCTACCCGCTGGCGTAGCGGAAAGTCGCCGTTATCGCTGCCATAACCAGAGCTTTGCAGGCGCGCGCAACAGCTTCTCATCAGCGGCATCCTGCTCTCTACAGCAGCGCGTCCGGCCCTCTGAAGGCCCGACGCCATTCGCTGGGGCTGACGGCAAACCGGTGTTTAAAATTCTGTCGGAACGATACCGGCGACTGAAATCCCGACATGGCTGCCACCACCTCAATACTGTGATCCGTCGACTCCAGCAGCACCTGGCTGCGCTGAAGCCGCTCGCCGATCAGCCAGTCGCTCAGCGTCAGGCCGGTAGCGGCAAAAAAGTGGCGGGTCAGGGTGCGGCGGCTCATATTGCAAAAGGCCGCCAGCGAATCGATAGTGTGCGGTCTTTCGAGGTTTCTGCGCAGATAGCCGATCAGTTCGTTAATCGCATTATCGCGAGTGGTTTCCGGGACGGGACGCTCGATATACTGCGCCTGTCCGCCTTCCCGATAGGGCGGCATCACCATGCGCCTGGCGACCTTGTTGGCTAACACGCTGCCATAACGATCGCGCACGATACTCAGGCAGCAGTCGATGCCGGCAGCCGTCCCGGCGGAAGTGGTCAGGCGTTCATCAGTGATATAAAGCGCGTTGGTATCAAGATGCACCTGCGGGAAGCGTTCCGTGAAGTCTTTTTCATATTCCCAGTGCGTAGCCGCGCGTCGGTTTTCCAGCAGTCCTGCATAGGCCAGCACGTAGGTGCCCAGACATAATCCCACCACCTCTGCGCCGCGCCGCCAGGCTGCTTTTAGCGCGCTGAGCAGCGCCGGAGAGGGTTTCTCTTCCGGACGATCCCAGAAAGGCACCACGATAATATCGGCCTTTTCCAGCAGCGCCAGCCCGTGTTTTACGTTAATAAACAGGCCAATATCGGACAGAACGTTGCCGGGCGTTTCCGCACAGATTTGCAGATCGAAGCGATCCGGCTCGGGCAGCGCCTTGCCGAAAACGATACAGGGGACGGAAAAGTGAAAGGTGCTGACTCCGGCAGTGGCAATCACGGCAACAACAGGAACGGTCACGTTTTTTCTCCTGACTGGGCTGGGAACCCGCCGAACTGAGCAGGTTCCCCAAAAGCATCAGAATACCAGCGTTTCGCCATCTTCAGGCGCGCACACGCTCTGTTGCATACCTTTTTGCTGAGCAAACTCACGGATTTCCGCGCGGGTCAGCACGCAGTGATTAACGGCTTCCAGATGCGAAGCCACGATCGTCGCCTCTGGCAGCATTTGGTGAGTACGCAGGATATCTTCGGTGCCCATAATAATGGCGCCATAACCGTCGACCTGAGCAAAACCGGCATTAAGCACCACGACGTCCGGCCGGTGGCTTTGCAGGCTTTCCTCATAGGGTTTCACCCAGATAGTATCGCCGGCGATATACAGCACTTTTTCATCGGCGTGGCGGAACACCAGGCCGCAGGCATCACCCAGCATGGCAGCCATTTCCGGGTTTGCATAGGCTTCATCGCTGCCGTGCTGCCCGCCCGTTTTAATGATAGTAATGCCTTCATAGCTGTTTTCCGTCGTCAACACGCGAACGTTGGTAAAGCCCTGGCTGCGGATCAGCGTGGCATCAGCATCGTGCTGGGTAAAAATAAGCTTGTCGTCAGGAATAAGCTGCTGCGCCGCATCGTCCCAGTGGTCGAGATGGGTATGGGTCACGATCACCGCATCGACGTTCAGCAGGGTATCCACGGCAACCGGCAGCGCCACCAGCGGGTTACGCAGATGCGGACGTGCCGTTCCGGGAAAGCCCGGCCAGGCTTCTTTGTCCGCCAGCATAGGATCGATAAGAAATTTTTTCCCCGCATATTCAAGAATAAGCGTGGCGTTACGGATTTGCGTCAGTTTCATCGTTTCTTCCTTCTGTAGTCTTTTTCCGCGTAGCGAAAGGCTTTTAAGCAGGTACGGAAGCAGTATAGGGAGGATAAACAGCGAGGCGTGAGTAGCCCGATGGTCAATAAGCGATGAGATTGGGCCAACCTGAAAGTGAGGGTGTGCCGGGGCGTTTCGATCAGGATCGCAGCTGAATCAGCCTGCCTTTCCAGCGCACTATGCCTTTACTATCAAGCAAATACCGCGACAACTATGGCCGTTCTGAAGCAACAGCGCACAAATTACCTGGCGATCCTTTTGCAAGCGACAGGAAAATCTGCCAGGATTATCTAGTGCACTAGATAATCAACCAACAGATATTACGAGATGACCATTAACAAACAACGCCGGGAAATAGGCACCGAGCTTTCCTTTGCCCTTTACGGGGCGGCAAACAGGATGAACCGGATGCATAAACCTTTCCTCGATCCGCTGGGGCTGACCTTCCCGCAGTATCTGGTGATGCTGGAATTGTTTAACGGAACGCCCCGATCGGTAGGGGATTTGGGCGGCAGGCTGGGGATGGATACGGGCACCATTACGCCGCTCCTGAAGCGGTTGGAAGCGGCGGGGAAAGTATCCCGCCGACGCGATCCAAAAGACGAACGTCGGGTGCTGGTCACGCTGACAGAGAGCGGAGAGGCGCTGCGTGACACCCTGTGGGCCGTGACCGATCAAATCAGATCGGCCTGCAAACTGACGGAAGCAGGGCTGGTTCAGCTACGCGACACGCTCAATGACTTTGCCCATCCGGCAGCCGAATAACCCCTCAGCAATCAGGAGACATTTATGAATATCGGCATTATTGGCGCGGGAAATATCGGCGCCACACTGGCAGCCAAACTCTCTGCCTGCGGCCATAGCGTCAGGCTGGCAAATTCACGGGGGCCGGAAACCATCGCCGAGGTCGCCCGCAAGGCTGGCGCAACGGCGGTGACGCGGGAAGAGGCCGTCAAAGGCGCCGACGCCGTTATCCTGTCAACGCCCTTTACCGCTCACCAGGGTCTGGCCGAACTGTTGAAAATCGTGCCGGCCAGCGTACCGGTTATCGATACCTCTAACTACTATCCGTTTCGGGATGATGCTATTCCCGCTCTCGCGCAAGGTAAGCCGGAAAGCGTTTGGGCCAGCGAGCAGGCAGGCAGACCGCTTATCAAAGCCTGGAATGCCGTGCTGGCGGCTACCCTGGCTGACAAGGGGATGCCTGTGGGCGTAACCGAACGGATTGCCATTCCGGTCGCTGGCGATGATGAAACAGCCAAACGCATCGCGATGGCGCTGGTCAGCGATACCGGGTTTGATGCCGTGGATGCCGGTAGCCTCGCGGAGTCCTGGCGTCAGCAGCCCGGTACGCCAGCCTACTGTACAGAACTTAGCGCAGCGGCGCTGAAGAAGGCGCTGCTGGCGGCAGATAAAGAACGTGCCCCCGTAAACCGCGAGGCGCTGCTGAAAGAGTTTATGTCTGCCAGCGAACCGCTGACCCACGAGCATATCGTTGCCCGCAACCGGGCAGTGACGGCATAACGCCGTTTGCACAATGACAATAATCACGGCGTTCGGGCTGTAGATATCGCCAAAGACACGCCGTATTGGAGAACGCTGCCCCGAGCGGCAGCCAATAAGACAGGAGAGAACCATGAACCCTTCATCCCCTTTGAAAATCGGTATTCTCGGTACAGGTCATATAGGCAAAACCCTGGTCCGTAAGCTGGCCGCCGCCGGGCACCAGGTGAAGGTCGCCAACTCGCGCGGGCCGGAAACCATCGAGGCAGAAACGCTTGCCACGGGCGCCCAGGCGGTAAGAACAGAAGAGGCCGTTAACGATATTGACGTCCTGATCCTTTCTATTCCGCTCGTCCGCATTCCGGACGTGGCGCCGCTTATTCGCGCGCTGCCTTCCGGCGTTGTGGTGGCGGATACCTCCAATTATTATCCGCACCGGGATCTGAAAATCGACGCTATCGAAAATGGCCAGCCAGAAAGCCTGTGGGTGTCAGAGCAGATCGGTCGACCCGTGATCAAAGCCTGGAACGCCATCGGCTCGGGATCTTTTGCCGAAAAGGGCATGCCGCAAGGCGCGGCGGATCGCATTGCGATACCGGTTGCCGGCGATGATGAGGCGAGTCGGCAGCTGATTATGCGTCTGGTGAATGATACCGGCTTCGATGCTTTTGACGCCGGCAGCCTGGCGGATTCCTGGCGTCAGCAGCCTGGCTCGCCGGTTTACTGCACGGATTTGCACTATGATGAGATCCCGGCGGCGTTGGCCGAGGCCGATATCTCTCGTCTGCCGAAAAGAAGAGATCTTGCCGTTGCTGTTTTCCAGGAGCGGGCTGGCGACTCGGTTACCAATCCGAACGCGGACTTTGGCGTCCAGGTATCGCGGATAATCTTCAGGTAAGCGAACCACAAATCTTAAAGTCCTGGCAGCGTGGCGTCTTTTCAGAGGATGTCGGGCGAGGATAAAAGAGTGGCCGTGGGGCGCGGGTACAAAGTGAACAGGCTTTGTGCGCGCGCCCCGGACGATACCGTTACTTATGCAGTAAAAAAATCGTCGCCAGGCCCAGGAAAATGAAAAAGCCGCCGGTATCGGTCAGCGCAGTGATCAGAACGCTGGAGCCGACTGCCGGATCGCGTTTTAGTTTGGTCATAATCAGCGGAATAAGGACGCCCATCAGCGCCGCCAGCAGCAGATTCAGCACCATCGCCAGCATCATGACGCCGCCCAGCGCCGGATTGCCGTACATCGCCCAGGTGACGCCGCCCATAATACCGCCCCAGCAAAGACCGTTAATCAATGCCACGCCCAGTTCGCGCGCGATCAAAAACGAAAAGTTACCCGGTTCGACCTGATGTAGCGCCAGCGCGCGCACGATCATGGTAATGGTCTGATTGCCGGTATTGCCGCCGATCCCGGCTACAATCGGCATCAGCGTCGCCAGCGCCACCAGCTGGGAAATCGTATCCTCAAACAGGCCGATCACGCGTGAGGCGACAAAGGCTGTACAGAGGTTAACCGCCAGCCATGTCCAGCGAGTGCGTACCGCTTTCCTGACCGGGGCAAAAACGTCCTCGTCAGGGTTTACGCCGCCCATCTTACGAATATTGCTGTCGTTCGCCTCGTTAACCAGGTCGATAACGTCTTCGATGGTGACGCGCCCCATCAGCTTGCCTTTGGCATCGATAACGGCGGCAGAGATCAGATCGTAACGCTCAAACGCGCCCGCCGCGTCTTCAGCCTTGTCATCCAGCCGAAAGGTCACCGGCCTGTCGTTCATCACCTCGAAAACCCGCTTGCCGGGCTTGTTCAGCAGAATATCCATCAGCGTCAGCTCGCCCAGCAGCATATTGTTTTCGTCGGTAATAAAAAGCTTATCGGTGCCTTCCGGCATCACTTTCTTCCGTCGCAGATAGCGCTGTACGGTTGCAAGCTTGATGTCGGCCGGTACGGTAACCAGCTTAAAATCCATGATGCGCCCGACGCGGTCGCGGTCGAAATCCATCACTTCCAGCACGCGTGAACGCTGCGCCGGATCGAGCGAGGTCAGCAGCCGGCCCGTTAAATCACGCGATAAATACTTGGCGAGATAAACCTGTTCATCAATATCCAGCGGTTCGATCGCCTGGAGCAGATCGCGATCGCTCATCTCCTCGATCAGGCTTTCCCAGACGTTTTCAGACGCTTCGACCAGCACTTCGCCGCGTCGGTTGGTACCGACCAGCTGCCAGAGCGCCTGGCGTTCCTCTTCCGGCAGCGCTTCCAGCAGGTCGGCGATATCCGCCGCGTGCAGCAGCGGCAGGTAGTCTCTCAGCTCCTGCACCTGCTCCTGATGCGCTGCAGCTTCGGCTTCGCTTTGTTTCAGCGGTTTGCGGAGCAGCGTATCCACGAGGTCGTTGTCGTTGAGCAGAAGATTAAGTATACGGTTACGGATTTCAGCAAGCTGCTGAGCATGTGACTGAGCTACAGACATAAAAATTCCCTTGTGTCTGGCAAAAGCGGACAAAGAAGTAAGTATTGCTTAATTTGGGCGGATGAACGGAATAAGTTGCACTTTTTCAGGCGGCCAGGCCGCTATTTAGCGCCGGGGGCAGAGACCGTCGTTTCCTGCTGTTTTTGTTTATGGTGTTCGATAGCCCCGGGCAGCACATAAAGCAGGCGTGCTGCCAGGATAATAAAGCTGACCAGCAAAACGATCCGGGTCATACGGCTTGTTTTACGCTGTTTTCTGAATGGCATGGCGCGGTTCACGCAAGTTTCCTGAAGTTAGCCCGTAGGCAATTGCACAATTTAGACACAGCGCGGCCGCCAGGTCAATGCCGATCGCCCGAAGGAGAGGGCTTTGTTCAGACGCGCGGCGCGGCGGGTTTACCTCTCAGCTTCCCTGACGGCAGCGAGATTCTGGCAGAGAAAAGCACTGAAAATGATGAAGATCAATTTTAGCCGGAGGAATATGCATAGTATTGCGGATACGCCAGCGCCGGTCTGCTCCGGCCTATCCTGTTCGGGCGTGATCGCCCTGTTATCCAGCGAGTATCATGATCATCACGGCCCGCCTTAACCGCTTCCGTCAAAGCCCCTGGGGGCTAGCCCTTATTCTGCCGGCTATTCTGATGCCGCTCACCACGCAGCTTTCGGTGCGCCTTTGGATGCTGGATGGCTACGTTTATCTGATCTATCTGCCGCTGGCTATGATTATAGCGATGCTGCTGGTGTATGACTGGAAGGCTTTTCCGGGGATAGCAACAGGGCTGAGCCTCTACTATTTTAACCGCTACGCGCCCGGGCCTGCGGCGGCGATCGCCGCCACCTGGCTGTTGGTGCTGTTAAGCGGCTGGAGCGGCTACCGGCTTCAGGTGAAACGGCGCTGGGGCGTCAGCTATGGCGAGCTGCGCCTGATGCCCAACAGGCTGTTCTGGCTGGCTTTTTTTATTCCCTCGCTGTTTGTTTTTATGATGCAGGGGCTGGCGACGGCAGGCCTTGTGCCGCTAAAAGGCTCGATTTTCCCCTGGGAACCGTTTTCGCTGCATACGCTGCTGAATTTTCAGTCCGTGCTGCTGGCTTGCGTCACTATGGTGCCGGTCTGCTATCTGGTCGTCCGCAGCCTGCGCAGTCCGGGCTATCTGCGGCTGACGATCTTTCGCCTTCGCCAGCAGTTTTCACCCGAGGTCAGCAAAACGGAAGGCGTGGTATGGACGCTGCTGTTGGCGTTTCTGTTGACCATGCTGCTTCAGGTCGCGCCTGGCCGGCAGAATCTGTTGGCCACCGAATACGGTTTGCCCCTGATGCTGCCTTTAATGCTCTGGGCAGCGATGCGTTTCGGCTATCTTTTTACCGGCCTGCTCTGGGCGCTGCTGCTGATGGTGCTTTATCAGCTGCGCGATCGTTTTCTTCATCCGGATACCGGGCCTTATCAGCTGGCGGTTATTTCAGCCAACCTGCTGGTGTTCAGCCTTAGCCTGCTGCTGATGGCGGCTATCACCACGCGCCAGCGCCGCACGCTGGCCAGAACCAAAGCGGCGGCGTTAAACGATCCCGTCATGAATCTGCCTAATCTGCGCGCGCTAAGCCTGGCGCTGGCAAACAGCCCCGGCTCCACGCTCTGCTTTCTGACTATCCCCGATCTGGATCGCCTGAGCCGTATCTATGGACTGCGCCTGCGTATTCATTATAAAAGCAGCCTGGCCGCCCATTTGAAGCCTGAACTTCAGCCGGAGGAAGACGTTTATCAGCTCCCCGGCTTCGATTTAGTGATGCGGCTGGAAGGGAGCGGGCAGCTGGCGCGGATTGAAAAGATCACGGCCCGGCTGAAAGATTACTGCCTGAGCTGGGACGGCCTGCCGGTGCATCCCGGTATCGGCGTCAGCTATTGCAGCGTCCTGCCGCCGGTCAATCATCTTTATGAGCTGCTCGGCGAGCTGAGCGGCATGGCGGAGCTCTCGCTGACCAGCGGCATAACGGAGAACCTGCAGCAGAAAATGACGCAGCCGGTGCAGTACCGCATCAGCAAAAAAATCGCGCTGCTGAATACCATCCAGCAGGCGCTAAAATCCAACGGTTTCCAGCTGATTGCGCAGAGAATTTGCGGCGTGCGCGGCGACGACTATCACGCGGTCTGGCTTGCTTTGGAAAACGACCATCGCGAACCGGTACCGGCAACAGAGTTTTATGCGGTCATCAACGAGTTCGGCTTAACCTGGGAGCTGGACTGCTGGCGGTTGCGCCAGATCCTCTCTTTTATCAACCAGCATCGGACAAGGCTGCCCGGGATCCGCATTGCGACGGAGCTTTTCACCCTTAGCCTGTGCAGGCCGGGGCTGGCGAAAGAGATACAGGCGATGTTACAGGATTACTGCGTTGAGCCGTGGCAGCTGATCTTTTACGTGGAAGAGTCGCCGATGCTGACGCCGCACGGCGGTGGCTATCGGGCCATCGACCAGCTGCGCTATCTGGGTTGCCGCGTCGCTATCAGCAACTTTGGCCACGGCTACGGTAGCTACGCGCTGTTAAAGCAGATCGAAGCGGATATGCTGCGGCTTAACGGCGAGTTTGTCCGCAATATGTTTAATAACAGCCTGGATTATCAAATCATTGAATCAACCTGCATTATGGCCCGGCTGAAAAAGATGCAGATTGTGGCGGCGGATGTGGAAACGCAGGAGGCAGACACTCTGCTGCGCAAGCTGGGCGTGGATTACCTTCAGGGCGCGCTGTACGGCGAAGCAAAGCCGCTGTATTCGCTGGTGGAGAAGGACGAGGCGCCTCCGCAGAGGCTGCCCGACTAGCCGCTACTCTTTCACCCGTTCTTTTTGCGCCAGCAGCGTGGCGAAACGCAGCGAAATGCGGTTGCCGTGCTCGTCCGTGCGGTGCAGCTGGCCGACATGCTCGTTATATTTCACGATCCGCCATTTGCGATAGTACTCGCTCAGCTCGCCGGATTTAAACGTGAAGGGGAACAGCGAACACGGATAGTCCTCCGTGTCCATCGCCGAGACAATCAGGTTATAGCCGCCCCGTACCGTGCTGGCCTGCATATCGGCAATCAGCTGCGGAATGGCTTCCGGCTGTAAAAACATCATCACCACGGTAGAGAGCACCAGCTCGTAAGCGCCGTTAAACCTCACATCATTAAGATCTTTAACCGCCGTGTGAATGCCGCTCAGCTGCTCTTCCGCAATAATTTGCTCAAGACGCGCCGGATTGCGATCCCAGGCGGTTACCTCAAATCCCTTCAGATGGAGATAAAGCGAATTCCGCCCGCTGCCGCAGCCCAGATCGAGCGCCCGACCGCCGGGCGCTATCTGACTAACGGCCGCCACCACTTCAGAGTGCGGGGCGGTAAGCTGATACTTTTCGGTGTAGTAATGGTCGGGCTTCTGGTTCATTCATCGGACTCTTTGATCGTCAGCTGCCAGCCGGTCACCTCTTTCCAGTAGCTCTGTTCGCGTTCCAGATCGAGCTGAACCAGATTGTTCTGGCTAAAGTAATCGCGGGGGAAGGTCAGCGTCCAGTGGCCGTCGTCCGTCTCCAGCAGCAGCGAATCGGGCGTCGAAGTCGCCTGGCGCTGATTGTTCAGCAGCGTGCCCAGCCGCAGCAGAAACACCAGCGGCAGAAACTGCTTTTTCTTGTACAGCGTCAGGCGCGGCAGCTCGTCCACCTTCACCGCTTTGCGATGCCAGCGTACCAGCGTCGCCAGCAGCGTTTGCTGATCCTGATTAAAGCCCGGCATATTGGTGTTTTGCAGGATATAGGACGAATGGCGATGCAGGCCGCTATGGTTGATGGTCAGCCCCACCTCATGCAGCATCGCCGCCCATTTCAGCAGCGCGGCCAGCTGCGGATTCGCCTGCTTAGGATTTTGATCCCGCCACTGGACGTAGAGCTGTTCGGTGGTGTCCAGCACGCGCCGCGCCTGGTCGCTGTCGATAGCGTAATGGTTCGCCATGCTCTGCGCGGTACGGCTGCGAATATCCTGATGGCGGAAGCGGCCCTCCATCTCATAAAGCACGCCTTCGCGCAGCGCGCCGTCGGAAAGCCGAAGCTCGCGGATAGCCAGCGCGTCAAAAACGCCGCAGAGAATCGCCAGGCCCGGCACAAACACCACCTTACGCTCGTCGGAAAGGCCCGGCAGGCTCAGGCTGTCGAAAGACTTATGCTTAATCACCTCGTCATAAAGACTCTCCAGCCGCTCTGGCGTAATCAGCTTGTCTTTCTCGCCCATCGCCTGGAGCACTTCCACCGTGGCTTTGATGGTGCCGGACGCGCCCAGCGCGTACTGCCAGCCGTGCAGGCGATACTGCCAGGAGAGCGTTTCCAGCTTTTGCGTGGCGGCCAGCCGCGCGCGGCGGAAATTCTCTTTGCTGATGGCGCCGCCGGGGAAATAGAGATTGGCGAAGCTGACGCAGCCCATGCGGCGGCTTTCCACCAGTTTGGGTTCGAAATCTTCACCGATCACCAGTTCGGTCGAGCCGCCGCCGATATCGATCACCAGCTTGCGGCCTTTTTCAGGCTGGGTGTGCTCCACGCCCATAAAAATCAGGCGCGCCTCTTCCTGCCCGGAAATAACTTCAATCGGGTAGGGGATGACGTCCGCCGCGCGCCGTAAAAAGTCTTCCGCATTCACCGCCTGGCGCAGCGTGTGGGTGCCGACGATGGTAACGTTGGCCGCGCTGAAGCCCTGCAAACGCTCGGCGAACAGCGCCAGACAGCTCAGGCCGCGTTCAATCGCCTCTTCGGCCAGCACGTTGTTGTGATCCAGACCGTCGGCCAGATGCACCCGCTGTTTCAACCTGCCGAGCACCTGCATGGCGCCATCCACCACGCGGGCAATCACCATATGAAAACTGTTTGAGCCCAAGTCGATGGCGGCGAATTCCTGGGGTTTGGGCGTACTTTTCTGGGATATTGGCATAGTGGTTAGTCAGGTTGTTCCAGAGATTTAATGTAATCGTAAATAGCCAGCTGCGCGCGCACCTTACGGCGGTTGCCGCGCGGAACGTAACGGTTGCTAAGCTCTTTGTCTACGAAGCGCGCCTTAAGCGTATCACTGAAGAGGATGCCAATAATATCCAGCACCCGCTGTTTCAGAATAGGGTCAAGGATGCAGCAGGCCACTTCAATACGGTAATCGATATTGCGTGTCATCCAGTCGGCGGAGGAGAGGAACACTTTTTTGTCGCCGCCGTTATCGAAAATATAGACGCGATCGTGCTCCAGATAGCGATCGACAATGCTGATCACGCGGATATTATCGCTGATGCCTTCCAGATTGGGGATCAGCGAGCACATGCCGCGCACCAGCAGGTTAACCTTCACGCCGACGCTGGAGGCGGTGTAAAGCCGATCCACCAGGCCTTTATCGACCAGATTGTTGATCTTCAGCGTGATGCCGGCCTGAATGCCTTTCTGCGCGTTGGCTATTTCGTTATCAATCAGCTGATAGAGCATCTGACGCGAGTTCTGCGGCGACACCATCAGGTGCTCGAAACTCACCGGACGATAGGGGTTTTCGATAAAGTTAAAGACGCGTCTGACCTCGTTGGTGATGCGGGCATCTGCGGTCAGTAAGGAGTAGTCGGTGTAAATCCGCGCCGTTTTTTCGTTGAAATTGCCGGTGCCGATATGGGCGTAGCGGACGATCTCGCCGTTTTCACGACGGGAAATTAAAAACAGCTTGGCGTGAATTTTCAGGCCCGGCGCGGAGAAAATCACGTGCACGCCCGCTTCCGTCAGGCGTTTCGCCCAGTGAATATTCGCCTCTTCGTCGAAACGCGCCTGTAGCTCCACCACCACGGTGACTTTTTTACCGTTATAGGCCGCGTGGATCATCGCATCGATAATGCGTGAATTCTTCGCCACGCGGTAAATGTTGATCTTTATCGCCAGCACGGCAGGGTCGAAAGAAGCCTGGCGCAGCAGCTCCAGCACGTGCTCAAAGGTGTGATAAGGATAGTAAAGCAGCACGTCGCGATTGCGGATGGCGTCAAAGCCGTTGCGGAAGCGGTCAAACCAGATGTGGCGCAGCTGCGGCAGCGGTTTGTTGACCAGATTGGCCTTGCCGACGTTCGGGAAGCCGATAAAGTCTTTAAAGTTATGGTAGCGGCCGCCGGGCACGATGGAGTCATAGTTGCTGATGTTCAGCTTCTTGCTGAGCATCTCCACCATCGCGTCGGGCATATCGCGCTGATAGACAAAGCGCACCGGCTCGGCGGTCAGGCGCTGCTTCAGGCTGGAAGACATCAGCTCCAGCAGGCTGGACTCCATTTCGGTGACCAGGTCATATTCCGCATCGCGGGTCATCTTCATCGAATAGGCGTTCAGCGCATCGTAATCAAAAAAGCCGCGGAAGATATCGCCCAGACAGTAGCGCAGAATGTTATCCAGCAGGATCATCGGTTTGCGGCGGCGCGGTGTTTCCGGCGGCAGGTTGACAAAGCGCGGCACCTTATCAGACGGGATCTCCAGCAGCGCATAGTCAATCTTTTCGCCGCGAATAATCTCTACCGCCAGATAGGTGTAGTCGTCTTTCAGAAACTCAATCAGATCGGTGTCGGGATAAACCAGGATCGGCGTAATGTGCTGCCGCAGCTCGTGTTTAAAATAGTGCCGCAGCCAGCTTTGCTGATTGGGAGAGAGCTGACGTTCGTTGATCAGAAAAATTTGGTTGCGCGCCATTTCCAGCAGCAGATCGTTATACAACCCGTCAAATTCCTGATCGGCTTTCAGCACGCGCGCCTGGATTTTTTTCAGCAGATGGCGCGGCGTGTCGGGCGAACCCTGTTCTTCCCCAATCAAAATGCGGCGTTTCAGATCGGCGAAGCGGACTTTATAAAACTCTTCCAGATTATTGGAGTAGATGCCCAAAAACCGCATCCGTTCAATCAGGGGATTGGATTTGTCCGCCGCTTCCTGTAAAACGCGCTCATTAAAGGATAACCAGCTTAGTTCTTTCTCTATATAAAGCTTTTCCTGACCCATTTTTACTCCGTTCCACAGATCCTGTAAAAAACCAGGCATTGTCTCGGGGCATTATGACGAGAGTATGACAGCCCTGTCTATGGCGAATCCCGATTGTCTTATTAGCCACATACGGGCAACATAAGGCGCTTAAGCGCATTTTATAGCGAAGACTGGCATGAACCCAATTCCCATTCCTGCACATTATAACGATCGGCGGCGGCAGTTTATCGATCGGCTGACCCGACGCGTGGTGATGGCCTGCGGACTGGCGATTTTGCTGGTGATGCTGCTGCTGTTCGTCTGGCTGATCTGGGTGGTGGTGCCGCTTTTTTCGTCGCCGACGCTCAGCAGCGTTAGCCGCATTGCGCTGGATCAGGACCAGCCGGCCGTAGCAATGGGCATGGACGCGCAGCAGCAGTGGGGATGGCGTATTGACGCGCAGGGCAGGGCGGAATTCCTTTCGCTGATGAATCAGTCGAAAGTGCCTGCGCTATGGCTGGCGCAGGGCCGCGTCGCCGTTGCGACGGATAACGACAGCGTCCTGCTGAAAAGCGCCGCCGGCCTGACGCTGGTGCAGCCCGACTTCAGCGAAGCGGAGCCGCGCTGGAAGTTTCCGCTGGGCGACCAGCCGCTGGGCGGCAATCCCGACGCGAAGGTTATTGCGCTGGCGCAGACGGCGGAAAACCGCTGGCTGGTGGCCGAGGCCAGCGCCACGCAGATCACGCTTTACCGCTTTCAGCCGCTACAGGCGACGGCAAGCTTCAGCGTCAGCGTGCCGGACGTCAGCCAGCTGATGATTTCGCCCGATGGACGGCTGCTGTACGGCCTTGCCAAAAACAGCCTGCGCGTCTGGCGCATCACCGACGGCGGTCTGACGCTGCGCGAATCCCACACCTTACTGCAACAGCCGGAACGGCTGGCCCAGCTCAGCGGGGGCAGCACGCTGCTGATGGCTGACCACGACAGCATCACACAGTGGTTTGATATCGCCAGCGCGACCGGCCCGCATCTGAACGCTATCCGTGCTTTCCATCACGCCAGCAACCAGCCTCTGCTGTTAAGCGAGGCGCATCGCCGCGTGTTCGCTACCTTAAACCCGGCGGGCGAATTTAAGCTGTTCGCCAGCAAGCAGGAAGGCGTGGTGCTGCGCAGCCAGCTCGATCCCGGCGTGCTGAACGCGGCCTTTGCGCCGCGCGGCGACGGGCTGCTGGTGGAGCGACAGGGCAGCTGGCAGCATTATCACCTCAGCAACCCCTGGCCGGATATCAGCTGGCGCAACCTGTGGCAAAAAGTCTGGTATGAGCACTATCCGCAGGCGGACTACGTCTGGCAGTCCACGTCGGCCAACGACGATTACCAGGGCAAGTTCAGCCTGGTGCCAATGGTGGTCGGCACGCTGAAGGCGGCGGGACTGGCGATGCTGTTCGCCACGCCGCTGGCGCTGGCCGCCGCTATGTATACGGCCTGGTTTATGGCGCCCGCGCTGCGTCGCTGGGTAAAACCGGCGATAGAGATGATGGGCGCGCTGCCCAGCGTGGTGATCGGGCTGATTGCCGGGCTGTGGCTGGCGCCGCAGCTGGCGGATCGCCTGGCGGGCGTGCTGCTGTGGCCGCTGGCGCTGGCCGCCGCGCTGCTGCTGTGCAGCCACGTTTCACAACGGCTGCCGGAAAAATGGCGCAGGCGGCTGTGCGACGAAGGGCGTGAAATCTGGATTTTACTGCCGGTGCTGCTGCTGGTGACGCTGGGCTGCCTCTGGCTGCTGCCGATGCTGGAACACCGCGTGCTGGGCGTCAGCCTGGCCGACAGCCTGTGCGGCGGCTATCAGCAGCGTAACCTGCTGATCGCCAGCGTGGCGATGGGCTTTGCGCTGGTGCCGCTGATCTTCACCCTGGCCGAGGACGCCATTTTCAGCGTGCCGCCGTCGCTGGGGCAGGGATCGCTGGCGCTGGGCGCGACGCAGTGGCAAACCTTAACGCGCGTCGTGCTGCCGGGCGCGTCCGCCGGTATTTTTGCGGCGCTGATGATCGGCTTTGGCCGGGCGATAGGAGAAACCATGATCGTGCTGATGGCAACGGGCAACACGCCGGTGACGGAAGGCGGATTGTTACAGGGCGTACGCACGCTCTCCGCTAACGTGGCGATAGAAATGCCGGAAGCCGCTGCAGGCAGCGGCCATTATCGGGTGCTGTTTCTGAGCGCGCTGGTGCTGCTGGTCTTTACGCTGGTGGTCAACACCCTGGCGGAGCTGGTGCGTCAGCGGTTGCGTCAGCGCTTCAGCCAGCAGGAAATGCAGGGATGAGCGCCGTTAGCCGCAATCATCGCTGGCGATGGCTGACCGGCGGCGCGGTGGCGCTGAGCCTGTTGGCGTTTCTGTTGCTGATCGCGCTGCTCGGCTGGTCGGCCATGCGCTACTTCTGGCCGCAGCCGGTGACGCTGTTTACGGTGGATCATGCGCCGCAGACGCTGGGTGAAATCGCCAGCTCGCAGAGCATCCCGCGCGAGCGTCTCGAGGCCAGCGGCGCGCCGCTGCCGGATAATCTGCCGGAACACGTGACGCGTTACCTGATTAAAACCGGCAACCGCGACTTCAGCGACAGCGATTTTCACAGCCTGCTCAGCAGCGATATTATCGCGACGGAGCGGCCAGGCAACGTTATCGCCCTGCAACGTCGCGTCGGCGGTATGGCCTACGGCTGGTTTGACGGCCTGCGCGAAAACGGAAGGCCGCTGGTGGCTGCCGATATGATGCGCGTGCTACAGCAGCGGATTAAAGAGACGCGGCAGCGCCAGCGGCAGGCAGAAAAAATTCGCCATGTGGCGCTGGCGCGGCTGAACAGCGAAATGGAGCAGCTGGATCGTAAACGGCAGCGCCTGGAGCAGGAGCAGCGCTATACGCCGCAGGCGCAGAGCATCTGGCAGGCGGACAGCGCCGAGCTTCAGCGGCAGTTTCGCCAGCAGGCGCAGGCGCTGACCGGACTGAGCCAGGAGAACGAAGGCACCGTGCTGGTGCTGCGCGACGTCACGGGATCGCAGCATCTTATTCCGCTGACGCAGATCCTGGCGGCCTGGTATCCCAACGCCATGAGCTACGGCGAAAAGTGGCGCCATTTTGGCTCGCAGCTGTGGCATTTTGTCAGCGGCGCTTCCGGCGGCAGCCTGGGCGAAGATGGCGTATTTCCGGCTATTTTCGGCACGATTTTAATGGTGCTGCTGATGTCCGTGGTGGTGATGCCGCTTGGCGTGGTGGCGGCGATCTGGCTGCATGAGTATGCCGGCAACGGTTTTCTTACGCGTCTTGTGCGCATCGCGGTAGTCAATCTTGCCGGCGTGCCCTCCATCGTTTACGGCGTGTTCGGGCTGGGCTTTTTTGTCTGGCTGGTCGGCGGCAGCCTGGATCGGCTGTTCTTCGCGCACGCGTTGCCCGATCCCACTTTCGGCACGCCGGGCCTGCTCTGGGCGTCGCTGACGCTGGCGCTGCTGACGCTGCCGGTGGTGATTGTCGCCACGGAAGAGGGGCTGTCGCGCATTCCGCAGACGCTGCGGCAGGGATCGCTGGCGCTGGGCGCAACCCAGGCGGAAACGCTGTGGCATGTGGTTTTGCCGCTGTCGATCCCGGCGATGCTGACCGGGCTGATCCTGGCGGTGGCGCGAGCGGCAGGCGAAACCGCGCCGCTGATGCTGGTTGGCGTGGTGAAAATGGTGCCGGAGCTGCCGGTGGATGCGGTTTTTCCCTATCTGCATCTTGACCGCAAATTTATGCATCTTGGCTTCCAAATCTACGATCTGGCGTTTCAGAATCCCCACGCGCAGGCGGACAGGCCGCTGGTTTTCGCCACGGCGCTGCTGCTGGTGCTGATTATTCTGGCGCTGAACCTGCTGGCGATGGCGCTGCGCCACCGGCTGCGCGAACGCTACCGCGCGCTGATTAATTAATGGAGAAGAGCGTAATGCCAAACGAGCAGGACACCGCGCTGGAGGTGGAGAACCTTTCGCTGTGGTATGGCGAGAAACAGGCGCTGAAGGCAATCGATCTGCGCGTGCCCAAAAACCGCATTACCGCGCTGATTGGCCCGTCGGGCTGCGGTAAATCGACGCTGCTGCGCTGCTTTAACCGCATGAACGATCTGATTGACGGCTGTCGGGTTACGGGCGATATCCGCCTGCAGCAGCAGTCGATTCTGGGCGGCAATGAGGATCTCGCGGCGCTGCGCAGAAGGGTCGGCATGGTTTTTCAGCGGCCAAACCCGTTCCCCAAAACCATCTATGAAAACGTGGTGTACGGGCTGCGTCTTCAGGGCGTACGCGACAGGCGCGTGCTGGACGAGGCGGTGGAAAGCGCGCTGCGCGCGGCGGCGCTCTGGTCAGAGGTAAAAAACAACCTCTGGCAGAATGCCTTAACGCTCTCCAGCGGCCAGCAGCAGCGGCTGGTGATCGCCAGAGCCATCGCCATCGAACCGGAAATTTTGCTGCTGGACGAGCCGACCTCGGCGCTCGATCCGATCTCCACGCTGGTGATTGAAGAACTGATGAGCACGCTGAAACAGCATTTCACGCTGGTGCTGGTCACGCATAATATGCAGCAGGCCGCGCGCGTATCCGACTATACCGCGTTTATGCATCACGGCAGCGTGGTGGAGTTTGACGAAACGGACAGGATTTTTACCGCGCCGCGCCAGCGACGCACAGAGGATTATATTACGGGACGCTATGGCTGAATAAAAAAGGGAAACGCCGGTTTCCCTTTTAGCCCCAGGCGTAGCCTTCCGGCGGCAGTTGCTCGCCGTCCAGCCAGGCCGCGCCGTCCTGCATTTTCAGGCGGCCATCCGCAAACCAGCCGACCACCAGCGGATAAATAGCGTGCTCCTGATGCTGCACGCGCGCCGCGACCTCATCGATCGTATCTCCGGAAAAAACCGGTACTTTGGCCTGAAGGATCACCGGGCCACCGTCCAGCTCTTCGGTAACGAAATGCACCGAGGTGCCGTGCTCTTCGTCGCCGTTTTCAATCGCCTGGCGATGCGTGTGCAGGCCAGGATATTTCGGCAGCAGGGAAGGGTGGATATTCAGCATCCTGCCCGCGTAGCGCGCCACGAAATCCGCACTCAGAATACGCATATAGCCTGCCAGGATCACCAGGTCGGGCGCGTAGGCGTCAATTTCCAGCATCAGCTGGCGATCGAAGGCGTCGCGATCGGCAAACTGCGCGGCCGCCAGCGCATGAGCGGGCACGCCCGCCTCGCGCGCGCGCGTCAGGCCGTAAGCGTCGGCTTTGTTGCTGAACACGGCAGCAACGCTGCCGTGGATCCGTCCCTGCCGGCAGGCGTCCAGAATGGCCTGGAGATTGCTCCCCTGGCCGGAAACCAGCACGACGAGCCGCTTCATGCGTTAATCACCACGCGCTCTTCGGCATCGGAGGCTTTAATCACGCCAATCTTCCAGGCTTTTTCGCCGGCGGCGGTCATCAGCTCTACCGCTTTATCCGCTTCGCTGGCGTCCAGCGCAATCACCATGCCGACGCCGCAGTTAAAGGTGCGATACATTTCAAAGCGGCTGACGTTGCCCGCTTCCTGCATCCAGCCGAACACGGCAGGCCACTGCCAGCTTGACTCCGACAGCACCGCCTGGGTGTTGTCCGGCAGCACGCGCGGGATGTTTTCCCAGAAGCCGCCGCCGGTCAGGTGGGCGATAGCGTGGACGTCAACCTGCTCAATCAGGCTGAGAATATTTTTAACGTAAATGCGGGTTGGCTCCAGCAGATGATCCGCCAGCGGCTTGCCTTCAAGCAGGGTGGTTTCCGGGTCGGTATTGCTGAACGCCAGAATTTTGCGCACCAGCGAATAGCCGTTGGAGTGCGGGCCGCTTGAACCCAGCGCAATCAGCACGTCGCCGTCTTTGACTTTGCTGCCGTCGATAATTTCCGACTTTTCCACCACGCCAACGCAGAAGCCCGCCACGTCGTAATCTTCGCCGTGATACATGCCGGGCATTTCAGCCGTTTCGCCGCCGACCAGCGCGCAGCCGGACTGTAAGCAGCCTTCTGCAATACCGGTAATCACGCTGGCGGCCGTCTCCACATCCAGCTTACCGGTGGCGTAGTAATCAAGGAAGAACAGCGGCTCGGCGCCCTGGACCACCAAATCGTTCACGCACATCGCAACCAGGTCGATACCGATGGCATCGTGGCGCTTCAGGTCCATGGCCAGACGCAGCTTGGTGCCGACGCCGTCAGTGCCGGAAACCAGAACCGGTTCACGGTATTTTTGCGGCAGCGCACAAAGCGCACCGAAACCGCCCAGTCCGCCCATCACTTCCGGGCGACGAGTCTTTTTCACTACGCCTTTGATACGGTCGACTAAAGCATTGCCAGCATCGATATCTACACCGGCGTCTTTATAGCTGAGAGAGGTTTTGTCGGTCACTGCGAAATCCCCACGCGGTTTGCGGTTGGTGGTTGGTAATAAAGCGCGGCAATTCTAACAGCGCAGGCAAACGTTTGCGAGCCTCATCTTCGCCACCATTGCGCCGCGCTCACTTTGCGCTAATCCTTAAGGGGATGGCAGGGATCCGGCAGAAGTCGGATTAAGTAATAGGTACTGGCTGCTAAATGGCGCTATAATCTCGCGATTTTTTTTTGCAGCCATACACTCCGGGAGTAAAACAATGAAGATCGTGGAAGTCAAACACCCGCTGGTCAAACATAAACTGGGTCTGATGCGTGAACAGGACGTCAGCACCAAACGTTTTCGTGAACTCGCCTCGGAGGTGGGAAGTCTGCTGACTTATGAAGCCACATCGGATTTAGAAACGGAAAAGGTCACTATCGAAGGCTGGAACGGCCCGGTGGAAATCGACCAGATCAAAGGCAAAAAAATTACCGTTGTGCCTATCCTGCGTGCCGGCCTGGGCATGATGGAAGGCGTGCTGGAGCACGTGCCCAGCGCGCGCATCAGCGTCGTGGGCGTGTATCGCGACGAAGAGACGCTGGAGCCGGTGCCTTATTTTCAAAAGCTGGTTTCCAATATCGAAGAGCGCATGGCGCTGGTGGTTGACCCTATGCTGGCGACCGGCGGCTCGATGATCGCCACTATCGACCTGCTGAAGAAAGCGGGCTGCAGCAGTATTAAAGTGCTGGTGCTGGTTGCCGCGCCGGAAGGCATCGCGGCGCTGGAAAAAGCGCATCCGGACGTGGAGCTGTATACCGCCTCCGTCGATCAGGGACTGAACGAAAAAGGATATATCATTCCGGGCCTTGGCGACGCGGGCGACAAGATCTTCGGTACGAAATGATAAAGCCGCAGGCCTTTTATCCGCCCGTCCGGGGCCGGACAGCGTCCGGCATCGCCGCGCGTTGCCCAACGGCCGCGCCGGGCATCGGCCTGCAACCCGCGTTTTATCATGACTGCCAGCGATCAAGCCGACCAGAGAGTCGGTTTTTTATTGTGAAAAATAAGGGGTAACTCACCATGACGCGTCGCGCTATCGGCGTAAGCGAGCGGCCACCGCTGCTGCAAACCATCCCACTCAGCTTCCAGCATCTGTTCGCCATGTTTGGCGCGACGGTGCTGGTGCCTATCCTGTTTCATATCAATCCGGCCACCGTGCTGCTGTTTAACGGCATCGGCACGCTGCTGTACCTTTTTATCTGTAAAGGGAAAATCCCGGCCTATCTGGGCTCCAGCTTTGCCTTTATTTCGCCGGTGCTGCTGCTGCTGCCGCTGGGCTACGAGGTGGCGCTGGGCGGCTTTATCCTTTGCGGCGTGCTGTTCTGCCTGGTGGCGCTAATTGTAAAAAAAGCCGGAACGGGCTGGCTGGACGTGATGTTTCCACCGGCTGCGATGGGCGCTATCGTGGCGGTCATCGGGCTGGAGCTGGCCGGCGTGGCGGCGAATATGGCCGGCCTGCTGCCGGCTAACGGCGCGGCGGTCGACGGCAAAACCATTCTGATTTCCATGGTGACGCTGGCGGTGACCGTTTTCGGCTCGGTGCTGTTCCGCGGCTTTCTGGCGATTATCCCTATCCTGATCGGCGTGCTGGTCGGCTATGCGCTTTCCTGGTTTATGGGCATCGTAAACTGGTCATCGGTTGAAGCGGCGCCGTGGTTTGCGCTGCCGACCTTCTACACGCCGCGCTTCGAGTGGGCGGCAATGCTGACCATTCTGCCTGCGGCGCTGGTGGTGATCGCCGAGCATGTCGGGCATCTGGTGGTTACGGCGAACATCGTTAAAAAAGACCTGCTGAAAGATCCCGGCCTGCATCGCTCGATGTTTGCCAACGGCGTCTCGACGATTTTTTCCGGCCTGTTCGGCTCTACGCCTAACACCACCTATGGCGAAAATATTGGCGTGATGGCAATTACCCGCGTTTACAGCACCTGGGTGATTGGCGGCGCGGCTATTCTTGCCATTCTGCTTTCCTGCGTTGGCAAGCTGGCCGCCGCGATCCAGGCGGTGCCGGTGCCGGTGATGGGCGGCGTGTCGCTGCTGCTGTACGGCGTGATTGGCGCTTCCGGTATCCGTGTACTGATTGAATCCAAAGTGGATTACAACAAGGCGCAGAACCTGATCCTGACCTCGGTGATCCTGATCATCGGCGTCAGCGGCGCCACGGTGCATATTGGCGCGGCAGAGCTGAAAGGCATGGCGCTGGCGACTATCGTCGGCATCGGGCTGAGCCTGATCTTCCGGCTGATAACACTGATCCGCCCGGAAGAGGTCATTCTGGATCCGCAGGATCGCGAGTAAAGATCTGACGGGCAGCGGCGCTGCCCGTTTCATAATCCTTAAAGAACTGTGATAAACTGCCGCCGGATTTCGACCCATTACTGAGGTGCTTCTGAACACTCCGGCACAGCTCTCACTGCCGCTCTATTTGCCCGATGATGAAACCTTCGCCAGCTTCTGGCCGGGGGATAACCCGTCGCTGATCGCCGCGCTGCAAGGGGCGTTACAGCAGGAGCACGGCAGCTATCTCTATTTCTGGTCGCGTGAAGGCGGCGGGCGCAGCCATCTGCTCCACGCGGCCTGTGCGGAACTCTCCGCGCGTGGCGAAGCCGTGGGCTACGTGCCGCTCGACAAGCGTACCTGGTTCGTGCCTGAAGTACTGGACGGTATGGAACAGCTGGCGCTGATCTGCATCGACAACATCGAGTGCATCGCCGGCGACGAACCCTGGGAAATGGCGATTTTCGATCTCTATAACCGTATTCTGGAAACGGGCCGCACCCGTCTGCTGATCACCGGCGATCGCCCGCCGCGCCAGCTGAACCTGAAGCTGCCCGATCTCGCTTCCCGTCTGGACTGGGGACAAATCTATCGTTTGCAGCCGCTGTCGGATGACGACAAGCTTCAGGCGCTCCAGCTGCGGGCGCGGCTGCGCGGTTTTGAACTGCCAGAAGATGTCGGCCGCTTTCTGCTAAAAAGGCTGGATCGGGAAATGCGCACGCTGTTTATGACGCTGGACAAGCTGGATCGCGCCTCGATCAGCGCCCAGCGCAAGCTGACCATTCCCTTCGTGAAAGAGGCGCTGGATCTTTAAAGGATAGCCAGCACCTGCTCCGGCGGCCTGCCCAGCCGCGCCTTGCCGTTAGCCACCACGATCGGGCGCTCAATCAGCTCCGGATAAGCGACCATTGCCGCCAGCAAATCCGCTTCGCTAAGCGTGGGATCGTCCAGGTTCAGCGCCTGATAGCGCGCCTCTTTGCTGCGCATCAGCTTGCGCGCAGAGCTGAAGCCCGCCTGAAGGAGCAGTCTTTCCAGCGTGGCGACAGTCGGCGGATTTTTCAGATAGAGCACGACTTCCGGTTCAATCCCTTTACTTTGCAACAGCGCCAGCGTTTCGCGGCTTTTGGAGCAGCGTGGGTTATGGTAAATCTCAACGTTCGACATCATTCGCTTACCTTTTCTGATACTGACGGAAACGCTGCTGTAAATAGCGCAGCTGATCGATACGGGCATCGTAGCGGGCCTGCTTGAGGCTGCCCAGCGGCACCGCGGCGCTGGCGTCGCTCAGGCTGCGGATCGCCTGATCCAGCTGGCCGTTCAGCGCCAGGCTTTCCGCCCGCGCCGCCTCTTCTTCATCCGTCAGCCCCTGAGCGGACGACGCCTGCGCCAGCAGATCCCAGCCGTTGGGATCGTCTTTATGCGTCCAGGTATAGCGATAAAGGATTTTGCTGGCGCTGGCGGGCTGCTTCGCCTCGACGTAAGCGTTAGCCAGGTTGAGCTGTACCACCGGGCTGGATGCTTTGGCTTTTTCCAGCAGGGCGATAGCGCGCTGCGGCTGCTTCAGGCCGATATCAATATCGGTCATCAGATCCAGATACCAGACGTTATTCGGCTGAGCGGCCAGCAGCGGCGCGATAATGCGTCGGGCGTTGTCATAGCTTTTCGCCTGCAGGAACTGAACGGCCTTGCCGTACTGCGCGGCGGTCTGCTCGCGCGTGTTGCCTTTACTCAATGTTTCCAGCAGATCGTCACCAAGCTGGTTTTTTCCCGTCGCGTACATGCCCAGCACGCGCACTTTCGCCATATAGAAATCCTGTGACGACTGCACCACGACGGGCTTCATCTGGTTGGCGCGGTTGCGGGCATCGGCCAGGCGGCTGTCGGGCAGGGGATGGGTCAGCAAAATTTCCGGCGGCTTAGAGGCGAAGCGGGACTGGTCGGACAGCTTTTGCAGAAAGTTGGGCATCGCCTGGGGATCGAACCCCGCGCGCTGCAAGACCTGAATGCCGATACGGTCAGCCTCCTGCTCGTTCTGCTGGGTAAAGCTGATCACGCCCTGCTGCGCGCCCGCCAGCGTGCCGCTTAACGCCGCCATCCCGGCCTGCGGGTTTGCCATCGCCAGCAGAATGGAGCCAAGCGCGCCCACCCAGGTCAGCGGCGCGTTACGCTGCTGCTCTTCCATCGCGCGCGCCAGGTGACGCTGGGTAACGTGAGAAATTTCGTGTGCCAGCACCGAGGCCAGCTGGCTTTCGTTTTCGGTATAGCGGAACAGGGCGGAATGCAGCACCACGTTGCCGCCGAAAAAGGCAAAGGCGTTCAGCTCGTCATTGCTGACCAGGAAAAAGTGGAACGGCGTCTTGACCGACCAGGCGTGCGCCACCAGCCGCTGGCCCAGCTGGTTGATATAGTCATTGAGCAGGGGATCGTTGATCAGCGGCGCGCTGGCCCGCAGCTGGCGAACATAGAAATCCCCCATCGCCAGTTCCTGATTAACGGAAAGCGTATTGCCTGCGGTGGTGCCGATATCCGGCAAAGTATCGCTGATGTCGGCCCTGGCAGGCTGCGCGGCTATCGTGGGCAGCAGGATCAGCGACGCCAGCGCGCACCTTTTCAGTCGGTTAATCATGCAAAATCCTATTCTGATAACGTCCTCAATTGCCCGGCAGAAGGATTAACGGTTCTGCAGGACGGCGCTCTTCAGCGGCTATCTTAACCAGAGGTGATAAGGAAGGAAACGCCGCTAAGCATGAATAAATACCGGGCCGGACGAGCATACCTTAAAGTCAGCGAAAAAAACTGAACGTAGGCCCTGCTGGCACACAGGGGCAGGAAAGCGGATTATTAAGTAAATTCAGGTAAATTTATTCAGTAAAATTGAATATGGCACGAAAATTGTTTAGGTTTACTCCTAAAAATGGCTGTAAACCGATCCTTCTCGCCGTCTCTTGCACAGGCCTTCCTTGCGTTTATCTTTATAATCCCGCTCCAGGCTTTATCAGAATTTTTTGCTTAGCCAAAGAACCATGGCTGACTCAGCAGGAATAATAAAAAGCGTTGAGGAGGAAATGCTTTTATACGCTGGCACTTTTTTCTGATTAAAAATATATCTCGCTTTTAAATAAAACAGATAAATAAAACCGACGAGCAGTGCCGCACTTATAAAAGCAGAGTAGCGCTTATTTACAGCAAGAAATAATTTACTCAATCTTTGCGTCAGATTTACACGATAACTTCACTTCCCTCTGTTCCGTTTCCGATTCGTTACGCTTTCTGGAGAGCATACTATGCGTCCTGTTGTGTCTTACGTTTTAATCGCTGCCGTGGCCGGTTTTATTGGCGCCAGCTTCTCTTCCGCCCCGGCTATTGCAGAGAAAATCAGCCAGCACTTCGGCGTTCAGGATAACGATCCTGACGGCTTCTGGAGCACGCCGGCTATCGATGGCTACGGCAAAATTCATTATGAGGCGGATGCGGCTTATAAGCCGGCCGTGGGCGACAGCAATAAAGTCGTGTTCCAGATAACCAAAGCGGAAAATGGCCCTAAAGTCCCTAACCTTGGCCTGGAGCGCGTTGCCCGCGTGGTGAATTTATATATTGCTTCCGGGGTGCCGCAGGAGCAGCTTAAATTTGTGGTCTCGGTGACCGGCGACGGTACGCCAGCAATGTTAAATAACGCGGAATATAAAAAAGTCTTCGGCGTGGATAACCCTAATCTGAAGCTGATTAGCGAACTGCGCGCTAAAGGCGTGGACGTCTCCGTCTGCGATCAGTCAGTGGCTTTCCATCACTTTAAGCATGAGTGGATTGATACCTCCGTTACCCATGCACTTTCCAGCCCGACCACGGTCGCCACGCTGGAAAACCAGGGTTACGCTTTCCTCGCTATG
The DNA here is from genome assembly GCF_041224955.1 of Erwinia aeris. Classification (NCBI taxonomy): domain Bacteria; kingdom Pseudomonadati; phylum Pseudomonadota; class Gammaproteobacteria; order Enterobacterales; family Erwiniaceae; genus Erwinia; species Erwinia aeris. The sequence continues at coordinate 128,462 of NZ_JBGFFX010000007.1, read as the reverse complement.
TAGCCATCTTTGTCCCGCCCGTTATCGGTGCGGGACGCTACCCCCGCTGTCGCCTGAATTCGCCTTCTTATCAGTTACCTCTGCCCATCTGCAAAAAATTGAGTTAAAATCTCTAAGATTATTCCTAATGCTGACGATACTCCTTGTATGACTCCATGCTTCACCAGGGCATGACGCGTTACCAAACCAAATTAAAAAAAAGAAGCGACATCTATGAAATGTTTCCTCGGGGCTAATCTATGAGGCTTCCTCGTCTGAAGCTGGATTTGCGCACGCTGATTATGCTGCTGGCCTTCGCCAGCATTGCCATCACGTTGGCCAACTCTCTGTACGCCACCCGGCAAGTGCAGCGGGAAGTGCTGATCGAAAATACGCTGGAATCCAACCGGGTTTATGCGACCAAGCTCGCCTCTACCACGGAAATGTTTTTTCAGCTGGCGGAATCGCAGCTGGCTTTCAGTGCCAAAACGCTGGGACAGGGCGGCAATGATGACGCGCTGATGCAGCGTGAAGTCATGCGCCTGCGCGAGCAGACCAACAGTTTTAACTCGGCGGTGATTGTCGATGCCAACGGCTGGGTAAAAGCCATCTCTCCCGACTCGCTGATGCTCAAAGGCGTGCATCTGACCACGCCGGTTACCCGACAGGCGCTGAAAGAGCGTAAACCGCTGGTCAGCCAGCCTTCGCTGTCGGTCGCCAATAATTTAATGGTGTTCGTCTCCTATCCTATCTGGTCGCCCAACGGCGTCTATCTGGGTTTTGTTGGCGGCACCATCTACCTGAAGAAAAAGAGTATTCTCAACGAGCTACTGGGCGAGCAGTTCTACCGTGACGGCTCTTCTCTTTACGTGGTCGACAGCGGCAACCGCGTGCTGTATCACCAAAACGGCACGTTAATCGGGCAGAAAATCGCGCCGCTGATTAGCGACGAGATGAAACAGGATAACGGCTCTCAGCAGGTGTCGAAGCAAAACGGCGAGCCGATGCTGGCGGGCTACGCAATGGTTGCCACGCCCGGCTGGATGATTGTGGCGATGAAGCCGACGCCCACCACGCTGACGCCGCTTACCAGCATGATGCTGCAGGTGGTGCAGCGCGCCGTTCCGCTGGCGCTGTTGACGCTGGCGTTAGCCTGGCTGTTTGCCTGGCTGATCGCGCGGCCGCTGGGGCAGCTGGCGGACAACGCCAGCCAGATGGATGCGCCCGGCGCGTCTACGGAGATTGGCGCCATCCGCTCCTGGTATTACGAAGCGGCGCAGATCAAGCGGGCAATGCTCACCGGCCTCGGCCTGCTGCAGGATAAAATTGGTCGCCTGAAGTTTGAGGTGCAGACCGATCCTATGACCTCCTTGCTGAACCGTCGCGGCCTGCACGCCGTGCTGGAGTATTTTTACGCCACGCGCCAGCCTTTTGCCGTGCTGGCGCTGGATATCGATCACTTTAAACGCGTCAACGACGGCTGGGGCCACGACGTGGGCGACAGCGTGATTAAAAGCGTGGCGCAGGAGCTGAGCAAAAGCTCGCGCCAGACCGATGTGGTATGCCGCAACGGCGGCGAAGAGTTTTTGATGATCCTGCCGGGCGCGGACCGGGAAATGGCGGCGGTAATTGCCGAGCGCGTGCGTAAAAAAATTGAACAGCTGGCACTGGCCCCGGTGGGATGCGTGACGCTGTCGATTGGCGTAGCGCTGTGGAACGCGGACGAGATGCCGCTGGAGCAGGTATTTAAACAGGCGGACGACGCCCTCTACAGCGCCAAACATGCCGGACGCAACCGCGTGGTGGTGAGCGGGCAATGGCAGGAAACGGCGCAGGAGATTTACCGTCAGTATGGCTGAGGCCGGCGCTGGAAGCCGCGCGGCCAGCCATTTTTTCAGGTAGACTCTGCGGCTTCCTTCAGTAAGCCAGGACTTTTCCATGCTGGATCTTCTACTACAGTGGTATCGCCGGCGCTTTAGCGATCCCCAGGCTATCGCGCTGCTGGCGATACTGCTTGCCGCTTTCGGCATCCTTTTCTTCTTTAACGGCCTGCTGGCGCCGCTGCTGGTGGCGCTGGTTGTTGCTTATCTGCTGGAGTGGCCGACGGTACGTCTGGAACGGCTTGGCTGCTCGCGCGCCTGGGCCACTACTATCGTACTGATTTTCTTCGCCACTATTGTGCTGGTGCTGATCCTGGTCGTGGCGCCCGTCGCCTGGCAACAGGGCATCAATTTAGCGCACGAGCTGCCTACGATGCTAACCAGCCTGTATCACTTTGCCACGCGTCTGCCGGAGCGTTTCCCGGCGCTGATAGATGTCGGGCTGGTCGATATCGTGGTGGAAAACCTGCGCGCCAGGCTGAGCGGTATCGGCGATCAGCTGCTGCGCTATTCTCTGGCTTCGCTGGTGGGCCTGATGACGCTGGCGATTTACCTGGTGCTGGTGCCTCTGATGGTGTTCTTCCTGCTTAAGGATAAAGAGCAGATGCTGGCGGCGATCGGCCGCATTTTACCGCGTAATCGCGGCCTGGCCGGACAGGTCTGGCTGGAGATGAATCAGCAGGTTTCCAACTATATTCGCGGCAAAGTGCTGGAAATGGTGGTGGTCGGCGTGGCGAGCTGGATCGGTTTTCTGGCTATCGGCATGAACTACGCGCTGCTGCTGGCGGTGCTGGTTGGCGTGTCGGTACTGATCCCTTACATAGGCGCGCTGGCCGTGACCGTGCCGGTTATTGGCGTAGGCCTGGCGCAGTGGGGGCTGGGCGGCGATTTCTGGACGATGATTATCGTTTATCTGATTATTCAGGGGCTGGACGGCAATATTCTGGTGCCGGTGCTGTTTTCCGAAGCGGTGAATCTGCATCCGCTGGTAATTATTCTGTCGGTGGTGATTTTTGGCGGCCTGTGGGGCTTCTGGGGCGTATTTTTCGCTATTCCGCTGGCCTCGCTGGTGAAAGCGGTACTCCATGCCTGGCCTGATGAATATGGCGACGCTTATAATAAAAAAGATTGATTTAAATATCAGCAGTTGTGTAATTTACAACGTAAATGCTGGATTAGTGAGCAACTTTTACTACACGCTTTTCTTTTGAGGTCGGAGCAAACCAGATGGAGCTAAATGCTGAAGAAGTAGCCATAGCAAACCGAGCAAAAGCGGAGGCAAAAACGCTAAAAAAAGCTGTTTATTTGGACTTCTCAAAAGATATTGTAGCGAATGAAAAGCCTGTCTTGATTATGATGTCGGGAGCGCCTGGGGCGGGGAAAACAGAAGTAGTACAAGAGCTTATGTAAGAATTAAGAAACATAAACAGCATAGACCCGGATAGTTATCGCCCTTTATTTAAAGAATACAACGGTGATAATTCACATCTTTTTCAGGGGGCTTGTACTGCTCTGTTGAGTCATGTTTATGAAAATGCGGTAAAAAATAAGCTCAACATCATATTAGACACAAATCTTATTAATTTTGACGTGGCCATGAGGAATCTTCTTAAGGCATCGGGCTTTGGCTATAAAATAATGGTTTATCATGTGTCTTTAGACCCATACATAGCATGGCGATTTGTAAAAACCCGCACGCGAAAAATTTTACCTGAGACTTTTAAGCGTAATGTATTCCTTGTTCGGGAAGTATTAGTCAAGTTATTGCAACATGAATCCGCGAAAAATGTTCGACTTACGATATTGCATAAATGGGTAGATCTGGAAGAGCGTGATAAACCGATCAGGGACCTGATTTTATATAAAAAAGTTACTCAAAACGCTAACGTGACCATGCTGGACATGGTAGCGCCAATGATGTACAGCAGGGAAGATTTAGAGGATTTTGTGGTATGATTAATCAGCAGCAGCAAATGAACGAAGGGGGCTAACATGGCGCAGACGATGGTTAAAGATAAAATCGATCCCTTGGATCTGTTTGCCGATCGCGTATCACCCGAGGTCGAACAGATGATGACGAAGGTGGCCGAGCGTTCCACTCGGCTTCAGCTAGATGCTATTGATCAGTATGAAAGCGCAAAAGAACTAACCTCGGAAAAGTTTTTGCAGGCAAGCATTAAAGAACTTACCGATCGCGAAAAGCACCTGGCAGAAGCCTATTCCAGTGCGTTTTACAGAAGAGCATCTTTCGGAGCCAGGCAGCGCGCCAAAAAGTTAAATCCGAAGTTTATGAAACAGGCTGCGCTACCGGTTGAGGGGAAAATTTACACGCTGGCTTATAAAGGTGCCTCTGTACAAATTCTTGAAGATGCAGATAAGAATATTACGGTGTTCAGGGTGTCTTCCGCTCGCCTGCCAGGTTTAAAAAGAGCCGCGCGTAATCCGGCTGCAGGCTTAAAAAAGTTGAGTAAATAAGCAAAGATGTAAACGACAGTTTTATTACGATAAAACCCCGCATAAGCGGGGTTTTTTGTCAGTCAGGCCTGAGCCGATTGCAAATAGTCCATCACGATATCGTGGTGGTTGCTGGTTTTGAAATCATCAAACACTTTTTCGATTTTGCCGTCGGTACCAATCAGGAAGCTGATGCGGTGGATGCCGTCATAGGTTTTGCCCATAAAGGTTTTCTCGCCCCAGATGCCGAACTGCTCGCAAACCCGATGATTTTCATCCGACAGCAGCGTGAAGTTCAGCAGCTCCTTCTCGACAAAACGCGAGAGTTTTTCCGGTTTATCGGTGCTGATGCCCAGCACTTCCACGCCCGCTTTTTTCAGCTCGTCCATGCTGTCGCGCAGACCGCACGCCTGTACGGTGCAGCCCGGCGTCATGGCTTTTGGGTAAAAATAGACCAGAACGCGCTGTCCCTGGAAGTCGGTCAGGTTTACCTGCTCGCCATCCTGGTCGGGCAAGCTAAAGACGGGTGCGGGATCGCCGGCTTTCAGTGGATTCATCACTATTCTCCGTTTTTTCATCATGCTGTGGATACTGGACGACGCTAATAGTGCCTTGTGCACTTAACTCTGTACAGAGGCTGTTAAACGCCTGCTCAATAATGGCAGCATCCTGGCTGGCAGGACTGTGCGCGGTAATTTGAATATAGAGCAAGGGCGGCTGATTTTCTGCCGCAGGTTGCGTGCGTGAGACCAGTTCAGCAATATGCATCTGATGGGAATCAAAGAGATCGGTAAAGCGTTCGATAATATGCGCGGAGTCGGTGACTTCAATCTGCACCCAGACGGTAGCGGGCATGGGCGGCCTTTCGCGAAAGGTGGTGCGCTTCATCACGATCAGCAGCTCCAGCTCGGCGCCTTTCAGCGGCAGCGTCGATTCAATCAGCGCGATAGCGTTCCAGCTTCCTGAAAGCAGCATAATAAAAGTGAATTCATCACCCAATATGGCCAGGCGGCTGTCTTCGATATTGCAATCGCAGCTGCTGACGTGGCGGGTGATGGTATTAACAATCCCCGGTCGGTCGACGCCCACGGCGGTAATAACCAGGTGATGTTGCTCTGACTGCGGCAAAATAATGCTTCCTGTACGTCTCAGTGATTAGCAATTGTGATAACTCTTAGGTAAACATAAAAAATACCCTGTGCCAAGGGGCCTGGCGGGCTTGCCCGCTTGCTTTTCGTGGGCCGTCAAACGTACCATGAAGCACTTGTTTGTGGAGGGGATGGCTAATGTTTACGGGAAGTATTGTTGCGCTCGTTACGCCGATGGACGACAAAGGGTCCGTCTGTCGCGCAAGTCTGAAAAAACTGATTGATTATCATGTTGCCAGCGGAACAGCGGCAATTGTCTCCGTAGGAACAACGGGCGAATCGGCAACATTAAGCCACGACGAGCATGGTGACGTGGTCATGCTGACGCTGGAGCTGGCCGACGGGCGCATTCCCATCATTGCCGGTACCGGCGCCAACGCCACGGCAGAAGGCATCGCGCTGACGCATCGTTTTGAAAACAGCGGCGTGGTAGGCTGCCTTACCGTCACCCCATACTACAATCGTCCAACCCAGGAAGGGTTGTACCAGCACTTTAAAGCCATCGCCGAAAGCACCGATCTTCCGCAAATGCTCTACAATGTGCCGTCGCGTACCGGTTGCGATATGCTGCCGGAAACCGTAGGCCGTCTGGCGAAGATCAAAAATATTATCGGAATCAAAGAGGCGACCGGGAACTTATCGCGGGTTAGCCAGATCCAAGAGCTGGTCGATGACGATTTCGTGCTGGTCAGCGGCGACGACCTTTCTGCCCTCGACTTTATGCAGCTGGGCGGCAGGGGCGTTATCTCCGTAACGGCCAACATCGCCGCGCGCGAAATGGCGGAGCTCTGCGCGCTTGCGCAGCAGGGCAACTTCCGGGAAGCGCGCCGCCTTAACCAGCGTCTGATGCCTCTGCATCAGAAGCTATTTATTGAGCCTAATCCTGTCCCGGTAAAATGGGCGGCTAAAAAATTAGGATTAATTGCAACCGATACGCTGCGTCTACCAATGACGCCGATGACTGATGCCGGTCGTCCGGTTGTTGAGCAGGCACTGAAAGACGCAGGCCTGCTGTAAATTTAGGGAGAAGTAATGGCTTACTCAGTACAAAAGTCGGCAATCGCAAAAGTGGTTGGCCTGTCGCTGGTGATGTTGTTGGCGGCATGTTCGAGCGATCAGCGCTACAAGCGCCAGGTCAGCGGCGACGAATCTTACCTCAAAGCTGCGGATATCAACGAGCTGCACGCGCCAGCAGGAATGATCCTGCCGCTGCAAAACGGTGATTTTGATATCCCTTCCGCCAGCGCGAAAGGCGCCGTCGGCAAGCAGCTGGATATCCGTCCACCGGCCCAGCCGCTGGCGCTGATCAACGGCGCCCGCACTCAGTTTGCCGGCAACTCCGGCGTGCTGCTAATCGATAACGCCAGCGGCGCGCTGTGGCCGCAGGTTGTGACGGTAGTGCAGACGCGCAACTATCCGATTGCCAGCCGCACCGACGGCAGCCAGACGCTGACCACCGATTGGGTGCAGTGGAACCGCGCTGATGAAGATCATCAGTATCGCGGCCGCTACCAGATAGCCGTGCAGCAGCAGGGCTATCAGCAGGCGCTGAGCGTGAAGCTGCTGGAGCTGGAGCAGGAAGGTAAAGCCGTTACTTCACCCGTCCAGCTGCAGCGCTACACCGCGCAGATGCTGAACGAGCTGAGCGCTGGCCTGGATAAAATCGCCACGACTCGCGACGACGCGGCGGTTAAAGGCAGCACTGCGCAAATCAACGTGCAGAGCGGCGCGGACGATACCGGCCTGCCTACGCTGGTGGTGCGCGCGCCGTTTAATCTGGTCTGGGAGCGTCTGCCGACCGCGCTGGAGCGCGTGGGCATGAAGATCACCGACCGCAACCGTCCGCAGGGCAGCCTGAACGTGACCTACAGCGCCCCGTCCAGCGAGACCTGGGACAGCATTGGCGCGAAAGATCCTGAGCTGACCGACGGCAACTATAAGCTACAGGTCGGCGATCTGGATAACCGCAGCAGCCTGCAGTTCCTGGATCCAAAAGGCCATGCGCTGACCCAGTCGCAAAACGATGCGCTGGTCGCCGTGTTCCAGGCGGCATTTAACAAATAATCGAAAGGCCGACGCGCGTCGGCCTTTTTTATTTGCTGCCGCGTAATCGATTGCTTCGGTTTTTTCGCGTCCGATCATACAATGGACGCAACAGTTCATACCCGACCGGTTTCGGCCTGTTCGCAGGCGCAAAGCACCGGGCATTTCACGTTTGGAGTAAAGAGATGAAAAAGCAAGCTGAGTTGTATCGTGGCAAAGCGAAAACCGTTTACAGCACCGAAAATCCGGATCTGCTGATACTCGAATTCCGCAACGATACATCAGCCCTGGACGGTGAGCGCATCGAACAGTTTGACCGCAAAGGAATGATTAACAATAAATTTAATCACTTTATCATGAGCAAGCTGGCGGAAGCGGGCATCCCTACCCAGATGGAAGCGCTGCTGTCGGACAACGAAGCGCTGGTCAAAAAGCTGGAAATGGTGCCGGTGGAGTGTGTAGTGCGCAACCGCGCGGCAGGGTCGCTGGTGAAGCGCCTGGGCGTGGAAGAGGGCACCATCCTGAACCCGCCGCTGTTCGATCTGTTTTTAAAAGACGATGCGCGTCACGATCCCATGATCAACGAATCCTACTGTGAAACCTTTGGCTGGGTGAGCAAAGAGAACCTGGCGCGTATGCGCGAGCTGACCTACAAAGCCAACGACGTGCTGAGCCAGCTTTTCTCCGATGCCGGTCTGATCCTGGTGGACTTCAAGCTCGAGTTCGGCCTGTTCCACGGCGAAGTCACGCTGGGCGATGAGTTTTCCCCGGACGGCGCGCGCCTGTGGGACAAAGAGACGCTGAATAAAATGGATAAAGATCGCTATCGCCAGAGTCTGGGCGGTCTGATTGAAGCCTATGAAGAAGTGGCGAATCGTCTGGGCGTGAAGCTGGACTGATTTCCCCCGGCCGTGGGTGTCGCCACGGCCGCTTTTCTCTTACCTGCTCCGCTAATCTACCTCTATTCTGAAATACCTTTCCGTTCCGGCCCGGCAGCCGCCGCAAGGCTGGTGTTAGCGGCTATGCGCGACTAAAATCACTCCAACAGTTCATAATCCGAGGTAGTGTATGCGTTGGCAAGGGCGCCGTGAGAGCGATAACGTGGAAGATCGCCGTAATGAATCCGGTGGTAACTCAATGGGCGCGGGACGGATGCGTATTCCGCGCGGCAAAGGTGGCATTATTCTGCTGATCGTCGTGATGATTGCGGGCTACTACGGCTACGATTTAACGCCTTTATTGACCGGCGAGTCGACCTCGCTCTCTTCACAACAGCAGCAGCAGCGAAGCACGCCGCAGCAGGATGAGGCGGCGAAATTCACCTCGGTGATGCTGGCCACCACGGAAGACACCTGGCAAAAAATCTTCGAGAAAATGGGCAAAACCTATACGCCACCCAAGCTGGTGATGTATCGCGGTGCAACCCGTACCGGCTGCGGCACGGGACAGTCCGTGATGGGGCCGTTCTACTGCCCGACCGACAGCACCGTCTACATCGATCTGTCGTTCTATGATGAAATGAAAAACAAGCTTGGCGCCGATGGCGACTTTGCGCAGGGCTACGTGGTCGCGCACGAGGTCGGACACCACGTGCAGCATCTTCTTGGTATTGAACCTAAGGTGCGTCAGCTGCAGCAGCAGGGCGGCCAAAAGCAGGCGAACCAGCTTTCCGTGAAGCTGGAGCTACAGGCCGACTGCTTTGCCGGCGTTTGGGGCCACTACATGCAGCAGGAAAACGTGCTGGAGCCGGGCGATTTGCAGGAGGCGCTGAACGCCGCCGAAGCGATCGGGGACGATCGTCTGCAACAGAAAAGCCAGGGACGCGTAGTGCCGGACAGTTTCACCCACGGCACCTCGGAGCAGCGCTACAGCTGGTTTAAAAAAGGGTTCGACAGCGGCAATCCTGGCCAGTGTGACACTTTCAGTGGCTGATCTGCGCGACGTCATTACGCAAACGGAACAGCTACAGCGGCAGGGAATGCGCAGGCTGATGGTTATCAGCGGCGAGGCGGAGTGGTGCCAGCAGCAGGCGCAGCAGTGGCTATCGCTGCTGCCCGGCGACTGGCTGTGGCTTGGCGATGCGCCGCAAAGCCCGCTGCATTGCGCGCCCGAAGCGGTGCGGACGCTGCTGGGGCAGGAGTTTCTGCACGCCGTGTTTGACGCGCGTCACGGCTTCAACGCCGAGGCGCTGGCGGTGCTGGCGGGCACGCTGAAAGCGGGAAGCTGGCTGCTGATGCTGGTGCCGGAATGGGTCGGCTGGCCAACGCAACCCGATAAAGATTCGCTGCGCTGGGGAGATACCGCTACGCCGCTCGCCACGCCTAATTTTGTCTCCCGTCTGCAAAAGCTGCTGCTGGCCGATCCACAGGCCGCGCGGTTTTGCCAGCATCAGGCGCCCGTTTTGCCTGCGCCGCCGTTCGCGCCAGACTGGCAGCCCGATGACGACGGTCAGCAGCAGGCTCTGTTGGAGCAATTGCTGATGGCGAAACCGGGTATCTACGTGGTCACCGCGCCGCGAGGACGAGGCAAATCCGCGCTTGCCGGGTTGCTTGCCGCCCGCTGGCCCGGCCGTGCGCTTATCTCCGCCCCCGCGAAAGCCGCCACCGACGTGCTGGCAACCTACGCGGGCGACGCTTTTGATTTTATCGCGCCGGACAGGCTGCTGGCGCTCGACCCGGCGGCGCGTCCCCGGGATGTTGACTGGCTGCTGATTGACGAAGCGGCAGCGATCCCCGCGCCGATGCTTGAGCAGCTGGTCAGGCTTTTTCCGCGCACGCTGTTAACCACCACCTTGCAGGGTTATGAAGGGACGGGGCGCGGCTTTATGCTGAAGTTCTGCGACAGCCTGCCCAACGCTACGCTGTGCCGACTTGACCAGCCTTTGCGCTGGTCGGCGCACGATCCGCTTGAGCAGTTTATCGATCGCGCCCTGCTGTTCAGCGAAGCGGAGCCTGAAATTGTCAGCGCGCCGGTGCGCTTTTGTTTTCCGCAGCAGGCGGAATGGCAGGAAAACCCGGCGGTGCTGGAGGCGATTTATCAGCTGCTCGCCAGCGCGCACTACCGCACTTCGCCGATCGATCTTCGGCGCATGATGGACGCGCCGGGCATGCGCTTCAGCGCCGCGCTGCAGGCGGACAAAGTTCAGGGCGCGCTCTGGCTGGTGGAGGAAGGCGGATTAACGGCGGAGCTGGCGCAGGCCGTGTGGGCGGGACTGCGTCGTCCGCCAGGCAACCTGGTGGCGCAGTCGCTGGCGGCCCACGGCGGCTGGCCGGAAGCGGCGCAGATGCGCTCACGCCGTATCAGCCGCATCGCCATCATGCCCGCGCTGCGGCGGCAGGGTGTCGGCAGGGAGATGGTGCGGCACAGCGTCAGTCAGGCGGAAGGGCTGGACTTTTTCTCGGTGAGTTTTGGCTATACGCCTTCGCTATGGCGTTTCTGGCAGGCCTGCGGGTTCCGGCTGGCGCGGGTGGGCACGCGAACGGAAGCGAGCAGCGGCTGCCACACCGCGATGGCGATTCTGCCGCTGAGCGAACGGGGAAGGGCGCTGGCCGACAGGGCGGAGCGTCGGCTGGCGCGCGACTGGCGCTGGCTGCGTCCTTTTCTTCATGACGTCGATCTGACTTTCCCGAACGTTGAGGCCACTGGCCTGGATGAGGACGACTGGCGCGAGCTGGCGGGCTTTGCGTGGGCGCAGCGCTCGTTCGAGGCCGCTATCGGTGCGCTGGGCCGACTGCTGGAAAACGCCCCGCAGCCGCTGCCGTTATTACAGGGCGCGCTGACGGAAGGGCTGGCTCAGGCAGAGCTGGTCAAACTGTCGGGGCTGTCGGGGCGTAAGGCGTTGCTGAACGGCTGGCGGCAGGAGGCGGAACGGGCGCTGACAGCGCTGGATAATGAGCGGGCAGAAACATGGCGGCTAAAGATAATGAAGACAGGGCAGTCGGACATAAATTAAAACAGGGGCCGTCGCCCCTGTCGTTTACTTCTTCTTCGGCCAGTCGTCTTCATCGTCCCATTTATCGTTAAAATCGCGATGCGGCGGCAAATCCGGGCGGTTATCCATATATTTTTTATGGTCGATACGCTTCAGGTCTTTATACACATTCATCAGAATGCCCACCATCAGCACAATCCCCAGCAACCACCAGTACTCTTTCAGCCATTCCATATTTGATCCTTACGCTATCAATTGTTCCATAATGCGCTGATACATCCGACTCAGCAGCTGGAGGTCGGCAGCCTTAACGCACTCATTTATTTTGTGAATGGTGGCGTTGACCGGCCCTAACTCCACAACCTGCGCGCCCATACGGGCAATAAAGCGGCCGTCGGACGTGCCGCCGGTCGTCAGCAGCTGCGGCTTGATCTCATTATAGTGCTCAACGGCGTTTACCACCGCCTCGACCAGTTTGCCGGTAGAGGTTAAAAAAGGCTGGCCGGAAACCACCCAGTCAAGCGTATAGCGCAGCTGATGCCGATCCAGCAGCGCCTGTACGCGCTCTTTGATCAGCGCGTCGGTCAGCTCGGTGCTGAAACGGAAATTAAACTGCACGAAAAACTCGCCGGGGATCACGTTGTTGCTGCCGGTTCCGGCCTGGACATTGGCAATCTGCATGCTGGTCGGCGGGAAAAACTCGTTGCCCCGATCCCATTCTGTCGCCGTCAGCTCGTTCAGCGCAGGCAGCGCGCGATGTACCGGATTATCAGCGAGGTGCGGATAAGCGACGTGGCCCTGTACGCCATGAATGGTCAGGTTGGCGGTCATCGAACCGCGACGGCCGTTTTTCACCACGTCGCCCACGATTTCCGTGCTGGAAGGCTCGCCGACCAGGCAGTAGTCCAGGCGCTCGTTGCGCGCCATCAGCGTCTCGACAACTTTGACCGTGCCGTTTACGGCGCTGGCTTCTTCATCGGAGGTAATCAGAAAGGCCAGGCGGCCCTTGTGGTGCGGATGGGCGGCGACAAAACGCTCGGCGGCGACAACCATGGCGGCCAGCGAGCCTTTCATATCCGCCGCGCCGCGTCCAAACAGCATGCCGTCGCGGATGGCGGGTTCAAACGGCGGGTTGATCCAGCGGTTGGCATCACCTGCGGGCACCACGTCGGTATGCCCGGCAAAGGCCAGCGTTTCGCCTTCGCCGCGCCATGCCCAGAAATTTTGCGTATCGCCAATATTCATTAATTCAACGGTAAAGCCCAGCGCCTTAAGGCGCTCGATCATCACAGCCTGGCAACCGGCATCATCCGGGCTGAGGGAAGGGCGACGAATAAGCTGCTGCGTCAGCTCAATGACCGGACAATACATAATCAGGACTTCTCCACGATAAAAGATGCGTAAGCGGTTTCGTTAAAACCCAGCAGCATAGAGCCGTCGGCCCGGCAGAGCAATGGGCGTTTAATCATCGCCGGCTGTGCCAGCATAAGCTGCTGCGCGGCCGCCGCGTTGTCTACCGCGCTGCGCGTCGCTTCATCCAGTTTGCGCCAGGTGGTTCCACGCGTGTTCAGCAGCGCCTCCCAGCCCAGCGTATCGCTGAAGCGCTGGAGCAAATCCGCCTCCAGCCCGTCGGCGCGATAGTCGTGAAACTGGTAAGCTACACCGTTAGCATCCAGGTACTTTCGTGCCTTTTTGATGGTGTCGCAGTTTTTAATGCCGTACATCGTCAGCATGGCGGGTTCCCTTCTATTTTCTGTGGGCTTCATCTATATTCGATACTGCTCAGGCGCTGAGTTTACAATGGATACGCCTGCGAGGCACGGAAGACGGCATAAACCCAGGAACAGAGGAGAGGGAGGGATAATATGAACTATATGGAAGCGTCTTCCGCCCATACGGTTGAAGAGACGAAATCGACAATTGTGATCGCCAGAAAAAAAGAGACCCGCTGCGATGAGTTTAATCACATCGTTGAAGCGGTACTGGCCGAGCATCCCGATGCCAAAACCCATATAGACAGCGAGAGCGGCGGCTACGACAAAATTATTGTGCTGAAGTAGTAAATGCGCGAGGGGGCTTCAGGCCCCCTCAAAAACTTCCCGTGCTTCATACTTCGTGCTTCGCCTGATGTCTCGTACCGCGTACCGCGTACTTTGTGCCTGATGTCTCTTACTACGTACTTCAAACCTTGTACTTCGTGCCTGATGTCTCATACCGCGCGCTTCATATCTGAAGCCCGGTTGTGTCTTGCCAAATGCCTTTTGCTGACATATCAGCCTAATCAAGCGGTTAGCCGATCGTCCGATCCCTGATGATAAGCAGGCTATTAATTCCCTTAAAAATCAACCGATAAGAAATGTGCGCGGCCGCACGTTTTAAGATAATTCTTAATTTTATACCCCTGTTCATGGCCGAAAGTTGTTCACTTCGCCTTAGGAATAATCCTATAATGACCGCAACACAACGAGAGAGGTGATGTATGATTGATTTAGAACTGGGGAACTGGAAAGACTTTATCGAAACGATGTTGACTCGTAAGTAACACATTCATAAAGAAAAATCCGGCAGCACGCCGGCAAGCTTTACCTTCAGTAACCGAATTTAAAAAAGGCAGCCTTCAGGCTGCCTTTGCTCTTTTATGCGATCGGCCTCTCTTTTAACGGAAAGCGTCGGCGCACCAGCACAAAGAAAATCGGCACAAAGAACAGCGCCAGTACGGTGGCGGCGATCATCCCGCCCATCACGCCCGTGCCTACCGCGTGCTGGCTGCTGGAGCCTGCGCCGTTGCCGACAGTCATCGGCAGCACGCCAAAAATAAAGGCCAGCGACGTCATCAGAATAGGGCGCAGGCGTTGACGCGAGGCTTCCAGCGTCGCCTCCAGCAAATCGCGTCCTTTACTGTTCATCTCGTTAGCAAACTCTACGATAAGAATGGCGTTTTTCGCCGACAGCCCGATCACCGTCAGCAGCCCTACCTGGAAATAGACGTCGTTTTCCAGCCCGCGCAGCCAGGTCGCCGCCAGCGCGCCCACCACGCCCAGCGGGACGACCAGCATCACGGAGAAAGGCACCGACCAGCTTTCATAAAGCGCCGCCAGGCAGAGAAAAACCACCAGCAGAGAAATGGCATAGAGCGCGGGCGCCTGCGAGCCGCTCATCCGCTCCTGAAACGACGCGCCGGTCCACTGCACGCCAAAACCGGTCGGCAGCTTGCTGACCAGCTGCTCCATGCTGTCCATCGCGGTGCCGGTGCTGACGCCCTGAGCGGATTCGCCAACGATCTCTACCGATGAATAGCCGTTATAGCGCTCCAGACGCGGCGAGCCGGTTTCCCAGCGGGTGCTGGCGAAAGCGGAAAAGGGCACCATGCCGCCGCTGCTGTTGCGCACGTACCATTTATTGATATCGTCCGGCAGCATGCGGAAAGGCGCGGCCGCCTGCACGTAGACTTTTTTTACGCGTCCGCGATCGAGAAAGTCATTGACGTAGGTCGAGCCCCAGCCGGTGGTGAGCGTGTCGTTGATATCGTCCACCGACACGCCCAGCGCCTGCGCCTTGTGCTGATCGATATCGATCCGCAGCTGCGGCGTATCGTCCAGGCCGTTATGACGCACGCGAGCCAGTGACGGATCGCTCTCCGCCATCGCCAGCAGCCGATCGCGCGCCTGCATCAGCGCGTCGTGGCCCAGACCGGCATGATCCTGCAATTCCATATCGAAGCCGGCCGAGTTGCCCATGCCGGTGATTGCGGGCGGGCTGCTGGCGATCACGCGGCCCTCGCGGATTGATTTAAAAGCCACGGTTGCGCGTTCAATAATGGCAAACGAGCTGTTGTCCTTGCCCGGCCGATCCCGCCAGTCTTTCAGCCGGACAAACATGCGCGCCACGTTCTGTCCGTTGCCGCCTGGCCCGGCGCCGATAGTTGAAAACACCGACAGCACGTTATCCTTTTCCCGGGTCAGGTAATATTGCTCAACTCTATTCACCACTTTATTCGTCTGTTGCAGCGTGGAGCCTGGCGGTAGCTGCACCTGAGTGGTAAAGACGCCGCGATCTTCCAGCGGCAGAAAAGAGGTCGGCAGATGCAGGAACAGCAGCGCCATGCCGGCGATAAGCAGCACATAAAGCAGCAGCCAGCGTCCCGCTTTCGCTACGATGCGCCCTACGCCGCGCTTATAGCGGTCTGCGTTACGGTTAAAGGTGCGGTTAAACCAGCCGAAGAATCCTCGCCGTTCATGATGCGCGCCCGGCGGCAGCGGTTTTAACAGCGTGGCGCAGAGGGCGGGCGTCAGCACCATCGCCACCAGCACGGAAAGCACCATAGCGGAAACGATAGTGATGGAAAACTGCCGGTAAATGGCGCCGGTGGTGCCGCCAAAAAAGGCCATCGGCACGAAAACGGCGGAGAGCACCAGCGCTATCCCCACCAGCGCGCCCTGAATTTGCCCCATTGACTTTCGCGTGGCCTCGCGCGGCGAGAGGCCTTCCTCACTCATTATGCGTTCAACGTTTTCCACCACCACAATCGCGTCGTCCACCAGCAGGCCGATCGCCAACACCATCGCAAACATCGTTAGCGTATTGATACTGAATCCGCAGGCGGAAAGGATGGCGAAAGTGCCAAGTAGCACCACCGGCACGGCGATGGTGGGAATAAGCGTGGCGCGAAAATTCTGCAAAAACAGGTACATCACCACGAACACCAGTACGATGGCCTCCAGCAGCGTTTTCACTACGTCCTCGATAGAGGCGACCACGAAAGGCGTGGTTTCATAAGCGATTTCCGCCTTAAGGCCGGGCGGGAAATAGTGGGAAAGTTCTTCAATGCGCGCTCTGACCAGCTTGTCCGTTTGCAGCTCGTTCGCGCCCGAAGCCAGCTTCACGCCCAGACCCGAAGCGGCCTGGCCGTTGTACTGGCTCAGATAGTCATATTTTTCCGCGCCCAATGCCACCTGCGCCACGTCGCCCAGCCGCACCTCCGAACCATCCTGATTAACGCGCAGCGTAATCTGACGAAATTGCTCGGGCGTGGTCAGTAACGACTGAGAGTTAATAGTAGCGTTGAGCGCCTGGCGTTCTACGGAAGGCAGGCCGCCCAGCTGGCCCACGGCAACCTGGCTGTTTTGCGATTCGATGGCGCTGACGATATCGGAGGTGGTCAGCGCATAGTTGATCAATTTGTCAGGATCGAGCCAGATGCGCATGGCGTATTGCGAGCCGTAGGCGTCTACCTGGCCCACGCCGTCGATGCGGCTCAGCGGATCCTGCACGTTGCTGGCGACGTAATCCGCAATGTCCTGTTTGTCCATGCTGCCGTCGGTAGAGACGAAGGCCACCATCAGAATATTGGTGTCACCGGTTTTGGTTACCGTCACCCCCTGAGACTGCACGGCCTGAGGCAGCTTGCGCAGCGCGGTTTGCAGCTGGTTTTGCACCTGCTGGCGCGCCTCGTCGGGATTGGTGCCCGCAACAAAAGTCAGCGTAATCGTCGCCTGGCCGGTATTGCTGCTTTGCGAAGACATGTACATCAGGTTATCGATGCCGGTCATATTCTGCTCGATCACCTGAGTAACCGTATTTTCCAGCGTCTGCGCGGAAGCGCCGGGATAGTTAGCGGTAATACGGACGTTAGGCGGCGCCAGCGCCGGATATTGCTCTACGGGCAGCGAAAAAATAGCCAGAGTACCGGTCAGACACAGCAAAATTGCTATCACCCACGCAAATATGGGGCGATCGATAAAAAAATTCGCCATCAGCGGCTCCAGGCTAGCGTCGGGAAAGGTTACGACCGGGCGACGCCGTGCAGAATGCATCGCTGCCCGTAACAAAGCGTTTAAGCAGAGCGTTTCACTTTACCCGGCGTCCCTGGCGGAATCGTGGAGAAAATGAGGATAAAATGTAAATTATCATGCAAAATTTCAGCGCCGTGCGCCTTAGCTTTTGTCCGGTATAAAACGGAGGAGCACCCGCGTGCCGCCTTGCGCTTGCGGGGTAATTTCCAGCTGCGCGTTCAGACTTTTTGCGCGCTCCTGCATTATAGCCAAACCGTAGTGGCCGGGTTTGGCATCGGCCAGACAAAATCCCTGGCCGTTATCGCTGACCTCAATATGCAGCAAATCGGCGGCCGACTGCGTAACGCGTACCGCAATGTCGCTGGCGCGCGCGTGGCGGAGAGCGTTGAGCAGCGCTTCCCGGACGATTTGTAAAACGTGTACCTGCTGTTGCGCATTCAAACGCTGCTGCCGCGCCTCGCTGATAAGCTTAATATCCGCTTCCGTTTGCCGGTTAAGCTGCGCGACGACCTGTTCCAGCGCGGTAGTGAGATCGGCTGGCTCCACCGACAGGCGAAAAGTGGTCAGCAGTTCGCGCAGCTGGCGATTGGCTTCGGCCAGCGCCACGTCGATTTCGCCGACGATAGCTGCCGGCGGCGTCTCTTTGTCGACCACGCGCTTCAGCCGTGCCAGCTGAATGCGCAGGTAAACCAGCGACTGCGCCAGGGAATCGTGTAGCTCTCTGGCGATAGTGGCGCGCTCTTCCATCAGCAGCAAATGGCGGCCTTTTTCTTCAGCGTCGTCCAGCTGTAACGAGCGGCCCAGCATCGTCGCCAGCCCCTGCATCAGCGAGGGTTCGCTGTCACTTGCCTGCCAGCGCAGCACCCCGCCTTGCGTCTGCTCCAGCGGCAGGCTGTGCCAGGAGAGACGTTTATCCTCTTCGCCAGCGGTCAGCTGCCAGCGAGGCGCCACGTCCAGAGCGATAATCGGCAGATTTTCATGCTCTTTCGCCAGCTCAAGCACCTGCGCATAGGCCTTATCGTGTCCGCGCAGCATCTCGGAGCAGCGATAAAGCAGTTTCAGGCGGCGATTCGCCTGGCGCAGATCGCCGGTTCGCTCTTTGACCGCCTGTTCAAGCCACAGATACTGTTTTTCTAAATCGCCCGACATGCGGGCAAAGGCTTTCGCCAGCAGGGCAATGGCAATAAAGCCCAGCAGGCAGGCGCCTGCCACCAGTTTCATTTTCAGCTCCGCCCAGCGCTGCAGGGCAAGCACAAATCGATCTATCTGCGCGACATAGTGCGAGACATGCTGCCGGAAGCGCTGACCCTCGTCCCTGGTCAGCTCGGGCTGTAGCTTTTGCCAGGCCGTCAGCATTTCGTGATAGCGCGCTTTAACATTGTTTGGCACCCAGGCATGCTGTAGCGAAAGCAGCACCGGCGCCTGAAGCGACTGCTGATAGCTGAGGATATCGCTGTCCAGCGAGGGCGAGCGGGTTGCGGCATCCAGCGCCAGGCGGTAGCTCTGCATGCGCAGCGAACCGGCCATATTGAGCGCCTCGGCATCGCGCAGGCTGGCTGAAAGCGTCAGCAGCGCCAGAAAAGAACAGCACACGGCCAGCAGCACGATAGCGAACAGCGCGCGAGCCAGGCTGCGGGTAACGGAACGTTTTAACATGCAATGCTCCCGTAAAGGGCGTTAACGCTGCGGATAGCGTCATCGGCCAGTGTCAGCCAGATAAGGCCTGCCGCAGTATAAGCTTTTCCTCGCGCGGTGCAGCGCACGAACGCCGGCGCTTTGCGAAAGATCAAAAGTGTGCGGTCGCGCACTTGAAGCCAGACGCGGCGGCGGGTAGAGTTAAAAAGTCGTCATAAAATTACGCTGCGCATTAATATAAAGTTACATCATGCAGAAAAAGTAACTTTTATTGACGCTTCTTGGGATAAATGTTTGTCACGCCCACATTCCTTTAACGCTTTTACCGCGCGCTTACCCTGCTTTGCACCTCATCCGTCATAGTTAACGCCGTATCCCGAATCATGCTATCCGCTAATCCGGATAAGGAGCTAACTATGAATAAACTGCCTGCAACGATTGCCGCTGCCATTCTGGCCGCCACTTCATTTTCAACGCTGGCCGCCACCCAGGTCAGCACTGAACAGAGTCAAAACCTGCAACAAATGGGCACGGTTTCCGTGACCGGCGTGACCGGCTCGCTGGATGACGCCACCGCGCAGCTGGCGCAAAAAGCCGAAGAGATGGGCGCCAGCCACTATCGCGTGATCCGTGCCGACACCCCCGGCGACTCCAGCCTGTGGAGCGGCAACGCCGAGATTTACCGCTAGAACCTGTCCTGTCCCATGTAGCCTTTCCCTGTTGGAGAACCGACCGTCTTAAGCGGTCGGTTTTTTTTTGCCTCCTCTGATGGAAGTCACAAAACCTCACGATTTCGCCTACAGATTTTTTGCGTCGGCTTTACAGAACGGTTAGGATGCATCGCCGTGATTTTCCCGCTTCCGTCAACACAATAACTACAGGAAGAGGGGAAAACGCCCGAACGCCTGCGGGCAACGCAATCGTTTGGTTAGCGCAACAGAAATCAGGTCGCCCGGGAATGGTAGCCGTATCACTGTGGACAGGATAATTAGGAAAGAAAATGAAAGCTGATAAAAAAGCGGTAGCAGACAAGCGCGCCGCAAGAAGACGTTGGTTAAATTCTCATGATTCCGGCTATCACAAAGCGATGGACAATCGCCATGTGCAGATGATTGCTATCGGCGGGGCTATTGGTACCGGCCTGTTCCTGGGTGCGGGCGCGCGATTGCAAATTGCCGGTCCGGCGCTGGCTATCGTCTACCTGGTATGCGGCATCTTCTCTTTCTTTATACTCCGCGCGTTGGGCGAGCTGGTTTTACATCGTCCTTCCAGCGGCAGCTTCGTTTCTTACGCACGTGAATTCCTGGGCGAAAAAGCCTCGTACGTTGCAGGCTGGATGTACTTTGTTAACTGGGCGATGACCGGGATCGTGGATATCACCGCCGTAGCGCTTTATATGCACTACTGGGGCGCGTTTGGTGATGTGCCGCAGTGGGTATTCGCGCTGGGCGCGCTGGCTATCGTCGGTACCATGAACATGATCGGCGTAAAATGGTTTGCCGAAATGGAGTTCTGGTTTGCGCTGGTGAAGGTGCTGGCTATCGCGCTTTTCCTGATTGTGGGCGTGGTGTTTCTTGGCAGCGGCAAGCCGCTGGACGGCAACGCCACCGGCTTCCACTTGATTACCGATAACGGCGGCTTCTTCCCGCACGGTTTGCTGCCTGCGCTGGTGCTGGTGCAGGGCGTCGTTTTCGCCTTCGCCTCTATCGAGCTGGTTGGCACGGCGGCGGGAGAGTGTAAAGATCCGAAGACCATGCTGCCGAAAGCGATCAACAGCGTGATCTGGCGTATCGGCCTGTTCTATGTCGGCTCCGTGGTGTTGCTGGTGCTGCTGCTGCCGTGGAACGCCTATCAGGCGGGTCAAAGCCCGTTTGTTACCTTCTTCTCGAAGCTGGGCGTGCCCTATATCGGCAGCATCATGAATATCGTGGTGCTCAGCGCAGCGCTCTCCAGCCTGAACTCTGGCCTCTATTCTACCGGCCGTATTCTGCGCTCGATGTCTATGGGCGGATCGGCACCAAAGTTCCTCTCTAAAATGAGCGGTCAACAGGTGCCTTATATGGGCATCCTGGTCACCATAGCCGTCTATATCGTGGGCGTCTGGCTGAACTATATCGTGCCTTCGCGCGTGTTCGAAATCGTACTGAATATCGCTTCCTTAGGGATTATCTCTTCCTGGGCCTTTATCGTGGTTTGCCAGATGCGTCTGCGTAAGGCGATTAAAGAAGGCCGCGCGGAAGACGTCAGCTTTAAGCTGCCGTGGGCGCCGTTTACGTCCTGGCTGACGCTGCTGTTCCTGGCCAGCGTGCTGGTGCTGATGGCGTTTGACTACCCGAACGGCACCTACACTATCGCCGCCGTGCCGCTGATCGCCGTCGTGCTGGTGCTGGGCTGGTTCGGCGTGCGTAAACGCGCTAACCAAATCGCGCAGACCGAGCACGATCACGTGGCGGAAGAGACGTCGCGCTGAAGCTGAAGCAGCAGTAAAAGGCGGCCCCGGTGGCCGCCTTTTTTATGTCCGCTGATAGTTTTCCCCCAGGGCAGGCCTTATGATGGCTCACTTCCGCTAAAGGCAACGGAGCCTGTATGTCAGTCAAAGTCGAAGTGATCAAAGATAAAATCCTGTCGGAAAATTGGTTCCTGCTGCGCAACTTCACCTATGACCTTACGACGAAAAATGGGGAAACCCTGCGTCATAAGCGCGAAGTTTACGATCGCGGCGACGGCGCCACCATCCTGCTTTACAACCGTGAAAAAAACAGCGTGGTCCTGACCCGTCAGTTTCGTATCGCCACCTGGCTGAACGGCAACGACAGCGGCCTGCTGATCGAAACCTGCGCCGGCTTGCTGGACGATGATTCGCCGGAAGTCTGTATCCGTAAGGAAGCGGTTGAAGAAACCGGCTATGAAGTGGGAGAAGTGGTCAAGCTTTACGATCTTTATATGTCGCCAGGAGGCGTAACCGAACGGCTGCATTTTTTTGCCGCAGAGTATAACGACTCGCTGCGGGCCACAGCAGGCGGCGGCGTTGACGATGAAGATATTGACGTGATGGAGCTGAGCTTTGCCGATGCCTGGAGCAGGGTGAAAACAGGGCAGATTAAAGACGCTAAAACGGTGATGCTGCTCCAGTATGCGCTGATTGAAGGTTGGTTAACGCTGGGTTAAAAATGACGGGCTGATGATTAACAGCTGGTCTTAATAAGATAAGAGCGTCCGGGTCAATAAATAAAATAATCCGCAAATATTAACCTTAGTTTTTGCGGGTTAACTTCAGTTAATTATTTATTTAATATCTTCGCAGACGATGGCATAAATATAAGCTAAACAGGGAGGAGAATAAACTTTTTGCATGTGCCTCTGAGCAGGCTATTCAGGCTGGCATCAGAACTATCTGCTTATATGATGAAATTTCAGGCTTAACAATCTTATTCGGACAGCTTGCAGCCGCCGCACAGGCTTTGCCGCGCTGGGCGCAAAAGGTGACAAAGCTCACACTATTACTGCAGTTTTAATCCTTTCTAAACAAAAAAACTTTATTTTCATCTGATAATAAGCGATTTTTTGACGGTCCTGCGGCGCTTTTTTCCTTGTCCGATTTATCTGATTGAGCCGCCTGCACATAAAGTTCAATATAATTAAAGCGGGTAATTATTCTTTTAATGCGCTGCGGCTGATTTAATTGTGCCGAGCGGTAACCGCTACGCTATGCTTACTGCTTAACTGTCATTCGGGGATACGGGTATCGATGCATTATTGGATAAAGTTACCTTTGGCGCTGCTGTTTTTTGCCGCCGGACTGCATGCCGAACCCCTGCAAAAAACCTTTTCTGACTGGCAGATAACCTGTAATAACCAGAACTACTGCGTGGCCCGGAGCGTGCCGGGCGTCAACGGGCTGGTGATGACCATCAGTCGTCATGCCGGCGTTAACGATCGGCCCTTTCTGCGTATTGATTACGGCAGTCGCTATACCGGCAAGCTGAGCGGCGCGCCTTTGCAGGACAATCTGCTGCTGGACGGCCAGCGGCTGAAGCCCGATTTAAAACATTGGGAGGTTCAGCCGCATCACCTTTCTACCGGCCATGCTATCTCCATCAATGAGTTTCTGTCGCTGGTGATGGACGCTGATAATCTACAGCTGCTTTATCGGCCGCGCGCCACTATCTCGCTGCACGGCCTGAAAGCGGCGCTGCTGCTGATGGATGATATCCAGGGGCGGGTCAACGGCATGAGCGCCTGGATTAAAAAGGGTGAACGTCCGGCAATGGACGTGCCGCCACCGCCCGATTTCCCCGAAGCTCCCCGTCTGCAACCGGTGCCGCCCGCCCTGACGCGTGAAGAAACTACCGGCCTGCTGGATTACGGCACCTGGCGCGTCAATACCGATCGCTGCTCGTTGGATCCTCAGCGTCGCCAGGTCAGCGTCGCGCCGCTGAACGATAAAAAAGCCCTGTTGCTGGTCAGCTGTGAAATGGGTGCCTATAACGTTATCGATCTTGCTTTCGAGGTCACCCGCAGCCAGCCCTATATGGCCAGAGGATTGACCCTGACGCTGCCTTTTACGCCGCCGCGTCATGGAGAAAAAAAGCTGGAGCTGATCAATGCCGATTATGATGCCAGCCGCGGCGAGCTGCTGACGTTTGGCAAAGGAAGAGGCCTTGGCGACTGCGGTACGGCTACCCGCTGGCAGTATGACGGGCGCGAGTTTGTGCTGACGGAATATGCGGAAGAGGGAACCTGCGATGCCTGGCACGGCAGCGACGACTGGCCGACGCTCTGGACCAGCAAAAGGGATATGCCGCCTGCGCCAGAGCAGGCGTCTACGGAGTGAAAAGGCTTCATTGAGTATGCTTTCCTGAACGGCGTAGAAAAGCGCAAAGCTTTTACCTGATTCACGGCGCCCCAGCCCGGTGAGGCGCCCATTTACGCGATCAGCTGCCGCGATAGGTTGAGTAGCCGTACTGGCTAAGCAGCAGCGGCACATGATAATGCTCGGCCGTGTTGCTGATATGAAACTCTACCGGGATCTCCGGGAAGAAGCTCTCCTGCTTTTGCTCGCTAAAATAGCGTCCGGTTTTAAATACGACGCGGTAATCGCCGGTGGCTGCAGGCTGCGCAGGCCAGAACTGTTTAATACGTCCATCCTTATCGGTGCTGGCCTTGTTAAGGAATTTCCAGCCCGCGTCCTGTTTCTGCTCCAGCGTAACTTCCACATTCGATGCCGGTTTGCCAGTTTGCTGGTTCAGCACGTGTACGCTTAAAAGATTCTGCTCTGCGGCCATCGCGGAGGCAGAAGCGGTAAGGGCCAGCGCCAGCGCTGCCGCGTTGAAATATTGTTTCATCATCACTTCTCCTGTTTGAATATGCCTCTTTATAACGTAGAACAAAGGGAAACAACCTGACGCGAGCATGACAAAAATGTCAGATTGGCTGAAGTTCGGGGACAAAATTTCCGCCTCGTGGCAGACTTGTGCTTATGAAACTATTGCTGATTGAAGATAACCAGAAAGCCAGCGACTGGCTTTGTCAGGGCCTGTGCGAAGCCGGATTTGTGGTGGACAGCGTCACCGACGGCCGCGACGGACTGCACCTGGCCCTGAGCCAGAACTATGCGCTTATCGTGCTGGATATCATGCTGCCCGGCATGGACGGATGGCAGGTATTACGCTCGCTGCGTACCGCCCGCGCCACGCCGGTAATTTGCCTGACGGCAAGAGATTCGGTAAACGATCGTGTTAAAGGGCTGGAGCTGGGCGCCAATGATTACCTGGTCAAACCTTTCTCTTTTGCCGAGCTGCTGGCCCGCATCAGAGCGCAGCTGCGCCAGAATCACCCTACACAAGCGGTGCTGACGGTTGGCGATCTGGTCATGGATTCGGTGCGGCAGACGGCCAGCCGGCAGGGCGAATCGGTCGCGCTGACCCGTAGAGAATTCGCGCTGCTGTGGCTGCTTGCCAGCCGACGCGGAGAAATAGTGCCGAGAACGCTAATCGCCAGCGAGGTCTGGGGCATTAATTTTGACAGCGAAACGAACACGGTTGACGTAGCCATCCGCCGTTTGCGCCGCAAGATAGACGACCCCTATGAGCCGAAACTGATCGACACCGTGCGCGGGATGGGATACCGGCTGGCAGAGCCGGGAGAACCGCATGCGTAAGATCTCGCTGACGGCCCGACTCACGATCATTTTTGTGCTGATTATGGCGGCGGCCTGCGGCGGCATCACGCTGACGCTTTACGGCGCGTTACGCCACGAGCTGATCTGGCGTGACGATCGCACGCTGATTAATCGGGCGCTTCAGCTGCGCCAGCTGTTGCAGGATGGCGCGAAGCCGGAAATGCTGCCGCTTTATTTCAGCCGCATGGTGGACACGCAGCAGGATATCCTGCTGATCCGTCAGGCTGCGGGGCCGGACGTGACGATTAACCAGACGGGCATTGGGCTGGCGGCGCTGACCGCAGAAAACCAGCCGGGCGTGCTTCGCCGACAGCGCACCAAAGAAGGTGAAGAGCTAACCATTCTCAGTCTGCAAGGCGAATCGAACGGCGGCGCGGTGACGCTGACGGTAGCGCGGCTGGCGCGCGAAAGAGCCAAAATGCTGGAGCAGTATCGCCAGGAAAGCCTGCTGGTGTGCCTGGCTGCGCTGATGCTTGGGGCTATCCTGAGTCCTCTGCTGATCCGGCGGGGACTAAGAGCCATAGGCGCGCTCAGCAAAATCACCGCGGCCACCCACGCCGACAGGCTTTCTGACAGCGTTCCACTGAATACTCTGCCCCGCGAGCTGCTGCCGCTGGGCGAGGCGCTTAACGTGATGCGCAGCCGCCTGGCGCACGATTTTACCCGGCTGACCCGATTTGCCGACGATCTGGCACATGAGCTCCGCACGCCGGTCAACGTGATGCTCAGCCAGAATCAGGTCGCACTGGGGCAGGAGCGCACGCCGGAAGCGTACCAGCAGCTGCTGGAAGGAAATATCGAAGAGCTGGAGAATCTCTCTCGCCTGACCGACAACATTCTGTTCCTGGCCAGAGCCGATCACCACAACGTGGCGCTCAGAAAAGAGGTTTTTTCGCTGCCCGACACGCTGGAAAATATCACCGATTTTCTGGAGCCGCTGGCGGAAGAAAAAGGGCTACGTTTTGCGCTGGAGGCGGAAGGCGATATTCAGGCCGATAAAATGCTGTTTCAGCGGGCGCTGGTCAATCTGATTACCAATGCCGTTCGCCACGCGCCGGAAAACACGCTGGTTCGCATAAAAACCGAGGCGACAGGAGAAGCTGTCGATATAGCCGTGGGTAATAAGGGTGAGCCTTTGGCGGAGACGGAAAAATTATTTGAGCGCTTCTGGCGCGGAGACGAGGCGCGCAACAGCGTGGGATCGGGACTGGGTCTGGCGCTGGTTAAAGCTATTGCGGAACTGCACGGCGGCTACGCCTGGTATCAGCATCGCGAAGGGGAAAATCTGTTTGGTATCAGGCTGGGCGGTGAGACTCCTGCCCGCCAGGGGCGGGCAGGAGAACAGGCTTAGTGAGGCTTCAGCAGTTTTTCTGCATGGCTGACGATGTTTTCCACCGTGAAGCCAAACTCGTTAAACAGCTTCTCTGCCGGTGCGGACTCACCAAAGGTGGTCATCCCGACAATCGCGCCGTTCAGGCCGACATACTTATACCAGTAGTCTGCGATGCCCGCTTCCACCGCCACGCGAGCGGTAACGCCGGAAGGCAGCACCGATTCGCGATAGGCCAGATCCTGCTTATCAAACAGGTCGGTTGAAGGCATAGACACCACGCGAACTTTATGGCCGTTGGCGGTCAGTTTTGCTGCCGCGCCCAGCGTGATTTCCACTTCAGAACCGGTTGCGATCAGGATCACTTCCGGCGTGCCTTCGCTATCTTTCAGCACGTAGGCACCGCGAGAGATGTTTTCCAGCTGCTCTTTGGTACGCTCCGGCTGCGCCAGGTTCTGACGGGAAAGGATCAGCGCGGTCGGGCCGTGGTGGCGCTCAATCGCGTGTTTCCAGGCCACGGCGGTTTCTACCTGATCGCAAGGACGCCAGACGCTCATGTTTGGCGTAACGCGCAGGCTGGCGATCTGCTCAACCGGCTGGTGCGTCGGGCCATCTTCGCCCAGACCGATGGAGTCGTGTGTGTAGACCAGGATCTGACGCGCCTTCATCAGCGCCGCCATACGCACGGCGTTACGCGCATACTCGACGAACATCAGGAAGGTAGCGGTGTAAGGCACAAAGCCGCCGTGATGCGCGATGCCGTTAGCGATAGCGGTCATACCGAATTCGCGCACGCCGTAGTGGATATAGTTACCCGCCAGGTCGTCTTTAATCGATTTGGAACCGGACCAGATAGTCAGGTTGCTTGGCGCCAGGTCAGCGGAACCGCCCAGGAATTCCGGCAGCAGCTTGCCATAGGCTTCCAGCGAGTTCTGGGAAGCTTTACGGCTGGCGATTTTCGCCGGATTAGCCTGCAGCTCTTCGATAAACTTCTGCGTTTCCTGCTGCCAGTTTTCCGGCATGCCGCCATCCATACGACGAGCGTACTCTTTCGCCAGTTCCGGATAAGCCGCTTTATAAGCTGCGAACTTGTCGTTCCATGCTTTCTCATACTGCTGGCCCGCTTCTTTGGCATCCCACTGTGCGTAAATTTCCTGCGGGATTTCGAACGGCGGATAGTTCCAGCCCAGCTGTTTGCGGGTCAGTGCGATCTCTTCATCGCCCAGCGCCGCGCCGTGCGCTTCTTCTTTACCGGCTTTGTTTGGCGAACCGTAGCCGATAATGGTACGGCAGATGATCAGAGAAGGCTTATCGGTCACGCTCTGCGCTTCTTTGATCGCTTTCGCTACCGCTTCGGCGTCGTGACCGTCTACTTCGCTGATCACATGCCAGTTGTAGGCTTCAAAACGCTTGGCGGTATCATCGCTGAACCAGCCTTCCACTTCGCCGTCGATCGAAATGCCGTTGTGATCGTAGAAACCGATCAGCTTGCCAAGGCCCAGCGTGCCGGCCAGCGAGCAAACTTCATGCGAGATACCTTCCATCAGGCAGCCGTCGCCCATAAACACATAGGTATGGTGATCGACGATCTCATGATCGGGACGGTTAAACTGCGCGGCCAGCGTGCGTTCGGCAATCGCCAGACCCACGGCGTTGGCCAGACCCTGACCCAGCGGGCCGGTAGTGGTTTCCACGCCTGGCGTGTAGCCGATTTCCGGGTGGCCCGGCGTTTTGGAATGCAGCTGGCGGAAGTTTTTCAGTTCTTCAATCGGCAGGTCATAGCCGCTCAGGTGCAGCAGGCTGTACAGCAGCATGGAGCCGTGACCGTTGGAAAGGATAAAACGGTCGCGATCGGCCCAGGCAGGGTTAGTCGGGTTGTGATGCAAAAAGTCGCGCCACAGCACTTCTGCAATATCTGCCATGCCCATTGGGGCGCCTGGGTGACCCGATTTGGCTTTTTGCACCGCATCCATACTCAGCGCACGGATTGCATTAGCCAACTCTCTACGTGAAGACATATTTTTCTCCCTGATATTTTTGGGGGGACGAACTGGGCAAATAAACGTCGGGCGACTTTCCCCGACGCGCGTCGGGGAGGCCCGTGAACGAAATTACAGCTTAGCGGCCAGCACGTCTTCCAGGTGCTGTTGGTCAACGGCAAACTGGCGGATACCTTCGGCCAGTTTTTCTACCGCCATAGGATCCTGATTGTGCTCCCAGCGGAACTCCGATTCAGAAAGCGGAGCAGGCTGGTGGAAAGCTTCAGTTGACGGCGTCAGCTTGCGCTCAACCGGCGCGTCGCTGGCCTGCAGCTCTTCCAGCAGGTTTGGTGAAATAGTCAGGCGATCGCAGCCCGCCAGCGCGATGATTTGTTCCGTTTTACGGAAGCTGGCGCCCATGATGATGGTGTTATAGCGGTGCTGCTTGTAGTACTCGTAGATTTTACGAACGGAAACCACGCCTGGATCTTCATCCACCACATAAGGGTCAAGCGGCTTGCGGGTGTTGTACCAGTCGTAGATACGGCCGACAAACGGCGAAATCAGGAACACGCCCGCTTCCGCACAGGCGCGCGCCTGGGCAAAGGAGAACAGCAGCGTCAGGTTACAGTTGATGCCGTTTTTCTCCAGCTCTTCCGCCGCGCGGATGCCTTCCCAGGTGGAAGCGAGCTTGATCAGAATACGTGAACGGTCGATACCGTTGTCTTCGTACATTCTCACCAGCTTCTCGGCTTTGGTCACGCACATGCCGCGGTCAAACGACAGGCGAGCGTCCACCTCGGTAGAAACGCGGCCAGGCACGCTTTTCAGGATTTCCATACCGAGGTTGACGTTGACTTTGTCGCTGGCGTTGATGATTTGCGTCTCTTTGCTGCCGCCCTGTTTTTTGGCGTAGTCGATAGCGTCGGTGATCAGGTGCTTGTAAGAGTCGAGGCTGGAGGCTTTCAGGATCAGAGATGGGTTGGTGGTGGCATCTTCAGGGTGATAATTACGAATAGATTCGATATCGCCACTGTCCGCCACCACGGTGGTGTATTGTTTCAGTGCGTCTAGCTGGTTCATCTCATGGCTCCTTGATGGGCAATCTGCAAAACTAATGATGACCGTGCCGGAACATCGGCTGTCGCCGGGCTACAAAGCCCAATAGCGAACGAACCGGGCCGCAATCCTGTGCATTTACGCAGGGCCGGCTTCCGACGCGGTGGATTATTCTCAGGCCAAACATTGCATCAGACGTCCTGTAATGGGAATGCGTTTTCTCTGATTGTTGCAATGGGTTAGCCCAATGGCTGGTAAAACGCGGTACCTGAAAGTGTAGCACTTCTTCAGGATTACGGCAGGCGGCAGCACTGGCTGCTACATTTTTGGGGAAGGCGAGGGGAAAAATAGCGAGCGGCGGCTTCCGGCTCGCTATATCAATGTTAAATCCAGGCTTTAACCGGCAGGAAATCGGTGTACAGCGCGGCTTCCGGCGTGCCCGGCTGCGGCTGGTAGTCGTATTCCCAGCGTACCAGCGGCGGCATCGACATCAGAATGGATTCGGTACGGCCGCCGGTCTGCAGACCAAACAGCGTGCCGCGATCCCACACAAGGTTAAACTCCACATAGCGGCCACGGCGGTAAAGCTGGAACTGGCGCTCGCGCTCGCCCCACGGCAGCGTTTTGCGCCGCGCCACTATCGGCAAATAAGCGTTCAGGAAGCCTTCGCCGACCGCCTGCATAAAGCGAAAACAGTGGTCAAAATCCGGCGTGTTCAAATCGTCAAAAAACAGGCCGCCGATGCCGCGCTGTTCGTTACGGTGTTTAATAAAGAAATAGTCGTCACACCACTTTTTGTAGCGCGGATAGACCTCTTCGCCAAAGGGCTGACAGAGATCGGCCGCGGTTTGATGCCAGTGCACCGCGTCTTCCGTAAAGCCATAGTAAGGCGTCATATCGAAACCGCCGCCGAACCACCATACCGGGTCGGCGCCCGGCTTTTCGGCAATAAAAAAGCGCACGTTGGCGTGGCTGGTGGGCACGTAAGGATTGGACGGATGGATCACCAGCGATACGCCCATCGCTTCAAAACTGCGGCCGGCCAGCTCCGGCCGGTGCGCGGTGGCGGAGGCGGGCATCTGGTCGCCGTGCACATGAGAAAAGTTAACGCCAGCCTGTTCAAACACCGCGCCGTTGCGCAGCACGCGGCTTCTGCCGCCGCCGCCGCCTTCGCGCGTCCAGCTGTCTTCCGCAAACTGCGCCTTGCCGTCAGCCTGCGCCAGCTGCTGACAGATTGTGTCCTGTAACCTGAGCAGAAACTGCTTTACCAGGGCGATATCGGGTGTATTCATGGTTTTGCCTGACTGTAAAATGACGCGCGAAGTATACGTCAAAATGCCCTAGCCGGGGCGGCGGTTGTTGGCATCGAACTCATTAAAATAGCTGATAACGCCATCCACTATAGCGCCGGCGATTTTCCGACGGAAAGCGGTGGTGCCCAGCAAGCGCTCTTCGGCGGGGTTGGTAATAAAAGAGGTTTCCACCAGCACCGAAGGGATAGAAGGCGATTTCAGCACGGCAAAAGCGGCCTGCTCGGGATGCTGACTGTGCAAATGGTGAATCGGCCGGATCTGGCTCAGCACGTGCTTGCCCAGCGTCAGGCTATTTTTAATCGTATCGGTCTGCACCAAATCAAACAGCACCTGCTGTAGATAGTGATCCTTTTGCGCTACCTTGACGCCGCCCACGGCATCGGCAGCGTTTTCGCGCTCGGACAGATAGCGGGCCATTCGGCTGCTGGCACCACGGTTAGAAAGGGCGAAAACCGAAGCGCCGTTGGCATCGGGGCTGGTAAAACCGTCGGCGTGTATCGACATAAAAAGATCGGCGCCGTGCTGGTGTGCAATTTCCACGCGCTCGCCCAGCGGGATAAAGCGATCGTTATCCCGCGTCAGTCGCGCCTCGATATGAGGATGATCGCTCAGCATCTGACGGATATGTCCGGCTATCTCCAGCACCACGTGTTTTTCTTCCGAACCTTCTTCACCTACCGCGCCAGAATCGATGCCGCCGTGGCCGGGATCGATCATCACAATCCTTTTACCCTTTGCTTTAGGCGGCGTGGCCCCGTGCGCGGATGCTGTTTTAAGCGGTGCTTCTTTTGCCCTGGCGGCACTGCCGCCCAGCAGCGCCAGCGCCAGGCCGGAAAGCAGCAGCTGACGGCGGGAAGTAAGCGGGGTCATCGGGCCAAACTTTTTCATTACAACATCCTCAGGGCGCAAAGTGCTTACTGTTATATCGTAACAATAAGACGACAGCGAGGCGGGAACTATTTCAACGTTTTACTTTTTATTTCAGGCCGCTAACGGCAGCGTAAATTCACTGCTCATGCAGCCAGCTGGAAAAGCGATCGCGCGCTATCTGGGGATTATGTAGCCGCTTTCTGCCACTTTCAGGCAATTATCTCTTCGGAGGGTTGCGCCCGCGAAAGAAACCGCGATAATCAGCGAATTGTGGTTAACATCTGGGACAACGCTATGGAAATTCGCGTATTTAGCCAGGACGATTTTGAAGAAGTGATCACCCTGTGGGAACGCTGCGATCTGCTGCGCCCGTGGAACGATCCGGAAATGGATATTGAGCGCAAACTTAATCACGATCCCGACCTGTTTCTGGTGGCGGTGGTCGGTGGCGCCGTGGTCGGTACGCTGATGGGCGGTTATGATGGCCATCGCGGTTCAGCCTACTATCTGGGCGTGCATCCCGACTATCAGGGCCGTGGCTTCGCCAATGCGCTGATCAACCGGCTTGAAAAAAAGCTGATTGCGCGCGGCTGTCCGAAAATCAACGTGATGGTGCGGGAAGAGAACGACGCGGTGTTGGGTTTCTATGAAAAGCTGGACTACGAGACGCAGGACAGCATGTTACTTGGTAAGCGCCTGATTGAAGACCGCGAATATTAAGCCAGCCGACCGTTCCGCCATGTGCCTCTACACGCCCGACGACTACGATGCCAAAGGCCAGCTGAAGCTGCCGCTGGCCTTCTGGGGCGTGCTGCTGCTGCAGGCGCGCACCTGGCTACTGTTTATTATGGCCGGTGCCTCTCGCGATCAGGGCACGGCGCTGTTGGCGCTGTTCTATCCGGATACGCGCGCGTTCTGGACGGGCATTGCGCTGGGCGTGCCTGCGGCGGTAGGGCTGCTGCTGACCGGCTATCGCCAGCGTCTGCCGCGGCTCTGGCAGGCGTGGCGCTGGGTACTCTGCCTGTCGCTGGCCGTGATGCTCTGCGTGCAGTTCGCCAGCCTCTGGCTGGGCGAGGACACGCTGTCGCCGTGGATGATCCTGTTTACCGGTTTCGATCTGCTGGCGCTGGGCTGGTTTGCCTTCAGCGCGCGGCTGCGCGACTGTTTTGCGCCAGAGCAGCACCTCGAATAAACTTTTCTGCCGATCCGTACTCCAACCTTTCTTTGGGGCTGCCGTAAAAGGCGTTGTGCTATGGCAGCCGCCTCTCTTTTTGTCAGGAGTTTTCATGAAAACCGTTCGTCCTTTAGCCCTGGCCGCGGCCGTTATGCTGGCTGGCTGCGCCAGTTCCGGCGACGCCGCACCGGCCACTCACGGGGCCACCTGGTGGAACCCGCTGACCTATTCCTGGTCCAGCCTCTCGCCCTGGCACTGGTTCGGTTCTGCTACTGAGGTCAGCGAGCAGGGCGTTGGCGGCCTGAACGGCGCGACCGCGATGAACGAGCAGGCGGTTGGCGAAGCGCTGAACGACGACTATCAGATACGTAAAGGGATGCGCGGCGAAAACGGCAAGGTTATCACCTTCTTCCAGGCGCTCGACGGCAAAGAGGTGAAGCTGGAAATCACGGGCGAAACCAGCGTCAGCGAGGTGCGGGTGATGGATGACAGCATCCAGACTACCTCTGGTGTGAAGATCGGCACGCCTTTTAGCGACCTCTATAGCCGCGCTTTCGGTGCCTGTCAGAAGGCGGCTGGCGGCAAGGGAGTAGAGTGCCGCGCGCCGGACAGCCAGCATATCAGCTACGTCTTTACCGGCGAATGGCACGGGCCGGAAGGGCTGTTGCCGTCTGATGATACGCTGAAGAAATGGCAGGTAAGCCAGATCGTCTGGCGCCGCTGATTGGCCTGCGGCTGTGTGTCACAGGACAGATAGCCGCCGCTACCGTTATCAGAAACAGATCGGGATAGTCATTGCGCTTGCTGTCCCTTTCCCGATCGTTCCACGCGCGCAGCCAGCACACGCCGCCCGGCGTATCCGCGACAGTTCCCTGGACATGGTGTTCCCCTTGCGCGATCGTTGCTTCAAACAGGCTTTCTATTTCTGCCCGCTGCATAACCTGTCCCGCCCGCTTATAGCTTTTTAAACTTCCAAATCACCAAACGGTATATAAAACAGTTACTCCTTTTCGTGTGGTTATAAATAAACTGAACCCTCTCAGGCCGTGAGACGGGCCATCATTCCGGGATGAACAGCATGACCACACTGAAAAAAATCTGTAGCGGCGCCGTTCTGCTGCTGCTGGCCGGGTCAGCCCAGGCGACAGAGCTGCTGAACAGCTCTTATGATGTCTCACGCGAACTGTTTGCGGCCCTGAACACGCCTTTTGAACAGCGTTGGGCGCAGCAAAACGGCGGCGACAAGCTGACGATCAGGCAGTCACACGCCGGGTCGTCCAAACAGGCGCTGGCCATTTTGCAGGGCCTGAAAGCCGATGTCGTAACCTATAACCAGTTGACCGACGTGCAGATCCTGCACGATCGCGGCAACCTCATTCCGGCGGACTGGCAGCAGCGTTTGCCCAACAACAGCTCGCCTTTCTATTCCACCATGGCTTTTCTGGTGCGCAAGGGCAATCCAAAGCAGATCCATGACTGGCGCGACCTGGTCAAAAGCGACGTAAAGCTGATATTTCCTAATCCAAAAACCTCCGGCAATGGTCGTTATACCTGGCTGGCGGCGTGGGGCGCGGCGGATAAAGCGGACGGACACGACAAAGCAAAAACCGAACGGTTTATGGCGCAGTTCCTTAAAAACGTCGAGGTTTTTGATACCGGCGGGCGCGGCGCGACCACCACTTTCGTCGAGCGCGGGCTTGGCGACGTGCTGATCAGTTTTGAGTCGGAAGTGAATACCATCCGTAATCAGTACCCGCAGCAGGATTTTGAGGTGATTGTCCCGCACAGCAACGTGCTGGCGGAATTCCCGGTCACATGGATCGATAAAAACGTGGCGGCCAACCATACGGAAAAAGCGGCCAAAGCGTACCTGAACTATCTCTACACGCCTGCGGCGCAGAAAATCATCACTCAATATTATTACCGCGTAAATAATCCTGAGCTGATGGCGCAGCAGCGGCAGCGCTTTCCGGCCGTCGATTTGTTCCGCGTGGAACAGGTATTCGGCAGCTGGGAGCAGGTCATGAAAACGCAGTTCGCCAGCGGTGGCGAACTGGATAAGTTGTTAGCAGCGGGACGTGAGTAATGTTTGCCACTAAAAGTAAGCGCGTGCTGCCCGGCTTTGGACTGAGCCTGGGCAGTAGTCTGTTTTTTACCTGTCTGATCCTGCTGTTGCCGATCAGCGCGCTGCTGATGCAGCTGTCTGAGATGACGCTGGCACAGTACTGGGATGTGGTAACCAATCCCCAGATGATTGCCGCCTATAAGGTGACGCTGCTGTCGGCGGGCGTCGCCTCGGTGTTTAACGCCTTTTTCGGCATGCTGATGGCCTGGATCCTGACGCGCTACCGTTTTCCGGGGCGCGCGCTGCTGGATGGCTTAATGGATCTGCCTTTTGCGCTGCCGACGGCGGTAGCAGGCCTGACGCTGGCCGGGCTTTTTTCCGTGAACGGCTGGTACGGGCAGTGGCTGGCGCAGTTCGATATTAAAGTTTCCTACACCTGGCTGGGGATCGCCGTGGCGATGGCCTTTACCAGCATTCCTTTCGTGGTGCGCACGGTGCAACCGGTGCTGGAAGAGCTTGGCCCGGAATATGAAGAGGCGGCGGAAACCCTCGGCGCCACGCCGTTTCAGAGCTTCCGCCGCGTGGTGCTGCCGGAAGTTGGCCCGGCGCTGCTGGCCGGCACGGCGCTCTCTTTTACCCGCAGCCTGGGCGAGTTCGGCGCGGTGATCTTTATTGCCGGTAATATCGCCTGGAAAACCGAGGTGACCTCGCTGATGATTTTCGTGCGTCTGCAGGAGTTCGACTATCCGGCAGCCAGCGCCATCGCTTCAGTGATCCTGGCCGCCTCGCTGCTGCTGCTGTTTGCGATTAACACTCTACAAAGCCGCTTTGGCCGTCGTCTTGGAGGTCAATAATGGCTGACGTTACCGAACTGAATCACGTTGGACGCGAGCGTCCGCGCTGGGGCAAATGGCTGCTGATCGCCACGGGCATGATCGTCTCGCTCGGCCTGCTGGTGGTGCCGCTTATCGCTATTTTCGCCAGCGCCTTTTCCGACGGCGTGACGGCGATGTTCAGCAACCTGAAAGATGGCGACATGCTGCACGCCATCTGGCTGACCGTGCTGATGGCGCTGATCACCGTGCCGGTTAACCTGGTGTTCGGCACGCTGCTGGCCTGGCTGGTGACGCGCTTCACCTTTCCCGGCCGCCAGCTGCTGCTGACGCTGTTTGATATTCCTTTTGCCGTGTCGCCGGTGGTGGCGGGGCTGATGTATCTGCTGTTCTGGGGCGTAAACGGCCCGGCGGGCGGCTGGCTGGACGAGCACAGCATTCAGCTGATGTTCTCCTGGCCGGGTATGGCGATGGTCACTATCTTCGTGACCTGTCCGTTTGTGGTGCGCGAACTGGTGCCGGTGATGCTGAGCCAGGGCAGCAGCGAAGATGAAGCCGCGGTGCTGCTTGGCGCCTCCGGCTGGAAGATGTTCTGGCGCGTTACGCTGCCAAATATCCGCTGGGCGCTCCTGTACGGCCTGGTATTAACTAACGCGCGCGCGATTGGCGAGTTTGGCGCGGTTTCGGTGGTTTCGGGATCGATTCGCGGCGAAACCTACACGCTGCCGCTACAGGTAGAATTGCTGCATCAGGACTACAACAGCGTGGGCGCTTTTACCGCCGCCGCGCTGCTGACCCTGATGGCGATAGTCACGCTGTTTCTGAAAAGCGCGCTGCAATGGCGTTTAGAACGCCGCGCGCAACGGGAGGGGGAACAATGAGCATTGAAATCAGTAACATCAACAAATCCTTTGGCCGGACTAAAGTGCTGAACGATATTTCGCTGGATATCCCTTCTGGTCAGATGGTGGCGCTGCTGGGCCCGTCCGGCTCCGGGAAAACCACGCTGCTGCGTATTATCGCCGGTCTGGAGAGCCAGAACAGCGGCCGTCTGAGCTTTCACGGCAACGATGTGACGCGGCTGCACGCCCGCGACCGTCGCGTCGGCTTTGTATTCCAGCACTATGCGCTGTTTCGCCATATGACGGTATTCGACAATATCGCGTTTGGACTGACGGTGCTGCCGCGCCGCGAGCGTCCTTCTGCGGCGGCCATTAAAGAAAAAGTCACGCGCCTGCTGGAGATGGTGCAGCTGGGACATCTGGCCGGGCGTTTCCCGGCACAGCTTTCCGGCGGTCAGAAACAGCGGGTGGCGCTGGCGCGTGCGCTGGCGGTCGATCCGCAAATTCTGCTGCTTGATGAACCCTTTGGCGCGCTGGATGCGCAGGTGCGTAAAGAGCTGCGCCGCTGGCTGCGACAGCTGCACGAAGAGCTGAAGTTCACCAGCGTCTTTGTTACCCACGATCAGGAAGAGGCGATGGAAGTCGCCGATCGCGTGGTGGTGATGAGCCAGGGCAATATCGAGCAGGCTGGCGCGCCGGATGAAGTATGGCGCGATCCGGCCACCCGTTTCGTGCTGGAATTCCTGGGCGAAGTGAACCGCTTTGATGCTGAAGTGCACGGTTCGCAGTTCCATGTCGGCGCGCATCGCTGGCCACTGGGCTATGCGCCAGCGCACCAGGGTGCGGTCGAACTGTTCCTGCGCCCGTGGGAAATCGACGTCAGCCGCCAGAGCAGCCTGGAAACGCCGCTGCCGGTGCAGGTGCTGGAAGTCAGCCCGCGCGGCCACTACTGGCAGCTGGTGGCACAGCCCACGGGCTGGGGTGAGCAGCATGAACCGATCACCGTAGTGATGGAAGGCGAGCAAACCGCGCCGATCCGCGGCGAGCGTCTTTTTGTCGGCCTGCAACAGGCGCGCCTTTATAAAGGCGATACGCCGCTGCGGCAGGTTGCCTTTGCGCAGAGCGCCTGATATTTTCTACCGCCATCCGGGTCAGGTTATGCCTGACCTTTTTTGCCGGTAAGGCCTTCTTCAGGAACCATCACTTGACCACGCTCGAACACACCATCGGCAACACGCCATTGATCAAGCTTCAGCGGCTGACGCCAGACAACGGCAGCGAAATCTGGCTGAAGCTTGAGGGCAATAACCCCGGCGGCTCGGTCAAAGATCGCGCCGCGCTGTCGATGATCCAGCAGGCGGAGCGGCGTGGCGAAATCCGGCCCGGCGATATGCTGATCGAAGCGACCAGCGGCAATACGGGCATCGCGCTGGCGATGATCGCCGCGATGAAAGGCTACCGTATCAAGCTGCTGATGCCCGATAACATGAGCATGGAGCGTCAGGCGGCGATGCGGGCCTACGGCGCGGAGCTGCTGCTGGTAAGCCGCGAGCTGGGCATGGAGGGCGCGCGCGATTTGGCCCGCGATATGGAAGCGCGCGGAGAGGGCAAAGTGCTCGATCAGTTTAACAATCCTGATAACCCGCTGGGCCACTACGTTACCACCGGCCCGGAAATCTGGCAGCAAAGCGCAGGAAGGCTGACGCACTTTGTTTCCAGTATGGGCACTACCGGCACCATCACCGGCGTGGGACGCTATCTGAAAGAGCAAAGCGGAACGATAGCTATCGTGGGATTACAGCCTGCCGAAGGCAACAGCATTCCCGGCATTCGCCGCTGGCCGCAGGCCTATCTTCCCGCCATCTATCGACCGGAGCTGATCGACCGTATCCTGGATATGACCCAGCAGGAGGCGGAGGAAACCATGCGCCTGCTGGCGCGCCGTGAAGGCATTTTCTGCGGCGTCAGTTCCGGCGGGGCGGTGGCCGGCGCGCTGCGTATTGCGCAAGAGCAGCCCGGCAGCGTTATTGTCGCTATCGTCTGCGATCGTGGCGACAGGTACCTCTCTACCGGCGTGCATTCGTCACCAGACTGATCCCTCTATCGGCGTGCATACGCCAGCCCGATCTCCCTCCTGGCAGGCCCACGCTTTCGGGCCGCTCAATTTGTGCTCATGCCGTTACACTGTAAGGATTGGGTAAAACCTGCTGCTATTGTTTGAGCAACAGGTG
This sequence comes from Erwinia aeris, assembly GCF_041224955.1. Taxonomy (NCBI): domain Bacteria; kingdom Pseudomonadati; phylum Pseudomonadota; class Gammaproteobacteria; order Enterobacterales; family Erwiniaceae; genus Erwinia; species Erwinia aeris. The sequence goes on along the minus strand of NZ_JBGFFX010000007.1, from coordinate 89,723 downwards.
AAAATAGCGCCTGGCCTGAAGAGAGATAACGCATGAAAATTTTACTGGTTGATGACGATCTGGAGCTGGGCACCATGCTCAGCCAGTATCTGATTGCCGAAGGATTTGACGCCACGCTGGTACTGAGCGGCAAAGCGGGGATTGAAGGGGCGATGTCGGGCGGCTATAGCGCAATGATCCTGGACATCATGCTGCCGGATATGAGCGGCATTGATGTGCTGCGTCAGGTGCGGCAGAGTAGCCGCCTGCCGGTCATCATGCTGACGGCGAAGGGTGACAATATCGATCGCGTCATCGGCCTGGAAATGGGTGCCGATGACTATATGCCTAAACCTTGCTATCCGCGCGAGCTGGTCGCCAGGCTGCGCGCCGTGCTGCGCCGCGTTGAAGAACAGCCGGTGGTGGTGGAAAGCCGTGAAGTGGTCAGCTGGGGCGAGCTGACGCTAAACCCGGCCACGCGCATCAGCGAATGGCAGAAGCAGCCGTTCGATCTCACCGCTTCGGAATTTAATCTGCTGGATCTGCTGCTGCGCTCGCCCGATCGCGTGGTTTCTAAAGATGAGCTGTCGGAAAAGGGGCTGGGTCGTCCTCGCGAAGCCTACGATCGCAGCGTGGACGTGCATATCAGCAATATCCGCCAGAAGCTTTCCGCTTTAACCTGTGACGCCATCACCATCGAAACCGTTCGCAGCATCGGCTATCGCATCCGATGACGGCGGGCTTTCGTGGGCTGCTCTTCTGGAAGATCCTGCTGGGTTTCTGGCTGACGTTTCTGATTATGAGCCAGCTGCTGTGGCTGAGCTTTTCCCTGTATGGCCGGCACCACGAACCGCCGGAAAACCTGGCGGCCCGGCGCATCGTTAATTTGCAGATGACCTCGGCCGTCTCGGTATTGCAGCGCGGCGGCATGGATGCGCTCAACGATATGATGGCGGACTGGTCCGCCAACGATCGCCGCTTCTTCTCGGTACAGGTGATGAAAAAGCCGCCGCAGGAGCTACCGCACGGCGACCTTAACCGCGATTTACGGCCCGGCGAGTTCCCGAAAGAAGTGATCGAATGGGTGACCGGTGCCGATGGTCAGCAGTATCAGCTGCGCTACGACGTGCAGGGGCTGCGCGAAGACAGCCATATGGCCGGTGGCCACCGCAGCTTTCTGAATATTCCTGAACCCATGCTGTTTATGGCGGGCGGCGGCGGGCTGCTGTTCAGCCTGTTTCTGGCGTGGAACCTGACCCGACCTATGCGTCAGCTGCGAGAAGGTTTCGATCGCGTCTCCAAAGGCGATCTCTCCGTGCGGCTGTTTCCCAAAATGCGTCGGCGGCATGACGAGCTGTCGGTGGTGGCGCAGGATTTTGACGCCATGGTTGAACGCCTTTCCGTGCTGGTTAAGGCGCGCGAGGAGCTGCTGCACGATGTTTCTCACGAGCTGCGCTCGCCGCTGGCGCGTCTTCAGCTGGCGACCGGGCTGGCGCGGCAAACGCCGGAGTCGGTAGGGCAATCGCTCGACAGGATCGACGAAGAGGCGCGGCGGCTGGATAAGATGATCGGCGAGCTGCTGACGCTGTCGCGCGCCGAGCATCAAAGCCTGCCGGACGAGCAGTATTTCGATCTGCTTGGGCTGCTGGAGGCGGTCGCCAACGATGCGCGCTACGAGGCTCAGGGTTCCGGCGTGGAAATCATGCTGAATGCGGACCAGAACGGCGACTACACGGTTAAAGGCGACGCCAAGCTGATCCGTTCCGCAGTGGAAAACGTGGTGCGTAACGCGCTGCGTTTTTCCGGGCAGGGGCAGCAGGTCAGGATCTCGCTACAGCAGGACAGCGGCTGGCTCACCATCGGCGTCAGCGACCAGGGCCCCGGCGTGGATGCGGACAAGCTTTCCAGCATTTTCGATCCCTTTGTGCGCGTGAATTCGCCGCTATCCGGCAAAGGCTACGGCCTGGGGCTATCAATTGTGCGTAAGGTGATCCTGGCGCATCAGGGCGAGGTCAGCGCGGTGAACGGTAAAAACGGCGGGCTGGAACTGACGCTGAAGCTACCGCACTGGGTGGCTTAGCTTAACGAGGGTGCTATCATTGTCCGACACCTTTTATTCGCATTTATGAGGTAAAGGATGAATAAAGCGTCGTCCAGTAAGCAACAGGAAGTGCAGCGGATTGTGGATGCCATCTCCAACGCCATTGCGCAGCATCGGCTTAAGCCGGGCACACGGTTAATCGAAGCCCAGATTGTCGAGGTGCTGGTGGCCAACCGCAATCACGTGCAGAGCGCGCTACAGCGTCTGGCGATGCAGCATATCGTCACCATTGAACCGCATCGCGGCGCGATGGTCGCCAAACCGGAAGCGCGCGAAGCCCGGGAAGTCTTTACCGCCCGGCGAGCGGTAGAGAACGCCATTATAGCCGGTATCACCACGCAGCAGATGCAGCGCTATCAGACTGAGCTGATCGCGCAGCGACAGGCGGAGAAAGAGGCAATTGCCAGCAATAACCGCCTGGAAATTGTACGGCAGCTGTCGCAGTTCCATCTTTTGCTGGCGGAAATCAGCGATAACCGCGTGCTCAGCGAAATTCTTACCAATCTTACCGTACGCAGCTCGCTGATTGTCGCGCTCTACCAGCGCAATGAGGATCCGGCCAGCCACTGCGAACAGCACAGCTCGATAGTCGCTGCGCTGCAGGCGGGTGACAACCACCGCGCACAGCAGTTGATGCATCATCATATGCATGAACTTGAGCTACAGCTGTCGCTGGATGAGATAGAAGAAGTGCCCAGCCTGCGCGATGCGTTAGCCTGAAAAAAAAGGCCGCCTGATTGCTCAGGCGACCTTTCAGACAGGCACGGCTTACTTTTTGATGCGGATCACCGGTGTTTCGCCCACGGTAACGCTACCCGTCAACTTAACCAGCTCTTTGATCTCGTCCATATTAGAGATCACCACCGGCGTCAGCGTAGATTTCGCTTTTTCTTCCAGCAAAGGCAGATCGAATTCGATGATCACGTCACCTTTCTTCACTTTCTGGCCTTCTTCAGCGATACGCTTAAACCCTTCACCCTTCAGTTCAACGGTATCAATCCCGAAGTGAACGAACAGCTCAATGCCGCTGTCCGATTCAATGGAAAATGCATGATTGGTTTCGAAGATTTTACCGATGGTGCCGTCAACAGGCGCCACCATTTTGTTGCCGGCAGGTTTGATTGCGATACCGTCGCCAACAATTTTCTCCGCAAATACCACGTCCGGCACGTCTTCAATGTTTACGATTTCGCCGGACAGCGGTGCCACGATCTCAATGGCACCAGATGCGGTATCTGACTTATCGCCAAAAAGTTTTGAAAACAAACCCATGATCTTCTCCTAAGCAGTAATATTTGGCCAGCGCTTCTGGATCTCAGCAGAGTGTTTTTTCTTCAATGAACTTGTTGACCAGGTTCATCAACTCTTCCGCTGTCGGTTGAGCCAGAGCCTGTTCTGCTAACGCCTTAGCATCTTCAAAATTCGTATTACGAATAATTTTTTTGATGCGCGGGATAGAAATGGCACTCATGCTGAATTCGTCCAGCCCCATTCCCAGTAACAGTAGTGTAGCACGTTCATCGCCTGCCAGCTCACCACACATCCCTGTCCATTTCCCTTCAGCATGAGATGCGTCAATAACTTGCTTGATCAGCGTCAGCACGGAAGGGGTCATTGGGTTGTACAAATGCGAAATCAGATCGTTACCGCGATCGACCGCCAGCGTGTACTGCGTCAGGTCGTTGGTGCCGATACTGAAGAAATCGACTTCTTTAGCCAGATGATGCGCGATTGCGGCTGAAGCTGGCGTTTCCACCATAATGCCGACCTCAATCTGCTCGTCAAAGGCTTTGCCTTCTTCACGCAGCTGCGCCTTCAGCGTTTCCAGCTCGGCCTTCAGCGTGCGCACTTCCTCAACGGAAATGATCATCGGGAACATAATGCGCAGCTTGCCGAAAGCGGAAGCGCGCAGGATGGCGCGCAGCTGGGCGTGCAGGATTTCCGGGCGATCCATCGCAATACGGATGGCGCGCCAGCCGAGGAACGGGTTGTCTTCTTTTGGCAGGTTCATATAGGGCAGATCTTTATCGCCGCCGATGTCCATCGTGCGTACGATAACGGCCTGCGAACCCATCGCTTCCGCCACGGCTTTGTAGGCCTGGAACTGCTCTTCTTCGCTCGGCAGCGAGTCGCGATCCATAAACAGGAATTCGGTACGGTAGAGGCCCACGCCTTCCGCGCCGTTACGCTCCGCGCCAGCTACATCGCGCACGGTGCCGATGTTGGCACAGACTTCAACCTGATGACCGTCAAGCGTTACCGCAGGCAGATCTTTCAGCTTGGCCAGATCGTTCTTTTCCGTCACGTACTGAGTATGAATAGCTTTCAGTTCGTCGATCTGCTCCGGCGTTGGATTAACGTAAACCTGGTTGTTCACGCCGTCCAGAATCAGATAATCGCCATTCTTCACCTGGCTGGTTACGTCGCCCGTGCCGACGATGGCCGGCAGCTCCAGCGAGCGCGCCATGATGGAGGTATGGGAAGTACGGCCGCCCAGGTCGGTAATAAACCCAAGCACTTTGTTCAGGTTCAGCTGCGCGGTTTCAGACGGCGTCAGATCTTTGGCAACCAGCAGCACTTCTTCGGCAATGGCGCTGAGATCGACGATATGCAGGCCGAGAATGTTTTGCAGCAGACGTTTACCGATGTCGCGCACGTCGGCGGCGCGCTCTTTCAGGTACTCGTCGTCCAGTTCTTCCAGCGCTTTCGCCTGGCCTTCAATCACGGAGTGGGCGGCCGAGTCGGCTGAGGCCAGCTCGTCTTTAATCAGGGCTATGATTTCCTGCTCAAGCTCTTCATCTTCCAGCAGCATGATGTGGCCTTCAAAGATGGCCTCTTTCTCTTCGCCGAAGGTCTCCCCGGCTTTGGTTTTGATCGCCTCAAGCTGCGCGGCAGCCTTGCTGCGACCATCGAGAAAACGCTGAACTTCCTGCTCAACCTGGTCGGTAGTAATTTTTTTCCGGTTGATGACTATTTCATCTTCTTTCAGCAGAAGCGCTTTGCCAAAAGCGATACCCGGTGATGCTAAAATGCCTGAAATCATAACCCTACCTTTTTAATTACTGATAATCGCGAGCGAGAAACTGCGGCGAACCCGGCACCGGCGAGAAACCCGGCGGCCACCCGCATCTGACAGGCGCTCCACTGTATTAAAACAACAACGCGGACATGCTGTCCGCGATCAATTATGTTGCAATAAAGTGCCTGTCGCGTAGAAAAAGCTGACGCTTATTCGAGTTCGGCCATCAGTTTGACCAGGTGCTCAACGGCTTTCTGCTCGTCTTCGCCTTCGGCGGAAAGCGTCACGACAGTGCCCTGAGTCAGGCCCAGCGTCTGCAGTTTAAACAGGCTTTTGGCGCTGGCGGATTTGCCGTTAGAGGTCACGGTGATTTCAGAAACGAAAGCCTTGGCTTCTTTAACAAACTGAGCGGCAGGGCGAGTGTGTAGACCGTTAGGCGCGGTAATGGTGACTTCTTGCTGGAACATGTTGTTTCCCCAACTTAATTTATTTGGCGTTATTCCAAAGCTTAGCCTGGCGGCGCCGCTTTGGCCTGAATGTCTCGCGCAGGTCCGTGTTTAACAACGTGCCAGAAATGCGCCGAAATATGACAGATAGCGCGCGGATAACATGGCACACCGGCTGCGCTTTCTTCCTCTTCATTATGCCGTGCTTTCTGCTTTCGCGCCAAACCGGTAAATCGATTCAGCTACAGGCAATTCACGCAGCGATTAATTTTGAGGTTCGAAATAATTGGTTGCTTAGATACCAGACACCCGCAGGTAAAAGCAATGTGGAAAGTGGCAAAAGTTTGACGTGCTCCACAAAAAAGCACCCTGGCGGGTGCTTTTTCAGACAGTTTCAGGCAACCGCAATCGCTACTGTAATTCTTTCTCGGTAAAGAGATCGGCAAACAGCGCCGTACTTAAGTAGCGCTCGCCGGAAGAGGGCAGGATCACCACGATAGTTTTATTGGCAAAAGCTTCATCTTCCTGCAGCTTGAGGGCAGCGGCAACCGCAGCGCCAGAGGAGATCCCGGCCAGAATGCCTTCTTCTTCCATCAGACGGCGCGCCGTAGAGATAGACTCTTCGTTGGTGATAGCCACCACACGATCGACCAGATCCAAATCCAGGTTGCCAGGGATAAAGCCGGCACCGATACCCTGAATTTTATGCGGGCCAGGCTTGATCTCTTCACCAGCCAGCGCCTGGGCGATGACCGGCGAATCCGACGGCTCTACCGCGACGGCGATCAGATCCTTTTTGCCTTTGGTATTTTTGATATAGCGGCTGACGCCGGTCAGCGTGCCGCCCGTGCCCACGCCGGCGATAAAGACGTCGACTTCGCCGTCAGTATCTTCCCAGATTTCCGGGCCGGTGGTTTTTTCATGAATTTCCGGGTTAGCCGGGTTGCTGAACTGCTGTAGCAGCACAAATTTGTCCGGATCGCCGGCGACGATTTCTTCCGCTTTGGCAATCGCGCCCTTCATGCCCTTAGCGCCTTCCGTCAGGATCAGATTCGCACCCAGCGCCTTCAGCAGCTTGCGGCGCTCCACGCTCATGGTTTCCGGCATGGTCAGCGTCAGCTTGTAGCCGCGCGCGGCGGCCACGTAGGCCAGCGCGATGCCGGTGTTGCCGCTGGTTGGCTCAACCAGTTCGACGCCAGGTTTCAGAATGCCTCTTTTCTCGGCGTCCCAGATCATGTTGGCGCCGATGCGGCATTTCACGCTGAAGCTCGGGTTACGGGATTCGACTTTAGCCAGAATGCGTCCGTTACCAATCCGGTTCAGGCGAACCAGAGGCGTATGGCCGATTGTTAACGAATTGTCTTCATATATCTTACTCATAACCCGTCCTTAACTGTATGAAAAATGGGAACTGCATCAAGCATACCCGGTTCAATTTTTCAAGGAAGTAAAGAAATAGTATATATATATGTTCTGCGGCAATAAGGGTGAAGCAAAAAGCATAAGCCTTATTTTACCTGCCCCAGCGCGCCGCGATAGCGATCGACCCACATGGCGGTCGCGCCGCAAACGGCTACCGGCATAATCGCCAGATTCAGTATCGGCACCATGGTAAATAAACTCACCAGCGCGCCGAACTGCATCACATCCGTTTTATGCCGTTTTAGCGATGTACGCATCTGCCGAAAACTGACCTTATGGTTATCAAACGGATAATCGCAGTACTGAATCGAGAGCATCCAGGCGCTGAATAAAAACCAGAGAACAGGCGCGACCGTTTGCCCAAATCCGGGGATAAAATAGAGCAGTAGCAGAACGAGCGCGCGCGGCAGATACCATGCCAGCTTTTGCCATTCGCGCTTCATAATGCGCGGAATATCCTTCACCATGCCCGCCCAGCCGCTGTCCGGCATCGGTTTTCCGGTGAGTTTAGCCTCCAGCTGTTCGGCTAACAGCCCGCAAAAGGGCGCGGCTATCCAGTTGGCCACGGTCGAAAAGAAATAGCTGAATACCAGCAGCACAAAAATAACCGTCAGCGGCCACAGCAGATAGTTGAGCCAGTGCAGCCAGTCGGGCACATGAGACATTAAAGCGGGAAGCCACTGCTCCAGCCTGAAGAACAGCCAGATAAACGCGCCACCCATCAATAAAAAATTAAGCGCCAAAGGCACAATAACAAAGCGGCGAATGCCGGGCAGTCGGATCAGCTGCCAGCCTTGGGCAAAATAGTGGATCCCATTGCCGGAAGCGCCGGTACGGTGAAGAGCCATGTCTGCTTTCCTTAAGTTAACAAGCCGTGCGCGGCTATCATAACTCAGCCGTTTGCGCTGAGCAGAAGAGATTTGCGCGAAAAAACAGCAAATAACCGTGTCGTTTCACGCTTATTTGTCAGAAAATACTGCACGGACTTGCACTTGTGCAGCGGGGCAAATACAGTTAGGGGATAAAGTTTGCCGCGGTGGCAAGGTATTGGAACAACAGAGAATACAATGATGCAGGATTTGCGTCTGATATTAATCGTTGTTGGCGCGATCGCTATAATAGCGCTTCTGCTTCACGGCTTCTGGACCAGCCGTAAAGAGCGCTCATCCGTTTTTCGCGATCGTCCTCACAAACGTTTAAAACAGGATAGAGAAGAGGCTTTTGACGACGTCGATGATGACGCGGGCAGTGCTCGCGGCAAAAGCCCGCGTCCGCGTAAAGCAGAAGAAGATGAGCCGGTAGTCGGCAGCTTTGACGAGCAGGCGCCGCCGCGCCCGGTAAAACCGCGCGCTCAGCCAGAACCTGTTCGCCATCAGCATCCGGTTGATGAGTCTCCCGAGCTGGATCCGCTCTTCGGCGGCGATTTGCCGCAGGAAGCCGATGACGAACCTTCCGTTCCGGTAAGCCGCAGGCAGCCGGAAGCGCCGCAGCCGGTTCAGTCTGCTCCGGCACGGCCTCAGCCGGTTGAGTCTGCTCCGGTACAGCCGCAGCCGTCCCCGTCTGTTCAGCCTGCTCCGGCACGGCCGCAGCCGGTACAGTCTGAACCGACCTTCGTCGAGCCGGAACCGGAACCCGCGCCGCAGCCTGAGCGCCCGGTCGCACCGCAGGAAAAACCTAAAGAAACGGTACTGGTGCTGCACGTTAGCGCCCATGCCGGCGGCGTACTGAACGGCGAGGCGCTCCTGCAGGGCGTGCTGCAGGCCGGTTTCCAGTTTGGCGAAATGAACATTTTCCATCGTCATCTCAGCCCGGCGGGCAGCGGCCCGGTGCTGTTTAGCCTGGCGAATATGGTCAAGCCCGGCTCGTTTAATCCTGATGAAATGTCAGATTTTTCTACGCCCGGCGTCTCTATCTTTATGATGGTGCCTTCCTATGGCGATGCGAATCAGAACTTTAAGCTGATGTTGCAGTCCGCCCAGCGCATCGCTGACGACGTTGGCGGCGTGGTGCTGGATGACGAGCGCCGGATGATGACGCCGCAAAAGCTGGAAACCTATAAAAACCGCATTCGTGACGTTATTGAGGCGAACGCCTGAGTTACCGGCACGCCTTCCTCTCTGTACACAAGACCCCCGCCAGCCGGGGGTTTTTTATCGCTATGGTGCCGCTATGGAATCCGTACAAGACAAAATCATCGCTCTGCAAACCACGCTTCGCCATTACGAATACCAGTATCACGTCCTTGATGAACCGGTAGTGCCGGACGCCGAATACGATCGCCTGATGGGCGAATTGCGCAAGCTGGAAGCGGCGCATCCCGATCTGGTGACGCCCGATTCGCCGACCCAGCGCGTAGGCGCCGCGCCGCTGAGCGCGTTTGAGCAGGTGCGTCATGAAATCCCGATGCTGTCGCTGGACAATGCTTTTGATGATGAAAGTTACCTTGCCTTTAACAAACGCGTGCAGGACAGGCTAAAAAGCGTTGATGAAATCACTTTCTGCTGTGAGCTAAAGCTGGACGGCCTGGCCGTCAGCCTGCTGTATGAGAACGGGCTGCTGGTGCGGGCGGCAACGCGCGGCGACGGCACCACCGGCGAGAACATCACCTCTAACGTGCGCACCATCCGCGCTATACCGCTGCGGCTGCACGGTGACAATATCCCGGCACGCGTTGAAGTACGCGGTGAGGTTTTTATGCCGCAGGCAGGTTTCGAGGCGCTGAACGAAGAAGCGCGGCGTACCGGCAGCAAAGTTTTCGCCAACCCGCGTAATGCTGCGGCCGGGTCGCTGCGCCAGCTCGACCCGCGTATTACCGCTAAGCGTCCGCTAACGTTTTTCTGCTACGGGCTGGGGCTGTTGGAAGGCGGTGAAATGCCGCGCAGCCACCTGGGCCGCCTGCAACAGTTTAAGGCCTGGGGGCTGCCGGTCAGCGACCGTGTGCGCCTCTGCCACACGCCGGAAGAGGTGCTGGCTTTCTATCGCAAGGTGGAAGAGGATCGCGCCACGCTGGGCTTCGATATTGACGGCGTGGTGATAAAAGTGGACTCGCTGGATCTCCAGGAGCAGCTGGGCTTCGTGGCGCGCGCGCCGCGCTGGGCGATAGCGTTTAAATTCCCGGCCCAGGAGCAGATGACGCACGTGCGCGACGTTGAATTCCAGGTTGGCCGGACGGGCGCGATTACCCCGGTCGCCAGGCTGGAGCCCGTACAGGTCGCGGGCGTGATGGTCAGCAACGCCACGCTGCACAATGCTGATGAGATAGACCGTCTGGGCTTGCGTATCGGCGATCGGGTGGTGATCCGCCGCGCGGGTGACGTTATCCCGCAGGTAGTCGGCGTGATCGAGGCCGATCGTCCGGCAGATGCCAGAGCGGTAGAGTTTCCTACGCACTGCCCGGTTTGCGGCTCGGACGTGGAGCGTGTAGAAGGCGAAGTGGTGGCGCGCTGTACCGGCGGCCTGATTTGCGGCGCGCAGCGCAAAGGCGCGTTAAAACATTTCGTTTCCCGCCGTGCGATGGACGTGGACGGCATGGGCGATAAAATCATCGACCAGCTGGTGGAAAAAGAGTACGTCAAAACGCCTGCCGACCTGTATAAGCTGACCGCGGGCAAGCTCACCGGCCTGGATCGCATGGGGCCGAAGTCTGCACAGAACGTGGTGGACGCGCTGGAAAAATCGAAGCAAACCACGCTGGCCCGTTTCCTTTATGCGCTGGGCATTACGGAGGTGGGCGAGGCGACGGCAGCCAACCTCGCCGCGCATTTTGGCTCGCTGGAAAGCATCATCAGCGCCGATCTGGACGCGTTGATCGGCGTGCAGGATGTCGGTAAGGTAGTGGCTGCCCATGTGCGAAATTTCATGGACGAGGAGAGCAACCGCGAGGTTATCCGCCAGCTGGTGGAAGAGGCCGGTATTCACTGGCCAGCGGTTGCGGTAGTCAAAGCGGAGGAGATCGACAGTCCTTTCGCCGGCAAAACCGTGGTGCTGACCGGGTCGCTGACGCAGCTTTCGCGCGATGAGGCCAAAGATCGCCTGGCCGCACTGGGCGCTAAAGTCAGCGGCAGCGTCTCGAAAAAAACCGATCTGGTGATTGCCGGGGAAGCAGCAGGCTCCAAGCTGACCAGGGCGCAGGAGCTGGGAATTAAGGTGATCGACGAAGCGGAGATGATTCGACTGCTGGGTGAATAAATGGAAAAAGAGCACCTGATTGAGATTGCCAATACCGAAATGCCCTTTGGAAAATATAAAGGGCGTTTCCTGATCGATTTGCCGGAGCCTTATCTGCTGTGGTTTGCGCGTAAGGACGAGTTTCCGGCAGGTCATCTGGGCGAGTTAATGCGTCTTACGCTGGCAATAAAGATTGAAGGCCTGGAAGGCCTGCTTAAACCACTTAAAAAAAGCTGAAATAACGGGGGAAGTCGCTTCCCCCGCTGCGGCTATTTCTGCGATTCCACCACCGTTTTAGCTTTCGATACCTGCTTTTCCACCTGTTTTTCTCCTGCCTTTTTATAGCGTTGCGCCAGCATAGAGCAGACCATCAGCTGCACCTGATGGAAAATCATCAGCGGCAGCACGATGATGCCGACCGCAGCAGAAGGAAACAGGATATTTGCCATCGGCACACCGTTCGCCAGGCTCTTTTTCGATCCGCAAAACAGAATGGTAATTTCATCCGCCCGGTTAAAGCCAAACAGACGCGCGGCCAGCAGATTAATGGCCAGCGCCACAAACAGAATGCCGAGGCTGCCGATCAGGATATAGAGCAGGGTCATCGCGCCGACGCGGTGCCAGATGCCGTTTACCACCGCTTCGCTAAAGGCGGAATAGACTACCAGCAGAATAGAAGCCTGATCCGTTTTACCAATCAGCCCGCGATGTTTTTCGACCCACTCTGCAATCCAGCGACGCGAGATATGCCCCAGAATAAAAGGCACCAGCAGCTGCAGCATAATGCTGCCTATCTGCGTCAGGCTACCGTTGGCGGCATCGTTATGCACGTTCATCACCAGCCCGACCAGCAGCGGAGAGATAAACACGCCCAGCAGGCTGGAAGCCGACGCGCTGCACACCGCAGCCGCCACGTTGCCGCCAGCCAGCGAAGTAAGCGCAATTGCCGACTGCACGGTCGCGGGCAAAATACAAAGGTAGAGGAAGCCGGTATAGATTTCTGCGCTGACCGGCAGCGGATGCCACCAGACAAACAGCAGGCCGAGCAAAGGAAACAGCACGAAGGTGCTGATCATTACCCATAAATGCAACCGCCAGTGGCCGCCGCCGGCAATGATTTTTTCGCGCGACAGCTTGGCGCCGTGCATAAAAAACAGCAGGGCGATAGCGGCCGTGGTCAGCCACTCAAAGAAAGTCACAAAGTGGCCGCGCGCGGGCAGGAACGTTGCCAGCAGTACGGTAATAATCAGTTTAACCATCATGGGATCGAGCCGGAGAAACCGCATTGTTAATGCCTCGTTAATAAATCAATGTCGCTATTGTGCGTCAGCAGGGTTTAGAAATAAAATTGATTTATTGAATTCATATATGAGTTAAATCGATGAATTATACGCTCAGGCAGCTGCGGGTGTTTGTCGCCGTCGCGCAGCAGAGGAGCTTCAGCCAGGCGGGCCAGATGATAGGGCTGAGCCAGTCGGCCGTCAGCCACAGCGTCAAAGAGCTGGAAAGCGAGATGGGTATCCGTCTGCTGGACCGTACAACGCGTGAAGTGATGCTGACCGAAGCTGGCGTCCAGCTGGCCAGCCGCCTGGAGCGCCTGTTGGAAGAGCTGAATACCACGCTGCTGGACGTGCGCAGCTACGGTCAGCAGCGCAGCGGCACGGTCAGGATCGCCGCCAGCCAGACCATCTCCGCGCATCTGATGCCGCAGTGCCTGGCCGCCAGCCAGCTGCATTTTCCTGAAATTAAAATCATGCTTCGCGACAGGCCACAGCAGTGGGTACTGCAAAGCATCCGCAACGCGGAAGTGGATTTCGGGATCGTGATAGGGCCGCTCCAGGTAGACGATCTGGAGGGCGAAGCGATTCTGGAAGAACCCTTTCTGCTGCTCTGTCGTCAGGACGATCCGCTCGCTGCAGAGAAAGAAATTAGCTGGCAAATGCTGAACCGACGGCTGTTGGTGCTACAGGACTATTCATCAGGTAGTCGGGTATTAATCGACGAGGCGCTGCGCCAGCAACAGGTAAAAGTGGAAATCGTGCAGGAGATAGGGCATCCGGCGACGCTTTACCCGATGGTGGAAGCGGGAATAGGCATCAGCATTTTGCCGGCGCTTGCGCTGCCGCTGCCGCAGGGGAGGCCGCTGCTGGTAAGAAGAATAACGCCGGAAATCAATCGCTCGATTATGCTGGTCAGACGCAAGAACCGCTCGCTGTCGCCCGCGGCGGAAGCTATCTGGCAGGAAGTGCGCCAGCAGGCTGCCCTGCTGACGCAGCAACGCGCGCTTGCGCCAGCGTTTTAGATATAAACGTTGAGCGAATTAGCTGCGGTTGGCCGGTTTACGCCGTCGGCTACTTTGCTGTAGGCCGAGGCCGGATCCTGCTGTGCTTCCTTTTTATCCTGCGCTTTCTGCGCCTGCTGCTGCTCCAGCTGAGTAATTTGTGCCTGTAGCAGCTGGATCTGACTATTGATAACCTGTTCCTGCTCCGTTTTCTGCTCATTGGTGAGGGTGGTATCCGTCGCCAGCGATTTTAGCTGGTTTTGCAGGTTGACTACCTGCTTGTTCAACGCAGCAATTTTGGACGTCGAGCCGGCCGATGAACTGCCGGAACCGATCGAAGTGTTGGTACTGGTTGTAATTGTTGTCATCGCTATCTCCTTTGTATTTAACCACTACGGTTATCGGTAAGCACCACGGGAGACTTGACTACAAAAAGCGTAAAAGAAGTGATAAGAATTCGAAAGGGGGGCTAAGACCCGAATTACGCACGGCAAAAAGGCGCCTTTAGGGCGCCTTTCTACATTGGTGGGTCGTGCAGGATGACTCGGCTGAAGCCTCGCCCTTCGGGTCGTTGCCTGCGGCAACGCTGTCTCCCTCTGGTCGACTCGACCTGCGGCAGGTTCGAACCCCGCCCGAATTACGCACGGCAAAAAGGCGCCTTTAGGGCGCCTTTCTACATTGGTGGGTCGTGCAGGATTCGAACCTGCGACCAATTGATTAAAAGTCAACTGCTCTACCAACTGAGCTAACGACCCGAAGTGGTGGGTGATGACGGGCTCGAACCGCCGACCCCCTCCGTGTAAAGGAGATGCTCTACCAACTGAGCTAATCACCCACTTCGGTACTTCAAACCAGGCCTGCAAGAGATGGTGGGTGATGACGGGCTCGAACCGCCGACCCCCTCCGTGTAAAGGAGATGCTCTACCAACTGAGCTAATCACCCATTTCTTACACTCTGGGAACTGCTACACTGCGAAGCCACCGTTTAGAGTGGTGGGTGATGACGGGCTCGAACCGCCGACCCCCTCCGTGTAAAGGAGATGCTCTACCAACTGAGCTAATCACCCCCGCTGTGTGGAGTCGCATTATAGGGATCGCGCAAAATGAGTCAACGATTTTTAGAAGGAAAAATTGCGTTCGTCTTAAAATTAAACAAGATGTTGCGATTTCAGGCAAAAGCGTCACGGCGCCGTCGGCTTTTGCAGCAAAGGCGGCGCGAAAGCAGGGGATTGCCGTTGAGGATTCATCTTGTGATGATAGAATGTTGCCCACTTTATTCTGGATTTATCAGAGCTCCCCGCTTCTGATAGCGTAAAAAGGCAGCTGTTAATGAAAATCAAAACCCGTTTCGCACCCAGCCCGACGGGCTACCTGCACGTTGGCGGCGCTCGTACCGCGCTTTATTCCTGGCTGTTTGCCCGTAACCAGGGCGGCGAATTCGTGCTGCGTATAGAAGATACCGATCTGGAGCGCTCCACCCAGCAGGCTATCGACGCGATCATGGACGGCATGAACTGGCTGAACCTGGACTGGGATGAAGGCCCGTACTATCAGACCAAACGTTTCGATCGCTACAATGCAGTGATCGATCAGATGCTGGAAGCGGGCACGGCCTACAAATGCTACTGCTCCAAAGAGCGTCTGGAAGCGCTACGCGAAACGCAGATGGCGAACAATGAAAAGCCACGCTATGACGGTCGCTGCCGCGACAGCCACGAACACCATGCCGATGATGAGCCTTGCGTAGTGCGTTTCCGCAATCCGCAGGAAGGTTCGGTCATTTTTGACGACCAGATCCGTGGCCCCATCGAATTCAGCAACCAGGAGCTGGACGATCTGATCATCCGCCGTACCGATGGTTCGCCGACCTACAACTTCTGTGTCGTGATCGACGACTGGGATATGGAAATTACCCACGTTATCCGCGGTGAAGATCATATCAATAACACGCCTCGCCAGATCAACATCCTGAAAGCGATCGGCGCACAGGTGCCGGTTTACGCGCACGTCTCCATGATCCTGGGCGACGACGGCAAAAAGCTTTCCAAACGTCACGGCGCCGTAGGCGTGATGCAGTATCGCGACGACGGTTATCTGCCGGAAGCGCTGCTGAACTATCTGGTGCGTCTGGGCTGGTCGCATGGCGACCAGGAGATCTTCAGCATTGAAGAGATGAAGCAGCTGTTCGATCTGGATGCGGTCAGCAAATCCGCCAGCGCCTTCAACACCGAAAAACTGCAGTGGCTGAACCATCACTACATCACCACGCTGGCGCCGGAGTACGTGGCGACGCATCTGCAATGGCATATCGAGCAGGAAAATATCGATACCCGCACCGGCCCTGAGCTGGCTCAGCTGGTTCGTCTGCTTGGCGAGCGCTGCAAGACGCTGAAAGAAATGGCCGCTTCCTGCCGTTACTTCTACGAAGACTTTGCAGAGTTTGATGCGGATGCGGCGAAAAAACATCTGCGTCCCGTAGCCCGTCAGCCGCTGGAAGTGGTTCGTGACAAGCTGGCCGCCATCAGCGTCTGGAACGCGGAAAACGTGCATCAGGCTATTCAGTCCGCTGCGGACGAGCTGGAAGTGGGCATGGGCAAAGTCGGCATGCCGCTGCGCGTTGCCGTTACCGGTGCAGGCCAGTCACCTGCGCTGGACGTGACGGTAGAAGCAATTGGTCAGTCGCGCAGCGTTGCGCGTATCGAAAAAGCGCTGAGCTGGATTGCGGCTCGCGAAGCGCAGGCTTAATCCTCTAAATAAAAGAACCGGCATCAGCCGGTTCTTTTTTCAACGTGCAACCTGCTCGGCAGGCGTGGAAACCTACTTCTCAACCTGAGAAATATCCAGCCGTTGCAGCATACCCTGAATGCCTTCACGTAACAGTAATGCATAAAGCTTCTCTTGTTCATCGCTGTTCATTTGCTGAATAGAGGTCATTAGCAGAGCGGGAAGAGAGTTTTGCGTGACGCGATAGGTGGCGGTCGGCTCGGCGACGTGGCGGGTGGATTTCAGGAAATTTCTTACATTCTCATCAATATGGATCATACGGGCCTTGCCGCCCTGTACGCCGGGCTTGGGTACGGTCGTCCATTGCTCTTTTTTAACCCATTTATTGATAGTCTGACGGCTGAAACCTGTTTCCTGTGCCAGTTCTTCCGGCGTTAACCATTCCTTTTTCATTATGCAATATCCTTTTTGCGTTGATATGTAACGGACATATATTACAGGAATTTATTGTTCGAACAACTAACAGGCAAGACTAATCTGAGCAGATAATTAGCAGCGGGGAGAAATGATATTTCCCCCTGCCGGGCGGCAGAGGGAAGAAAGCCTTACTGTGGGGTAGCAGCAGACTGATTTTGCGGACGATAGGCGATGTAGTAAGCCAGACCGACAAATACCGCGCCACCGACCGTATTGCCCAGGAAAACGGCAGCAAAATTAGGCAGGTAGTCGGCCCAGCTCAGCTGGCCGGCAAAAATAGCGGCCGGGATAATAAACATGTTCGCCACCACGTGCTGGAAGCCGATAGCCACGAACGCCATCACCGGGAACCACATGCCAAAAATCTTACCGACCATGTCTTTACTGGCGAACGCCATCCAGGTCGCCAGACACACCAGCCAGTTACAGCCGATACCGGAAATGAAAGAGTGCATAAAGTCGGCGTGGACTTTGGCCGAGGCGATAGCCACGGTCTTTTTAAGGTAGTCGCCTTCGGTCATGCCAAGCACATGGCCAAAGAACCATGCTACGGCTATGCTGCCGATAAAGTTGGCAATGGTTACCCAGAACCAGTTACGCACTACGCTAAAGCCGCTGACCTGACGGGCGAACCAGGCGATCGGCATGGTCATCATATTGCCGGTCAGCAGCTCACCGCCAGCCAGCACGGTCAGAATAATCCCCACCGGAAACACCGCTGCGCCAAGCAGGCCGCCAAAGGAGCCCCAGTTAGCGGGCAGCTGATTAATAACGTGCAGATCCAGCAGGAAGCCGGTGGCGATAAAAGCCCCTGCAATAAAGCCGAGGATCAACAGGGTAGGGACAGACGAACGGCTTTTGGCGATACCAGCCTGAATAGCGACCGCCGCAATTTCTTTAGGTGAGTACAAGGACATAGTGACTCTGATTCTGGTGTAGTGAAAGAAAGAATGGCCGAATCCGTCGCGTTATACGCGCGCATCCAGCGCTGAGAAGGGTTCGGCATTCGAAAACGCGGGAAGTTTTGCACGAGATTTTAACAAAAACAAGCGCAATTAAGCGCACAATTAACGCTCTGTTTACAGGATTAAACCCGACGCGCTGTGATTGCAGCGGGAACGTTGCCGGATTGCATTCACGACACCATTTGATCGCTGACATAACGGCGATTAAGGCGGATTATGCTGTGTGGCAAAAGGTGCGGATGCGGCCTTTTGCATCGCTTTGGCCGCTTTTTCAGCGATCGAACACAGATTGGCATTTTGCCGTTGACACGTTCGGCCCCGTTTCATATTATGCCCGCCGTCAAGACGACAAAGGTTTTTCGGCTCGGGGGTATAGCTCAGCTGGGAGAGCGCTTGCATGGCATGCAAGAGGTCAGCGGTTCGATCCCGCTTATCTCCACCAAATCTTCACCAGACGATTTGGCGCGAAAAACCGGTATTTTGTTGTGGGGGTATAGCTCAGCTGGGAGAGCGCTTGCATGGCATGCAAGAGGTCAGCGGTTCGATCCCGCTTATCTCCACCAATCACTTCTTTCGTCCTTCTCTGTTTCTGGCAGCGCTTGCGCAGCCGCATCCCTGTTGTTTTCTTCTGTTTATCCGTTCTGCTTATCAGCTCCCGATCCTGTTTTGCCTGTTACCTGATAAATCGGGCCTTAATCCTGTAAATGCGTTAAACCCTCCAGCTGAATAGCTGAATAAGGGGCCGCAGCTAAAATCTGGGTTAGATCTTCCGTAAGGCCAGGGCCGCGTATTTCTCCTGAGAACGCCGCAACAATGGCATTAATGTGAACAATTACGCTAATCCCGTTTACAAAACGCGCGCCAGTGATTGAGAAAAAGCGGAGACGTTAGTCTCCGCTGAGGCAGGTTAAAGCGTGGCGGCGAAGGTCAGCATTCTTTCAGCCAGCTCTTGTGGCGTTTGTAGCGGCATCAGGTGGCCCGCGCCCGCAATCACTTCCAGCCGCCCGGCGGGAAGGTGCGAGAGCGTCATTTTCTGCTGATCTTCAGCAGAAGGCACCTGATCGTCGGCCGAGCCGGCGATCAACAAGGCCGGACAGTCGACGGTACCGATACGCGTCGACCAGTCTTCCCGACTCCCTGCTTCAGGCCAGGCACGCCAGGCGTTAAGATTCGCGCGGCGGGCGTCGCGGATAGCTATCTCGCGCACCACATCGGGCAAACGCTCGCTGGCTGCCGTATCCACAAACTGTTCCGCTTCTTCCCGGCTGCCGCCATAGTTAATCTGGCTACGGCGATCTTCCTCGCTCATCGGCTGCGGGCCGGGCGGCGAAGGCGCGACCAGAATCAGTCCTTTCAGATAGTCTGGCCGACGCGCCGCCAGCGCCAGGGCGACTTTTCCGGTCATCGAATGACCGACCAGGATACAGTTGTTGAGCTGCAGTGCACGAATGCTTTCGTCGAACTGCGCTACCATCGACGCTACGTCATAGCCGGGAATATTGGTCGCTGCGCCAAAGCCTGGCGTATCCAGCGTTACGCAGCGGTGGTGCTCGTCCAGCCAGCTGATGGTCGGATACCAGGTATGTCCAGAGCCGCCTAAATAGTGCAGCAGGACGAAAACCGGCGCATCGTTCGCCTTGCCGTGCAGAGAACAGGGCAGCATAAAACACTCCTAACGTAATTGATCTTTGACGTCACCGAGCATGGCGATAGCCTGCTCATCATAACCGCGCGCCCGCAAAGGCTGGTTCACTTCGGCTTCCAGATCCGGCACATAGCCCACCAGGAACTCGCCGGGTGTGCTGAAAGTGACTTTGCCCAGCGCGGCGGGCAGCAGCAGCGTTTCCGCGCGTTCCAACGTCCAGCTTTCGCCCGCCGCCTCAATTTGCAGCGGCTCGCCCAGGTTGGAAATAATGCGCGCGCGCGTGAAGCCGTAGTCACAGGCGGCGGAAACCCGCCAGCGTTCCAGCGCGAAATAAGGCCCGGCACAGCAAAACAGCCGCGTGACCCGATCGTTTTCTTCCACGGTCAGGCCCTGATGCGGCCGCGTGGTCAGCTCCGGACGCAGCTCCGCCAGCAGCGCGTCGATGTTCTTCTCCCGCTCCTGCGGCGATATTTTGCTGCCGTCCTCCATCTGCCACGGCATGGCGTGCTGCTGGATATTGGACGTTTGCTCAATTTCATAAATCAGCGTATCCGGGCCGAAAGAGTGCAGCATGCCGCCCGGCACATAAAAAGTGTCGCCGGTTTTAACCGGATAGCGTTCCATTACCTCGTCGTATTCTTCAGCCAGCAGAGCAGCGCGCAGGCGTGGCTGGTTGACGCCGGGCTTGATGCCTGCCAGGCAGCTGGCACCGGGCGCGGCCCATAAAATATGCCAGGCCTCGCTTTTGCCGTTGGGCTGCTGCTCAAGGCGCTGCGCTGCCTCATCGTTGGCGTGCAGATGCACCGGCAGCATCCCGGTGCCGTCAATAAATTTGCTCAGCAGCGGGAAATGCGGGCCGCGCCAGCCGGGCGCAACCAGCTCGTCGGGATAGCGTTCGGTCAGCTCGTGCAGGCTCATACCGGCATAGTCGCCGTTTTTAACGGTGGCGCGCATGCCTTCCACATCGCTAACTTCCCAGGTTTCCGCTATGCGTCCGTCAGGCAGGCCCGTTTTGGCGAGGCGGGTTTTAATCAGTTCGCCACCGAAGATATGGGTGGCAATCGGCAGCGTCAGCCGTAAGGGATAGGCTTTCATCTTCGCTCCTTAAAAGACGTCCGTTCTCTGTCCTTAGGGCGTGACAAGGCCGTCCGGGCAGGAAAGCGGGAAGAGAACGGGCGAGAAGGCTATGGAGCCGCAGCCCCATAGCCAGACGATCAGATGACGGCAACGCCGCCGGTGACGGCGATGGTCGCGCCGGAGATATAGCTGGCTTCGTCGCTGGCCAGCATCACATAGGCAGGTGCCAGCTCGGCAGGCTGCCCGGCGCGCTGCATTGGCACTTCGCTGCCGAAGTTTTTAACCTGTTCGGTCGGCATCGTGGCAGGGATCAGCGGCGTCCAGATCGGGCCAGGGGCCACGGCGTTGGAGCGAATACCCTTATCCGCCAGCAGAGCAGCCAGGCTGCCGGAAAAGTTGATAATCGCCGCTTTGGTGGCGGAATAGGCAATCAGTTTCGGCTTGGGCTGATCGGCATTAACCGAGGCGGTATTGATAATAGAGCCGCCCGCAGGCATATGCGGTACCGCCGCTTTACAGATGCGGAACATGGCATAGATATTGGTTTTCATCGTGCGGTCAAACTCGTCATCGCTGATCTCATCCAGCGACTCACGGGTCATCTGGAAGGCGGCGTTATTGACCACGATATTGATTTCGCCGAAGGCTTCCACGGCCTTGCTGACGATAGCCTTGCAGTGTTCCGCTTCGGTCACGTCGCCAGCCACCAGTACTGCTTTCTGTCCCGCTTCTTCAATCAGGCGCGCGGTTTCTTTCGCATCTTCGTGCTCGTCCAGATAGGAAATCAGCACGTCCGCGCCTTCACGAGCATAGGCGATAGCCACGGCGCGGCCGATACCGGAGTCGCCACCGGTAATAATGGCTTTTTTACCTTTCAGACGGCCGGAGCCTTGATAGCTGGCTTCGCCGTGATCGGGAACGGGCTGCATTTCGTTAGTCGCTCCCGGCCATGTTTGCTGTTGTTCTGGGAGTGGAGGTTGGGGGCGATTTGTCGTCGACATAGGCTCTCCTCTTGAACCAGCAAGAATGCCGGTGATAAATGAATTATGCTGCCGCAGGAACCGGAGTTCGCTCGGCAACAGAATGAATAACAATGATTTTCACAACGGATTCGGTGATTTCTGACCGTTAAGGAATAAGCATAGTCAAAAAAAACGAAAGTGCTAAACCGATTCGACCAACGGGGCAGAAAAGCGGCGGACGGGAAACCAGGCCGCTTCAACACGGCCTGGCAAAGTCAGGCGGAGGGCGTAAGGACGTTAAAACCGTGCGTGCCGTCGCGATCCAGCTGCGAAATCAGGCCATATTCCCAGTCCAGGTAGGCCTGCATCGCAGAGGCGGCGTTGTCGGTGCCTTCATAAGGGCGACGGTAGCGATCGTCCCGCGGTTGCAGCAATCTTGTTTCACCCTGCTGTATGGGTAAACCGGCAGCTCGCCAGGCTGCGTTGCCGCCTTTAAGAACCGTTACCGGTTTTTGCGTCAGCGCGGACAGCTCTTCTACGGCGTAGCGAGCCAGCAGACTGCTGCCGCAGGTCACCACGTAACGCTCTGCCGGCGGCAGCGCAGCGCTGCCCGTCCGCGTCAGCAGCGAGCGTTGCAGCCAGGACGCGCCGGGGATATGGCCCGCCACATAGTTCGCGCTGGTGGTGAAATCCAGCACCTGCGTGTCGCCCGCTTCCAGCCATGCGGCCAGCCCGGCTGGCTCCACTTCCGGCAGGGCGGGCAGGGGCGGCACCGTGGGTTTCCAGTCGCCGTGCTCGATAAAATCTTGTCGGCTGATATTATCCACAACCGCAACGTCCCAGCCCATCTGCGTCAGCCAGGAGGCACTCATATCGGCGCGCGCTTTTTTGTCGTCAACCAGCACGATTTTTGCACCGCGCACGCTGGCATAGTGATCCGTTTCCTGCACCAGCTGGCCGCCCGGCACGTGGCGAGCGCCGGGTAAATGACCCGCTGCGTATTCTTCGGCGTCGCGCACGTCAAACAGATAAACCGTGCGCTGGGTTTGCTGCCGCAAAGCGGTCAAATCAGCGAGCGTAATCTGCCTGACGCCAGCGCGATCGGCAACCTTCCGGGCGCTGCGTGCGGCCTGAAGCTGCGCGGTCTCGCTCACCTCGCCGTAACGGCGGTTCTGCTGATGATCCAGCGCCAGCCCGGCCAGCGTCCAGCCAATGGTGCCATTGCGCAGCGCATAAATCGGATTACGCACGCCCGCATTGACCAGCGACTGCGTACCGATAATGCTGCGAGTGCGTCCGGCGCAGTTGACGATAATTTTTGTTTCCGGCGACGGGGCCAGATCCCTGACCCGCAGCACCAGCTCGGCGCCCGGCACGCTGATGCCGCCCGGAATGCTCATGGTCTGATATTCGTCAAAGCGGCGGCTGTCCAGCACCACTACCGGCTCACCGCTTTGCAGCAGGGCATGGACCTCCTGCGCGGGCAGCGAAGGCGTGTGGGCACGGCTTTCGACCAGTTCGCCAAACGCCTTGCTCGGCGAATTGACGTCGATAAAGATTTCGCCGCCCGCTTCGATCCAGCCCTGCAGGCCGCCCGCCAGCAGCGCCACGTTGCTGTAGCCCAGCGCGATTAACCTTTCGGCGGCGGCCTGCGCCAGGCCTTCGCCGTTGTCATACAGCGTGACGGGCGTCGCCAGGCGTGGAACGCGGTTAATTATTTCCAGTTCCAGCTTCGACAAGGGAATATTAGCGGCAAACAGCGGGTGGCCTTCGGCGTAATAAGCCTCTTCCCGCACGTCCAGCAGCGCAGTTTCCTGGCGCTGGAGCAGGGCGTAGCGAATATCGCTGTAGTGACGTAAAGGCAGTGATTGCTTAGCCATGTGAGAGATCCCAAATATTTGGTAAAAAAGCGTTGTTATAGCCGGAGATAAACGGTTTTTCGCTGCCGTCCTCGTCATAAACGGCCCGTTTCACCGCGCCGATATTGCCGCCGTAAACGTGAATGCTGATGGAGGGGCGATCGGCAAAAGCGTTGCTGACGCGGTGGATATCACCCACCTCAGGCGAAACGGCCTCTACGTCGCCAGCATTCAGGCGAACGGGCTCGCCTTCGGGCCAGAGTGCGCCTTGCTCATCACGACGAAAGTGCTGCGCAACTTCCGCGCCGCGCAGCATGCCAATTAACCCCCAGACCCGGTGGTCGTGCACCGGCGTTGACTGGCCCGCTCCCCAGACGAAACTGACAACAGAAAAGCGCTGCTGCGCGTCGGCATACAGCAGATATTGTTGATAGCGCTGCGGATCGGTCTGCGCAAAAGGCTCAGCCAGCCAGTCATCGTGGCGGATAAGCTGTTTTAGCAGCTCGCTGCCTTCTTGCAGCACGCGCTGTTCTGGAGGCTTTGTGTCCAGCAGCGTAGCCAGATCGCCGACAAAGGCGCGCAAACGATGGTGCTGAAGGTTACTCATGGCTGTTCTCCCCGGCAGGCTGTGTTAATCCGGCGGCCGCCTGATTAGCCTGGCCCGCCAGCTGATAATCGAAAGCCTGGCGGACATTCACCGCTTTCGGCAGCACGCGGTAACGTAAGAAAAAGTCGGCGGAATGCTGGAGCGAATCCGCCAGCGTGGGCGTGAAATTGACCGGACGGATCTGCGCGTTGGCGATCCAGCGCTGCGTAATGGCGGGCGGCATCCCCAGCGATTTGCTCAGCGCGTCGGCAAAGGCTGCCGGATGCTGTATCGCCCAGATCTGCGCTTTGGCCAGTCGGCCCTGAAGATCGGCGATCGCCTGACGTTTAGCCGGATCCTTTAACGCTTCCTCGCGGGCGAGCGCATACGAATAGCCGGAAAGAATGCCCTTGCCGCCGCCCTGCGGCACCAGTACCGCGTTATCCACCACGATGGCCGAAGAGACATAGGGTTCCCAGGTCGCCCAGGCATCTACGGCATGGCTGGCCAGCGCGGCGCGGCCATCAACCGGGCCAAGAAAACGCAGCTTAACGTCGGCGGGCTTCAGTCCGGCGCGCTCAAGCAGCCCCAGCACCAGATAGTGTCCCCAGCCGCCGCGATTGACGGCGATCTGTTTGCCTTTCAGATCGCTCAGCTTGTGAATACCGCTGTCTGGCCGCGTCAGCAGGGCGATGCTGTCGGGATTGTTTTGCCATGCGCCTACCGCCTTCACCGGCGCGCCGGCGGCATAGACAAACAGGAAAGGCAGATCGCCGGTAAAACCTACGTCCAGCGCGCCGGCATTCAGCGCTTCCTGCACCGGCGCGCCGGAGTCAAATGAGGTCAGTTTCAGCTCATAAGGTAAATTATTCAGCTCGCCGGACTCTCGTAGCGAAATAAAGCGATCGCCCTTAACGTCACCCAGGCGCAGCGTCACTTTTTCTGCCGCCGTAGCGGCGCCAGCCATAACCGAAAGCAGGATGGCGACGACCAGACGCATCAGGCGCTCCTTGCGACACGGCGCGCCGCAACTTTTTCGCGCGTCAGCGGGATCAGCTCTTTGCCATACTCCAGCGCGTCGTTGAGCGGATCGAAACCCCGGATCAGCACGCTTTCGATGCCCAGGTTGTAGTAATCCAGTAGCGCGTCGGAAACCTGATCCGGCGTGCCGACCAGCGAAGTGGAGTTATAGCCGCCGCCGACCAGTTTGGCGATGCCGGTCCACAGATTTTTATCCAGGCGATCGCCTTCGTTAGCAGCGGCGAACAGCCGTTCCGCACCGACGCTCTGCGGTTTTGGCAGGCCGAAGTCGTGGCCGGTAGCGAGCAGCTTCTGCCGGGCCGTTTCGCGGATATACTCCGCTTTTTCCCAGGCTTCTTTTTCGGTCGCGGCGATAATCGGACGGAAAGAGATATTAAAACCGATCTGTCGACCATGGCGAGCGGCGGCGGCACGTACCGCACGCACGGTTTCGGCCGCGCCCGCCAGCGGTTCGCCCCACAGTGCAAAAACGTCGGCATGTTTCGCCGCCACGCTAATCGCTTCCGGCGAGGAACCGCCAAAATAGACCGGCAGCTGCGGCTGTAGCGGCTTGACGGCGGAAAAAGCCTGTTCAGCCTGATAAAGCTCGCCCTGATGGTCGAAAGGCGCTTCGGCCGTGAGGCTGTTTTTCAGTACCTGCAAAAACTCATCGGTGCGCGCATAGCGTTCGGCTTTGTTAAGGTAATCACCGTCGCGACGCTGTTCGGCATCGTTGCCGCCGCTGATGATATGCACCGCCAGGCGGCCATCGGTCAGCTGATCCAGCGTCGCCAGCTTGCGGGCGGCAAGGGTAGGGGAGACAAAGCCGGGACGGTGCGCCAGCAGGAACTTTATTTTTGAGGTATGTGCCGCCGCGTGGGCGGTGACCAGAAAGCCGTCGGGCTGATCTGACCAGTAACCGACCAGAACGCGATCGAAACCGGCCTGTTCATGGGCGCGGGCGAAGTCGGCGATATACTGTTTGTTAAAAATGGGGCCGCTGGGCGGAATGATTTCCGAGGCCAGGCGATGGCCGATCATGCCAAGAAACTGAATGCTCATCCTGAATTCTCCGAAGTGGGCGGGCAGAAAAGGGCGTAGAAGGAACCCTACTTTCAGAGACGTAAGCTGTGAAATTCTTATATATGCTGAGGAAAGTTAAAAAACAGCTATGGCGAAGGCGGCTTTTGGCGCATAACGAACGAGACGCTGGCTAAACGCTGCTGTGTGTTGGCTAAACGGGCGAGACGCTGGCTAAATGCCGAGGTGCACTGATTTAACGCTGAGGTATGTTGGCTGAATGCTGCGGCGTGCTGATTAAAAGGGAAGGCGTGCTGACTAAGAAAATAACGCGAAGCAAGCAGCGCGCCGGAAGCCTGGGAGGCTTATCGAACCGACCCGCGAAAGGCGGGTCAGGAAAGGCAAAAGCTTTCAGTCACCCATCTTAAAAGGCTTGCTGACTATCTCGCCTGCCTGTTCCGCTTTTTTCTTCGCCTGCAGGAGCTGCCTAATCATTGCCTTTTTTTGCATGCGGATAGCGTCGAAATCAATATGTTGGGTTGGGGTTTCAATTGTCCGTTTGTAGCACATAGTTCGCTCCTTCTTTAAATACCCTGAGGTTGCGCGGGCCAGCCTGCTGCCTGACCAGCCGATCGTAAACTTTAATCAGTTGAGGAGTATACGCCTGGAAGGCCAGGGGTTGTATGTTTTCTCGCCTGGCAACCTGCAGAATGATGTCGATCAGAGACGCGTAAAAAAACAGCGTTTCATGTAGCGTAAGCGCGGCGGCGGCTGGCGGCCTTTCGAACATATCGCAGTCGGGATTATCCTGTGCTTCAAGGTTGTAAAAGCTGACGACGGCCTGGTTGGCGTCAGCTACATCATCACCGAACAGCTTTATGAGTAGCGGTATTTCGGCTGCCGCTTTCGCAAAAAAGGCCAATCGGAAAGTCATCTGCCGATTTACCTGGGCAGCAAACATAAATCTGATATCCATCGTCCTGTAGACATCAAATCCCTGCAGCTCGCTATGTAAGATTTCATAGTGGCAGCCCGCCATAACAAATCCTCATCCTGAGTCTCATGGGCTGCTTTATAGCATTACTTTTATTATGGGTTAAAGGCGATCTTCCCGGATGCGCGACATAAAATGTTTTACTGCGAGACGATACGCAAAAAAAAGGCGAACCCGGAGATTCGCCTTTCTTGTCGAGCCAGACCGCTATCAGCCCAGCACCAGGCCTGCAATGGAAGCGGAGAGCACGCTAACCAGCGTCGAACCGTACAGCAGCTTCATGCCGAAGCGCGACACTACGTTGCCCTGCTCTTCGTTCAGGCCTTTGATAGCGCCCGCCACGATGCCGATAGAGGAGAAGTTGGCAAAAGAAACCAGGAACACGGAAAGGATGCCTTCGCCGCGCGGCGACAGAGTACCGGCAATTTTTTGCAGGTCGATCATCGCCACGAATTCGTTGGAAACCAGCTTGGTCGCCATGATACTGCCGACCTGCAACGCTTCGCTGGCGGGCACGCCCATTACCCAGGCAAAAGGATAGAACACATAGCCCAGCACGCCCTGGAAGCTGATACCAAAAATCGTATCAAACAGCGTATTGACGGCGGAGATCAGCGCGATAAAGCCAATCAGCATCGCGGCGACGATGACCGCCACTTTGAAACCGGCAAGGATATATTCGCCCAGCATTTCAAAGAAGCTCTGTCCCTGATGCAGATCGTTCAGCTTCAGGTCTTCTTCGTTTTCGATGCGGTACGGGTTGATCAACGACAGCACGATAAAGGTGCTGAACATATTCAGGATCAGCGCGGCCACCACATATTTCGGCTGGAGCATGGTCATATAGGCGCCGACGATGGACATCGATACGGTCGACATCGCCGTAGCGGCCATGGTGTACATGCGGCGCTGCGACATTTTGCCCAGAATATCTTTATAGGCGATAAAGTTTTCTGACTGTCCCAAAATCAGCGAGCTTACCGCGTTAAAAGATTCCAGCTTACCCATGCCGTTGACTTTTGACAGCACGGTGCCGATTGCCCGGATAACCACGGGCAGAATACGGAAGTGTTGCAGAATACCAATAAGGGCGGAGATAAAGACGATAGGGCAGAGTACGTTAAGCCAGAAGAACGCCAGGCCTTTATCGTTCATGCCACCAAAGACAAAGCTGGTGCCCTGAGCGGCAAAGCCCAGCAGCTTGTCGAAGAAGCCGGCAAAGCCTTTGACAAACCCTAAGCCGATTTCGGAGTTCAGGAAGAACCAGGCCAGCAGCACCTCGATCACCAGAAGCTGAATAATAAAACGGACGCGGATATTTTTCCGATCGCTGCTGACCAGTAAGGCCAGTAACGTCACCACCACCAGCGCCAAAGCAAAATGCAGAATGCGGGACATGAGTGCTCCAAATTTGAAGGCTGTTATATTTCGCTGCACATTCTATGTAACAAGTTGCAGAAAAACGAGACTAAAGCCTCAATATAATAAATTCCTATCGGCTTAAATCGACATTCTGCTTTCCTGTCACATCCTGATACTGTTTAAAAAACCACCCGTCAACTTGTGGGGGAATACTTTTTAACCTAAAGTAAGTTTATCGCTTACAAATCGGCCACACGAAACGCTACCTTTGGGTATAGCAAAGGCTATACTTTTTAGCGTAGGCTATTACAGCGATAAGTTTAACCAGTGCAAATGATGTTGATAATCATTATCATTTGAATGACAATACCTTCCTCGGGTGTATTAAGGGGTAAGACGATGTTTGAAGGCCGCACCGCGGAGCAGACGGTCCGTAGTTCCCGTAAAATCAAATTCGCGCTGATGGGGCCCGCTTTTATTGCGGCGATTGGCTATATCGATCCCGGCAACTTCGCGACCAATATCCAGGCTGGCGCTTCCTATGGCTATAAGCTGCTGTGGGTGGTGGTCTGGGCCAATATCATGGCGATGGTGATCCAGTTAATGTCCGCTAAGCTGGGCATCGCCACCGGCAAAAACCTGGCGGAGCATATCCGCGATCGCTTTCCGCGTCCTGCCGTATGGTTCTACTGGATCCAGGCGGAAATTATCGCCATGGCCACCGACCTGGCCGAGTTTATCGGCGCGGCTATCGGCTTTAAGCTGCTCTTTGGCGTCAGTTTACTGCAGGGTGCGGTGCTGACGGGCGTGGTGACGTTCCTGATTTTGATGCTGCAAAGCCGGGGCCAGAAGCCGCTGGAACTGGTCATCGGCGGCCTGCTGCTGTTTGTGGCGGCGGCCTATGTGATCGAGCTGTTTTTCTCTCAGCCAAAAGTGATGGATCTGATGCAGGGCCTTGCCGTGCCGACGCTGCCGACCGCCGATGCGGTGCTGCTGGCGGCGGGCGTGCTGGGCGCAACGATTATGCCGCACGTGATTTATCTGCACTCTTCCTTAACGCAAAGCCCTGACGGCGGCAGCCGCGCAGAGCGCTACTCCTCGACAAAACTGGATGTGGCGGTCGCCATGACCATCGCGGGATTTGTGAATCTGGCGATGATGGCGACGGCGGCGGCGGCTTTTCACTTCAGCGGCCATACCGGCATCGCGGATCTGGATCAGGCCTATCTGACGCTCGATCCGCTGCTGGGCCGTGCGGCGGCCATAGTCTTCGGTCTGAGCCTGCTGGCGGCCGGACTCTCTTCCACCGTAGTGGGAACGATGGCGGGGCAGGTGGTAATGCAGGGCTTTATCCATATACGTATTCCGCTCCTGGTGCGGCGTGTTGTGACGATGCTGCCCTCGTTTATCGTGATCCTGGCTGGCTGGGAGCCGACGCGCATTCTGGTGATGAGCCAGGTGCTGCTCAGCTTCGGTATCGCGCTGGCGCTTATCCCGCTGCTCTCTTTTACCGGCAATCGCGAACTGATGGGCGAACTGGTGAACTCGCGCCTGATGCAGGCGGCAGGCAAGGTTATCGTGGTGGTGGTGGTGGCGCTGAACTTCTATCTGCTGATATCTATGGCGATGGAGCTTTAGGCGAGACGCTAAGCAACAAGTGAAAAAGGGTGCTCCTGTGAGCACCCTTTTTTTTACCAGCGTCCGTCGTGGTGACGATCCCGCTCGTGACGCCATTCGCGCTGCCTTTCGTGGTCGCGCCAGCGCTGGTCGCGTCGCCATTCATGCCGTTGACGCATCTCCTGTTGACGGCGCCACTGTTCATGGCGCCACCAGCGGCCTTCGCCATAGCGATAGTTGTTGCGCCACCAGTGGCCTTCGCGCCACCGGCCGCCGTCCCAGTAACGCCCGTGACGATCGCGATCGCCCAGATGAAGCGAAACGCCCGGCGCTAACATAATCCGGGCGCTGTCAGCCTGTGCTGTGTGTAAGGCTGAACCTGCCAGCAAAGCGGCAATAAGCAATAGATGTTTCATTTTCTCTCCTTATCAGCGGCACAACTGCTCCGCCCTGATGTCAGTATTATAAGGAGAGCGCAGGGGTTTCGCCTGGCTAATTCCTAAAAGTGTCGAAAAAGTGTTAAAGGAAATGTCAGTAAAACAGGCCGCCGCAGGACGCGGCGGCAAAGGGATCAGGCGAGGATCGCGTCGATGCGATCCAGCTCGCTTTGACTGAATTCGCGCTGGTTCAGCATCGTTATGGCATCGTCTATCTGACTGGTTTTGCTGGCGCCGATCAGCACTGACGTGACGCGACCGCCGCGCAGTACCCAGGCCAGCGCCATTTGCGACAGTTTCTGGCCGCGCTGCTGCGCCAGCTCGTTTAGCTGCCGTAC
Organism: Erwinia aeris; assembly: GCF_041224955.1. NCBI lineage: Bacteria > Pseudomonadati > Pseudomonadota > Gammaproteobacteria > Enterobacterales > Erwiniaceae > Erwinia > Erwinia aeris. Next base: position 59,225 of record NZ_JBGFFX010000007.1, on the reverse strand, counting down.
TTTCTCCATCTTCTCCGGCGTCAGCTGCTCGCTGCTGAGGAAACGGCTGCCGCTGGCGGCGCGTGAATCTTCCGGAATGCCCTGCAAATAACGATCGGTCAGCACGCCGCCCGCCAGCGGTGAGAAAGCGATACAGCCCACGCCCTGCTGCTGCAGCACATCCAGCAGGCCGTCTTCCGGCGCGCGTTCAAACATGGAGTATTTCGGCTGGTGGATCAAACAGGGCGTGCCCAGCTGCTTCAGGATGGCAATGGCCTCCGCCGCCAGCTGCGCCGGATAGTTAGAAAGCGCGATGTAAAGCGCTTTCCCCTGGCGCACCAGGTGATCCAGCGCGGTCATGGTTTCTTCCAGCGGCGTTTCCGGATCGGGACGGTGGTGATAAAAAATATCGACATAGTCCAGGCCCATACGCTTCAGGCTCTGATCGAGGCTGGCGATCAGATATTTACGTGAGCCCCAGTCGCCGTAAGGCCCGTCCCACATTGTATAGCCCGCTTTGGAAGAGATAATCAGCTCGTCGCGCAGCGAAGCGAAATCCTGACGCAGAATGCGACCGAAGTTTTCTTCTGCCGAGCCGGGCGGCGGGCCGTAATTATTGGCAAGGTCAAAATGGGTAATGCCCTGGTCGAAAGCGTGGCGCAGCAGCGCGCGGCTGTTCTCTACCAGCGTGCTGTCGCCAAAGTTATGCCACAGGCCGAGCGAGACGGCGGGCAGCTTCAGGCCGGTGCGGCCGCAGCGGTGATAACTCATTGTCTGATAACGATTTTCGTCAGGCTGATAAACCATGAAAAGTTCCTGTGCTCAGAAGGAAAGGCAAAATGAGCATAGCAGTGTATACGGTTACACCGAACCGGTTCGCGCGGCGGATCGCAACTTGCGGAAAAGTCTCAGGCGTCATCTTTGCTTGCCATCGCGGGCGACGACGGATTTCACATGGCGCGCAAAGGATGCGCAATACTCATTACAACCTATCAGAGGAGAAAGCCATGCAAAGCGTTGGAGACTATCTGTTGCTGCGTCTGCAGGAAATCGGCATCGGGCATCTGTTCGGCGTGCCGGGCGATTACAATTTGCAGTTTCTGGATCACGTTATCGCCAGCAAAAAGATTGCCTGGGCGGGCAGCAGCAACGAGCTGAACGCGGCCTATGCCGCCGACGGCTATGCGCGCTGTCGCGGCGCGGCGGCGCTGCTCACCACTTTCGGCGTGGGTGAACTGAGTGCCTTAAACGGCGTGGCGGGCAGCTATGCCGAATATCTGCCGGTTATCCATATTGTCGGCGCGCCAGCCAGCGCGGCGCAGGAAGAGAAGCTGTTACTGCACCATACGCTGGGCGACGGCGACTACGCGCATTTTCTACGCATTGCCCGTGAGGTCACCATAGCGCAGGCCGTATTGACCAGAGAAAACGCGGCGGCGGAAATCGACCGGCTGCTGATTACCGCGCTGCGCGAACATCGTCCCGTTTACCTCTTTATGCCTACGGACGTGGCGGAAGCGCCCATCCAGCCGCCCATCGGCACGCTGACTTACCGGGCCGAATCGCTGCAAAGCAGTCTGGATTCCTTCAGCGCGGCGGCGGAAGCCCTGCTGGCGGAAGCTGAAAGCGTCTCGCTGCTGGCCGATTTTCTTGCCGATCGCGCCGCAATGCGTGAGCCGCTGCATAAACTGGTAACGGCAACGGCTTTGCCTTTTTCAACCTTGCTGATGGGCAAAAGCGTGCTGCCGGAACAGCAGCCGGGCTTTGTCGGCACCTACTCAGGCGCCGCCAGCGCGGGCGATACGCAGCGGCATATCGAACAGCGCGACGTGGTGATCACCGTCGGCACGCTCTGGACGGATACCATCACTGCCGGGTTCACCCAGCATATCGATCCGCTACGTAATATTGATATTGGCCTGTATCGCTGCCGGGTTGGTACACAGACGTTCAGTCAGATCGCCATGAAGGATGCCGTTGCCGTGTTGCATCAGCTGGCAACACGCTATGGCGAAGGCTGGCGCGATGTGCAGGCGCTGCCGCCGGCGCTGCCCGAGCTGACCGCTGGCGCACTGAGTCAGAATGCGTTCTGGCGCATCATGCAGGACTTTTTGCGTCCCGGCGATATCGTGCTGGCCGATCAGGGCACGGCCGCGTTTGGCGCGGCGGCGCTGCGGCTGCCTGAAGACGTTACCTTTATCTGTCAGCCGCTGTGGGGATCGATCGGCTTTACGCTGCCCGCCGCCTGGGGCGCACAGCTCGCCTGTCCGGCGCGGCGCGTGATTTTGCTCTGCGGCGACGGAGCGGCCCAGCTGACCATCCAGGAGCTGGGATCGATGCTGCGCGACGGCCTGAAACCGATCGTCTTTATTCTTAATAATGACGGCTATACTGTTGAGCGGGCTATTCACGGCGAGCATCAGCGCTACAATGACATTGCTCAGTGGAACTGGACGCAGCTGCCGCAGGCGCTGAGCACGCGCGGCGAGGCGCAAAGCTGGCGAGTAGAAGAGAGCGCTCAATTGCAGGAAGTGGTAAAAGTGATTGAACAGACCTCGCGTCTCTCGCTGGTGGAGGTTATGCTGCCGCAGCTGGATGTGCCGCCCCTTTTGCAGGCGGTAACGGCGGCGCTGGACAAGCGCAACGCGTCCTGAAAAATCTGATAACGGATTCAGACGCCAGATTCAGATTGATGCCCGTGGGAAATTGCGGCCAGTGCAGGTAAGGTAGTCGGTCGCAGCGCGATTTTACGTTCGCCCGTGAGGGTTGGGCGTTGTTGTTTGAGTGGGGGAAATTTATAGTGTGTACAAATGACGTAAGCGGAGCAAAACAATAATGACTAAGTATGCTTTGGTAGGTGATGTAGGCGGCACCAATGCGCGCCTGGCACTGTGCGAAGTCGAGAACGGTGCCATCTCACAAGCCAAAACGTTCTCCACAGCAGACTACGATAGCCTTGAGGCAGTCATCCGTTTTTATCTTGCCGAGCAGCAGCAGGATGTCACGGATGGCTGCATCGCCATCGCCTGCCCGATCACCGATGACTGGGTGGATATGACCAACCACGACTGGGCTTTCTCCACCAGCAAGATGAAGGCGAATCTGGGCTTTGATCATCTTGAGATCATCAATGACTTCACTGCCGTGTCGATGGCGATCCCGATGCTGACGGAGCAGGACGTGATGCAGTTTGGCGGCACGACGCCGGTTAAAGACAAACCGGTCGCCGTCTACGGCGCCGGAACCGGTCTGGGCGTGGCGCATCTGGTTCATGTGGATAAACGCTGGGTGAGCCTGCCGGGCGAGGGCGGCCACGTGGATTTCGCCGCCAACAGCGAAGAGGAAGATCTGATCCTGGAAGTGCTGCGCGAAGAGCTGGGCCACGTGTCCGCCGAGCGCGTGCTGTCCGGCGCGGGCCTGGTCAACCTTTACCGCGCGATTGTCAAAGCCGACAACCGCGTGCCGGAGAACCTGAAGCCGAAGGACGTTTCTCAGCGCGCGCTGGACGACAGCTGCACCGACTGCCGTCGCGCTCTGGCGATGTTCTGCGTGATCATGGGCCGTTTCGGCGGTAACCTGGCGCTGACCATGGGCACCTTCGGCGGCGTCTATATCGCTGGCGGCATCGTGCCTCGCTTCCTGGAATTCTTTAAAGCCTCGGGTTTCCGTGCCGCTTTTGAAGACAAGGGCCGTTTTAAAGATTACGTGCAGAATATTCCTGTCTACCTGATTACGCATGAAAAGCCTGGCCTGCTGGGCGCGGGCGCGCATCTGCGTCAGACGTTAGGCACCATTCTGTAAGCAAAAAAGGCCGGTTTTCCGGCCTTTTTTACAGCCGCATCAGCTGGCGAAACTCCCGCACTTTACTGCGGCTGACCGGCACCTGAAACTCCAGGTCGCGCAGCTTCAGAATATAGGTATTGTTAAACCAGGGTTCAATTTCGCGGATTTTGCTCAGATTCACGCAGTAAGAACGATGGCAGCGGAAAAAAGCCTCTTCGGGCAACCGACTGCAAAATTCGGTGATATTCATCGACATCACGTACTCCTCCCGCCGCGTATAAACAAACGTCATTTTTTCATGGGCTTCGGCGTAATAAATATCGTTGATATCCGTCACGATAATGCGCTCGTCCCGCGTCAGGTTAATGGTATGCACCTGGCTACGCGGGCTGTCTGTGCCGCCGGAAGCGGCCTGCTGTAGCGTATTTTCCAGCTTGCGCAACATGGTGATAATACGCATTTCATGGTAGGGCTTAAGGATATAGTCAAACGCCTCCAGCTCGAAGGCCTCTACCGCGTGCTCTTTATAGGCGGTGATAAAAACGATATGCGGACGATGGGCGAATTTACTGATATTTTGCGCCAGCAGCACGCCATCCAGCGACGGAATATTAATATCCAGAAAGATGACGTCCGGCTGGTGGTTTTGCAGATATTTCAACACGTCCAGCCCGTCGTCGAACGTGGCCTCGATTTGCAGCTGGCTGTGCTGGCGGATCAGCCAGCTCAGCTCCTGCTGCGCCAGAAATTCGTCTTCGACAATAATGGCTTTCACATCGCTTTCCCGGTGAATGCGGCCCTAAGCCGTCAGTGAAACACGTTCGGGCAGAGTCGCCCCTTTTTTGGTGATATAAAAAGCAATTTCGGTGCCCGGATGGCGACGGTGAATATGCAGCCCCTCGCCGTAAAGCAGCCTGACGCGGTGATGCACGTTGAGCAGGCCAATCTTGTTGCCGGGCATCTCGTTGCGCTCCACGCGCTGGATCACCTCTTCGCAGATGCCGTTGCCCGTATCGCGCACCGCAATACGTATCCGCTCGCCCGCATCCTGCACGCTGATGGTGACCACACCTTTGCCGCGACAGGGATGTACGCCGTGCACGATGGCGTTTTCCACCAGCGGCTGGATCAGCAGGCTGGGCAGCGAGCAGCTGATGTCTTCGTCAATTTCATAAATGACCGTCAGCTTATCGCCAAAACGCGCCTGTTCGATGGCGATATAATCTTTGATTTGATAAAGCTCTTTTTTAATATCAATGATTTCGTCGTCGTTCAGCTCCAGGTTGTAACGTAGATAGCGCGAAAGGTTGCTGATCAGCTGCCTGGCGGTATCGGGATTCAGGCGGATCGACGACGAGATGGCGTTCAGCGCGTTAAACAGAAAGTGCGGGTTTATTTTGCTTTGCAGCGCGCGTAGCTCGGCCTTATTCGCCATTTCACGCAGCTGTTCGGCGCGGGAAACTTCCAGCTGCGTGGAGATAATTTGCGACAGACCGATGGCCATTTCCCGCAGCGACCAGGTAATGCGGTGCGCGTGGCGATAGTAAATTTTCAGCGTGCCGGTGACTTCGCCCAGCTCCCGCAGCGGGATCACAATCATTGAATGGATTTCCGGCGTGCGGTGCGCCTCATCGTTGTTGCGGATAATGATTTCGCCATTGGCGATAGCTCTGGCCGTGGTCGGGCTGATGCCGTCGTCGCCTTCGCGGTAATTCTGCTCGCCAACGCCAACATAGGCCAGGATCTGATTTTTGTTGGTGATGGCAACCGCATCCGCGCTGATATCGTCGCGAATAATTTCGCAGACTTTACGCAGCGAACGGCTGTTGACCTGGCGAAACAGCGGCAGCGTTTTATTGGCGATATCCAGCGCCAGCTTGGCCTGACGGGCGGCTATCGCCTCTTTTTCGCCCTCGACGCTCTGGATCAGCAGCACGATCAGGCCGATGCTGACCGCGCCCAGGATCATCGGCACGGCGATCTCTTCGACGATCGCCAGGCCCAGCGCGTAAGGTCTGGCCCAGACCAGGATCAGGATCATCGTTAACGACTCACACAGCATGCCGCCGATAATGCCGACGCTCCAGCGCCGCGCTTTGGCGACCTTCAGGTTAATCCAGCCTGCGGCAACGCCCGCGATAATGCTGGTGATCAGGCAGGGCACCGAGGTGACGCCGTGGACATCGATTAAAAAACGGTGCAGCCCGGCCACCACGCCGGTCACAATACCGACCCACGGGCCAAACAGGATACCGCCAGCCATAATCGCGATGGTGCGCACGTTCACCAGCGAGCCGTCAACGTTGATGCCGCTCCAGGTGCCAAACAGCGCGAACAGCGAGAAGATAGCCGTTACCGCCACCAGCTCCTGACGTGAGTGCTCATCTTTCTGTAACAGTTGACGAAAATGACGGGTGCGTGTCATAAAAAACAGGCAGATAAGCATAAGAGCGGCGCGATCTAATACCGCAAGCAACATCTCAAACATCGAATGCACGGGCGCCTCGGCTGGCGGAGAAACAGTAGCGACATAATAAGGAAAGCGAGCGGGATGCGCCAGGCAAGCGCGCGCCGATTTCAGTCAATCCCTGTCTGGATCAATTTTGTTACGATTAGCCGTGCGTAAGGTATCAAGGTAGCCTCGCTGCAAAGCCTGGGTGAAAAGGGGAAACCCTGGTAACAAAAAGGGGATGTATCATGCAATTAACGACCGAAAGATTGCTGTTGGAAAAGCTCCAGCCGGAAGACTGGTCGCTGTTCCACGAGGTGCACAGCGATCCCGTCAGTATGCAGTTTATCAGCGCCGTCCCGCAGCTGGCGGATATCCGGCAGCGCTTTCAGACCCGACTACAGCCCTGGCAGGTAACCAGCCTGCATATGCTTTGTTTAACTGTGCGGCTGCGGGCAAGCGGCGAAGCGATAGGGCTGATAGGCGCGAATGCGGAATGGACGCCCTGGCGGCAGGCCGAAGTCGGCTACTCGCTGCTGAACCGCTATACCGGCAAGGGCTACGGCAGCGAGGCGCTTGGCGCGATGGCCGCTTACCTGCTCAGCCAGTGTCGCTTCCACAAGCTGACCGCGCAGGTGGTGGAGGGCAACTGGCCTTCGCGACGCGTTCTGGAAAAAAACGGCTTCCGGCTTGAGGGCACGCTGCGGGAAAATTATCTGCTGCGCGGCGAGTGGGTTGACGACTGGCTGTTCGGCAAGCTGGAATCTGATTAATTCGGCTCGACAGCCTGGCGAACTCTGCGCTATGTTGGCTCTTCGACCATTTTCTGGTCAGCGTCGCTCGGACGGTTCCGGGCGCTAACGTACTCAGAGGTCTTTATGGCTGACAACAGCTCCGCACGCCGATTTTCCCGTATTGAACGCCTTCCGCCCTATGTTTTTAATATCACTGCCGAACTGAAGATGGCGGCGCGCCGTCGCGGCGAAGATATTATCGATTTCAGCATGGGCAACCCGGACGGCCCTACGCCGCCCCATATCGTTGAAAAACTCTGCTCGGTGGCGCAACGAGAGGACACGCACGGCTATTCGACTTCGCGCGGCATCCCGCGTTTGCGTCGGGCAATTTCACGCTGGTATGCCGATCGCTATCAGGTGGATATCGACCCGGAGTCAGAAGCGATTGTGACCATCGGCTCGAAAGAGGGGCTGGCGCACCTGATGCTGGCTACGCTCGATCATGGTGATACCGTGCTGGTGCCGAATCCCAGCTACCCCATCCACATTTACGGCGCGGTTATCGCGGGCGCTCAGGTGCGCTCCGTGCCGCTGGTGGAAGGCGTGGACTTCTTTAACGAGCTGGAGCGTGCCATTCGCGAAAGCTATCCCAAACCCAAAATGATGATCCTTGGCTTTCCGTCCAATCCTACTGCGCAGTGCGTCGAGCTGGACTTTTTCGAGCGCGTGATCGCGCTGGCCAAACAATATAACGTGCTGGTGATCCACGATCTGGCCTATGCCGATATCGTCTATGATGGCTGGAAAGCGCCTTCGATTATGGAAGTGCCGGGCGCTCGCGACGTGGCAGTAGAGTTTTTCACGCTCTCCAAAAGCTACAATATGGCGGGCTGGCGTATCGGCTTTATGGTCGGCAACAAAGAGCTGGTCGCCGCGCTGGCGCGGATCAAAAGCTATCACGACTACGGCACCTTTACGCCGCTGCAGGTTGCCGCCATCGCCGCGCTGGAGGGCGATCAGCAGTGCGTGCGGGATATCGCGCAGCAGTACAAGCGCCGCCGCGACGTGCTGGTGAAAGGGCTGCACGAGGCGGGCTGGATGGTGGAAACGCCCAAGGCCTCGATGTATGTCTGGGCGAAAATCCCGGACCACTATGCGCATATGGGTTCGCTGGAATTCGCTAAGCATATGTTGCAGGAGGCGAAGGTCTGCGTCTCGCCGGGTATCGGTTTTGGCGACTACGGCGATACGCACGTGCGCTTTGCGCTGATTGAAAACAGCGACCGTATTCGCCAGGCGGTAAGAGGGATTAAAGCGATGTTCCGCGCCGACGGTATTCTGCCGGGAACGGTAAAAAGTGAGGCGGACCAGGGTAGTTAAGAACAACTGTTAAGGGCAGGCCAGGCGCCTGCCTTCTTCGTTAGCCAGCGGACTACAGCATCAGATAGAAGGTGCCTGCCCAGGCCAGCAACAGAAACGAAATGCCCATTAATGCATATTTCACGAAAAAACTCCTTTGAGCGATGATAGCCGGAACCTGCGTCGCCGCGTTTTCCGGCTCGGGCCGTCAGCTTTCGTCACAGGATCGCCCGCTAATTTACCCGCACCGGGCGGCAAAATAAAGCCGGCATTTCCAGGAATTATCTTTTTTTTCAGGATCCTGCCTTAGGCGCGGGCGTTGAATAAACCGCCCGCGTCCGGTCAGCGGGCCAGCTCCGGCACCACCGACATACCTACCTTCAGGCGCGCCAGATCGGGCTGGCCCGGTTCAAGCAGGATTTTGACCGGCAAACGCTGCGCCACTTTGGTGAAGTTGCCCGTGGCGTTATCGGCGGCGATAGCGGCAAACGTCGAGCCGGTGGCAGGCGCTATGCTATCCACATGGCCACGCAGCGTGACGCCAGGCAGCGCGTCCACGCTCAGCGTGACGCCAGCACCGGCCTCTACGCCAGCCAGCTGCGTTTCCAGGAAGTTTGCCACCACGTAAGTTTGCTGTAGCGGCACCACGGCCATCAGACGCGTCCCGGCGGCAACCCAGGCGCCCTGGCGTGCCGCTCGCTGACCGACGGCGCCATCGATTGGTGCGGTAATAACGGTATAAGAAAGATTCAGCCGAGCCTGATCGACGCTGGCGGTTGACGCGGCAATATCCGCTTTAGCCTGGCGCAGGCTGGCTTCCAGCACGCCCACTTCTTTCCGGGCGGCCAGCGCGGCGGCCTGGCTTTGACGCAGCTGCGCCGCCGCTTCCTGCATGGATGCGCTGGTTTTCTGCTGCTCGTCTGCCGTGGCGGTGCCGCTTTTCAGCAGGCGGCGATAGCGTTCGGCATTTTGCCCGGCATAGTTCAGGGTCGCCTGGCTGGCCGCGACGGCGGCGTCGTTTTGCGCAATGGTCGCCTGCTGCTGCTCAAGCTGGGCCTGAACGCTGGCCAGCTTCGCCTGGCTGACCGCCAGGTTCGCTTCGGCAGTTTCCAGCGCGACGCGGTAGTCACGATCGTCAATCGTCGCCAGCACGTCGCCCGCTTTTACCTGCTGGTTATCGCCGACGTTAACGGTGCGAATATAGCCGGAAACTTTCGGCGCGATGGCCGTGTAGTCGGCGGTCACTACGGCATCATCGGTACGGGCCTGATGGCGGCTCATGGCCGACCAGACGAAAAAGGCGATCCCCAGCAGTACCAGCAGCAGCGCGGCCAGCGTTAAGGTTCTTTTTGCAGGTGTGAACATTGTTATTATCTCACGGCTTTAGTTTGAGTTTGAATAAGGGTTTGCGGCGGCCAGACACGTTTAGGCAGCCAGGCGGTCAGCAGCACCAGCAGCAGCGCGAAGCCGATCAGCAGCAGGTAGGCGTCGCTGATGCTGAGGATCACCGCCTGGTGCTTAAGCAGCGTGGCGAAATGACCTAAATTTTCGGCCGAGCTGGCTGAACCGTCCGGCAGCAGCGGCTTCATCGCCGAGGCATCGGCGCTGTTCGCCGCCGTCATCAGCCACGGACGATTGCCCAGCTGATCGACCAGGGTGTGTGAATGAAACTTTTCCCGGTGGGTCAGAAAATTCTCTACCAGGCTGCCGGCCGCCACGCTGGAAAAGCCGCGCACGGTATTAAACATCGCCGAGGCGTACGGCCCTTCAGGCGGCAGGATCACGCTGGTGGCGCTCATCAACACCGGCAGAATCAACATTGGCTGCCCAAAAGCCTGTAGCAACTGGATCAGCCAGAAATTTTGCCTGGCCCAGTCGTCGGTCAGCTGCGCGCCCATCAGGCACGACACGCTGAGCAGCGCCGCGCCGCAGGTCAGCATCCAGCGGCAGTCGATCCAGCGCAGGTTCAGCAGGAAAGCCATAAAAGGCGCAATCAGCAGCTGCGGCAGGCCGATAGCCAGCGCCAGCGGCGCAAACTGCACGGTGCGGAACCCTTCCACCTGAGCGAAATAAGCCGAAGGCAGGGCGGAGCCGGAAAGCGCCACCAGCAGCACGCCAGCCAGCACCAGCAGCCCGTGCGTTAAATTTTTACGCTGTAGCAGCTGCAATTTAAACAGCGGCAACGGATGCGACCACTCGTTGATTAAAAACGCTACCAGCAGCGCGATGGACGCGCACAGCATGCCGGTAATCAACGGCGATTGCAGCCAGTCGAGCCGCTCGCCCTGCGACAGCGTCAGCACCATCAGCGCAACGCCGCTACAGCCGGTCAGCATGCCGAACAAATCTATCTGCTTAAAACGCTCCAGGCGCAGCGGATCCTGCGGCAATCCCCAGCCAATCAGCACGCCGGCAAGCAGCAGCGGCGGCACAATCTGCCAGAACACAAACTGCCAGCCGACGGCATCGGTCCAGAAAGCCGCCAGCGAGGCGGCCACGTTGGGGCCGAAAGTGGCGGTTAAGGCATAGGCGGACAGCCCGTAAAGCTTGATGCCCGGCGGCAAAAAACGCAGCGCTACCGTCATCAGCAGCGGCGGCAGCGCGCCGCCGAACAGGCCCTGGATAACACGCAGGCCGATAAACAGCCCTGGCGTCGCGGCAAAGGGCTGCAGTATGCCGGCCAGCGCAAAACCAAACGCGACGGCCAGCGCAAAGCGGCGCAGCGAGAAGGTCACCGCAAACCAGGGCGCGACCATCATCGCCGCCACTTCGGCAGCCTGATAGGCCGAGGTAATCCAGGTCGCCCGATCGTAGCTAAAACCGATAGCGGCGCGAACGTCGGCCAGCGCTAAGTCGGTTACGCGATCGTTAAGTCCTGAGGTCAGCGCAGCAATCAGCACGCCCACCAGACCCAGCGCCAGACGCAGGGTAAAAGGGTGGGTGGCCGGGGCTGCGGGTTGAGCGTTCATAGCCGGTGCTCCGCAAGAAAAGATGAAGTGATGCACTGTATTGCATTGTGATACATTGGCGGCAGATATTACATGGTGATTGACTGTATTGCAATGCGATACAGCCTGCCGGAGAGGGGAAAAGAGTGCTACAGTATCGCCATCAACAAGGAAGGAGATCTCATGTCTGAACCTGCAGCTTTACGCGACGAGGAGCGTACCGGCGGTATCCAGGTTATCTCGCGCGCGGCAAAAATTCTGGACGCGTTGGGCGACAGCCCCAACGGCATGAGCCTGGGCGAAATCGCTCAGGCCGTCGATCTGCCTCGCTCAACCGTGCAGCGTATCGTTGGCGCGTTGGATTCGGTGCAGCTGGTGCGCAGTCACGGCGCGGGCGGCGTACGTCTTGGCCCGGCGCTGCTGCGGCTGATCGCCAGCGTGCACACCGATGTAGTGGCGATTGTGCAGCCGTGGCTACAGGCGCTGAGCGACGCCACGGGCGAAACAGTGTCGCTGGCCCGCGCCAGCGGATTACAGCTGGCTATCGTGCATTACGTGGTCGCCGATCGCGAGCTGCGCGTGGTGCCGCGCATCGGGCTGAACCTGCCGCTTTACAGCACCTCCGGCGGCCGCGCGCTGCTGGCGCTGGACAGCGACGAAGAGGCCAGGGCGTGGGTAGGTGATGCCTACGAAGCGATTACCGAACTGACCGTCAAAGCGTATCCCGATTTGATGGAAAGACTGCAGGAAATCCGCCGCACCGGTCTCTCTTACGATCGTGGCGAGACGCTGGAAGGGATCTCCACCATGGCGGTAGCGATAGATACCATACTGGGACGCTTTTCCATCAGCCTGCTGGTGCCTTCTGCCCGTTTTCAAAAGCACGAAGCGCTCTTCCGCGAAGAGATCCTGAAGTGCAAAGAGGCTCTGGTGGATGAAATTGGCAAAGCGACTTTACGTGACTGACAGGAGCGGCAAATGAAAAAGCTTTTAGTGGCGGTGGATAATTCGGCGCTGGCGCGCAAGGTGGTTTCCCTGGCGACAGAGCAGGCGCGCGCGCTTGATGCGGACGTGGTGGTGTTGTGCTGTGTCGACGCCAGCTATGCCAGCACGACGGCGGATTACGTTATTGAGGCGGGGGAAGATCCCGGCGACTTCGGCAGCGCGCTGGACGAACAAAACACGGCGGAAGCCGCCGTTCGCCAGGCGCTGGCGGAGCTGCAAGGCCGCGGCGTTCGCGCCACGGGGCGGGTGCTGGCGGGCGAATCCGCCGAAACCATCGTGGCCCACGCCAATCAGATTGGCGCGGCGATGATTATTATGGGCCGCCGCCATCTCTCTTCCTTTAATCGCCTGCTGAAAGGATCGGTCAGCGCTGCCGTTATTGAGCGTGCCAGCTGCCCGGTGCTGGTCGACGTGCGCGCCGACTGAGCGCACGCCTTTTAATAACGGCACTTCAGGTTAATTTCTCAACGGGCGCAGCGAATATAATAGCGTCCGCTTCCTGAATTTAGCGCAAAAAAAAGCCCGCTCGCCGCGGGCATAAATCTTTGTAATTATAAATAAAATTCCTGGTGTTGCGCAGACATGTCGCTGTGTCTGGATGTATATTGGCATTCATTTTCGCCTCACGCTACACGGCAGCCTGAATCGATTCAATCGGTAAAATATTGCATCAAGGTTAAAGAAGTGCAAAAGCGGTTTTTTCCGATGGTATCGCCGTGCCGCTTAAGTAAGATGCGTCGGCAAAGAAAGGAGTTAAGATGAAAAAAATAATTGGCGCGCTGGCGCTTGCTGTTTTGCTGTCCGCTGGCTGTACTTCCCACAAGCCCGGCGCTTTTGAAAAGGTAGCAGAAGACCCTGCGGTAAATAGCGTGCTTTATCGTTTCGATCCCGATACGGTAAACAAAACGGCCATGGAGCAGGACGTTGAGCATTATTGCGCAGAGCGCGGCTTTGATAAAGTCGAGCCGATAAAGCCGCAGGAAAGTCGACTGCCAGGGTTAATGAAAGCCTGGTATCAGTGTAATTACAGCATTAAAAGCTAATAAAAGAAGGCGGGTAATTACCCGCCTTGAAGACTGCATTTTATTTTTATATTGCCGTGTGCAGGCTTTGCCCGCTTTCAGGATGAAAGAACTTCACCCATTTATAATTCTTTACCAGCCCCTGTGCTGGCCATGGTGTCCGCCGTGATGATAGCCCGGCCCGCCGTGGTGGTGGCCGCGATAGCCGTCATGAATAATACAGCCGCTCAGCATACTTATTACGCCCAGAAGCGCAATCGATCTAATTAGTTTCATTATTCTTACTCTCTCGCTTTCCAATAGCTAACACTCTACAAAACAAAAGTGGAGGAATAATGCCGCTTTTGTAGAGTTATTAGAGTAAATATTTCCAAATAATTCAGTATGGAAATTTTGCGATCTATTCCACCAGAAAGAAATAAGAGAAGGCTTAAAAGACCCACTTTTAACACAGAATGTTCTTAAATAGACTTCTTTATCCGGTCGAATGAAAAATTTGCGTTAATAACGGCAGAAAAGGATTTATGCGATAGACTTAAGGCAATTTTTCAAGACAAGGACATGCTATGCGTTATCAGGTTAAAAATGTGCTGGCGGCCCAGGCAGAGCTGGGCGAGTGCCCGGTCTGGTCAGTGCGCGAACAGGCGCTTTACTTTGTCGATATTCTGGCGCCTGCGCTGCATCGCTTCGATCCGCAAAGCGGCGAGCATAAAATCATGCCGGTGCCGGAACATATCGGCTGTTTTGGCCTGAACGAGCAGGGCGGCTTCGTGGCGGCGCTGCGCAGCGGCGTTTGCCTGCTGGATGAAGAAGGCATCATCACCCGGCGCGTGGCGGCCAATCCTGGTGAAGCTGCCTTCAGCCGTTTTAACGACGGCCGCGTTGACCGACACGGGCGCTTCTGGTGCGGCAGCCTGTGGGAGCCGCAGGATCGCAACGGCGGCAAGCTCTGTCGCCTGGACGAGCATCTGCGCCTGACCGTCGAGGCGGAAGACATCAAAATTTCCAACGGGCTGGCCTTTTCGCCTGATGATAAATGGATGTACCACACCGACACGCCCAACGGCGTGCTTTATCGCTATCCGGTCGATGACAAGGGCGATATCGGCCCGCGTGAAGTCATTCGGCATTTTGTGCAGGAACAAGGCGGCCTGCCCGATGGCGCAGCGGTAGACTGCGAAGGGTTCTACTGGTCGGCGATGTTTGACGGCTCGCGGGTCATTCGTCTTAATCCGGTCACCGGCGAAATCGTGGATGAGATCCCGCTGCCGGTGCGCTGGCCGACGATGGTCGCTTTTGGCGGGCCAGATTTGAAAACGCTCTATATTACGAGTTCACGCGAAGATCGAAGCGCAGAGGAGCTGGCGGCTTATCCGCAGTCTGGCGATGTATTTGCCGTGGAGGTCGCCGTTGCGGGCCTGCCGGAACCGCTTTTCCGGCAGGCATAAGGTAAGTAAGAAGAGTCAACTACAGCGGCTGCGCCTGGCGCAGCCCTTCTGCGGCTTTAGCCGGACAGTGCGGCAGACGGATAGTCAGCGACATAATCAGCGACAGCACCAGCAGCGCCATAATCAGACTAAAGGTCACCATAAAGCCGCCAAACAGCGAAGCAATTAGCGAACCCAGCACGCTGCCAATGCCGAAGCCCAGATAGATCAGGCCGTAGTTTTTGGTCAGGTTGTTCAGACCGAAAAAGTCGCTGACCAGCGAAGGATAAACGGTGATGGTGCCGCCGAAGCTGAAGGCCACGCAGGCTACGGAAATAAAGAAGGTGGTTTCGGTCATATGGCTGAACAGTAAAATGCCCATGCCCGCCAGCGAAACGATTTGCGCCAGCGTAATCACGCGAATACGCGCCATCCTGTCGGAAAGGATCCCCAGCACCAGACGACCGCTCAGGTTGGCAATAGCAATAACCGTAACGGCACTGGCTGCGGTTTGCGTGGAAAGATTAACCATGCCTTCGCCAATATCCTTGGCCACGCCAATGACGTACAGCCCGCTCATGCAGGCGGTCAGAAACATTACCGCTAACATCCAGTACTGCGGCAGACGCGCCGCCTGGGTCAGCGAAAAGTCGCGAGCGCTGGCGGCGTCGCCTGCTACCGCCTGCTGTTTCGGCGCGTCTTTCATCAGCAGCGCGCCGGCGATAATCATCGCCATCGCTATACCGCCCCAGATCAGGAAAGTGTGCTCCAGGCTGTTTACGCTCAGCAAATAGCTGCAAATAAATTTAAAGCCCAGGCTGCCCAGCCCATAAGCGCCAATCGCACAGGCCGAAATCACGCCTTTGCGTTCGGGAAACCACTTCACGCAGTTGGAAAGCGTCATCAGGTAGCCCGCGCCGTCGGCCAGACCAACCAGTACGCCCGCGCTCAGATAGAGCATAAACAGGCTGTCGGCCTGCGAAGTCAGCCAGAAGCCGAAAGCCATCAGCACGCCCGCGCCGATCGTTACGTTGCGCACGCCAAAGCGTTCCTGAAGCTTTCCGGCCAGCGAAGAGGAGATGGCCAGCCCCAGGCTCAGCAGGCCGAAAGAGAAGGCGACCTGGCTAACCGACGCCTCCAGCTTGTGGGAGAGCTGGCCGTTGAACAGGCTCCAGGTATAAACCGAGCCCAGCGCAAACTGCGTAATAATGGTGCCGGCCAGGGTTAGCCAGCGAACGCGAGAACTGACGGTTGGTGTGCTCATGGGGATGCTCCCGGAAAGAGTAATAAATTAAGCACAGAATACGGCGGGTTTTAGCAATGCGGGGCGAAGAGGGCATGAACTGCCGTCATTCAGGAATGAAATGCCGCTGAGGCGGAATGAACGGCGGCGTAAAATGCAGCGAAAGCAGGGAAACGACGGGCGCAAGCAGACAGGAGCAGCGGCGAAACGACGGAGGCAGGCAGACAAGAGCAGCGGCGAAACGACGGGTGCAGGCGAACAAAAACAGGCTAAGCGACGGGCGCAAGGCTGCGCCCGTCCGAGGCGTTACTCCGCCGACTGGATGCGCAGGTTACGCAGATCGTTGCCGGTCGGCGTCTGGTGCACGCGCAAACCGAACTCCGGCAGAACGGCAAAAATATGGTCAAAGATATCGGACTGGATCCTTTCATATTCCAGCCAGACAGTGGTGTTGGTAAAAACGTAGATCTCCAGCGGCAGGCCGTCCGCGCCCGGCGCCAGCTGACGCACCATCAGCGTCATGCCTTTATGCGTGTGCGGATGCGCCCTGAGCCAGGCCTCCAGCCAGGCGCGAAACGTGCCGATATTGGTCATGCGGCGGCCGTTCAGCGGCGTGCTGGTATCCAGACCGGCGTTATAGGCCGAAACCTCCTGCATTTTGCTTTCCAGGTAGGGCGTCAGCAGCTGAGCGCGCTTCAGTCTGGCTACCTCATCTTCGCTCAGAAAGTGAATGCTGGTGGTATCGATATTAATGCTGCGTTTGATGCGGCGGCCGCCCGACTCCGACATTGCTCGCCAGTTTTTAAAGGAGTCGGAAATCAACGCGTAGGTAGGAATAGTGGTAATAGTGTTATCCCAGTTGCGCACTTTTACCGTGGTCAGCGCGATATCCACCACCGAGCCGTCCGCGCCATATTTCGGCATATCCAGCCAGTCGCCCAGCTTCAGCATATTGTTGGCGGAGAGCTGGATCCCGGCCACCAGCCCCAGAATGGGATCCTTAAAGACCAGCATCAGCACGGCGGTCATCGCGCCCAGACCGGTCAGCAGCACCAGCGGCGATTTACCGATAAGCACCGAGATAATCATCAGCGCCACCAGCAGCGCGGCAATCAGCTTCAGGCTCTGGAAAATCCCGCGCAGCGGCATCTGGCTGGCCATGGCGCTTTTCTCCGACAGCTCCAGAAAAATATCCAGCAGCGAGAAGAACATCAGCAGGCCGAATACCATGATCCAGACCTCGCTAAGGATCATCAGCGCGCTGTAAGCCGGTTCCAGGCCGGAGAGAAACAGCTCCAGCTGGATTTGCAGAAAAACGCCCTGCATCAGCAGCGCAAAGCGGCTGAAAAGCTTGTTATCTATCAGCGATTTTGGCCACTGACGGCTCGATTTTTCCGCCATACGCCGCAGCAGAGGCAGCAGCACGCGGTGTAACAGGCCGTGCGCTATCAGGGAAATCAGCAGAATGACGGCCAGAACGGCCACGAGCGCAATCAGCGGCGCCCAGGGCACAGCGAACGCGTTGAGCTGCGCAAGAATAAAATGGTGCATATGGTTAGTTCCCTCTAATCAGGTCAGTCCAGAACGCGCGAAAACAGCGCGTTATGACGCAGAAGCAGACGTTCTGCGCGGCGTCAGGGTAGCCTGGCCGCTGTGGCAAAATCAAATCGGATTTTCCTCAGGGTTTTATGCTGCGCTATGGGCGTTATCACCCGGCAGGCGCGTTCAGGTTTTAGCCAGCTTTGCCGATAATCCGCGTAAGCGCTGACGAAATATCGCGCAATTCAACTATTCAGGCGCCGTTTTGCCACTGTTCTGTTTTGAGGAATACATTATGCCGGGGATACCAGTTCGTCTGTCAGGGAAATTGATCTTTGGCGGCATTTCGATGCTGCTGTTAACCATGCTGCTGGTTTGGTTCGCTATTACCCTGCGCGGACAGCCGCGCGTGGTCGAGGCCAGCAACAGCCTGATCCAGCAAACCGGTGAAAACATCGTGGGCCAGCTGAATCAGCAACTGCTGCGCATTGAAGGTGAAGTGGTGAGCATGGCGCGCCTGGCGGAAGTGCTGCCGCACCAGGAGACGCTGGTGAAAAGCGTGCTGCCGCAGATTATCGACAGCAAGGGCGATAAAAGCATTGCGGGCGGCGGTATCTGGCCGGAACCCAACGCCTTTACCGAAGGCGTTGCTCGACGTAGCTTCTTCTGGTCTCGTGGCGCAGGCGGCGCGCTGGTCTGGTCAGACGGCTACAACGAGCCGGGCAGCGCGGGCTACCATAATGAGAGCTGGTATACCTCTGCCCGGGAAGCGTCGCGCAGCAAATGCAGCTGGTCGGAAGTTTATCAGGATCCGATTTCCCAGGTGAATATGGTCACCTGTAGCGTGCCTTACGTGCAGGGCGAAAAGTTTGCCGGCGTGGCGACTTTTGACGTGCTGCTGGATAATCTTTCCGGTTTTATGCAGAGCCACGGCAATCTGACCGGCGGCTACGCCTTTGCGCTGGATGGCGCGGGCAACGTGCTCTATTTCCCCGGCGGTAAAGATAAGGCGCTGAAGAAGTTCAGCGCGCTGGCGGCGGAAAAACCCTGGCTGGCACCGGTGCTGAAGGGCATCGCGGAAAATAAAACCATGACTACCCTGAATCACATTCAGGATGGCGTACTGAATAAGCAGGCGCAGGTTACGCTGTTCAGGATGCCCGACACAGGCTGGATTATCGGCCTGGTAACGCCGCAGGCGAAAGTCACCGCGCTGGCGGATAATATCCTGCAGGATATCTTTATCGTGCTGATCCCGGCGCTGGTGGTTCTGCTTGTGCTGGTCTGGCTGTTTGCCCGTCGTCTGGCGGCAAGGCTGGAGTCAACCCGCGCGGCGCTGGATGAAATCGCCAACGGCGACGGCGACCTGACCCGTCGTCTGGCCACGGTCGGTAAAGATGAGATCGCCGAAATCGCGGTGTCGTTTAACCAGTTCGTCGATAAAATCGCAGGCGTGATCACCAGCGTACAGGCCAGCGGCGTCAACGTGGCCGCCAGCGCCAGTTCGCTGGCGGAAGGCAACCAGGCGTTCTCGGCGAAAATCAGCGATCAGGCGGCGGCGCTGGAGCAGAGCGCGGCGGCAATGGAGCAGCTCAACGCCACGGTACAGCTGAATGCGGAAAATACCCGTCTGGCGGACTCCTTTACGGAGCAGACGGCGCAGATCGCCCGCAGCAGCAGCGAGGTAATGAATCAGGTGATTGCTACTATGGCTTCGATCAAAACGTCCTCCAGCCGCGTGGGCGAAATCCTCAGCGTGATTGATGGGATCGCCTTCCAGACCAATATACTGGCGCTGAACGCGGCGGTGGAAGCGGCCAGGGCGGGCGAACAGGGGCGTGGCTTTGCCGTGGTCGCGGCGGAAGTGCGTGCTCTGGCGCAGCGCAGCGCCGCTGCGGCGCAGGAGATCAAAGCATTGATTAGCGAGTCCGACACCACGGTGCTGGCCGGCAGTCGGCTGGTGGAAGGCGCGGGCGAAAAGCTGGCGGGCCTGGTGAACGACGTGCTGAAAGTCAAAGAGGTAGTGGGTGAAATCCGCGTAGCGGGCGACGAACAGAGCAAAGGCATCAGCGAGGTCACCCTGGCGGTGTCGCAGATGGAGCGCGGCATTCAGCAGAACCTGCTGCTGGTGACGCAGACGGCGGAAAACACCGAAGCGCTGCGCACGGAAGCCGCCCAGCTGGCGCAGGATATCTCCGCGTTCAGAGTGGCCTGACGCTAACTAATAAAAACCCGGCATCGTGCCGGGTTTTTATTTTCGTTCCTGCATCGCTTTATGGAGAAGGGCGATGGCTTCAGGATAAAGGGTTACGCGATCTTTATCAGGCGTAATCCGGCCTGTAGATCAGCGTTTGCAGCCAGTCGTCAATCTCCTGCGGCTCTTCAACACCGGCCAAACCGTGCTTAAACAGGTAGCGTATCAGGCCGCTGGCTATGGCGATTTCCGTTTTAACGATATCGGCCTGGGAAGGATAGAGCTTGCCTTTTTCCCGCTCCGCCTTGCTGACCTGCTGTGCGCACAGGCGGGCCGCTTCGATAAACAGCTTGTCGTCCACGCGCGCCGGTCTGGCGGCGTAAATCGCCAGGCTGACCGCCGGGAAAATATAAAAATTATTCGCCTGGCCGGGATAGCGCGTTTCACCGTTAATTTTTTCTTCTCCGAACTGCACGCCCGCCGCAAACAGCGCCTTGCCGTCGCTCCATTCATAGGCCTGTTTTGCGGTACATTCCGCATTTTCGGTGGGATTGGAGAGTGCAAAAATGATTGGCCGGTCGTTCAGCTTACTCATCGCTTTTACCACGCCTTCGCTGAACAGCCCGCCCTGAGTGCTGACGCCAATCAGCATGGTGGGCTTAACGCGCTCAACCACTTTTTGCAGATCGCTTTCTGCGGGCATGTCGTGCGCATAGGCTTTTTGCGATGTATTCAGGTCGTCGCGCTCAGCGGTAATCAGTCCTTGTTTATCAAACAGCGTAATTGCCTGTTGCGCTTGTTTCCGATCGGCACCTTCCTGCACCATAGCGTCAACCAGCATATTGGCGATACCGGTGCCTGCCGAACCTGCACCGGCAAACAGCACGCGCTGTTCCGCCAGCCTGCCGCCGGTTGTCTCCAGCGCGGTCAGCAGGCCCGCAAGCACCACGCTGGCAGTGCCCTGAATATCATCGTTATACACCAGCGCCTGCTGCTGGTAGCGCTGGAGATAGCGGATGGCGTCGTCGCCCTGCCAGTCCTCAAAATGGATGCAGCAGCCGGGAAATACGTCGTTGACGGCGGCGACAAATTCATCCAGCAGCTCGTCCAGCGCCTGCTGGTCAAGCTTTGCTTCCCGCAGGCCGGTATAAAGCGGATCGTCCCGAAGCTGTTCGTTGCCGGTGCCGATATCCAGATGCACCGGCAGCAGCCCCTGAGGCGGCACGGCGGCGCAGGCGGTATAAAGCTGCAGCTTGCCCACCGGAATGGGCGCGCCGTTGGCGCCAATATCGCCCAGCCCTAAGATGCGGCCACCAGAGGTCACGCAGATAAAGCGCACCTCTTTTTGCGGCCAGTTACGCAAAACTTCTTTCAGTCGGCTTTTCATTTGCCGGGTCAGATACATGCCTTTGGGACGTCGATAGATATGGCCATATTTTCGGCAGGCGTCGGCGATAGTCGGATCGTAAACCAGCGGGATAAAAGTAACCGGATCGGACATCAGCGTGGCGTAAAACAGCGTTTCGTTGCGGTCAGCCAGCTCCTGCAAATAGATATACTTCTCAATATCGTCGGGTTTGTTGTCCAGATGTTCCAGCACACGCTGCATTTGCGTTGCCAGCGAATCCACCGCAGGCGGCAGCAGCCCTTCAAGATGCGCGTCCGCTCTTTCCTGCTGGCTGAAAGCGGTATCTTTATTCTGCGTGGCGGAAGCCAACAGGCGGTAGTCTGGTCTGGTCATCACATTCCCTTACTGGTCGCAATACATCAATTCGGTAAGCCTGGCTGAAAGCGCTTAACGTTGCTGGAGGGAAAATGTAACAAAATCAAAGAGGATAAACGGTAAGGGCAAAAAAAAACCTCGCCTTGGCGAGGTCAGGAACCTACTTAATATAGCTGCGGATAGCCTCAGCAATGGCTTTGTTCGGCCCGCGGTGATCCTCGCGCTGTTCCGTATCATCGGCCACTTTTTGCAGGTATTTATTCAGCTTGCCGCCGGTCGGCACGTTGCCATAGGCAATCAGCATCTGCACGATCTGCCTGAGCGCAAGTAGCTCGACGGTAAGACGTTCAACAACAGGATCTTTATCTGGCATCAGGGGGGACTCCGGTACGGTTTTCCAGTGACTTTATGGTGATTTTACGGCGGGCGCGTAAAAACCAATCAGTGGAATACCGCAGAATAACGGCGTCAAATCCTGGCGGTGCAGACGTCAGGAAAGATAAAGCACCGCGCCCGGTACCTGTAGCAGGGTGTAAAGCTCCGCAGAGGAAGGGTCAGCAAGCTCCTGCTGTAGCTGCGGTGAACGGTAGCGCATCACATGGATTTTCTTCAGCTGATGCCAGACCAGGATAGCGGAAACCGTCAGCGAGCAGGTATGGTCGCTTTGCAGACAGAGCAGCGTGTAGTGCCACTCCTCATCCAGCTCGTTGGAAAAAAACTGTACGCTTTCCGGCGGCAGCAGCGCGCGCAGATCCGGCAGCAGGAACTGGCTGACGTTCCGGGTAAGACGCAGGGTAAAAGTGGCGGTTCGCATAGAGCATTCCTTGTCGTTAGTCGGCCGTTGCAGGCGCTGAGGCGAGTATCAATCCCAATCCTTTGGCGTTAATCGTTAACTCAGTGAGCGGTGATTGACGTACAACACCTTAAACTATAGCGCTTACTATTGTTATCTGACTGATAATGAGACGCAATGGGATCCATCTGAACAGAGGTGATAATGAGAAATAATTTATTGTTTATCTGTGCCTTATTGGCAACCGGCTGTGCGCAGAATGTCAGTAAACCAGCCTCGCTGAACATGAAAAACCCGGCGGCGGCCTGGTGTATTGAGCAGGGCGGTACATCAGAGATCGTGAAAACGGCGCAGGGCCAGAGAGGCTACTGCACGCTGCCTGGCGGCGAGCGCATCGACGAGTGGCAGCTTTATCGACGGGATCATAAATAAAGGCGGGCTCAGCAAAGAAATGCCGGTAGTAAAGGGAATAACTTTATGTGCCGGCATTGCTGTACAACGCGGTTTATCTGTCTTGTAAAATTATAAAGGTACGTTTTTGCTATGCCGTAGTTGATTGAGTATTTTAAGGCAAAGCTGCAATGTATTTTTGAAGTCTGGTTGCGTATGAGTGAGTATTCGCGTCAACGCCTGCAGGCTCGTCATCCTTCGCCACCGACAATCTTACGCTGGCCGTGGGTCTACACAGTTGGATTTGTACCGGCTGGCTGACGTTATTGTTTTGATAAAAAT
The DNA here is from genome assembly GCF_041224955.1 of Erwinia aeris. Classification (NCBI taxonomy): domain Bacteria; kingdom Pseudomonadati; phylum Pseudomonadota; class Gammaproteobacteria; order Enterobacterales; family Erwiniaceae; genus Erwinia; species Erwinia aeris. Next base: position 36,292 of record NZ_JBGFFX010000007.1, on the reverse strand, counting down.
AAATAAGCCTCGTTCAAGTGAATAATAAAAATGTATGAAATTCTGTATATTTCATCAGTTTTGTACATGCTCAGTCACGTCCTGGCTCTCATTTTTGATAAAAATACAAAATCAAAAATTCACGTGATTGAAGGAGGTTTTATACGGTTTTATCCCTAAGTTAAATTGATCTTTTGTTGCACACCCTTATTCCATAAGGTCTGAAAGGGCTATGCAATAAAATTCATACAAATCATAAAGATGATCTAATTTTGTTAAACCTTTTCTATGTAATATTTAGTTACATTATTTTGTTTTTAGTCATGCGCAAACATTCTTACACTCCGGCTATAAGGTCTTGTCCGAAAATCTTCGATTTCAGATAAAAGCCCAAAAAATATAGTGTCGATATGCTGGTGAATGGAATGCGCTCGCTTTTAATTCCGGGGTGTTGATTCTTGTCGGATGATGAGAACCGGGATGTTGTTCTGGCAGGGTTTGCCTTTTTTGTTAATTTCTCACTGGTATTGACCGTTTCTATAATTTCATAGAACAGGGACAGCCATGTCTGACTCTTCCTTTCAGTGCGAAATACCCAAGGCACGTATTAATTTAAAACTTGATTTGCATACGGGTGGAGCGAGCAAGAAAACCAAGCTCCCCCTGAAATTACTGGTTGCGGGCGATTTCAGCAACGGCCGGGAGTCTGCACCACTATCTGAGCGCAAAAAAGTTAATCTGAACAAAAATAACTTTGACTCAGTTCTTTCTGAATATTCCCCAAAAATAAATCTGACCGTTAAAAATACGCTTGCCGGTGACGGTTGCGAAGACAACGTCAGTCTGACATTCCGGAGCATAAATGAATTCTCCCCGGAGCAGGTTTCCCGACAAATCCCGCAGCGGTACGCGACTGGATGCGTGACACCGGCGATGTGCCGGAAAGCTGTTTTGCGGTGCAGGGCTATAGCGCAAGCCGTCCGATCGCAACCAATGACGCCCCGAAGGGCCGTGCACTCAACCGCCGTGTCGAAATCAGTCTGGTACCGCAGGCCAACGCCTGTCAGATATCGGGCAAAACCCTGGCGTCATCGCAGGATGATGACGCATCACAACACAATGGAGAGTAATTACATGGCAATTCCTGTTTATCTTTGGCTGAAAGACGACGGCGGCGCGGACATCAAAGGGGCTGTGGACGTTCAGGAGCGTGGCGGCAGCATCGAAGTGGTGGCGCAGGAGCATAACCTGTACATCCCGACCAACAATAACACCGGCAAGCTGACCGGTACCTGTATCCACACCCCGTTCCTGTTCACCAGGGAAATCGACTCGTCCAGCCCGTATCTGTATAAGGCGGTGACCACCGGTCAGACCCTGAAATCTGCGGAATTCAAGTGGTACAAAATCAACAACTCGGGCCAGGAAGTGGAGTACTTCAACACCAAACTGGAAAACGTGAAAGTGGTGAAAGTAAACCCGGTGATGCACGACATCAAGGATCCTGCTTACGAGAAGCATAACCACCTTGAGCAGATCGAGCTGCGTTACGAAAAAATCACCTGGACCTACAAAGACGGCAACATCATTCATTCCGACTCCTGGAACGAACGCGCCACCGCCTGATTACGCGTCATATTTCGCGCCGCAGGTGCGTTGGCTCGCTCCGGTCATACAGTTATCTATGTTCCCGGAGACTTACGAACTTGCCGCCTTCCTGCGACACGAACTCTTTAGCGTAATCCTCGTTTTTAAGCGGAGGGGATACCTTTCTGCTGTTTTGCTGAACGTCTGCAGTACGCGGGCTTTCAGCAAAGAAACCGACAAACTGTCTGCCAGCCTGACCTTGTGCGCTTTGGTCCCCTGAACAAAGGGAAACAGCGAGGGGCGGTAGCGTGACCAGGAACCGATAAAGAGAGAATCTCATGGAAAACCCGGCAAGCCTTCTTCGACGCCTTAATCCCTACTGCGCCCGTGCGATGGAAGGGACTGCCTCCCTGTGTCAAACCCGCACCCATGCAGAAATCCTGCCGGAGCACTGGCTGCTGACGCTGCCCGAACAGGGGGAAGACCATCAGAGGGTGGACATTCTTTCCCTTCGTCGTAAGAACAACCCGATCCTGGTTGGCGAGCCTGGCGTGGGTAAAACCGCGCTGACCGCCGCCTGCCTGCTGCCGGATACCGGCGCACGCAACGTCAACAGTCTGCTCAATCAACAAATTCTGCCGGTGCTGAGTCAGCAGTTGCTGACCCACATGGCTGCAAAACAGAAACCTCGGTCGTACGCCTTAGCTCGAGTGAGAAAGAGGGTATCGGACTGGAGTCTGGCCGTACACAAGGAGTGAACGTATGAGCATCAACTTGCCGATAAGATTCAGCCATAACCACCATCAGCTGGCGGTAAAAGAGTGCAGTTCGGAGCTTGATGTGCTGGCGTTTGAAGGAGATGAAGCCCTGAGCACGCCGTTCAGCTACCGTATTGAATTTACCAGCGGTAACCATGCCATCAGCAAAGAAATGATGCTGATGAAAGCCTCCTCCCTGACGCTGCAGGCCCCGGTTGACCGGGGTTACGGTATTAAAGTGCAGCAGCCAGTGCGAGTAATTCAGGGCGTGGTTACGGGCTTTGAACGTCTCAGTACCTCAAAAGATGAGACGCATTATGCCCTGACGCTCCGGCCACGCCTGGCCCTGCTTGACCGTTCACACCAGAACGCCATTTACCAGGACATGTCGGTGCCACAAATCGTGGAAAAAGTCCTGCGCGAGCGTCACAACATGCGCGGTCAGGATTTTCTGTTCTCGCTAAGTCGTGAATACCCGCAGCGTGAACAGGTGATGCAGTACGGTGAAGACGACCTGCACTTCATCACCCGCCTGTTGGGTGAGGTGGGTATCTGGTTCCGCTTTACCACTGATACGCGTCTGAACATCGACGTCGTGGAGTTTTACGACGGTCAGCAGGGGTATGAAAAAGGCCTGACGCTGCCATCGGTTCCGCCATCAGGACAGCATTCGGAGGGCGTGGACCCGGTCTGGGGCATGGAGAGCCACCATAACGTGGTACAGAAGCAGGTCTGCACCCGTGATTACAACTACCGTCAGGCCACGGATGACATGAACACCCGGGTCGATGCCACCCGCGGGGATGCCACCACCTACGGTGAGGCCTATCACTATGCGGATAACTATCTGACGGCGGGTGATACCCATGACCACCATCCGGCACCGGAGTCCGGGGTGTTTTATGCCCGTATTCGTCATGAGCGCTACCTGAATGGCCAGACGCAGACCCATGCCATCACCAGCTGCCCGACGCTCTCTCCGGGTCAGGTTCTGAAAGTCACCGGCGGGTACGAAGTGGCCGACGTGTTTGCTCATGGCGTGGTCATCACGGCGATGCACAGCCATGCGCGGCGTGATGAGGACTTCGGCGTCAGGTTTGACGGTATCCCGGACAGCACCGACTTTTGTTATCGTCCTGAGCCCGGTTCACGCCCGGTGATGGCCGGCACATTACCGGCCCGCGTCACCAGCACCATCGAAAATGATACCTACGGCCATATCGATAAAGACGGCCGCTACCGCGTCAACATGCTGTTTGACCGTGATAACCGGGAGACCGGGTTCGAGAGCCTGTGGGTCCGGCAGTCACGTCCCTATGCCGGCGATACTTACGGCCTGCACCTGCCACTGCTGGCGGGCACCGAAGTGGCGATTGGCTTTGAAGACGGTAACCCGGACCGGCCGTACATCTCCGGCGTGCTGCACGACTCGGCCCACGGCGACCATGTCACTATCCGAAACTACAAACGTAACGTCCTGCGCACCCCGGCGAACAACAAAATCCGCCTTGATGACAGTCGTGATCAGGAGCATATCAAGGTCTCCACCGAGTACGGCGGCAAGAGTCAGCTGAATCTGGGACATTTAGTGGATGCTGAGAAGCAGAAGCGCGGTGAGGGTTTTGAGCTCAGAACCGACAGCTGGGGAGCCATCCGGGCACAGAAAGGGATGTTCATCAGCGCTGATGGCCAGACGAAAGCGCAGGGCCAGGTGCTGGAGATGCAGCCGGCGGTCAGCAATCTGGGTAATGCCCGGGAGCAGATGACATCCATCTCCGATGACGCGCAGAAGGCGACCGCGAACCCGGCCGATCTCCAGGCGCAGGTCATGCTGCTGGAACAGCAGCTGACGGGCCTCAAAAAATCGGTGCTGCTGCTCAGCGCGCCGGAGGGTATGGCGATGACCAGTGGACAACATCTGCAGATGTCTGCTGGCCAGAACCTGATAGCCACTGCCGGTAAAAATGCAGACGTCAGCGTGGTGAAAAATCTGTTCATCGGAGTGGGTAATGCCCTGAGCGTGTTTGTTCGCAAGCTGGGGATCAAGCTCATCGCGAACCAGGGGCCGGTAAAAATACAGGCGCAGAATGATTTGATGGAACTGGTGGCGCGTGGGGAACTCAGTATCGTCAGTACGGAGGATGAAATCAAAATCATCGCGAAGAAGAAGCTGACGGTAAATGGTGGTGGGAGTTACATTACTCTGGATGTTAATGCCATTGAATCAGCGACAATGGGTGATTTCAGGACAAGGGCAGGACACTACGCCAGACAGACGAGAGCGCAGCATAAGCCTGATATTTCACCTTTAGCCAATGCTATCGACGACGGCAGCCACAATATTCGTTATTTGTGTGCTGATGATAATGGAATACCAATGTTGAATACTCCTTACAGGGCATTTTTGGCAGATGGCTCAGTGCTGGAAGGCGTTAGTGATGGTGAGGGGTATACGAAGCTGTTTACTTCTGCACAGACTCAGGATGTTTTTTTGCATATGATGCCGGGAGTTATTAATGCCTAAGTATAAGACCTATACAAAAGTTGAATCGAATGTTCCGGTATCCAATCTGTTTTACGATCTTAATGTATATAAAACGGATGCCAATAATAAAAAGCATGTTCTGCTGTCAGTGACGCAACAACCAATAGGTCCGAGTTATTATACTCAGCCTCATGATACGAATGAGACCGATGATGATTTGTCAGTGATCTACATTTTAGAAATTAACTTATACCGCAAACACGGCGGTAAGCTGATTTCGGTGCTTTCATCCCCAGCTAAAAAAATGTACACCCTTGGTGAAATGGCATCAGGGCAAGCATATTCTAAAAGTAAACGGGAAAATGTCTGTTATTTTGAGACTAAAGCTCAGACAAAACCCGTTGATGATAGCGGTAAGGATAACATACATAATGTGCAAATTACTTGCCTGCCAAGATTTTTTGTCTCCCTGGAACACCCAATTGGAGATCCATTGGACCCTTTTACAAAAAATATTGTAAAGAATGAGCTTGATGCCCGAAAGGCTGCTTCTCTATTAGGTCCGGAAGGAGAATATTATCCTAACCAGTATTACTCGATGCTATGTGGACCAGCAGCATTTTATTATTGTTTAATGATGGATCGATATGATGTTTATGAGCAACTAGTCTGGGACCTATGGAATCATGGTAAAGGAATGCTGGGATCTTTTTTACTTCAGCCAAGCGCTAATACAATGAAAGTAAGAGATTTGTTCGCAGGAATGAGCCATCCTCGAGTTTCCGCAATTGATTGGATTACCATGGCAAGCTTGCGTGATTCGTCTAATAATCTGTTAAAATATGAATCAGTCGGGGATAAAGTCTCCGCAATTACATTGTGGGGTGATATTGAAAAGTGGATGTTGAATGCAGGTGCGCATAAAATATTCAGTAATATAAGCATGTATCATAGCAATTTAAGTGATATTTGTAAGTTAAACTCATTAGTTAGTAATGATGTTCATATCCTAAGCTTGATCTCTGCGAGCATGCTCCTGCAAGGTGCAGATGTTCCATTCAAAGATCACTGGATAGTTTGGGATGGAGAGTTAAAATTAGTTGATGGACAACGAATTAATAACGAAACGAATTTAGAAGAACTTGTTTCGTTGCGGCTTTTTTCATGGGGTGAAGTTAAAGATAATTCACTCCGAACATCATTAACGTTAGGTGAATTTCTAAGCCATACCTTTGGGGGGATGGTATTTACAAAAATACCATGATTAGAATGAATAAATATCTCGCATTTTTTCTTTTTTCTTTGTTTTTGGCTGGATGTAGCAATAATATTATATTCGAGCCCAATGAGTTGCCAGACGGACATATTGGTCAGGAATATTATGTTCCAATTACTATCTCCGGAGGTACAGGGCCGGTTGTTGATTTGAGTTATGAGATTCATCCATCAAACTCGGGGTTGAAGTTAGTATTTTCTAAAAAAAAATATTATACAAAATATATATATAATAACTTTACCATACAAGGTAAGCCTAAATCACAAGGGGTTATAACAATCAGCATCAGAGGCGGTGTCGTCGCTAGTGCAGGGCAAGATTTTGAAAGAAAATATGAAGTTAATGTTTTAAAGTAAGCTAAGCCCAAAACTAATCTAGTTTCATGGGGGCACAGTAAAAAATCAAATTAAGTTAAACAAAGATTTGGAATATGTCCGCAAGCACATTTTGGGAGGCAGTGGTATTTAAACCACTGCGCTAAATGAAATATTTTATCTGTGTTTTGATTGTTATTGTATCTGGTTGCTCTGGTACTTACCCAACAATCCTGCCCGAAAAAAATGATCTTAAAGTTGCAACAGTTAATCACAAGTACCAAGATATCATTGAAATAAAAGGCGGGGCTGTTAATGAATCCAGCGTATCGGTGAGTATAATCCCGAACGACTCAGGGTTAGCATGGAATCCGGAAGAAATAAAATATAGTTTTGGTGGAGAGGATGGAGTAAACAAAGATTACCATCGCATCATCATATCTGGGATCCCGAAAAAGTCAGGTGATTATCGCGTAACTGTTTCTGGGTTTACTCTTGGCACAATGTATTCCGGTAAAGACTTTTATAAGCAATATACGATAAATATCAAATAGTAACTGACTTAATGCATGTCTGTTTTTCTAGAGCATAATTTCTCTGCCGATGTGAAGGAATACCATGAGCAGTAATCCCCCGATAAGATTCAGCCACAACCACCATCAGCTGGCGGTAAAAGAGTGCAGTTCGGAGCTTGATGTGCTGGCGTTTGAAGGCGATGAAGCCCTGAGCACGCCGTTCAGCTACCGTATTGAATTTACCAGCGGTAACCATGCCATCAGCAAAGAAATGATGCTGATGAAAGCCTCCTCCCTGACGCTGCAGGCCCCGGTTGACCGGGGTTACGGTATTAAAGTGCAGCAGCCAGTGCGGGTAATTCAGGGCGTGGTTACGGGCTTTGAACGTCTCAGTACCTCAAAAGATGAGACGCATTATGCCCTGACGCTCCGGCCACGCCTGGCCCTGCTTGACCGTTCACACCAGAACGCCATTTACCAGGACATGTCGGTGCCACAAATCGTGGAAAAAGTCCTGCGCGAGCGTCACAACATGCGCGGTCAGGATTTTCTGTTCTCGCTAAGTCGTGAATACCCGCAGCGTGAACAGGTGATGCAGTACGGTGAAGACGACCTGCACTTCATCACCCGCCTGTTGGGTGAGGTGGGTATCTGGTTCCGCTTTACCACTGATACGCGTCTGAACATCGACGTCGTGGAGTTTTACGACGGTCAGCAGGGGTATGAAAAAGGCCTGACGCTGCCATCGGTTCCGCCATCAGGACAGCATTCGGAGGGCGTGGACCCGGTCTGGGGCATGGAGAGCCACCATAACGTGGTACAGAAGCAGGTCTGCACCCGTGATTACAACTACCGTCAGGCCACGGATGACATGAACACCCGGGTCGATGCCACCCGCGGGGATGCCACCACCTACGGTGAGGCCTATCACTATGCGGATAACTATCTGACGGCGGGTGATACCCATGACCACCATCCGGCACCGGAGTCCGGGGTGTTTTATGCCCGTATTCGTCATGAGCGCTACCTGAATGGCCAGACGCAGACCCATGCCATCACCAGCTGCCCGACGCTCTCTCCGGGTCAGGTTCTGAAAGTCACCGGCGGGTACGAAGTGGCCGACGTGTTTGCTCATGGCGTGGTCATCACGGCGATGCACAGCCATGCGCGGCGTGATGAGGACTTCGGCGTCAGGTTTGACGGTATCCCGGACAGCACCGACTTTTGTTATCGTCCTGAGCCCGGTTCACGCCCGGTGATGGCCGGCACATTACCGGCCCGCGTCACCAGCACCATCGAAAATGATACCTACGGCCATATCGATAAAGACGGCCGCTACCGCGTCAACATGCTGTTTGACCGTGATAACCGGGAGACCGGGTTCGAGAGCCTGTGGGTCCGGCAGTCACGTCCCTATGCCGGCGATACTTACGGCCTGCACCTGCCACTGCTGGCGGGCACCGAAGTGGCGATTGGCTTTGAAGACGGTAACCCGGACCGGCCGTACATCTCCGGCGTGCTGCACGACTCGGCCCACGGCGACCATGTCACTATCCGAAACTACAAACGTAACGTCCTGCGCACCCCGGCGAACAACAAAATCCGCCTTGATGACAGTCGTGATCAGGAGCATATCAAGGTCTCCACCGAGTACGGCGGCAAGAGTCAGCTGAATCTGGGACATTTAGTGGATGCTGAGAAGCAGAAGCGCGGTGAGGGTTTTGAGCTCAGAACCGACAGCTGGGGAGCCATCCGGGCACAGAAAGGGATGTTCATCAGCGCTGATGGCCAGACGAAAGCGCAGGGCCAGGTGCTGGAGATGCAGCCGGCGGTCAGCAATCTGGGTAATGCCCGGGAGCAGATGACATCCATCTCCGATGACGCGCAGAAGGCGACCGCGAACCCGGCCGATCTCCAGGCGCAGGTCACGCTGCTGGAACAGCAGCTGACGGGCCTCAAAAAATCGGTGCTGCTGCTCAGCGCGCCGGAGGGTATGGCGATGACCAGTGGACAACATCTGCAGATGTCTGCTGGCCAAAACCTGATAGCCACTGCCGGTAAAAATGCAGACGTCAGCGTGGTGAAAAATCTGTTCATCGGCGTGGGTAATGCCCTGAGCGTGTTTGTTCGGAAGCTGGGGATCAAGCTCATCGCGAACCAGGGGCCGGTAAAAATACAGGCGCAGAATGATTTGATGGAACTGGTGGCGCGTGGGGAACTCAGTATTACCAGCACTGAGGATGAGATCAAAATCATCGCGAAGAAGAAGCTGACTCTGAATGGTGGTGGAAGCTATATCAGGATTGATGCAAGTGCGATTGAATCTGCTACTGCAGGTGAATATCGTACGAAAGCAGGACACTATGGGCGTAAGGCAAGCGCATCAGAAAAGGTCACGCTGCCTGTATTTCCTGTAATGGAACCTGGCGAACAAAGTTTACGTTTTGCTTTCCCTGGTGCCGATAGTGTCATTCAAAGTATGGACTGGATGACAAATCAGCCATACAACATTACTGACAGCAATGGGAAAATCCTGTCGACCGGCACAGTAGACAGTTCAGGTCGCTTCCCGAAAATAGTGCTTCCTGAAAGCGATACATTAAACTTAATCATAGGGCGAGAAACCTGGGTTAAAGAAGAGCTTCCAACATCAGTTGCAGAGGCTGAGGTAGATAGTGCGGAAGATATAGAATCACTGGAGCCTGATACTGATTCGGATGATACCGAGACAGCTGAAAGTCATACTTCTGCGCTAACTGAATCAATGATTGCAAAACTATTAAATTTAACTACGACAGGATGAACTATGTTAAAGGAAATTTGGAAGTCTATTTTTTGCTTTATAATCGTGCTTTCTGGCTTTAGTGCATCTGCAACTTGCCTAAAGGAAGGGGATAAAGTAAGTCTCACAGGAGTTGTTAGCGAAGAATTATACTACGGCCCTCCTGGCTGGGGAGAGGATAAAATCAATGATGAGAAACTATATGAGTGGATATTGCATTTAAAACAGCCACTCACATGTGTAATAGACGCAGATACTGACAATCAAAACTGGAATCAGGACGTTCAGTTGATAATGCATGATAGTAATGAGTATAAAGTAAATAAAAATCTTCTTGGGAAAAGTGTCACTATTGATGGTGTAATATTTCTTGCCGAGACCGGATATCACATGACGCCAGTTTTATTAGATGATGCCAGGTTTGAAGTTGCGAGCAAATAGTAGAGAGGATTAATTAAAATGCGCTTTATAAATGCTATCTATCATGCATCGACGAAAACGGTAGAATATGAGTCATCGAGTGGCACAAGATTGTTAAAAACTGGGGGCTCACTGAATTGGCGATTCAATAACCCAGGGAATCTCATTTCTGTAAAAAACCAGCAAGGAAAAATCGGTGTTGGGGTTGTCTACAATCCAGGAAAACATTCATTTGCTATATTTTCTAGCATAGAAGCTGGTGATAATGCAAAACGATCTCTTCTTAAAAGAAAATATAATGATTATACTATTCCAGAAATGATGGAAAAATATGCACCGTGGAGTGATGGTAATAACCCTGAAGCTTATGCCGATTTTATCATGTCTGAAAGCGGGGTCGCCAAGGGGGAGAAAGTAGGAGATCTTGACGATACAAAATTCAGTAAGGTAATCAAGGCAATTAGCAAAAAGGAAGGTGGCTTGAAGCCGGGCACTGAAAAATGGGTGTATGTGACAAATGTGACTGTTTCTGATGGCTCTCGACCAGTTGCTGATGTGCCATTTAAAGTGACACTAGGAAGCACTAGCTACGAGTGGAAAACAGATGCTTACGGCAAGCTCAAGACAATCATCCATACGAAACAAGGAATGGCTATTGTTGTCAAATATATGAATTCTGCTGGAAAAGAGGATGTTGTTTATTCAGGTGTTGCTGGGGATGAAACGAAAAATATACTGCTTACAAGAAAATTTTCGCAATTCTCTGCAAAAACACTTTCCGAGACTCCCGAAGCTCCACGTGAGAAGAGCACTCAGAAGCCGATTGAGTACATAGTCATGTCAGGTGACACTCTCTCGAAAATTGCCGAACGTTATAAGTCAAACGCTGATGAAATAGCCAAAAACAATAATATAAAAGATGTGAGTAAGATCTTTCCAGGTCAGCATTTGACGATATATGGTGTCAATGCTAATAGTCATTCGATCTATACCGTTGCTCCAGGGGACACTTTGGCGAAGATCGCAGAAAAAAATGGTGTGAATGTTGAAGATATTGCGCGGCAGAATAATATATCAGATCCTAATAAAATATACCCGGGACAATCAATTTCTATAGACAAAAATGGTAGTAACACTGCGGGCGAGACCAAAAAATCAGCAGTTAATCCACCAACCTCAAAAAAAGTGAGTAAACAACAGAAAAAAAATAGCGAAATCAATACTCATAAGAAAGCGCTAGAACCGGTTGGAGGAAAAAATTCTGGTAATCCGATTGCGTTACTCCCTCATGATCAGAGAGAGGCTCCATGGATGAATATAGCACTGAGTGAGGCAAAAAAATGGCATGGGACTAAGGAAAACCGTATCACTAGTAATTACCATGCATTAATAGGTCATGGATGGTTAAAAAATCTAGTTGGAACATTAAATGCCTGGTGTTCGTCTTTTGTAAATTATTGTTTTCAAGAGAGTGGGTATCATAAAACAGTTCCAGACCCGTATCGTGCAATTTCTTTTTTTAGAGATAGGGGCAATTTTTTTGAGATCAAAAAACCTATTTACGGTTGTGCCGCATCATCAGGACATCACGCAACTTTTGTATATGGCAAATCGAAGTCGGGAGCATTAATTTGCTTGGGAGGGAATCAAGGTGACACGATAAAATTCTCTCCCTTTAATGGTTTGAGATTTTTTTTACCAGTGGCATACAAAGGATATTACGAGTCAAACGCACATAAAGAATTAGAAACCTTTGATGTAAATGAGCTCAATGAAATGATTGGTATTCATTCCAAAACAACTGGACGTGAGAGTACAAGATGATTCTAAAAATAACACTTACTTTAATTTTGGTGGCTTTACCTGTAATTAGTGGTTTTGCATCTACCCTTACCAAGGAGTTTGATCGCCCGGATGGTACTCATAAGGTGAAAATTGATATTAACGAAGAAAATTTTGGCAACATTAAAAATGCAAGAATTACCGCTTCGGAATATGTAAGAGACAAAAAGATATGGAGTCTTGTCGATTATGTAAATAAATGCCCGCTTGATATAAACATGGCTTTGATTAAGGACTCGTTCGAGATTAAAAAAATCAATGGCTCATTTGATGCAGTGTTATTTTCTTATACCATAGGTTGTGTGGGTGGTCTTGATCCAGTTACTGTAAAATATTTTGCTTACGAAAATGGTGTGAAACATTCTCTTCGAGGAGAAGAACGGATGATTACACCTAATGGGGTGATTGATGATAATGTTAAACCGGTGCCTGATACTAATTTGAAAAATAACATCCTATTATATAAATACATGACCAGTAACTGGCATAAAGCGTCAACGGTTGTTCTGGAATAAATCTGTTTTGATTAAGTATTTAGTAAACCTGGCAGGCCAAAATGAAAGTAGCAACAGTGGTGATTTGGAACCTAATTATTACTTTTACGTTTGTATTATCCCAATCAGCTTTTGCAAGTTCTGAATCCTTCCAAAAGGTATGGAATGATAATTCCGGTAAACATGTTCTAATTATAGATAAAAAACTTGATAGCAAAGACGGTGGAGTGGCCTTACTTGTTAAACAAGTCACAGGGAACAGTAACGATTGGAACCTTAAGGATTTTGTCAGAAACTGCGACGAAGATATAAAATTAGATATTTTACCTGATTCTGTCGAGGTGAATAAAAAATTTTCTGATGGTGTGGGAACCATTTTATTTGCCTACAAAATAGGGTGTGTTGGTGGGGTTGACCCTGTAACTGTAAAATATTTTGCTTTTAAAGATAGTGTAAAATATTCGTTAAGGGGAGAAGAGCATATTATTGTCGGTAGTGAAGGATTCGGTGGGGAGAAGATTCCAGTGCCTGATTTCAATCTCAAGAATGACAAATCTCTTCTGAAATACATGATGGGAAAATGGGATTCTATTTTCACAACAAAAGTGAATTAAATCGTGTGGTTTTAAGTCATAAATCTACAGAGGAGCCATTTAGCTTAGTGATATTTTTAAGGAGAGAGGGTGAGGTGGTTTATAGCGATCGTTTTGCTTTCTGTGATTTCATTTAATGCTTGTTCGGTTGATGTTGAACTTATTGAAGATGACGCAATTGGTATAAAATAAAAGTCAGTAGTTAAAAAAATATATTTGGATACCATAGTTAATGGTTATAGAGTTAAATGTGACGGTTCAAAAATAGTCATATGGGAGAAGCCAAAAAGATAAATGAAGAGAACTCTCAAACTACCAATATAATACTAATTAATCTTAACGCTCTTATAAAAATATAGAGAAAAGTGTTAGTGATGGTGTTTTCGATGTGAATTATCTGAGGTCTATAGCCCTTGCATATCTTGATAATAACCAAGGTTTTTTATAGATCTGGCTAATGGGGATTTTATTGGAATTAGCTCAGCATTCGATTCTTTAAGCGATAATGATTTTGAATTATGCACTGGATATAAATCATGGCAATTCAAAAAGTATAGATGATTTTGATTGTTTTAGATAATTAAGTAAGCAAAGGATAATCATGCCATATACACTTAAATATTTACCAGAACGCTATCCCAGACCTAAGCCTCTAAAATTTTCTCGTTGGCTTATTGCTCTGGTTGCCATGCTTTCGGTCAGTGTTATATTAATGCGTATATTTGGGCGTTATGTTGAAAATCTGTATTTTTGGAAAATTTCTTTAGGTGTGCCTGTTGTTTTGTGGAGTGTTCCGTTTGCTTCTTGTCTGCTCCTGTGGGCATTGCAGGATAGCAAAGCAAATGCTTTCGACAAACAGCGAGAACAATGGATTCTTCGAGAAACCCGTAATGCACGTCGTGCACTGCAGGTGCTGAATGCAACATTTATTACCGGCCACTCATTAGTTGCTCAGAAAGATACAGCTATTGCCATGCAAAATAACGATAGTATTATTGTTTCGCAGGTCGACCGGGATGGTAATGAAAGCTCCAGGATGAGCCAAATTTCTTCTAGCCCGCAGGACTCGCTAAAATTCGTAATAACGAATATTTTTTCGAAGTTGATTACTGGCATTCCTTTCGCACGAATCCCTGACAAAGTACCACTGGTAGTATTTTTTGATGTAACAACATCGCTGCCTCTGGAGAGTATTCGCCATTACTGGGATGAGGCCTGGCAAAAGAACAATATTACTCTTTCTGTTGAATATGGTGAAGGGAGTGGGCTCAGTGTAATTGACCGCTGGTTGAATGAACGCATTAAAGATAAAGCCATGTTATTGATTGTTGGCCTCCAGATTGACCCGGTTGTTTCAAACAATACTGCTGAAGCAGCCGTTGCTCTGCTTCTTGGCAACCGCCTGACCCAGGAGGCGCTCGAGCCTCTCGCGTTGCTGCACCGGCCGGATCCTGCTCCATCAGGTGAACTGCGCGAGGGGATGAACATGGCCGCCTGGAACGTCCCGCTCAAAGAAAATATCGTGAAAAATTTATGGCTTGCCGGTCTTACGGGTAAGCAGCGCGCAGAGGTTATCGAGTGCCAGAATGCTCACCCTGCGCAGTCTGTAGAGGACGAAGCCGTCATTTCGCTCGATATATCCATGGGACATGCCGGAGCCGCAGCCCCCTGGCTGGCTATCGCTGCCGCCACTGAAATCGCCCGACAAACTCAGTCACCACAGATGATTATCTGCGGAGATACCACACAGAATGTGCTGTGGAGCACGCTCATTACCCCGATTGCTTCCCGACAGGAGATGGATCCGTGAAGCTACCTTTAGCACCGAAGACTACGGAAGGCCGCTATCTTGCTGTCGCATTGATTTTCTTTTTGCTGTTAGCCGTTATGACGTTCATGGTCTGGAAGCATCCGGATATTGCCGGGATTGAAGACGGTAGTCAGCAGCAAATTTACTGGCTTATCGCTGGCGGATGTATTTCAGGCTGTGCCCTAATCGTATCAGTGGTGCTTCTGGCGGCAGTACGTAGTGCCGGTAAGCAGGAGTTTAATGCGCTTGTCGACAATACCAACGGTGATGATGAGAAAAAGAAACGGGAAAATGATAAAGCGCCTGTTCATCCTGCGGTGGCCATGTGTGACAGGATTCGGGGGCATCTCCGCTCCCGTATTGGCCTTTACTGGCGTCGTAAAACCCGCCTGTTGCTGATTACCGGTGACGAAGCTGCGATTGAACAGCTGGTACCCGGCCTGCAACAGCAGCAGTGGCTTGAAGGCAACCGTACCGTGCTGATTTACGGCGGGAGCCTGACTACTGAACCGGACAAGGAAAAATACACCGCGCTACGCAAACTGCGTCGCGGACGGCCACTGGACGGTATTGTTCGAGTGATGCCACAGTCGTTTAACCTGACACCACAGATAAGCGATAACGATTTGCGTGCACTGGAAAAAATCAGTGGACTGCTCCGTTATTCCGCCCCGGTCTGGCTGTGGCAACTGTGCGACAGCAAGTGGTCGCAGGCAAAACGCACTGAACAGACGGTAGGTGCCAGTTTCCCGCTGCGTGCTAAGCCTGACGAAATTACCCACCAGCTTGAGCTGATGCTTCCAGCCCTGCGAACGCAGGGGATGAGTCAGGTCGCTGAGAACAACGGCCACGACTTCCTGCTGCGCCTGGGCCAGCACCTCAAAGACGGCGGTATCGCCCGCTGGACTCAGCAACTGGTGCCATGGCTGGCAGCCTCCCAACAGCGCGTTCCGCTGCGTGGCCTGATGTTTAGCCTGCCGGAGAATAAACCCGCCGCTATCGCAGGAGAAACAGCCGGTGCTGCACCTGCCGACGCTGAGAAATATATCCCGGAATCACAACGCCATGCGCTGACCCTGCCGGTGACCTGGCAGGGGATCGTTGATGACTGTACCCGCGTGCGTGGCCGCCGTGTCGGTATGGCGCGGGAACAGACGCTGGCCTGGACACTGATGGCCATTATCGGTGTCTGGGGGGCGGGGACGTTGCTGTCGTTTGCGGTCAACCGTCTGCAGATTGTCTCTGTGGCGCAGCAGGCGCATGCTCTGGTGGAGCATTCTTCCGTATCGGATTACCAGCTGACGGCTCTGCATATGCTGCGTAATGACGCCGGCCGCCTGCAGCAGCATATTGAGGATGGTGCCCCTTGGTACCAGCGCTTCGGTCTTGACCATAACCAGCAACTGCTCGATGCGTTGCTGCCCTGGTACGGTGTGGCAAACAACCGCCTGATACGTGACCCGGCGAACGAGGCGCTTACGCAAAAGCTCAGCGCGCTGGCAGGCTCTGTACCCGGCAGCGACCAGCGGGCACAGCTGGCGAAGCCGGGCTATGACCAACTGAAAGCCTGGTTAATGATGGCCCGTCCGGATAAAGTCGACGGCGCGTATTACGCCCAGACCATGAAAGCCGTGCAGCCGACGCGGATGGGCATTTCAACCGGCCTTTGGCAAAGCCTGTCGCCGGACTTGTGGGCCTTCTACATCACCGAACTGCCTGAGCAACCACAGTGGAAAATCAGGCCGGATGCGCAGCTGGTGAGTCAGAGCCGCCAGGTACTGTTGCAGCAAATTGGACGGCGTAACGCCGAAAGCACCCTGTATGAGAACATGCTCAAATCGGTACGTCGTAACTTTGCCGATGTGTCTCTGGAAGACATGACCAGCGGTACCGATGCGCGGCGACTGTTCACCACCGAGGAAGTGGTGCCAGGCATGTTTACCCGCCAGGCGTGGGAAGGGGGCATCCAGCAGGCTATCGCAAAGGCTGCAAATTCCCGCCGGGATGAAATTGACTGGGTGTTGAGCGATTCCCATAAGGCCATATCAGCTGACCTGTCACCGGAAGCCCTGAAGGCGCGTCTGACGCAACGCTACTTCACCGACTTTGCCGGCAGCTGGCTGAGCTTCCTCAACAGCCTGCGACTTAACCAGGCAAACAACATTGCTGACGTTACCGACCAGCTGACGCTGATGAGTGATGTCCGGCAGTCGCCACTGATTGCCCTGATGAATACCCTCGCCTGGCAGGGGCAGACCGGCCAGCAAAGCGAAAGTCTTTCGGATTCCATCATCAAATCGGCTAAAGATCTCGTAGGCGGAAAAGATAAACCCACGATTGAGCAGTCTGCGTCAGGGCCGCAGGGGCCGCTGGATGAAACCTTTGGTCCACTGCTTCAGCTTCTGGGTAAGAATAAAGGCAGTAACGTCATGTCGGCTGACACCTCCCTGAGCCTGCAGACGTATCTGACCCGTATCACCCGCGTGCGTCTGCGACTGCAACAGGTGGCCAGCGCCTCAGATCCGCAGGCGATGATGCAGATCCTGGCGCAGACCGTATTCCAGGGCAAAAGCGTGGATCTGACAGACACTCAGCAATACGGCAGTCTGATTTCGGCAAGCCTTGGCGAAGAGTGGAGTGGTTTTGGCAACACGATGTTTGTGCAGCCGCTGACCCAGGCCTGGGAGACTGTGCTTCAGCCGTCGGCAGCCAGTCTGAATGATAAATGGAGCCGCTCGGTTGTCGCGAACTGGCAAACTGCTTTTGACGGGCGTTTCCCGTTTGCGGCCAGCAAAAGTGATGCTTCTTTACCCATGATGGCTGAATTTGTGCGTAAGGACAGCGGACGTATAGAGCGCTTCCTGACCACGGAACTCAGCGGTGTGTTGCACAAAGAGGGCAGCCAGTGGGTACCGGATAAGGTCAACAGCCAGGGGCTTACCTTTAACCCGGCCTTCCTGCGGGCCATTAACCAGCTGAGCCAGCTGTCAGACATTCTGTTCACCGATGGCAGTCAGGGCATCCGCTTTGAGCTGCAGGCGCGTCCTGTACCACAGGTGGTGGAAACTCAGCTGACTATTGATGGACAAAAGCTGCACTACTTCAACCAGATGGCCGACTGGCAAAGCTTCCGCTGGCCGGGAGACACTTACAAGCCGGGGACTATGCTGACCTGGATCACGGTCAATGCCGGAACGCGTCTGTTCGGGGATTACAGCGGGGCCTGGGGCTTTATTCGCTGGCTGGATCAGGGCAAGCGCCAGCAGCTTAACCGTAGCCAGTGGATGATGAGTTTCACCGCGCCAGATGGTCGCACGCTGCAGTGGGTACTGCGTTCACAACTTGGAAAAGGTCCGCTGGCGCTACTGGATCTGCACGGTTTCACGTTACCGGATCAGATATTCAGTGTCGACAGCGCGGCTACCGCTCAGGCGCTGATGGCCAATACCGGAAACAGTGACATGGATGAAGTCGAATAATAAGCACTCTGCAAAATCTGGTCGCTGCCTGTCAGACTAACGACAGCAACAGGCACACGCACGGAAAGCTGGCAGCCCTGGCTTGCTGCGGTAAGTGGCACCAGTCCGACCGGAGAAGACCCATGCTCAAATGCCTCTATCTGCAGCAGAGCTGGCTGGAGATTCTGGAGCAGGCGGACAGCACTTTCTCGCGTGGCGCCAATCACCTCTGGCTGGATTTGCAGTGGTATATCCATCAGGCGATATTCTGGCCCTTGAGCCGGAAGCGCTGGAGAAAGCAGACAGCGAAGGCCTGGATGCCACGCTCCACTGGCTGCAGACCCGGCCAGGAACCGACTCTATAAGAGACAAATGGCTGCTGCGTCTGCTGATAGCCGGTGTGGCCGAGCAAAAGGGCAAAAATGAACTGGCCCTGCATCTGTTGGATGAACTCGACAGCGCCGCACAGTCAATCACCCTTACGCAGTGGACACAGGCACTGCTATTTGAAGTGAAATTGCGTCGCCTCAGACTGCTGCCCATAAAAGCCACGCGCAGTGAAACCGATAAATCACAGCTTCAGCCGGAGATGGACCAGCTTCTGTCCGGTCTGATTGCGCTCGATCCGGCAAGCAGTGCGGTGCTTTGCGGATAACCCGGACAGAATTCAGCTAAAGGGAAAAATATGGCAGCAGAAGGCTTTTATCTGGTGCAGGGCGACAAAACGACCTGCGGAGGGAGAATCACCACGGGTGCAGAAGATCACACGCTGTTTGATAAACCTGTAGCCCGGGAACAGGACAGTGTGACCTGCGGTAAACATGCCGGGCTTTTCAAGATAGCCGGTGGCATTGACAACGATACCATTCACGACAGGCGGATGGCCGGGACTCTCGACAGCTACAGTACTTGTCCTTGTAAAGCGAAGTTTATTCCGTCTATGTGGAATGATACGTATGAGAAAAATGGGGGGGCGGGATCACCTTCCACGAATTCACTAGCGAAAAATGCGGCGCAGCTGCTTAACAATGCTATAGATAGCACCCATGCTGCTCAAAGTGACTTTGCGGGAATGTGTTTTGCGGAACCAAATGAATTGCGTAATGGTGTTTTTCTTTGGACAGAAACACAGGGAGCAGGGCATGTCTTCGTTTCAATTCACGTCAATAGCACCGTTTATGTGTTTACATATGGTAGGTATGATCAGGAAGGGTTTAGCCCTTTTGGCGAGGGCGTATTAATTAAATACTCCGGTGAAAAAGCTGATACGTTTTACTCAAAAGAACTCTATCGAATGGGATCGTCAGTTTATAAAATACTAGACGTTGATGAAACAGACACGTTATCAATATTTAGTTCTTTATGGGCGTCCAGTGATGTTCGTCCTGATGGTGAGAACACTAACCCTGATATAAAAGAAAATGGTCGTATCATTGATATCTATAATCTTGCTGTCAACAATTGTACGACAACAACAGTGACAGGCCTTAAAAAGGCAGGTACAGAAATGTTCGATGTGAAATTACTTAATTTATTTGGCTACAGTGAGGATTTTGCAATCCCCTCATCTTTGAATGACTATCTGATGGATTTATCCAAAAATCCTGCTGATATGCGAGTGATAAGAATGACTGATGAATTTATAGCTAAGTATCATAACTCTTCTGATTATAAGAAAATTGAAGGCGCTGGCAGTGGTAACGAGACAGCCGGTACGATAGGTAAGGGAAGTGGGCTCGCAGGGAAGGGATCAAGCGGCTATGCTCCGACCACATTCACCCAATCCCAGGGAGTAGAGAATGATTAAGAAGCTACTGTTTGTTTTTCTGCCTGTAGCGCTGTTTTTAGTTGTCAGTACAGGTGTACTTTCTCTTTCATTTATGGATATAAAATATACTTATGAACCAGCGTTAATTGGCTCTCATCTGGATTATCTTGTTGGCGAAACCTATTCCATAGCCTGGTTGTTCTACGGTGTGTTAAATGTTGCGTTTATAATAATATATGTTATTTCTTTTTTTATTTTTAACAGGCTGAGCAAAAAACATCGATCTTTATCCTCTCAATGAACTGCTGTGACAACGATACCATTCACGACAGGCGAATGGCCGGAACCCTTGACAGCTACAGCACCTGCCCCTGCAAGCGAGGTTTATTCCGTCTATGATGGATGATACGTACGAGAAGAGCAGTGGAGCTTCCGCTGGCGAATCGGCAGCAGGCTTTACGGCCGCCCCGACGCAGACCTCTCTTGAATTACCGAGTTATTTGACAGGTGAACAAAAACCGACAGGGTTTGTGCCTGATTATCCTGTGTTAAGGAATACGCATGATTTACCTGACGGTAATTTGAGAGCAATGTTAAATGCGAATAACAATAACGTAATGTTACTTACATTGGGGGAAGTGTTTGAGTATTTGACATCTATGGGATTCTATAAGTCAGGGTGGTCATTTATTTCCCAAAGCAAACCCGGTGAATTTGTTGTTAACTATGGCACGAGCATAAAAGACGCGTATTCCACCTCGAAAATATTATACCAGTTAGGTAGTTTTGGTATAACTGCAACCGTGTATGTTAACCACAAGGGAACAGAGCTAATAAAAATAAGTGGTTATTCGGGGGCCAGGAAAATACTAAATGCACCAGTGTTCGCCGCAAAAAACCCTAAAATGATCAAGTATGGAATAGGGAGGTACGGACTCAATAACGCGATAAAAGAAGGTTTTCTTTTTGGTTTGATTTATGTGTCTGTGGCTGATTCTGTAGATTTCATTTTCAATGATGAGACTACCTTAGCGAAATTCATTGGAAAGTGGGCTGTTGATGTGGTTAAGGTCGGTGTTTCATCAGCGATTACTTGGGGAACTGGTGTTTACGCTGTAGGAGTATTCTCAACAATTGCAGCACCAATAGTTGTTGTGCTGGTTGCAGGTGCATTATCCGCATGGGCACTCAATAAATTAGATGATGAATATAAAATTACAGAAAAAGTTGTTTCTCTTATTGAATCGGCGCAGCAGGAATTTGTTGAGAAAGCAAAGAAAATGGAGAAAGGCTTATGGGATTTGGGCGCAATGTATGTTGATGGTATGCTTGCTCATGGGAAAATGGTTATTGAATATGAGGTAAAAAAATACATAAGGCAATCATTATACAATTTTGAAAAGGAGTGGTTTTGATGCAGGGCTTTCCATTTAAAAGTAGGGTTGGAATGTTTTTTGGTATGCTGTGTCTTTATGTGCCTTTGACCTTGGGGGGAGGGGTACTTTCCTTGACTACGCTTAAAGAGTATTTTGCATTTCCATCTGAATTATCATTCTCATCTTTTTTTGTTTATGGTTTTTCTGCTGTGTTTATCTTGACTCCTGTCGCCTTTTTTTCTTTATGGCCTATTTTTCTGGGGCGCAGAGTTTCAATTGAGATGCAAAGGTATTTAACTAAGTACATGATTGCAGTGTTCTTTATTACTGTCGCCTTTCAGATTGGATTTAAAGTTTATTTTACAAATAAGCTTGAAGATAAAGGATATGTTGCCTGTCCAGGTGCTCCGAAAGCCTGGGTGCCTGGCATGGCAACAAGATACGTAAAAAACATCCAACTTTGCAGTCAATAACCTCCTGATTGATTATCTGGCCTTAAAAATACCTGGACGTCAGACTATAAAAACGCTGTTTAATGGTTTTTTTGGGTGTGTATATAAATTTAAAAAAAAGTTGGAGCTGTAGCTGCCATTACTTTAAATTTTCTGGATGGAAACTTTAGTGTGACTGACAAGGCTGTGGCCTATATATAATCAGTACAACAGGCACTCGCAAATAAAGACAGAGAACAAATTAAAGAGACTGAAAGCGACTTGCCAGATCCTGACGCAATGTTCGCAGATCAAAAAGATAACGCTTCAGCCGCTGTCGCTGGAGCGGGCCAGCCTGGTGATCGATACCGATGGCCATTCGGTTGTCACGCTGCGTTTTAACTGTAGCCAGCTTGCAGACTGGAACCGTATCGATTTAAGCCATATTTCGTTCTGTTTCAATGCCGACGCGCTGCTGGCGTGTGCGATGCACGAAGCTTTCACCCTGAACGTGGCCCGGGTGTGGCTGCGAATGCCGGGTAACATGGACAGAATTCAGCTAAAGGAAAAAATATGGCAGCAGAAGGCTTTTATCTGGTGCAGGGCGACAAAACGACCTGCGGAGGGAAAATCATCACGGGCGCAGAGGATCACACGCTGTTTGATAAACCTGTAGCCCGGGAACAGGACAGCGTGACCTGCGGTAAACATGCCGGGCTTTTCAAGATAGCCGGTGGCATTGACAACGATACCATTCACGACAGGCGGATGGCCGGAACCCTCGACAGCTACAGCACCTGCCCCTGTAAGGCGAAGTTTATTCCGTCGATGATGGATGATACGTACGAGAAGAGTAGCGGAGCTTCCGCTGCAGAACCAGCAGCAGGTTTTGCAACACCTGTGCAAACTTCGCCAGAATTGCCGAGTTATCTGACCGGTAAGCAAAAGCCAACTGGATTTGTACCTGATTATCCAGTTTTACGAAATACTCATGATTTTCCCGATGGTAATTTGAGGGCTATGCTAAGGCAAAGTAATCAGGATGTGATGCTGCTCACTCTTCCAGAAGCTTTCGAAATATTGTCCTCGTGGGGGGCATGGAAACACGGATGGGTAGCAATAACAGAAAGTGACCCCGGACAAATAGTTGTTAATTATGGAACCAATATCAAGGATGTTGTGACTGCATCTATGTTGATCAACCAATTGGGAAGCTTCAGCATAAAAGCAACAACATATGTAAACCGCAACGGTACAGAACTGATAAAAATAAGTGGTTATCCTGGTGTAAGGAAGATATTGAATGCGCCTGTGTTTGCGGCTAAAAATCCAAAGATTGTTGATTTGGGAATTGGTAAATATGGGTTTGCAAAATCTGTTGTTGAAGGAGCACGGCTGACATTTTATGTTGCAGCCGCTTACAGGACTCTTGATTTCATTTTGAACGATGAGAAATCTTTAGCTGAATTTATAGGATCTCTGGCTACTGATGTAATGAAAATCGGTATTGTATCAGTAGTCACATTTGTTGTTGGAAGTGTCGTAGTAACCCCGTTGATTGCATTTAACCTTGTAATAGTCATTGGCGTTGGATTTTTTGCTGCCTGGGGTTTAAATAAGCTGGACCAGAAGTTTGGTGTGACAGACAAAGTAGTTGAGTACATTGATGCGGCTCAACAAGAATTTGCTGAAAAAGCCAGAGAAATGGAAGATGGTTTTTGGGACTTAGGTGCTATGTTTGCAGAGAAGATGTTAATTAAAGGCAAGAAAATTATAGAGTCAGAAATTAGAGGGTTTTTGAGAAACTCAATTGACGATATTACAAAGAGGATATACTAACATATGACGAAAAAAATCAATGCTTTTTTTTCAATTCTTATATTGTTGGTTGTTTCTATCCTGTCGTTTTATTTTTGGTTGAGCGAGGTCTTTGATTTCCTCAAGTTTCATGATGAAATTATTTTTTCGTGGATGTCATTAAGTCTTATATCAATACCAATTATGTTTGTGTTTCCTTTATACTGGTTTTACCTTTCGCTCCGATATGAGCAAGAATACGCACTTAAAAAAGTGAATAAAATTATGCCGCATTTCAAGTGTATGTGTGTGTTTGCTTTTGCTTTGTCATGTACTATTTCGTTTGGCTATTTGTCAGCACTTAAAAGCAAAGGTTACATTCTTTGCTCAGGAGTGCCATCTGGATGGACACCCGGAACGGCCAGAAAGTATGTGGTCGATAAAAAATTATGCTTCAGTTCGGGTAGGCAGCATGAAAGATAGAATTCGTGAATTTTTCGCTATAGTGATCATTCTTGGGTCGTGAGCTCTGAGCTTTTATCTTGGAAAAGGTATATTTAAAGAATATTCCAGCTTTGGTGATGAAATTGTTTTTTCATGGTTAACCGTTGCTTTGGTTGTGTTGCCTTTCGTGATGCTATTCCCACTGGCCTATTTTATTCTGGTTCTCTTCAGGGGAAAAGAGTTTGCTTTCAAGAAGATGGATTACTATATCGTTTATTTAAAATGGGGTTGCATTGCTATCGTAATACTGGGTCTGTTGTACTCCATTCTCTATCCCAAAGAGCTGATTAGCAGAGGATATGTACGCTGCAATGGAATTCCATCGGGCTGGATGCCAGGCACAACCACTTGTTATGTAAAAGAAATATTCTCCTGTAAACCATATTGATGAGCGACCTTTTTTATTTGAAGTCGCCTGTCGGTTTTTGGAATTCCCTTAATCGCTCATCACGCAGTAATTAACTAAACAGAAACTATTATGGATGATTTAACCCTGCGTTATTACGACGCCGAAATGCGCTACCTGCTGGAAGCCGGTGAAGAGTTTGCTCGTGCTCACCCCGAGCAGGCGGCAATGCTCAATCTTGATAAAGCGGGTGCGCGTGACCCGTACGTGGAGCGCCTGTTTGAAGGCTTTGCCTTTCTGATGGGACGACTGCGTGAGAAGCTCGATGATGACCTGCCGGAACTGACTGAAGGGCTGGTCAGCCTGCTGTGGCCGCATTATCTGCGCACCATTCCGTCAATGTCGGTGGTGGAGTTCACTCCTGACTGGCGCGAAATGAAAGAGCAGATGCGCATTGACAAAGGTTTCGAGGTGAACTCGCGGCCGATCGGGGAGAAAGGCACACGCTGCCGGTACACCACCACCAAAAAGATAACGCTTCAGCCGCTGTCGCTGGAGCGGGCCAGCCTGGTGATCGATATCGATGGCCGTTCGGTTGTCACGCTGCGTTTTAACTGCAGTCAGCTTGCAGACTGGAACCGTATCGATTTAAGCCATATTTCGTTCTGTTTCAATGCCGACGCGCTGCTGGCGTGTGCGATGCACGAAGCTTTCACCCTGAACGTGGCCCGGATGTGGCTGCGAATGCCGGGTGACATGGACAGAATTCAGCTAAAGGAAAAAATATGGCAGCAGAAGGCTTTTATCTGGTGCAGGGCGACAAAACGACCTGCGGAGGGAAAATCACCACGGGCGCAGAGGATCACACGCTGTTTGATAAACCTGTAGCTCGGGAACAGGATAGCGTGACCTGCGGTAAACATGCCGGGCTTTTCAGGATAGCTGGTGGCATCGACAACGATACCATTCACGACAGGCGGATGGCCGGGACTCTCGACAGCTACAGTACTTGTCCTTGTAAAGCGAAGTTTATTCCGTCGATGATGGATGATACGTATGAAAAGAGTGGGGGTAGTGCAAATTCTGCTGAGGGAACAACGGCAGCTACAGCCACTTTATCAGCAACTACTCCACCAGTAACGACTACCGGGCAGTCGTCAGATCTTAAGAGTAAACTGCATTGTCGTCATACTGACGGCGCTATAAAGGTTGCTGACTATATACTCAATGAAATTAAAACCAATGTCAGAGGTCGGATTGCAAATGTTATAAGAGGTTATATCGATGATGAAACCATGAAAAACACATTAAAATAATGGAATAATCTACCTTTTTACGCGAAATTAGCTCCTCGTCCTGAGCCTCATCTTTCTGAAGCTATAATTGTTTGGTATCAAACAGTGAAAACAGGTTCCGTGTGGGATCATAAGCCAAAAATTCGTGATATGTTTGGTTCAGTAGCTGTTGCGCGACCCCTCCCTGGTAATACTCCATCTAAGTCTTATTATCATAAATATAAACATTATGATTATTTTTATGATATTTGGTCAAATATCCACTATGGGTATGTCGGTCTTAGTGTTGGGTTTAAGGAAAATTTATTGTTGTCGGGCTCGATATGGGAGCAAAACATGACCCCAGGAGCTGTCGGAAATGATACATTGGATGATGTGACTAGCATGAAAATTGGTTTTTCGTTGTATCATCGGCATGGGAAAATGGCAGATACACTAACCACTCAGGATATTCTGAATGCTTTGGATAGCACAGCTGAAGAATCACTTCCAGTTTCTAAGCAGAAGCACTGGTGCTGGAATAATAAAAACCCTAAAAAAATCGAGCCGTAGATGCCATGAAAAAAAAGCGATATTAACATTCATCTTTCTTCTTATTGCAATTCTTGTGCTTTTTTTTTATTCCTGTAAGGCCGGTAGTCATCGTTCAGAACACAACGAAAGAACGTGTGTATTTGTACATCAATGAGAGTGTTTACGGTATCGAACCAACTCCTGAGGAAGTTGATGAAATAATAAGGGATCGTCCTGATATAATCGAGTCGGGAGAAGAGGTCAGGATAAAAAGCTCTTTTTCATCCATAATAATGGATAATTATGAATTAAGTATTGGTTGGTCAACCGGTGGGCGGTTTGAGTATAATTCAAATGGTGGCGGTGGGGTAGGTTTTCGTTTGTCATCGAAATCAAATATATGTTCTGCAAAGCTAATAATACAGCCAGGGTATAATCACTTTAAAATGGTTGATCAAGAACAGGATATATGTCTTAAAAAGCTTTCTTTTATTAAAGGTAACCATTAAGAAATGCAAAATTGATTGAGCTTGATTAGAGTGAAAGCGACGACCAGATTTCGTCACAAAGGCGGAATGATGCGTCATGAAGCGCCGGAATATTACTACCACACCCGCGTGCCAAATACGGCCACGCCTGAAAAAAATAACTGTTGTCCTGCTGGCGTAGAACGTCCCCGGCGAGCTGCGCTATGCCATTGATGTCGAGCTCAAGAGTATTGGCCTTGTGCGCTATGCAACAGAATTTGCACCAGAAGGACGGGTTCTTCTGCGACATCTTAAGCAACAGCAGTATCTCGACACGACAACTCGTATGTAAGGCAAGATAACACTATGTCAGTAAAATCACAGTTTCTCAAAAAATTGCAGGCCAGACAGCCCGCTGCGGCTTCATTTGTCAGTAAGAATCAGGCTTGGTTGATTTTAGCGCTCCTTGCATAGCGGAACCGGAATGAGTAATCGTTATTTTTTTGCCTGTTAGTCATTGCGTATTTACCTGGCGAAACAGTCAATAGCTGACAGGAAAAAATCCCGAAATAACGAAATAAATCACGGATCCGGAAATGCGAAAACCCGACAGCCAATATGCGTTCCTCTTTTATATGGCGATCAAGGCCGGATAAGGGGTTATCGGCGTCAATCGATAGTTCTGAGATATTAATACTGTTTATAAAAGGAATAATTTTGAATAATTTTGTAAGAAAAATGGATAATGTTCTTTTGTTAGTACTGACCGTGCTGGCTTTATCGGGTTGTGCAACAAAAAACCTGAAAAATGACATAAAACACCATGAAAATGGCCGGACGTTGTATAACAATGATGTGATCACTGCAGCAACCATCACCGAATCGGGAAAAGAAAATTATAGCTGGGTTTTTATTGGCAATAATTTTGATTATGCCCTTACCTCAGGCGCGAGTGATTTTTTGCGTACACTGGTGTCTGGTAAAATTGATAAGGCCAGAGTCAGGGTATCTGAAGATGGTACATTCACGCTGAATAAAGAAAAAATCAGTTCAGCGGGGAGGTTACCCTGAAATATAGCTATCGGGATCAGGCTGAGAAAATGCTAATCTTAAATATCCTAAAACTATCAGAGTGGTATTGCACCGGTAATAATAAAGGTGCTGGTGAGTGCGAAATCAAACTCTCTGGTCTGCAGGGAACCATACATCAAAAAGCGCATGTTCCTGCTGATGTCTTCCGGTTTGACCATCCGATTAAGGTGAAATTCTATACCCGCAATACTCTCTCCGCGAAACGACTTCTCTATCCGGCTGCAGTGGCAACGGACGTTGTGCTGTCTCCACTGTACCTTCTTGGCGGTGTCGCTGTTTTATCTGTCTACGGCATTATTCTACTGCATTAATAGTTATCCATTATTTTTGTGGGAGAGTTCAGCGGCTTGAGTAATGAAAGAACTGTCAAGGAGGATTAATGAGGAAATGTGCAGGTATACCTGCGCGCCATTAAATTGATGGTGATGACATCTGACGCCATAGCTACCATATTTAAAGTATGCGGTGTTTTCACTATATTTTATCATTGGCAGTAAACATTAAAATGCCAGATGGTGAATTTTTTCTGATAAATGGACTATCAAATTACAATATGACTCTTTACGATATTAAACCAAAATTTCAGGATTTATTACGGCCTTTAGTCCGCGTGTTATTTGTCCGGGGCGTAACGGCCAATCAGGTGACCGTCAGTGCGGCAGTCTTCTCGGTAATACCTGGCGCAGGGCTGATGCTATTTCCCGACCCCCGCCTTTACATTTTACTACCTATCTTTCTGTTTATTCGTATGGCACTGAATGCGATAGATGGCATGCTGGCGCGAGAGTTTAATCAGAAGAGTCAGCTCGGAGCCATTCTTAATGAGGTCGGGGATATCATAGCTGATGCAGCGCTTTATCTGACATTTGCATTTTTAACCGGGGTATCACCGTGGCTGGTTGTGCTGGTGGTGTTGCTGTCGTGGTTGACGGAGTTCTGCGGCATCATCGCCCAGACGCTGACGGGTAGCCGAAATTATCGTGGTCCGATGGGTAAAAGCGACCGTGCCTTTGTTTTGGGGGCTTTAGGTTTGTTTATCGCGCTTTGGCCGCAGTACAGCATCGTGACCAATATCGTCTTTAGTGCCTCGGCAGTGCTTCTGGCCTGGACCTCGATCAATCGTTGCCATAGCGTGCTGGTGGTCAAAAATGCCTGATTCTCTGTACACATTGTATTACTGCCTCGGCGGGTTCTTCAGCATTTTATTGCTGGCGACTGTTATCCTCTGCGTCTTAAAAAAATGCTGCCCGCAGCGCGACTGGCTTGAGCTTCAGCAACGTATCAATAGCTGGTGGGTTATTGTTGGCTTATTTTCGCTGGCTATGCTTTCACCCAAAGGGCTGGCGCTCGCCTTCTTCGGTTTTCTCAGCTTCCTGTCACTGAAGGAATATTTAACGCTGGCACCTACCCGCCGCTCCGACAGCGTGCCGTTGCTGTGGATGTATGCCGCGATCCCGCTGCAATATATCTGGGTGGGCATGTCATGGTATGGCATGTTTATTATCTTTATTCCGATTTACGTCTTTTTATTCCTGCCCGCCCGCATGGTGCTGGTAGGCGATACGAAAGGATTCGTGCACTCTGCATCCGTCATGCACTGGGGCATGATGACTACGGTCTTTGCTTTAAGCCATGTAGCTTTCCTGATGATGTTGCCAGGCGTGGATACTAAAGCTGGCGCATTACTGGTGATATTTTTGGTGGCGACCACCGAGCTTAACGACATAGCGCAATACCTGTGGGGGAAATCGCTGGGTAAAATCAAGGTCACGCCGAAGGTCAGCCCGAATAAAACGCTGGCCGGATTGCTGGGGGGCGTGCTGACCACTACGCTACTGGCTGCCATTTTGGGTCCGCAGCTCACACCCATGAACTGGCTCCATTCGTCAGGGGCTGGAGTGATTATCGGTCTGGGCGGGTTCTGTGGCGATGTTGTGATGTCGGCCATCAAGCGTGATTTTGGCGTGAAAGACTCCGGGAAACTCCTGCCGGGGCACGGGGGTATTCTTGACCGCCTGGATTCGCTGATTTACACCGCGCCGCTGTTCTTCCACTTCTATTACTACTTCTACGTATAAGGGGCGCAGATGAACCGTTTACTGCGCTGGATCTTTACCCTGTGCATCGCGTACCCCGTAGTCTGGATTTGGCTGGGCGTTCGCGTGTCTGGTCGAAAAAAGCTGCCTGTGGAAGGCCCGGCAATTATCGTGGCGAACCACAACAGCCATCTGGATGTGTTGACGCTTTTCACGTTGTTTCCACTTTCAACGCTGGTGAACGTGCAGCCCGTGGCGGCGGCAGATTATTTCCTGCGAAACAAAGTGGTTGGCTGGTTTGCCCTGAAGGTCATAGGCATCATTCCTGTTTATCGCGGAGCCCATCAGGCAAATCCGCTACAGGCCTGTATTGATGCGCTGGCAGCAAAGAAAATTGTGATTATTTTCCCTGAAGGCACGCGCGGCGAGCCGGGGAAATTCTCAGAGATCAAATCCGGCATCTGGCATTTAAGCCAGCAGTGTCCGGAGGTGCCGATTATCCCCGTTTACATGCACGGCCTGGACCGTTCGATGGGCAAAGGGCAGAAAATCCCCGTCCCGTTTTTTATCGACATCTTCATTGACGAACCGCTTTTTTACGACGCGTCTAAAGTCACGTTTAAACAATCGTTATTCACTCGTTTCGTCACATTACAACAGCAGGCGACAAGGAAAGTCCCATGAGTCAGGAAGCACGTTTATTTCAGGAAAATACATTCGTAACCAGCGATGGAGAGTCGCTCTATTTTCGCCATTGGCCAGCAATGAAAGGTAACGGTAAAAAAGTGATTGTGCTGTTTCACCGTGGACATGAACACTCCGGACGGCTGCAGCACATTGTCGATGAGCTGGTCATGCCCGATACGCATTTTTACGCCTGGGATGCTCGCGGTCACGGTCAGTCTCCGGGCGATCGTGGTTACAGTCCAGGCCTGGCCCGCTCCGTTCTGGACGTGGATGAGTTTGTGAGTTTTGTGGCGAAGGACGCGCAGGTCAGCCTCGAGGATATCGTAGTGATTGCGCAGAGCGTGGGAGCAGTTCTGGTATCCACCTGGGTTCACGACTATGCGCCGAAAATTCGGGGAATGGTGCTGGCTTCTCCGGCTTTTAAAGTCAAACTGTATGTGCCGTTCGCTCGTACGGGCCTTGGGTTGATGCAGCGGCTCCGAGGTCTGTTCTACGTTAACTCCTACGTGAAAGGGAAATTCCTCAGCCACGATCCGGAGCGTGTCGCCAGTTTTGAGCAGGATAAACTCATCACGCGGGCAATCGCGGTGAATATTCTTCTCGATCTCTACAAAACGGCTGAGCGCATTGTTTCCGACTCTGCCGCCATTACACTGCCGACTCAGTTGCTTATCTCTGGCGATGATTTTGTTGTGCATGCGAAGCCGCAAAAACAGTTCTACGCCGGTTTGCGCAGCGTTATCAAAGAGCAGCATATTTTGCCTGGCTTCTATCACGATACGCTGGGCGAAAAAGATCGCGCCCTGGCCTTCGATAAAATGAAAACCTTTATCGACAAACTCTACGCGGTTCAGCCTTACACCTTCGATTACAGCCATGAAGACCAGTGGAGCCCGAGCGGCGACGCGTACCGTGAGCTGCAGGCACCGCCCAAAGCACACTCGCTGGAGGGCATGTTCTATTCCTCATTGAACTATGGCATGAAAACGATCGGCAGACTTTCAAAAGGTATGCGGCTAGGCTATGAAACGGGCTTTGATTCCGGCAGTACGCTGGATTATGTGTACCGTAACTATGCGGAAGGCAAAGGTATTCTGGGGCGCATGATTGACCGGCACTACCTCAACAGTATCGGCTGGCAGGGGATCCGGGTACGAAAAGTCAATATCCAGCAGGTCATAGAGCAGGCGGTCACAAGGCTGAAAGAGAGTGATATGCCGGTACGTGTGGTGGATATCGCGGCTGGGCACGGGCGCTATGTGCTCGACGCACTGGAAAAACATCAGGATATCGAAAGCATTCTACTGCGCGATTATAGCGACCTGAACGTTGAAAAAGGGCAGGCCTTGATTGAAGGGCGTAGGTTGAGCCACCTCGCTCAGTTCAAAAAGGGTAATGCCTTTGACTATGACTCTCTTGCCACGCTTGATCCCGCGCCGACACTGGGGATCGTTTCCGGGCTGTACGAACTCTTCCCGGATAACGCCTTGATTAAAGCCTCACTCGCCGGGCTGGCTGCAGCAATACCACCTGGCGGCGTACTGGTCTACACCGGGCAGCCCTGGCACCCGCAGTTAAAAACCATCGCTTATACCTTAACCAGCCATCAGAACGGCATTCCGCGGATGATGCGTGTGCGTAGTCAAAAAGAAATGGATACGCTGGTGGAACAGGCGGGCTTCGAGAAATGTCATCAGGCGATTGATGAATTTGGTATTTTCACCGTCTCACTGGCCGTGAGAAAGCAGCATGGTTGAGTCGCCGCTAATGCAGAACAAATGCAGCCTCTGGAAACAGGGGCTGTGCTGGCTGGTGCTGTTGGGACCGCTTTTTTTCTTTAGCTATGGGCAGGTGAATCAGTTCACGGCCACGCGTCATGATGTGGGGAGTGTGGTCTTGGGTTGGGAACATGCCATCCCGTTTATGCCGTGGACCATTGTGCCTTACTGGAGCATAGACCTGCTGTATGGTATTTCGCTGTTTATCTGTACATCAAAGCAGGAACTGACTCGCCATGGCTGGCGGCTGCTTGCCGCATCGCTAATTGCCTGCTTAGGCTTTCTTCTGTTCCCGCTGAGATACACCTTTATTCGCCCGGAAACGCAGGGGATGTTTGGCTGGCTGTTTCAACAGCTCGAACAATTTGATTTGCCTTATAACCAGGCTCCATCGCTGCATATCATCCTGACATGGCTGCTATGGCTGCGTTTTCGTCAGCATCTGGGAAAAGGCGCAGGGCTGCTTTCTGGTGCGTGGTTTTTACTGATAGCTGCGTCTGTAATCACCACCTGGCAGCACCATGTCATTGATGTAATTAGCGGGTTTGTTGTCGGGGTGATGATTAGCTATGTCATTCCGGTTGAAGGCCGTTGGCGATGGCGGCGCCCGTCTGCTCACGCCTTGCTGCTCGCCATGAAATACTGTGCTGGTGGGATGGTGTTTTTACTGGCGGCATTATGGCGCTCACAGGGCTTCATTTTGCTGTGGCCTGCTGTGGCATTATTGGTGGTGGCAGCGGGCTATGCCGGACTCGGCGTGTCGGTGTTCCAGAAAGACAAAAACGGCGAGTTAAGCCTCTCTGCCCGCTGGCTGTTGTTTCCCTGTTTAGCCGGGGCATGGCTTTCAAAAAAATGGTTTTCCCGACGAATAGCCCTGAGCAACGTTATTTATGACGGCATGGCATTGGGCCGGTTTCCGGACAATACCGTGGCGCAGGCCGCTGTCCTCGACCTGACGGCTGAATTTCATAAAATCAGTTGCAGGACAAAGTGCTGGGAAGCTTATCCGATGATGGATTTAGTTGCACCGGAAATTCAGAGTATCCGGCAGGCCGTCGCCAGGCTCCGCCGGTTGCGGCAAGGACATAAAAGTGTCCTTGTGTGCTGCGCCTTAGGCTTATCCCGCAGCGCAACCGTTGTTGCGGCCTGGTTGCTGAATGAAGGGCATGCCAGGTCTGTAACGCAGGCTGTGGCGCTAATCAAATCCCGGCGCCCTCAGGTGGTACTGACGCCCGCTCATATCCAGGTTCTGGAAAGATTCAGCAGGGAGCTGCAATGTCATCAGGTATCACCATGACCAGAAAAATCATGCAAATTCATCTGTCGAGCTGGCGCTATTTCGCTGCTCTGACGCTGCCGCCGTTAGCACTGATTTTTAACCTTTTGTTTTCAGCCGATTGCGTGTTGCTGATGGGACTCTTTTTGCTGACTCATTACTACTGCTGGCGTCTATGGCTGGATGAACGACTTTTTCAGCTCATTGAGAGTGAAAACGACCTCATTGAGTTTGATAACGGGATTGCGCATTTGTGGGCAAAAAGAAAGGGGAGCACTCGCTCTCTGGTTGAGCGTTGGTACGGGGCTAAGATTTTATTTTATAAAGCTATTTTTTCATTGTTGATGCTGTGGCTTTTTTCATCGTGCATGATCATTTACAAGATTTCAGGTTGAGTAGTCAGGACTCAAATGACTTTGAATCCCCGTATGCTTTTAACGTTAATTTTTAAGGTATTACATCATGAAAATCCCCTGTAAGCCGTCGTTTTTAAAAGGGTGTAGGATAAAGAGCCTTTCAGCAACAGGCTGATTTAATACATCGCTGCCCCAGCGGGGATACAGGCTATTGATTCAAAGGTGCTGGTAACTTTAAGGGCATTTTGGAACCATTGAACAGGACAAGCTCTCACTTAGGCCCCAGGCGCTTATTGATTCACATTGAAGTGGGTAAACATCAGTTGATGTCACATAGCCAGGGCGAATGGTCAATCACTGATTACAAGGGGTTTTGTTGAATTCGGTACATAACACGAGATGTGTACATGGTGTCCCCTGCAGGAATCGAACCTGCAACTAGCCCTTAGGAGGGGCTCGTTATATCCATTTAACTAAGGAGACAGCGGCAGGATAAACGGGGGCGTTCATCCAGTTGCGTATGTTACCGTAAGTGTGGCTGCGCCTCAAGGCCTTCATTTCTCAACACGTTTTTCCCTGTACCGGTCTTTGCAACATATGGTGGCAAATTGAACGCATTGGCGTTTAAACAGGCGAATGGCAAATAATGCACCGGAAATACGTTCCATTTCGCCTGGGTTTTAAGCAAAAGTCACGAGCCCGCCACGATGGCAGGCTCAAGCGGTTCAGATGAACAGTTACCAGAACCAGCAGGATTAATAGCGAGACGATCGGCGGCCAGCGTAGCTAAAGACGCCTGGAGAACTTTATCCGTATCGAAAGGAAGGGTGGTTCTGTTAACGATTATTTGCCGTACGTTTTCTCCAATGGGCTTGAAGATAGTATTGCTCTGTAACGCATCGTTATAATTTATATTGGTAGAATAAAAGATACTGACGAGTTTTTTATTTAGCGCGCAGGCGACATGGACAATAGCTGTTTCCACCGAGATAACGAGATCGGCCTTATTGACCAACGAGAGGGTATGCCACAAGGAATCGAAGGCGCAGATAAAAACATTGTCTGAGGCATGATCAAGCGTCGCCAGCTGGTGCT
The DNA here is from genome assembly GCF_041224955.1 of Erwinia aeris. Lineage (NCBI taxonomy): Bacteria > Pseudomonadati > Pseudomonadota > Gammaproteobacteria > Enterobacterales > Erwiniaceae > Erwinia > Erwinia aeris. The sequence goes on along the minus strand of NZ_JBGFFX010000007.1, from coordinate 1,162 downwards.
TCTCACCCGTAATAAAAATGTTGCAATCCACACTATGCTGCAGCTTTGCAATAAGATCGAAGATTTGCTGTCGCGTCATGGTTCTTTCGCTCACGCTGGCGAAAGGACTCAGCACAATCAGGGTTTTTTTAGCATATTTCTGCAGGCAGTCTTTGATAAACGCATCGCTAAAAGACGAGGGGTTTAGCCAATAGCGCAGTGTATTACATGGATGTCCCAGCGCTGCCAGCAGCTGTTTTTGCGGATCGGTAATATGAAAGTTATCGGCTAAATCCAGCGTGATATGATAAGGACGCTTCAACCAGCCACCGATGCTGATGGCATAGCTATAATTAATCCGCGACAGCAGTTTTATCTCCAGAAGCTCCTTGCGCTGCATCCAGGAGTACATGCTGATAACGATATCGCTATCGATTTTCTCCAGCCGGTCAATATGATTGACATCGACGATAAACACGTCATCGACACAGTCCAGCCCTTTAAAAAATACCTCGCTTCTGGTCTCGGCGATGATTTGTACTCTGTAGCCCAAATCCTTTAATTTTCGCCATAATCCGGTATGGCATACCGCATCGCCAATCCCAAGGTTAATAAAAGGAAAAACCACGCGCTGCGGCGCCTGAGGGATTTTTTCATGCTTGTTGGCGCTACGCAGAAGCATGGCTGACAGCACCAGCCGAAATCTTCTTTTTTGCTCGTGAAGGTAACGATTTCTTTGCCGGTTAAGTCTTTTTAACGCGCCAGGCAGTTCTGACAGAGACAGGCTCATTCGTAGGGGCACTCCTTATACGCCTCGGGTTTTTCATCCGTGAAAAAATAATGCGATAAAATAAAACCAACCATTAACCAGGAAGAAATAAAACAAATTAAAAACATGTATTTTACTTTATTGTGATGATGGCTTTGCGGAAGGTTATAGTAACAGATAATAGCAGTGCCGCAAGGAAGAGGAAATTCTGCTGCCGGTATTTGCAATATTGTTTATTAATTATTAAGGTAGTTTTTTGTTATTTTTATTTTTGATTCATTTTAAATGTGAATATTGGCTTTATTATTTATAATAAAATATATAAAAGTTTCAGCTTTGATAATATTTTTGTAGCTGAGTAGCTGAGTAGCTGAGTAGCTGAGTAGCTGAGTAGCTGAGTAGCTGAGTAGCTGA